>CAZETS010000019.1:0-55567 GCA_964515335.1 uncultured Spirochaetaceae bacterium
CGCAATGTTGACACTGGTACCGCTGGACCTTGTGGGGGTGGTGGGTCCTCGAGAAAAAGCCCTTCTTGCGAAAGCGCCAGGTGGCCGGGTCGGCTCTGGAATCACAGTCCGGGTTGGGGCAGAAGGGAGGTGTGCGTCCTGATCGATTTCTTGCCATGAACCGAGATCAAGCAGAAATCATGCCAGGCACAATCCTCGATCCACCGTTGAGCCACCGTTCTCGAGAGGCAGGAACGCAGGCGTCGCCGCCTGCGGCCGGGATCCTTCAGCGGCCCACCAGCCCGATCAGCGCCCGCAGCCCGAGCGAATAGCCGGGCGCCCCGAGCCCGGCTACCACACCGGCCGCCACACCCGACACGTAGCTGTGCCTGCGGAAGGGCTCGCGGACGTGGACGTTCGAGAGGTGCACCTCGACGACGGGCAGCTCGCTCGCAACGAGCGCGTCGCGCAGCGCGACGCTGGTATGGGTGAGTCCGCCGGGATTGACCAGGATGCCCGACGCGCGGCCCATCGCCTCGTGGACGGCGTCGATCAACACGCCTTCGTGGTTCGACTGTCGGCAGTCGACCTCGAAGCCCGCCTTCGCGGCCAGCTCGGCCAACGCCGAGTCGATCTCGGCCAGCGTGGTGCGACCGTAGACGTCGGGCTCGCGCCGACCGAGGAGGTTCAGGTTCGGACCGTGAAGGACCAGGATGCGGGGCATCGACGACACGCGGGTCTCCAGGGCGACCCGCTTGCGATCACAGTTCCTGGCGGATCGCCATCAGGCTGCGGCGGATGAGATAGCGCGCCTTGCCGAGGTTGCCATCCGGCGCCATGGCGACCGCCAGGATCACGTCGTCCTCGACCCGGGAGAAGATCAGCGAGACCCGCGCCAGACTGACGACGATCTCCGAGAGCGGGCCACCGCCGATCGCGTCCGACGCCTTGACGACCTCGGCGAGGATGCGCCCGAACTCGGCGCCGGCGAGTCCGATGTCACCGTGCAACGGATCGTCGGCGGGGTGGCCGGCGTAGACCTGCTCGATCGGAATGCCGTCGCTCTCCATCAGCGCGACCCCGACGATGCCCTTGCCCTCGTCCACGATCGATTGGAGGATCGACTCGAAGCTCATGCCATACCTCGCTGAATGTTCTCGAGCCATTGCTCGAGGGTCGAGAGGGTGCGCGTGCGGGAGCCTGCCACGGCGTCCTCGGCTCTCTCGACGAAGTCCGCCACATCGCCGACGTCGTCGACGCCGGACAGCGCGCGTCGGATCGCCTCGGCGCCCGCCGCATCGCCCTGGCGGTCGAGCAAGTCGGCCATGGTGGCGGTGCGAAAGAGCGGGCTCGAGGCGCCGACACCGGCCGCCGCGGCCTCCTCGTCGCCGTCGGCGGGCGGCGCCCCGAGGTCCGCGCAGGCCCCGGCGTCCACCGGAGCGTGGTCGAACAGCACCCGCTCCGCCATCGTGTTGGGCGAAATCATCTCGTCCATCCGGGGCTCGGCGGCGGCGAACGCCTCGTCGATCTCGTCGTCCAGGAGAACGTCGGCGCGGCCCGCAGTCCCGACGAGCGGATCGCTGGCCACGGGCTCGGCCTCCAGGATCGCCTCCTCGATGCGATGCGGCTCGACCACCGCGTCGAGAATGGTCGCGAGCTCGGCGCTCGCCTCCTCGGCGCGGCCGAGGTCGAGCAGCGCCAGGCCCAGCGCGACCCGCCCGGCCAATCGCGCGGGCGCGGCCTCGAGCCCCTCCGCGGCGATCTGCCGGGCGCGCTCGGGCTCGCCGCAGCGACGCGCGGCCTCGGCGAGGGCCGGAAACTCGGGACTGCCCGGGTCAGCCGCCACCAGTGCGGCGAGCCCCTCCAGATCGTACCCGTGATGCGACTCGGCCATCGGCCTTCCGCCTCCCGATTCGTCGTCGGCGATGACTCTCGTCGACATCGCCGCGAGCGAGAACTCCCCGAGGCCCGTCCAGCCAGGCCCCACCCCAGGCCTCAGTATAGAAGAACGGGGGGAAGCAAAAGCTCCCCCCCGTCCGTGGATCGTCCGCACGCCCCGATCGCTCAGTCCGCCGAGGCCAGTGCCGGGTTCACCACGACCCGCGGCGTCACGAAGATCAGCAGCTCCTTGCGGACGTCGCTGAGCTCGCGCGACTTGAAGGCGGCCCCGATCAGCGGAATCTTGTGCAGGTAGGGGACGCGCGACTCGCGGGTCGTCTTGTCGATGGTGTAGATACCACCGATCACCAGCGTCTGGCCGTCCTTGATCAGCGTCTCGGTCTTGGCCTGGTTCTTCGCGATGGCCGGCGAGCCGGTCGGCGTCGACACCGAAGCGTCAGGCGCATTCCGCGTGACCTCCAGGTTCATGATGATGCTCTTGTCGGTGGTGATGTGCGGCGTCACCTTGAGGCTCAGCACCGCGTCGATGAACTCGAGCTTCGCGTCGCCGCCCTCGAAGGTCTGGAAGGGAATCGAGACACCCTGCTCGATGATCGCCTCACGATTGTCGAGGGTGACCACACGCGGGCTCGAGATCACCTTGCCGTCACCCGCGCGCTCCATCGCCTCGATGTGGACGTTCACCTCCATCTTGTCGTCGAGCAGGAAGGCGCCGAAGTTCACCGTCCCCGTGGCGACGCTCGTGATGGGGTTGCCGATCGAGACGTTGTTGACGTCCTGGAACTTGAAGTCCCGGCCACCGAGGTCGGTGCGCGGGACGCCCGGGGCGAACCCGTCCACCCAGGGCTGGCTGCCGATGTCCCAGGTGCTGCCGAGCTCGCGGCCGAACTCGAGGTTGGCCTCGACGATCTTGGCCTCGATCAGCACCTGCGGCGTCTGCGTGTCGATCGCCTGGATCAGCGCCGTGGCCTCGTCGATCACGCTGCTGATGTCCTTGATGATCAGCGTGTTGGTGCGCTGGTCGGTGTTGACCGTCCCACGCGGCGAAAGCAGCCGCTTCACCAGGCTGGAGACGTCCTCCACCGAGGCGTAGTTGACCGGCTGGAGCTTGACCTCGAGGTCCTCGAGCTTCTCCTTGTTGCGGCGCTCCTGCAGGCGAACCTCCTCCTCGACCTTCAGGATCTCGGACGGCGCGATGCGCAGCACGTTGCCGACCCGCACGAAGCCAAGGCCCTTGGTGAGCAGGATGACGTCGAGCGCCTGGTCCCACGGCACGTCCACGAGCCGGATCGTCACCGTTCCCTGCACCTCGTCGCCGGCGATGATGTTGAGGTCGGAGACCTCGGCGATCAGCCGGAGCACGTCGGCGATCAGCACGTCCTTGAAGTCGAGCGAGATGCGGCGGCCCGAGTACTTCTTGCCGTCGATCAGGCCGCCCTCCTCGAGCATGTCCACGGCGGCCGGACCCTCGAGCGAGGCCGGCGTCGGATCGCCGCCGTCTGCCAGGGGCATCGGGACCGGGACGTCGTCGATCATCGAAGCCGCGTCGTGCAGGGCCGCCGGCTCCTCGAACTCGGGCAGGTCCGCATACGGCTCTTCGTCCGCCGGCGGCAACGCGAGGGCTTCCGCCTCGCTCAGGTCGGTCATCGCATCTCCGTCGATCGAGAGCGAGTCGCCCCCGCCGTCCGGCTCGATGATCTCGATGGCGTTCGCGTAGTCCTCCGGCTCGACCACCGCCTCGGGCACGCCCGGGATGAAGGCCGGCGGCGGCGCCGCCGCCACGCCCGTGTTCGGGAAGTCGAGGAACAGTAGCGACCCGCGGCGCGTCACCTGCGGCTCGAGGCCCGCGGCGCGTCGCACCACCACGCTCACCTCGTCGCCGTCGACGTCGGGCTGCTGGAAGGTCGTGACCAGCGAGACCGGACCACCGGCGTCGGGCGTGATCTTCTCGCCCACGTCGTTCGACATGACCGCGTGCTCGATACGCACGACGACCGTCTCGTCGTCCGGCGTGTAGACCTCGTAGTCGACGACCTTGTCGGCGAGCACCGCGATGCGATCACGCTCGCCGTCCCGGTCGACCTGCAGGCCGAAGATCTCTGCCGGAGCGCGGACGCCTTCGGCCTGCGCCAGCGCAGCCGGGACGGCCTCGTCCTCCACCATCGCGTCCCAAGCCGCCTCCTCTTCGATCGGGCTCTCGGGCTCCAATTCGGCGGCGGGCTCTTCCGCAATCTCGTCGGCCTCGGCGAACAGGGCCTCTTCGGCCGTCTGGTCGCCGCTGGGCGTCGCGCGCAGCGCCTCCAGCGCCTCCTCGAGCGCCATCCCGGCGCTGTCGTCCATGGCGTCCGCGTCTTCCACGCCGACCGGCTCGTCGACGAGTGCGATCTCAGCCGCGCCGCCCATCGCCGCCGGCGCAGCCGCCGTCGGCACCGGGCCGTTCCCGGCCGAGACACGGGCCGCCAGGGCCTCTTCGAGGTCGGCACCCGCCCCTACTGTCATGATCAGGCCATCGGCGGCGGGCAGCACCCGGCGCCCCTGGAAGCCCTCGACGCTCGGGCCTCCGTCGAGCACGACGCGCAGCTTGTCGGGGTGAACCCCGAGCCGCACTCCCGAAACCCACGCGCTCTCGACCGAGATCTTGTTCGTCGTGACCGCGCTCTCGATGCCCGGAAGATCGACGACCAGGCGAGCAGGGTCCTCGATGGTGAACGCCTCTGCGCTGGCGAGCATGCCGTCCGCCTCGAGATGGACCAGTACGCCCGCCAGGGCGGTCTCCACCGAAATGCCCCGAAGCGTCGTGGCCGGCTCGCTCGAGCGAGGCTCCACCACGGCAGCGGCCGTCTGGCTCTCTTCCGACCAGGTGGACTCCTCCGCTTCGCCGCCCGTGGCGATCGCCTCCGACTCCTCGACACCGGCGATCGCCTCCGCGACCGCCCAAGGATCCTCCTCGTCTGCGGCCAGGCCCTCGATCGCCGTCTCGACGCCCTCGGCATCGGCCGAGTCGATAGCGGCCAACGCGCCCCCGGCGCGCACCACCAGGGCGAGCCCGTCGGCCGCTGACTGCACCTCCACATCAGCCGGCACGGCGAGCGCCACCTCGATGCGGGTCACCGGCATGCCGTCGCCCTCGAACGTCGAGGCGCTCACCATGTCGACCACGCCGTCGTACACGCTCACCTGGGAGCCCGCGCCGGACAGCGCGCCGAAGAGGCTCGACGACGGCTGACGCACACCGGCGAGTTCCACGATCACGGCACTGCCCGCAGCGGCCGGCTCGACCGTGTAGACGGGCTGCTCGAGCCCGACGAGCGCGATCCGGGTCTCGCCCTCCAGGCTCTCGACGCTCATGCCATCGAGCTCCTGTGCACCGTAGAGCGAAGCCTCGGCGTCCGAAGACGACGCCTCTGCCTGCTCCGACTCGGGCGTCGTCACGCACGCGAGCAGCGTCGCCGCCGCACACGCCGCCACGATCACGGCCCCCTGCTTGATGCCTCCGATGAGACGCATCATCGAGATCACCCTCCCTGGCTCCTGCGAATCCGCATTTCCACGTCCTTCGTTGACTGATTGCCCGCGAAGTCGACGTAGGTCTCCTTGACGAGAAGCAGGTTGTCTCCAATGTGGATCACGCGACCGGAGTTCTTACCGATCTGCGATCCCTCGTGAACGATGAACGCCCGGCCACCCGGGTCCGTCACCACTGCGCGCGGCCGCCGGGTGTCCCACACCACCGCCACCACCGACAACTGCCCCAACTCGAAGTCTCCGAGCGGACCGAAGCCGGCCGCCGGCACCTCCTCGTCGACGAAACGGATCGAGCGGAACGGATCCCGCTTGCCGGTCGACTCGTAGATGTACTCCTCGCCGACCGCGCTGTAACCCGCGTCCTCCAACGCCTCCTCCGGGGCATCCGCCGGAGCCACCCGCGTCGCGCCGGCGCCGTCCTTCTTGACGAGCGCGGCCTTCAGGCGGTCGCGTTGGGCCGCGAACTCCTCGGTGGTCGTGCCGCCGATCGGCGCATCGGCGCAACCGCTCAGCAGCACGATCAGCCCGAGCACGACTCCTGCTCGAATGAAACCCACGACCATCCCCCTACGCCCGACCACGCCGCGCGTCCGGCTGCTTCCGGGCCGCGGAGCGCGATTCGTCGCTCAGGAATCTAAACGTCGTCGCCGTGCCCTCGACGCGCAGCCGCGTGCCCGACCGGGCCTCCTGGGCGACGTGCACGCGAAGCGCCCCGACATTGACGATCCGAGGCAGCCGGCCGACCCGCTCGAAGAAGCGCGCCAGGTCGTGGTAGCTGCCCTCGATCACGATCCGGAAGGGCACCTCCGCGTAGAAGTCGTGCGGAACCTCCTTCTCCCGGGAGATCGACTTGATCGAAACACCCACCTGCTTGCCGGCGGTGCTGATGTCGCGCAGCAAGTCCTCGAACTGCTTGCCGTCGGGCAGCTGCTCGAGCGCCTTCTCGAGCTCGCGCTCGAGCTCGGCGACCTCCTGCTCGAACTCGCCGACGTTGGCCGCCACGGCTCGAATGTTCGAGAGCTTGCGCTGCAGCTGATGGGCATTCCCCCGCAACGTGGCGACCTCTTCGGCCTTCGGCTGGTAGATGAAGAACCAGTAGCCGGCGGCCACCGAGACGAGCACCGCGGAAACAGCCGCGAGCCGGATCGGCTTGGGGATTCGCGCGAGCTTCTCGATCTGCTCGTCGAAATCGAAGTTCAGGTCCATCGCGTCTCTCCTAGGCGCCGGTCTCGCCCGAGTCCTTCTCGTCCTCGGTGGGCGTCACCAGGTTTGCCGTGATCTCGAACTTCACGAGCTGCACGCCGTCCATCGGACTGCTGCCGCCGCCCGTCTTGAGCAGATCGACGTTCGCGAAAGACCGCGAAACGTTGAGCGCACGCAGAAAGTCGGCGACGACGCCGTTGTCGAGGCTGCTGCCCTCGAGTCGAATGCGGCCGCCCTCGGTCGTGAGCTCGGTCAGCCACAGGCGCTCGGGAGTCTGGTTGGCAAGCTCCTCGAACATCTTCACGGGCCCGCTGCGGGCCCGGTCGAGGCCGCGGATGATCTCGAGCTTGTCCTCGAGATCCGACTTCTTGCGCCGAAAGTCGGCCACCTGCGCTTCCTGGGGCTTGTAGCGAGCAACGTCGCTCTCGAGCTGCTGCACCGAGCTGCGGGCGTCGGCGAGCTGGTCGGCGACGTGTCCGTTCAGGAAGACCACGGCGCCGGCGATCCCGAGGAGCCCGAGCACCAGCAGGCCGATGCTCTCGCGCAGGCCCGCGACGCGCTTGGCTTCGCGGTGGGGAAGTAGGTTGATCTCGATCATCAGTAATCGACCCTCCGTGTCGCCAGCCCGACCCCCACGCCGAGCAGGGGACCGACCTCCTGGAGGTACGCTGCGTCGAAGCTCTTGCTCGGGAGCATTCGGGCCAGGGGATCCATCACCTCCACCTCGAATCCCGTGCGATCCCGGAAGGTGTTGGCGAAGCCCGAGATTCCCGATCCACCGCCGCAAAGCAGCACCTTGCCGATCCGCTGGTCCGCCGCGGTGGCAGTGAAGAAGTCGAGGGAGCGCGAGATCTCGCCGACGATCGTGTCGGTCATGCCGCGAATCGCGTGCTCGACCTCCTGCGGCACGACGTCCTGGCTCTGCTCGGAGGCGTCGCCACCGATCTTCAGCCGCTCGGCCTCCTCGAAGCTGATCGAGAGCGCCTTCTGGATCTCTTCGGTGTACTGGTTGCCGCCGGTCGTGATGTCCCGGGTGAAGGCAGGGATGCCGTCCTGCACGACGTTGATGTTGACGACCTGGGCCCCGATGTTGACCAGCGCGATCACGCTGTCGACGTCGGCGTCGTAGTTGATCTCGTAGGCGTTCTCTACCGCGAAGGCCGCAACGTCGATCGCCACCGGGTTCAGCCCGGCCTCTCTGATCACCTGGCAGTAGTCGTCGATGAGGTCCTTCTTGGCGGCGACGAGCAGCACGTCCATCTGCCCTTCACCCTCGCTGCTCTGCAGGATCTGGAAGTCGAGGTTGACCTCGTTCACGTCGAACGGGATGTACTGCTCGGCCTCCCACTGGATCTGGTCTTCCAGCTCATCGCGGCTCATGGCGGGCAGGCTGACCTTCTTCACGATCACCGAGTGACCCGCGATGGCCGCTGCGACGTCCTTCGACTTGATGCGGCCGGTGGAAACGGCTTCCTGGATCGCTTCGACGATGGCGCTCGAGTTGAGGAACGCCCCCTGCACGATCGACTCGGCCGGCATCGGCGCGACGCCGAGACCGCGCAGCTCGAATCCCTTGTCCTTGCCCTTCATCGCGAGCTCGACGGCCTTCACCGAGTGAGACCCGATATCGAGTCCCACCACGGAACGCCTTCCGAAGCTGGGCAGAGCGAAGTTCATTGTCGTCTCCGAGGTCCGGTGTTACGAACGCTGCAGCATGGCTTCTTGGGACAGCGCCGGGGCGATGTCCGCATCGGGCGCAGCAAATCCGAAGACGCGATCCTTGTCCCCGACCTTCAGGTCGAGGGCGAGCAGGATCTTCCGCTTCGTGTCGAGACGGCACGGTCGGCCAGCCTCCACCCGATCGATGGTCAGCGTCGAGAGCCCGGCCTTCCGGGCCAACTCGGCCTTGCTCATCATCACGCTTTCGCGATACCGCTGTACGTTGTTGGCCGGCACCGTTCCTCCTCCGCGATCCGTGGGCTCGCAACCCCTCCACGGGTTTCGAACAACCGGACTATCGGCCCGCGGTTTCGGGGACTTGAGACGGTGGAAATCGCGCGCGTTGGGCGGCGAGCGTGCTGCGGATCACATTTCAGGATGGCGCAGCGGCTGGATCGGGAGCCGTCCCGACGTCCCGAGAGGCAGCTTCGGCCGCTATGGCCCTGTCCTGCCGGCCGCCGTCCACACACGTCGGATTCCCCCTCAGTCGCCCGCCACGGCCGGCCGATGTCACAAAGCGACGGGCACTCCCGGCCGCTCGGCCGCAGCCCCGTCGATGAATCCGCTGCCATGGCAATCGGCGGGCGGAGATGCGGGTGGAGAGCGCGTGTTCGAGCGGGTCCTGATCATCGACGAAGACGGCGACGCACTGCGAGAGAGCCTGTCGATGCTGCTCTCGGCCGAGGGCTGCGAGGTCGTGTCGGCGGCGAGCAGCAACGAGGCGCTCGAGCGCCTCGACGAGACTCCGGTGGACCTGATCCTCTGCGATCTTGGCATGCCGGGCATCGACGGATTCGACCTGGTCCCGCAGCTCGCACGAAAGACGCCCGGTGTGCCTGTCGTCCTGCTGTCGACCCCCGGGACGACCGATCTCGCCGCGGAGGCCGTCGAGCGTGGCGCCTACGACTATCTCACCAAGCCGCTTCAACACTCCGAGGTCGTGCTGCTACTGCGAAAGACCCACGAGCGCGGGCGGCTCCGCCGCTCTCACGAGCGGCTGCAGCGCGACCACGATCGCATCGAGGGCAACCGGCCCATCGTTGCCGCCTCCGAGTCGATGATCGACCTGCTCGAGCTGATCGAACGCACGGCGGACTACAAGACGACCACCCTGCTGACTGGCGAGAGCGGCGCCGGCAAGGAGGTGATCGCCCGGGCCATCCACGCGCAGTCCCCGCGGCGCGCCGAGCCCTTCGTGGCGGTCGACTGCGGGGCCATCCCCGAGAGCCAGCTCGAGAGCGAGCTCTTCGGTCACGCGAAGGGCGCCTTCGCGGGCGCCGATCGCGCCCGGCGCGGTCTCTTCGCCGAGGCCGACGGTGGAACGGTCTTTCTGGACAGGATCGAACAGCTGCCGCTGCCCTTGCAATTGAAGACCCTGCACGTTCTCCAGGAGGAGGCGGTCCGCCCCGTCGGCGACGGCAAGTCGCAGGCCATCGACGTCCGCGTGATCGCGGCCACGGCTCGGGACCTCGAGCAGGAGATCTCAGCGGGGCGCTTCCGTGAAGATCTCTTCTACCGGCTCAACGTGGTGCAGCTGCACGTACCGGCGCTGCGCGACCGCCGTGAGGACATCCCCCTGCTCGTCGACAACTTCCTGACGCACTTCCGCCGGGCGCTCGGCAAGGACATCCAAGGCATCGCGGACGACGCCCTCGAGCGGCTCACCGCCCATCACTGGCCCGGCAACCTGCGCGAGCTCGAGAACGTGATGGAGCGGGCGATGATCCTCTCGGACGGCGACTGGCTGACGCTCGACTGCCTGCCCCAGAACATCGTGAGCGCCCAGCCCGGGCTCCCGGACGACGCCGCCGCTGACTTCGGATTGAAGGATGCCCGCCGCGCCTTCGAGGCCCGAATGATCCGCCGCGCCCTGCGCGCCACCAACGGCAACCGCACCCACGCGGCCAGGCTCCTCGAAATCAGCCACCGCGCGCTGCTCTACAAGATCAAGGAGTACGGGGTCCGGGACTAGGAGCCTGACCGGAGCCGGGCCGCTCCAGTCATGGCAGGACTTCAAGCGGCGTCGTCGGGGGACTCGAGGCCGAGCTTCTCCAGCCGGTAACGGAACGAGCGGAACGAGATGCCGAGCAGCCTCGCCGCCTCCTTCTTCACGCCGCCGGCCACCCGCAACCCTTCGGCGAGCAGCTTCCGCTCGTAGTCGTCGACGAGGAACTCGAGCTTCACGCCCTCGGGCGGAATACTGGGGCAGCCCACCCGGGGCCGCTCGTCGGTGACCGTCGGAGGCAGCACGTCGACGCCGATGGTCGGCGTCCGCGCCAGCGCCACGGCGCGCTCGACGATGTTCTCGAGCTCGCGCACGTTGCCGGGGAACCCGTAGCCGCTGAGCAGGGCCAGGGCGTCGTCACGGATGCCCTGCATCGGCTTGCCGAGCTCGGCGGAGAACTTGTCGACGAAGTGCTGTGCGAGCAGCGGAATGTCGTCTCTCCGCTCGCGCAGAGCCGGAAGCGCGATCTGGATCACGTTGAGGCGGTAGTAGAGATCCTCACGGAAGCGCCCCGCGGCGACCTCTTCTTCGAGCCGACGATTGGTAGCCGACACGAGCCGCACGTCGACCCTCTGGTCCGCGGTGCCCCCCACGCGGCGGATCGTCTTCTCCTGGATGACACGCAGCAGCTTTACCTGCAGCGCCACCGGCAGCTCGCCCACCTCGTCGAGGAAGAGCGTTCCGCCATCGGCCGTCTCGAACAGCCCTTCCTTGTTCTGGATCGCCCCGGTGAACGCCCCCTTCACGTGGCCGAAGAGCTCGCTCTCGAGCAGATTTTCGGGAATCGCTCCGCAATTCAGCGCCACGAACGGCTTCTCACACCGCTCGCTCTGATCGTGAATGGCCCGGGCCACGAGCTCCTTGCCGGTGCCGCTGTCGCCGGCGATCAGCACGTTGGTCTTGGTGCGCGCCACCTGGCCGATCAGATCGAAGACGTGCTGCATGGCCTGGCTCGAGCCGATGATGTGGCGGCACTTCGCCTGCGAGCGCAGCTCGGTCTTGAGCCGAACGTTCTCCTTCGACAGGTCCTTCTTCTCGAGCGCCTTCTCGACGATCAGCCGGATCTCGTCCAGCTTGAAGGGCTTGGTGATGTAGTCGTAGGCGCCTTCCTTCATCGCTTCGATCGCGCTGTCGGTGCTCGCGAAGGCAGTGATGACGACGACGATCGTCTCGGGCGAAAGGTCGCGTGCGGCGTGCAGAACGTCGAGGCCACTTCCCTCGGGCATCTGCATGTCTGTGATGACGACGTCGATGTCGTCGTTCTCCAGGCAGAGCACCGCCGACGGCGCGTTGTCCGCGGTCACGACTTCGAAGCCCTCGCGGCGGAAGAAGATCTCGAGGAACTCCCGCATGCTGCGCTCGTCGTCGACGATGAGAATCTGCGGCCTGTCGCTCATCCTGGCTCCTGCACTCCCGGCAGCACGACGTGGATCACCGTGCCCCTGCCAACCTGACTCTCCACCTCGACCCAGCCACCGTGGCTCTCGGCGATCCGGTACACGGTCGCCAGCCCCAACCCCGTCCCCCGACGTTTGGTCGTGAAGAAGGGCTCGAAGATCCGCTCCGTCAACTCGAGCGACATGCCCGCTCCTGTGTCCGTGACGCTGATCCTGACCCAGGGCGCTCCGACGGGCGATCGCCCCTGCGCCTCGTTACGGCGGGGAGCTGCCCCTTCTTGAGCTTCGTCGAGGCCGCCCGCCTCGACGCCGAGCACGAGCTGCCCCCCGTCGGGCATCGCCTCGAGGCCATTCGACGCGAGGTTCCAGAGGATCTGCCGCAGCTGACCGGGATCGGCCAGCACCGAAAGCGTGCGGGAGCCGGACACCAGCAGCTCTACGTCCGCGGGCATGCCCGCCTCGAGCAGATCGGCCACCTCCTCCAGCACGCTGCGGGCACGGATCTCCTTGAGGTCCGGCGCGCTCGGACGCGAGTACAGCAGGAAGTCGGTGATCAGGTCGTTGAGACGATCGGTCTCGCGGATCACGATATCCATCAGGCGTCCCGACTCGGGATCGCCCTCGCCTTCGTGCGTGTCGCGCAGCATCTGGATCGACCCGGAGATCGATGCCAGCGGATTGCGGATCTCATGAGCCATCTTCGCCGCCATCTCGCCAACCGCTGCCAGGCGCTCCGAGCTTCGCAGGTCGCGCTCCATCGCGACGACGTCCGTCACGTCCTGGAAGATCATCACGTGGCCCTGGGCCTCGCCCTCGGCCCCGCGCAGGATCGAGGCAGCCACGCCGAGGTGCAGCTC
Source organism: uncultured Spirochaetaceae bacterium (assembly GCA_964515335.1). Classification (GTDB taxonomy): domain Bacteria; phylum Myxococcota_A; class UBA9160; order UBA9160; family UBA4427; genus TMED88. The sequence goes on from CAZETS010000019.1 coordinate 12,585, forward strand.
GGCACCGTCTGCATTGCGATGGCGCAGCCTCGCGCGACGCACCGCCGGCCGCTCGTCGGGCTGCTCACACTCGCTCAGCAGCGCCATCGCCCCGGGGATTATTTCCTCGAGTGATCGTCCCAAAACCGCCGCGGCCGCGAGGCCGGTGATCCGTTCGGCCTCGGGGTTGAAAGAGGTGATCGCCCCCTCGGCATCGAAGGTCAGCAGGCCGCTCATCAGGCTTCCGACGGTGCGCTGGTGCAGATCGCGCAGCCGCCGCAGATCACTCTTGCTCTGGTCGAGGGCGCGCCCGGTGCGCTGCAGCTCGCTGGACAGGAGGCTCGCCAGCACACCGACCAGATAGAGCGCGCCCACGTGGACGGCCCAGATCGCGACGAGCGCGGCCGCGGGCAGTGCCTCGGGCCCTTCCTCACCCCACCCGTCGATCAACCCGGACCGGGTCGCCAGCAGCAGGCCCCCGTAGGCGGCGGCGCTCACCGAGGCGCTGATCATCGCCCCGCGGCGCCCGAAGAGCAGCGCACCGTAGAGGGTCACCACGACGTAGAGGAAGGTGAATAAGGACTCACGCCCGCCCGAGTAGTGGACCAACGAGGTCACGATCACCACGTCGGTCGCGAGCTGGACAGCCACGAACTGGCGCGGGGACGGCGCCCGGTCGAGCAACAGCGCCGACACCAACGTGGTCGCGAACGCCGCGGCGACGGTGAGGTAGAGCCCCTGCCGCGCCCCGCTCGGCAGCACACCACCGAGCCCGTCGAGGGCCAGCGCGATGCCGAAGCTCAGCAACGTGAGCGCGAGGTGCGCGAACACCAGGCGCACGAGTTGCTGGCGCTCGACAGCATCTCCCGCCACCCCCTCTGAGCGGCCCCTCCCGCTACTCGAGTTCATCTTCTGCCCTGCGCCCGCGTCAGTTGATGGAATCGGCAATCGTGAAAATGGGGAGGTACATCGCGATCAGGATCGCGCCGATCGAGCCGCCCATGAAGACCATCATCAACGGCTCGAGCATCGAGGTGAGCGCGCCGACCGCCGTATCGACCTCGTCGTCGTAGAAGTCGGCGATCTTGCTGAGCATGATCTCCATCGAGCCGGTCTCCTCACCCACGGCGACCATCTGCACCATCATGCCTGGAAAGATCTGCGAGCCGCGCAGCGGCTCGGCGATCGTCTTACCCTCGGAGATCGAGGCCCGCGTCTGCTGCAGCTCTTCTTCGATCACCATATTGCCCGCGGTCTTCGCAACGATGTCGAGACCGTCCAGGATCGGCACGCCGCTCGCGATCATCGTGCCGAGAGTCCGCGTGAAGCGGGCAACCGCCACCTTCTTGATGATGTTGCCGAAGATCGGCAGCTTGAGGGCGATCGCGTCGGTCCGGTAGCGGAAGGCGATACTCCTCGCTCGAGCCTGGCCGAACGCAGTGAAGAACGCAAAAGCGCCGCCGAACAGGTAGTGGATGTACGCCTGCAGCCATTCGCTCAGGTCGATGACCATCTGGGTCGGCCCGGGCAGCGTGCCGCCGAAGTCCTGGAACATCTCCTGGAAGACCGGAATCACCTTGACGAGCAGCAGCACGATGCAGGCAATGGCGATCACGGTGACCGTGGCCGGGTAGACCATGGCGCCGCGGAGCTGCCGCGCCAGCTTGTCCTGCTTCTCGAGCTGGACGGCCAGGCGGTTCAAAATGGTGTCCAGGATGCCGCCGATCTCACCGGCCGCGACGAGGTTGACGTAGAGGGCGTCGAAGATCTTCGGGTGCTTGCGCAGCGACTCGGCAAAGGTCGCGCCCGACTCGACGTCGCCCCTCACCTCCCTGATGGCGCGCTTGAACGTCGGATTCTCCTCCTGGTCGCCCAGGATCTGCAGACATTGCACAAGCGGCAGACCCGCATCGACCATCACGGCGAACTGACGCGTGAAGACGACCAGGTCCTTGACCTTCACCTTGGGCTGCAGGAAGGTGAAGATCTCGCTGATGTCCTTGGGCTTCTCCTTGACCTTGCTCGGGAGGACGCCCTGGGCGCGCAGCTGGGCCATCACGGCCTCGGAGTTCTTCGCCTCCAGCTCGCCCTTCTTGCTCGCCCCGTCCCGGGTCTTGCCCTGCCAGATGTAGACACTCATGGTCCTGAACTCCCCGCCGGCCGCGCCGGCGACTGCGCCTGGATGCGCGATTGCCCGGCCGCTCTACCGCCCCGTCGGCCTCTGCTGGCCGACCGGCCCGCCGCCCTTCACGACCAACTGCTTCAGCTCCTCGACGTCGGGACTGCGCCCGATCGCATCGTCCATCGTGACCAGCCGCTTCTGGACGAGCGCGGCCAGGGACTGATTCATCGTCTGCATGCCGAACTTCGACTGGCCGACCTGCATGGCCGAGTAGAGTTGATGGATCTTGTCCTCGCGGATCAGGTTGCGGATCGCCGCGTTCGGCACCATCACCTCGATGCCGAGCGCGCGACCCGACCCGTTCGCCCGAGGCAGAAGCGTCTGGCAGCAGATGCCCTCGAGCACGAAGGAGAGCTGCTGCCGAATCTGTGACTGCTGGTAGGGCGGAAAGACGTCGACGATGCGGTTGATGGTCTGCACGGCCGAGTTCGTGTGGAGCGTCGCGAACGCCAGGTGGCCGGTCTCGGCGACGCTCAGAGCGGCTTCGATGGTCTCCAGGTCGCGCAGCTCGCCGATCAGCACGACGTCCGGGTCTTGACGCAGGATGTACTTGAGCGCCTTCTTGAAGCTGTCCGTGTCCGACCCGATCTCGCGCTGATTCACCACGCAGCCCTTGTGCGGATGCAGGTACTCGATCGGGTCTTCGATGGTGACGATGTGGTCCGAGCGCTCCTGGTTGATCCGGTCGATCATCGTCGCGAGGCTGGTCGACTTGCCCGAGCCGGTCGGACCGGTCACCAAGATCAGACCGCGGGGCTTCTTCGACAGCTCCTGCAGGATCGGCGGCAGTCCGAGCTCTTCGAACGTCATGATCTTGAAGGGAATCGCACGGAAGGCGCCGGCTACGTTGCCGCGCTGCACGAAGACGTTGCCGCGGAATCGCGAGAGCTTCTGCACGCTGAACGAGAGGTCGAGCTCGTTCGTCTCCTCGAACTTGTGCTTCTGGGCGTCGGTCAGCACCGAGTAGCAGAGCTGCTTGGTCTCCTGGGGCGAGAGCGGCGCCATCTTGAGCGGACACAGCTTGCCGTCGATCCGCAGCTGGGGCGGCGTCCCCGTCGTGATGTGGAGATCGCTGGCGCCCTTTTCGATCATCGCCTTCAGGAGTTGATGCATGTTGGCCATGACGGCTTCGGTCCTTGCTGGGTGGTATGCCTGGGTGGAGCGTCGGTGGATGTGAAGTCGATACGTCCGAAACGGAGCGACGGCGCTCAGGACGAGTCCGATGCGGAGACGCGGAACACCTCGGAAAGCGTGGTGACGCCCTCGAGCAGCTTGTCGAGGGCGCTTCGGCGAAGCGTCACCATGCCGCCGCGAATCGCCTCGCGCTTGATTTCGGCCGCCGACGCGCCGTTGAGCACGAATTCCTTCAGCTCGTCGGTCATGACCATCACCTCGTAGACCGCCACACGGCCCTTGTAGCCGGTCTCCGAGCATTTGCCGCAGCCGGCGCCCTTCTTCGGCTGGAAGCCCGAGAGCTCCTGCTCGTCGAGACCCGCCGCGATCAGGTCTTCCTTGCTCACCTCGGGGTCGTCCTCGACGCACTCCGAGCAGATCCGCCGGGCCAGTCGCTGGGCCACGATGCAGTTCACCGCCGACGCCACCAGGAACGGCTCTATGCCCATGTTGAGCAGACGATTCACCGTGGAAGGGGCGTCGTTGGTGTGCAGGGTCGAGAGCACCATGTGGCCGGTGAGCGCCGCCTTGACGGCGATCTCGGCCGTCTCGAAGTCGCGAATCTCGCCGACCATGATGATGTCGGGGTCCTGGCGCAGGAACGAGCGCAACGCGGCCGCGAAGTTCAGGCCGATGTCCTCGTGCATCTGCACCTGGTTGATGCCCTGAAGGTTGAACTCGACGGGGTCCTCGGCGGTCGACAGATTCTCGCCGACACCGTTCAGCTCGGAGAGCGCCGAGTAGAGCGTGGTGGTCTTACCCGAACCGGTGGGGCCCGTGACGAGCACCATGCCGAAGGGCTGATGGATGCACTCTTTGAAGTCGCCGAGCTGCTCCACCGCGAAGCCGAGCTTCGTCATGTCGAGCTGGAGGTTGCTCTTGTCGAGCAGGCGAAGGACGATCTTCTCGCCGAAGAGCGTCGGCAAGACCGAGACGCGGAAGTCCATCTCCTTGCCCTTGCCGAGCTTGAGCTTGATGCGGCCGTCCTGGGGCAGCCGCCGCTCGGCGATGTCGAGCTCGGACATGATCTTCAGGCGTGAGGTGATCGCGTTCTTGAGCTTGAACGGCGGCTTCATCACCTCGTAGAGCACGCCGTCGATGCGGTAGCGGACCCGGAAACTCTTTTCGTAGGGCTCGATGTGAATATCCGATGCGGCCTTCTTGATCGCGTCGGTGAGGATGAGATTGCAGAGCTTGACGACCGGTGCGTCCGAAGCCTCTTCGTTGGCCGTAGCTGCGTCGAAATCGTCCTCGTCGGTGACGAAGTCGATGCCCTGGTCGTCGAAGTCGGCCATCACCTCTTCGAGCAGGTCATCCTGCTCGTAGAAGGTCTCGACGGACCGACGAATCGCCTCCTCGGAGGCGACCACCGGCTGAATGTTGTAACCGGTGAGGAACTTGATGTCGTCGAGCGCGAAGATGTTCGAAGGATCAGCGGTGGCCAGGATCAGCGTCGAGCCCGCACGGTTGACCGGCACGACGTTGTGCTTGTACGCGACCTCCTGGGGGATCAGCTGGAGGACCTCCTCCTCGATGTCGAAGTCGGCGAGGTTGATCGACGGAACGCCGTACTGCTTGGCGACGAACTCGGTCAGCTCCTCCTCGTCGAGGAAGCCGAGCTGGGTGATCTGCGCACCGAGGCGCTGCCCCTTCGAGGCCGCCTGCTCACGGGCCCGCTCGAGCTGGTCCGCGGAGAGCAGGCTCTCCTTGACCAGCAGTTCTCCGATCCGCTCGTTCAAGCGCTCCGCCCCCTCGCTGAAACCAACTCCGCTCGCACGCCGCCGCAGCGCCTCGAGCCACAGCGGCATGCGCGTGACCGGGCGTCTCCTGCACGTCGCAAAAGAAACGCAATCTCGCCGGGTTATCGGCGGGCCATCGGCGGACCTTTACCCGAAGCCAGGCGACGGTTCGGGTGCGCGCAGGCCGGCCGCCCCGATCGGACGCCGCACGCTCAGTTGCCGTCTACTGAGCGCCTGCTGCAGCGGCTAGCGAGCGCCTGCAGCGGTCAGCGAGCGCCTGCAGCGGTCAGCGAGCGCCTGCGGCGGTCAGCGAGCGCCCGCGGCGGTCAATGAGCGCCCGCGGCGGTCAATGAGAGTGACCGGCGAGCTCGGTGAGGCTGCGCCGGGACGACCGCAGGAAGAAGAGCCCCTGCAGGGTGAGGGTCAGCCAGAACACGAACCAGACCAGCACGCCCATCGCCAGCGCGGTGGCCGGATCGACCCCCAATCGCACCAGCACGGCCTTGAAGGCCAGCTGATACGGCCCGATGAACCCCGGCGCCGACGGGATGGCGACCGCGACGCCGACGGCCCCGAGCAGGATCCAGCTCGAGAAGAGGGTGTCGACCGGCGAGCCCAGGTCGACCCCGAAGGCCCAGAAGCCGATCCAGATCGGCGCCGCCGACAGCAGCAGCCAGATCGTCATCGAGTGGAGCACGATCCAGAACAGGTGCGTGCCGCCCGAGAGCGCCCCCAGCCCCTCCATGAAGCTGCGCAGCAGGCCCTCTATGCGCTCGCGCAGATGCAACGGCAGCGGAAGCAGTACGACGTGGCTGACACGAATCACGAACTCGGGAGCCATCCGCATCAGGATCAGCACCGCAAGCGGGGCCGCCCCCACCGGCAGGAGCAGGATCGAGCCCTCGGCGAGTATTCCGCCCACGTCGGAAGAGCGGCCCGCGTAGGCGAGCGCACCGCCGGCCAGCACCAGCACGGCCACTACGTCGAGCACGCGCTCGAGCACGACGCTGCCGAACACGGCGGAGAACGAGGTGCCGGTGTCCTGCGAGAGCGTCCACGAGCGAACGACCTCGCCGATCCGCAGCGGCAGCACATTGTTGACCATGAAGCCGAGGGACTCGGAGCGGAACAGCACCTGCCGCGACATCGGCGCGATCGGATTGGTGAGATGGCGCCACCGCAAGGCGCGGACGTACACGCTCGCCGTGTAGAACGGAGCCGAGAAGATCAGCAGCGACCAGAAGTCGGCCCGGCGCATCGCCGTGACGACCTCCGAGACGGGAATCCCGCGCCCGGCCCACCAGACCGAGACGACCGTGATCGCGAGGCCGAGCCAGATCCGCCAGTCGGTCAGCCGCAAGCCGCCGGCCGGCCCCGCACCGTCGGCGCCGGCCTCCGTGCCACCGTGGTCGTCATCCGCGGGCCCGACGCTCACTCGCCCGCCCGCCCGCGCCGAGCGCCCCCGTCCGGCTCCGGCGCGCGCTCGAGCCAGGCACGCGCGTCCTCGACGTCACGTGCGATCTGCGCGCGAAGGGCGTCGGGGCCGTCGAACTTCTGCTCGCCGCGTAGCTGCGCGAGGAACGACAGGTCGATCCGCCGGCCGTAGAGGTCGCCCGCGAAGTCGATCACGTGGGCCTCGGCGACCAGCTCGCCATGCGCTTCGAAGGTGGGACGATTGCCGACGTTCGTCACAGCGGGCAGCACGCTGCCGGCAGGCGGGTCGCCCTCGTCGAGGAGGCGCACTCGACACACGTAGACCCCGGCGCCGGGCATCACTTCGTTGCCCGCGGCCACGTTCGCCGTGGGGAATCCGAGTTCGCGGCCGCGTTGCAGGCCGCTCACCACGGGACCGCGGATCGAGAACGAACGCCCGAGCAGCGCCGCCGCCTCTTCGACGTGCCCGTGTCTCAGCAGCTCGCGGATGCGAGTCGAGTTCACGTCGCGGTCGCCCACCGTCACCTCGGGAATGATCGTGACCGAGAAGCCGAGCAGCGGTCCGGTCTCGGTGAGCAGACGCATCGACCCCTCGCGGTCGCGACCGAAGTGAAAGTCGTAACCGACGTAGACTTCGATGGGCGCGATCCGCCGGTGGATGTGGTCGCGGACGAAAACGTCGGGCGGCGTGCGGGCAAAGGCGAGGTCGAACGGCTCGACGATCATCACGTCGAGCCCGACCTCCTCGAGCAGCTCCACCTTCTGATCCATCGTCGCGAGCAGATCCGGAGCGCGCTCGGGGTGCAGCAGCTTGCGCGGGTGCGGGTCGAAGGTGTAGAGCACCGCCTCGCCGTCCACGGCACGGGCGCGCGCGATGACGGTGTCGAGGATGGCGCGGTGGCCGAGGTGCACCCCGTCGAAGTTGCCGATCGTCAGTATCGGCCGACGCAGTCGGCGCCCCAGCGCCGCCGTCCCTCGTACCCGCTCCAATGCTAGACTCCCGTCCCGTGCGCATACTCTCGCGCTACTTCGTGGCGCGCTACATCGGCCTGTTCGCCGTGATCCTCGTGAGCGGCACGCTGGCGGTCGCGACCGTCGAGGCGATGCTCGGCTTCGAAGATCGGGGCGACCCGGGGCAGCTGCTCGGCTGGATGCTGGTGCGGATCCCATCCTACTACCTGCGCGACCTCGCCCCCATCTCGGCGTTCTTCGCCGCCTTCTTCACGATCGGGCTCGCGGTGCGCTGGCTCGAGTGGACGGCCGTGCAGGCCGCCGGCATTCCGCCCTGGCGGATCGCCCTGCCCCTGCTCGGCGCGGCCCTCGTGCTGTCCGGCGGCACGTTCGCGCTGCGAGAGAGTCTCGTACCCCGACTGCTCGAGCGACACGAAGCGGCCCGCCAACCGTCCGACGAGGACCTGATCTTCCGCGCCGGCTCGTTCTGGTACCAGAAGGGACACTCCCTCTACAGCATCGGCTCGGCGGACCGGGCCGCCGGCACCCTGCGGGACGTAGAGGTCTTCGTCCGCACACCCCGCGGCCGACTCGACGCGAGCTACCGCGCGCACCTGGCCCGGGTGAGGCCCGATGGCTCGTGGCTGCTCGAGAACGCGATCGTGCGCCGCTTTTCGCCCGACGATCCCGGGCGCCCCACCGAGGTACACGAACAGCCGGAGCTGGTGCTGACACTCACCGACGACTCGGCGCTGCTGCTCGAGCGGACCGACGCTGCCGCACTGCCGCTCGCGCAGCTGATCGAGTACGTCGCCGCGCACCGGCACGACGACCACCCCGGCAGCCGGGCGGCGATCCGCCGTCTCGACATGCTGGCCCACCAGCGCATGAGTGAGCCGTGGCTGGTGGCGCTGTTCAGCCTGCTGGCCCTGCCCGTTGCGCTGCGCGTGCGCCCGGGCGGCAGCCTGGCCCCGGCCGGCGTGGCCGCGATGGGGGTCCTGGGCGCGTTCTTCCTCGCCCGCAACCTGGGCCACGGCCTCGCCGTGCGCGAGATCCTGCCGCACGCCGCGACGATCTGGCTCGTGCCGGCGCTCTTCGCCGCAGCCGCCGCGCTGGCGCTCTGGCCCGGCGCAGCCCTGCGGCCGCGCTGAGCGCTGCGGCGAGGTGGAGCGCTGCGGCGAGGTGGAGCGCTGCGGCGGGGTGGAGCGCTGCAGCCTGTTCGAGCGCTGCGGCGTCGCGGACGGGCGGAGCGCGGCCCGCAGCTCGCTCACTGCTCGGCCGCGCCGCCCGTTGCGGAGCTCTTCGGCGTCGGCGCCGGCAACCCCAGATCGAAGGCGCCCCGGCTCGGATCGAGGAAGCGGAAGAAGGCGTGATCCGGCGGCAGCACCATCGTGCTGTTCTCACCGAGGGTCGCGCGGTAGGCCTCCAGGCTGCGGACGAATGCGTAGAACTCGGCGTCGCGCCCGTATGCGTCGGCGTAGATGGCCGCCGCCTGGGCGTCGCCCTCGCCGCGGGTCACCTCCGCCTCGGAGCGGGCCTGGGCGAGCAGCGTACGCGCCTCGCGGTCGGCCTTGGCCCGGACCTCGCGCGCCTCGCGTTCGCCCCGCGCACGCAGCTCGCGCGACTTGGCGTGGCGCTGCTCGCGCATCTGATCGTAGGCGGCCGACTCGGCGCGGTCGGGCAGCTCGGTGCGGTTGATGCGGACGTCCAGGATCTCGACGCCCTTGGCCCTCAGCGTGACGCTGACTTCCTCACCGAGCGCCTGCAGGACCTGCGCCCGGGCCAGCAGCTTCTCGAGCGGCATCTTGCTGACCGTGGCGCCCACCTCGCTCTGCAGCCGCCGCTGGATCACCGTCGCAGCGTCCTTCTCGAGCCCCGGAAACGACCGACGGAACTGGAGCGGGTCCGAGATGCGCCAGATCGCGTAATAGTCGACGATCATCACCTCGTCCTCGATCGGCACCTCGGCGGGCTGCGCGTCGAGATACTGCAGGCGCTTGTCGATCGTCACCATGGTCTCGATGAAGGGAATGCGGAACGCGATGCCCGGCTCGCTGACCGGCTCTCGCCACGGCGCACCGAGCAACAGCGGGATCTTGTACTCCCACTGATTGACGATCACGATCGGCCCGTAGCCGAACTGACCGGCCCAGAGCACGCCGGCGAAGCTGGCCAGCACGACGAGCAGTAGGAAGAGCCGCCTCACTGACCCGCCTCCTTCTCGGCGGCTGCGGCGGCGGGCGGCGTCGGCCGTGCGGCCGGGGGCCCACCGGCGGCCACCGGTGCGGGCGCTCGCTGGGACTGCAGGAAGGGCATCAGCCCCACCGTGTCGGGCTCGACGATCACCTTCTCGACGCCGGGCAGCACCGCCTGCATGGTCTCCAGGTACAACCGGCTGCGCGTCACGTCCGGCGCGGCGGCGTATTCCTCGTAGAGCGCGACGAAGCGCGTCGCCTCGCCCCGGGCCTGCAGGATCTTCGCCTCCTTGTAGGCCTCGGAGCCTTCGCGCAACTCGGCGGCCTCCGCGCGAGCGCGCTCCAGGATCTCCTTGGCGTCGCCCCTGGCGCGCGAGACGCTGCGCTCCAGGTCCTGGCCGGCGCTCGAGACCTCCTGGAAGGCCGCCCGCACGGCGCGCGGCGGCTGGACGTCCTGGAGGTTGATCGCATCGATAGCGAAGGGCGGCTCACCGCCCGCATCGCTCGAGTAGCTCGCCAGGGTGCTGATCAGCTCCTTGCGGGCATCGATCTCGATGTTGTTCTTCCGGGTGATCAGCACCTCGTCGACCGTCATGCCGCCGACGACCTGGCGCACGGACGCCTGGGCGACCTCGCGCAGGATCTCGTTGGGCTGCTTCATCGAGTAGACGAACGCGTAGGCGTCGTCGATCGTGTACTGCAGGTCGAAGCGGAGGCTCACGATGTTCTTGTCGGCAGTCTGTATGAACAGACCGTCCTCACGCGCCTCGCCCGACGCGGCCCGTTGGGCGACGGCGCCCTTGCGACCGCCGAAGATGACGGTCCGCACACCGCTCACGTTGACCGGCCGGTCGTACTCGATCGGCTCGGGCCAGTGCCAGTTCAGGCCCTCTCGCCGGACGGTGCGATGGTGCTCGCCGAGGCGCAGGATGATCGCCTCCTCGCCGAGGTCGAGCCGATAGAACCCGGTCGAGAGCCATCCCCCGATCACGGCGATGGCCACCAGCAGGACGAGGGCGTTGGTCAGGGTCCGCACGACGCCCCGACGGATCTTCTGGTCCGTCGAAGCGCCGGGGTCGTCGGGGTGCGCCAACTAGCGCCCCTCCCCGCTCGGCGCGGCCCCGCCGGAGCTGCTCGCCGGAACCGCCGGCGTCGCGCTGCCGCCGTCGCCGCCGCGGCCCAGGAACGGTCGCATGAGATCGATCGGGAACGGAAAGATCGTCGTCGAGCTGTTGGTGCCGGCGATCTCGTTCAGGGTCTGCAGGTAACGGAGCTGCAGGCCGGCCTCCTCGGTCGACAGCGTCCGCGCGGCGTCCGCCAGCCGCTGCGCGGCCATGCTCTCGCCCTCGGCCAGCGTCACCTTGGCGCGCTTCTCGCGCTCGGCCTCGGCCTGCTTGGCCATCACCCGCTGCATCTCCTGCGGCAGGTCGATCTGCTTGACCTCGACGGCGCGCACCTTGACGCCCCAGGGCTCGGTCTGCAGGTCGATGATCTCCTGCAGCTTCTGGTTGATGCGGTCGCGCTCGGCGAGCAGCTCGTCGAGCTCGGCCTGCCCGCAAACGCTGCGAAGCGTAGTCTGGGCGAGCTGCGAGGTGCCGTAGAGGTAGTTCTCGACCTGGATCACCGACTTCTCAGGGTGCAGGACGCGGAAGTAGAGCACCGCGTTCACCTTCACCGAGACGTTGTCGCGGGTGATCACCTCCTGCGAGGGCACGTCCATGACGATCTCGCGCAGGCCGATCCGCACCATGCGGTCGACGCCCGGGATGATCCACCGCAGACCGGCCGTGCGGATGCCGACGAAGCGACCGAGCCGGAAAATGACGCCGCGCTCGTACTCGGGAATGATCCGCACACCAGCAATGATGATCGCGAACAGAATGCCCACCAGGATGGCGATGCCCATGGTTCGGTGCCCCTCCGATTCGACTTCGACCGATCGTGCCCCGCGACGCTGCGAACGCGGCGGTGCAGACCGATAGGTTTAGCGCGCGGACTCGGCCCTGCGCACGCGCAGGACCAGTCCGTCGACCGACTCCACCTCGACCGGATCGCCGGAGGCGATCGCCTGATCGGCCCGGGCGTTCCAGTACTCGCCGCGGATGAAGACCTTGCCTTCGGGATCGATGGGGCTGCTCGCCTCGCCGTGCATCCCGATCATCTCGTCGATACCCGCCGTCTGACGAACCCAGATGGTCCGACCGATCGAGAAGACCACCAGAGCCGAGAAGGCGCCCAGCCCGAGCACCGTCGGCAGCAGCACCGACCAGAAGTCGACGTTCAGATCACTCACCTCCGGCTTCTCGAACATCATGCTGCCGCCCAGCAGGAACAAGGCGATGCCGGAAGCAAAGAGCAGCCCGAACGAGGCCACGAAGACCTCGGCGATGAGCAGACCGAGCCCCGTCAGGATCAGCACGAGCCCGATCCAGTCGAAGGGCAGGATCTGCAGCGCGAAGCCGGTCAGCACCAGGCAGACGGCCCCGGTGACTCCGGGCAGTATCAGGCCGGGGTTGTTGAACTCGATGTAGAGGCCCATCAGGCCCGCGAGCATCAGAATGACGGCCACGTTCGGGTCGGCGAGGAAGTTGAAGATCGCCTGGAGGATCGTCATGTCGATCGGCTCGATGCCGGCGCCCGCCAGCTCGAGATTGCGTGGCTCTCCCTCCACCTCGACCTCGAAGCCCTCGATCATCTCGAGCAGGTCGCTGCGGTCGTTCGCCACGAAATCGATGACGTTCAGCTCGAGGGCCTCTTCGGCATCCACTGCCACCGAGTTGCGCACCGCCTCGGCGGCCCACTCGACGTTGCGCTTGCGATGCTTCGCGATGCTCTCGACGTACGAGGCGATCAGGTTCGCCGCCTTCTCCATCGCCGGATCACGCGCGCCTTCCTCGCCTTCCTTGCCGCGCCCGGCCCCGCCGCCGATCGAGACCGGATGCGCGGCGCCGATCGAGCTGCCCGGCGTCATCGCCGCAACGTTGGCGGCGATGGTGATCATCGTCCCCGCCGAGGCCGCCCAGGCGCCGCGAGGCGTCACGTAGACGATGGTGGGCACTCGCGCGTTGAGCATCGCCTTGATGATGTCCTGGGTGGACGCCACCAGCCCGCCCGGCGTATCGAGCTCGATCAGCAGCGCCGCCGCGCCCTCGGTCTCGCTCTGCTCGATGGCGCGCATGATGTAGTCCGCGGAGGCGGGGTTGATCGACCCGTCCACGGTGATCTGCTTGATGCGCGGGGCCGCATCGGCCGCCGCCGCCGCGAAAAGAGCCCCGGCGAGCGCGACGAACACGGCCACCGCCACCAGGCGCGTGCGCGACCTCATCTCGGGCGCTCCCGGCGGAGCTTCTCGACGCGGTCGAGGATCTGCGCGGCGATCTCGGTCTTGGCGAGCAGCGGGATGTCCTCGACGCCACCGCCTGGCGTGACGAGGTGGACCGCATTCGTGTCGACCGAAAAGCCGGCATCCGGCCGGGACACATCGTTGGCGACGAGCAGATCGCAGCCCTTGCGGGCGATCTTGCGCCGCGCCGCCTCGACGACATCGTGGCTCTCGGCCGCGAAGCCCACCACGATGCGATCGCCCTTCCGCCCACACACCTCCTGTAGGATGTCGGGGTTGGCGACCAGCTCGAGGGTCATCGGCGCCCCCTCCTCCAGCGACTCCTTCTTGATCTTGCGATCTTCCGCATGCGCGGGCCGGAAGTCGGCCACCGCGGCGGCCTTCACGACGACAGTGGCGCGCGGCAGCTCGGCGAGCACGGCTTCGCGCATCTCGAGGGCGGTCTCGACGTCGACCCGCCGGATGCCGGGCGGCGTCGGCAGCGCCGTCACGCCGGCCACCAGCACGACCTCGGCGCCGCGGCGGGCGGCCTCCTCGGCGATCGCGAAGCCCATTTTGCCCGACGAGCGGTTGGTGATGCTGCGCACGGTGTCGATCGGCTCGGCGGTGCCGCCGGCGGTGACCAGCACGCACTCCCCGGCCAGCGAGCCGGACGAGAGCGCCCGCTCGGCCGCCGCGGCGATGGCGGCGGGGTCGGACATGCGACCAAGACCCTCCCACCCGCAGGCCAGCTCACCGGCCTCGGGTCCGACGACGTGTACGCCGCGGGTGCGAAGCGTCTCGAGATTGGCCCGAGTGGCGGGGTGCTCCCACATGTTCACGTTCATCGCCGGCGCCACCAGGACCGGCGCCCTCGTCGCCAGCAACACCGCAGTGACGAGATCGTCGGCGAGGCCGTGGGCCATGCGGGCCAGCACGTCGGCGGTGGCCGGGGCCACGATCACCAGGTCGGCCTGGTCGGCGAGCCGGATGTGGTCGATCTCGCCCTCCTCGGACGGGTCGAAGAGGTCGCTCCGGACCGTCTCTCCGGTGAGGGTCTGCAGCACCAGCGGCGCCACGAAGCGCCTGGCGGCCGAAGTCATCACGCAGCGCACCGAGTGGCCGGCGCCGGTCAGCGCCCGAACGAGCTCGGGCACCTTGTAGGCGGCGATTCCGCCGGTCACGGCGATCAGGATCCGCGCGGGCTCCATCGCTCGGCCTTCTCTCCGTCCGTCCCGTCCGTCCCCGACCGTCGGGCCGCCACTCGCGGCCCTGATCGTAGGACGCCTGCGGGCCGTCCCCCCGGCGGCGCGCTGCCCGGGCGGGGGGCACGATCCCGCCACCGCCAGCACCGTACATCCGCGACCCGCCAACGTTTTGACCGATTCGAGCGTACACGACCGCCGCCCCGCCGCAAAGCCGCCGGCGCCCGCCCCGAAGCGCCGGGGCGCAGGGGGCACGCTCAGCGGCGGCGGTGGATCGCCGCGTCGAGCAGCCGCTTGCCCGCCGCGAGCCGGCCCGCCAGCCGGCGCGGGGTCGGCGCCTCGGCGTAGATCCGAAGCAGCGGCTCGGTGCCCGAGCGGCGCCACATCAGGAAGCCGTCCGAAAGCCCCAGGCGCAGGCCGTCCTCGCCGCCGACGGCGGTGACGGCCGCTCCGTCCACCCGCTCGGGCGCCGCGCCGATCAGACGATCGAGGGCGGCCAGGCGCTCCGGCGAGCAGCTGATGGCGCTGCGACCGCAGGCCCCGGCGCCAAAACGAGACTCCAACTCGGCGAGACGGCCGACCACCCCACCCCGCCCCTCGGCGGCGATCTCGCAGAAGAGCGCGGCGGCGAGCAGTCCGTCCTTGTCGACGCCCATCTTCGACCAGGCGAAGCCACCGCTCTCGTCACCGGCCACATCGACCGCCCCCGAGGCGAGCAGAGAGGCCAGGTGCTTGAAGCCGATCGATCGTCGCACGGTGGCGAGGCCGTGGTGCCCGGCGACGCGCGTCAACAGTGATCCGCTCGCCAGCGAGGCCCCGACGCCACGCCGCACGCGACCGGTTCGCGCCAGGTGGTCGACGAGCAGAGCGGTCATCTCCGTCTCGCTCAGGACCCGGCCACCAGGCAAGACCACGGCGAGCCGGTCGGCGTCGCCATCGGTCGCGAGCCCGAGGCGGACGCCGCGGGAGCGGGACACCAGCTCGCGAAGCCCGCCGAGCCGGCTCGGCAGCGGATCGGGCGACACCCCGGCGAAGTGCGGGTCCGGCGACTGACGAAGAGCGACGACGCGGCAACCGAGGTCGCCGAGCGCGCCGTCGAGCACGCCCGCCCCGCAGCCGTGCATCGCGTCATAGGCGACCCGCACGCGTGCAGCGGCGAGACGGTCGCGATCGAGCAAGCGGCCGAGGTCGCGCACGTAGGCGGCCGCGAGATCGGCGCCGCGACCGCGTCGCGCGGCCGGGGCGACGTGGTCGGGCTGCCGCGCGATGTGCGCCTCGATGCGCCGGGCGTCGGCGTCGGGCAGCGCGCCACCCTCGGCGCTGAACAGCTTCAGGCCGTGGTACTCCGCTGGATTGTGGCTGGCCGTGAGCATCAGGCCGCCGGCCACGCGGCGGCGGTGGACCGCATGGCTCAGCACGGGCGTCGGGACCGGTCCCGGTGTCAGCTGGGGCGAGAGCCCCGCCTCGGCGAGCACGTCGGCGGCCGTCTCGGCCATCGCGCGGCTCGCGAAGCGCGTGTCGAAACCGACCAGGACGCGCGGCGAGTCGCTCCGCTCGCCCAGCCAGCCGGCGGTCGCCCGCACCAGCCGCCGCAGCTGCGCGAAGGTGACGTCCTCACCGAGCACACCCCGCCAGCCGCTCGTTCCGAAGCGGATCCCTCCCGCCGCATGCGCCGGGCTCCGAGCCAACCGGTCCCCCCGAACCTGGGCGCGCGCCGGAATGGAGGTGTCTCCGGCGACGTGCTCAGCTCCCTGCCAGCTTGCGTTTGAGCCGCTCCTCGACGACCGGGGGAACGAACTCGGCCACCGACGCACCGAACCGCACCAACTCCTTCAGTCGGGATGAGCTCACGTAGAGATAGTCCTGGCTCGCGGCCAGGAAGATGATCTCGACCTTCGGCTCGAGATGCCGGTTCATCAGCGCCATCTCGAACTCGTACTCGAAATCGGACATGGCGCGCAGCCCGCGGATAATCGCGCAGGCGCCGATGTTGCGGGCGTGCTCGACCACCAGGCCGTCGAAGACCTCGACACGCGCGCGGTCGATGTCGCCGAGCACGGCATCGAGCATCTCGAGCCGCTCGTCGGTGGAGAACGTGCCCGACTTGGAGACGTTACGCGCGACGGCCGCGACGACCTCGTCGAACACCCCGAGGCTGCGGTGGATGAGATCGAGGTGGCCGTTGGTGATCGGGTCGAAGCTCGCCGGGAAGAGCGCAATCTTCCGGCTCGGCGCCTGTGCGATCATCTCTGCTTCGGTCCTCCGCTCTGCCCTGCCCCATGCTCGGGGACCAGCCAGGTCACCGACGTGTCCCCATAGCTTCGCGTCGACTCGACGGAGAGGCCTCCGACCGTCTCCAGAATCGGCGCCACAGCATGACGCTTCGCGCACTCGACCACCACCACGGCGTCTGGCGCGAGCAGCCCCCCTCGAACCACGGCGTCGAGCAGCTCGCCGAGTCGTGCGTGGTCCGCGTAGGGCGGATCGACGAAGATCAGGTCGAACACCGCGCCCTCCCCGGCGAGCCGGCGGATCGCCACGGCCGCTTCGCTCCTGACCACCCGTGCCCGGTCGCCGATGCCGAGATCGCCGAGCGTGCGCTCGAGGGCGGCCACGACCCGGCCAGCCCGGTCGACGAAGGTGACCCCGTCGGCCCCTCGGGAAATCGCCTCGATACCGAGCGCGCCGCTGCCCGCGAAGAGGTCGAGCACGTTCGCGCCCGAGAGATCGCCGAGCCGAGCGAACATCGACTCGCGCACGCGGTCGGAGGTCGGGCGCACGCCCGGCGCAGGAGACGCCAGGCGACGCCCGCGCAGCTCGCCCGCGATGATCCTCAAGCGACGCTCCTCCAGTCTCGATCGCACGTCGATGCGGCGCTCTCGTCTGCGCTGCACCGCGCAACTGTGCAACATCGGTCGCGGCCAGGCGCAGCAGACTCCGCGACAGCACGATGCATCGCGTCATACGGATCACAAGAATATGCATCCATACTGACCAAAGCCTGCTCTCGACGAGGTCTACGGCGGTCCGGTCTAGACGGCGATTTCCGAACGAAGGCCCGAATCATTACCTGTCCGTTCGACTCCTTCTTGCCGCTGCCCGAAAAGCAAGAAGCGCACCACCGAGCTCGCCCGACCGTGCATGTCATCGCACAGGCGCAAGTCAACACCCGATGGAGTCGACGCACTACATCGACATCGATCGACATCGTTCGTCGATGCAGAGCGTCACACACCCTTGAAGGTGCGCAGACAGCTGCCTACACTGCCGAAGCGATTTAAATTAATACACATCCATGCGACGCTCGAGAATCACGGCGCACGCGAAAGGACGCAAGCGAAGATGGCTACGACCCCGTCCGTCAACCGACTGAAGCGAAAGCTGCCCGACCGGATCGCCCAGGTGCGGGGTGACCGCTCGCAGAGACAGTTCGCACGCGATCTCGGCGTATTCCAGCAGAACGTCAACCGCTACGAGAACGGAACGACGCCCCACACCGACTTCCTGCTCACCATGGCCACCAAGGAAAACGTGTCGCTCGACTGGCTTCTCCTCGGCAAGGGCCGGATGCGCCGGAGTCGCTGAGCCAGCCAGTAGCCCGCACCTTCCGAACGGGCTCCGGCTCGCCCTCGCACCACCCCTTCCTCTGCCGGAAGAGGCCTCGCAGTGCGCCGGCAAGTGCGCTCGCCGGCGCACGAACTTGTCGGAACCGCCCTACACATTCCCCTTGGGCCTGCGCGCGGTATTGCGCGCACGAACGCGCAGCTCTCGTCGTAAGACGCGCGTCACCCCGACGCTCTCTCGGTACGCGATGTACCGGGGCATGCTTCTTGCTCTCCCTCCTGTCCGCGGGGCGAGCCGAATCGCCTGCTCTCTCCGCGGTATTCGTCTCATCGACGGAGAGGGAGTCTGGGCGCGATGCTTCGCTGGCTGGCGGGATCCTCACTACTGCTGACGGGCGCCGACCACGTCACCACGTGGGTGTGCCTGCGCGATCCCGTCTCGGGCTGGATCGTCAGCGAGGCCAACCCCATCGCCGACTGGCTCTTCGGGATGGCCGGGCTCGTGCCGGGCCTGATCATCGACAGCGTCATCACCCTCGGCGCCGTCGCCTTCCTGCTCGTCACCGCGACGCTGCCCTACGGCCTGAAGACCGCCTTTCTCGGTCTGATCACCTGCACGACGGGCTACGCGGTGCTGAACAACGTCCAGGCCATCTCGGCCATGGGACTCTGGCCGAGCTGACCCATGCGACGTCTTCCCGTCTTCACGCTCTGCACGCTCGGACTGCTCGGGCTGTCGTGCCAGATCACCTGGCACGCCCCGGCCCCGCAGGCGCGGGGCGTCGCGACCGCCGAGCCCAGCGAGGAGCGCCCCGCCGTGGCCGAAGATCCGGCCGCCGACGTGGAGCAGCCCGGCCTGGAAGCAGAGCAGGTGATCCTCGCCGAGCTGCACCGCCGGCACACCGGGCTCGCCGACCACGAAATCATCGAGCTCGCCCGCACGATCGTCGCCGAGTCGCGGCGACACGACTTCGACCCCGCACTCGTAATGGCGGTGATCCACGTCGAGAGCAGCGGCTACCACCTGGCGGTGTCGCACGTGGGCGCGATCGGCCTGATGCAGCTGATGCCCGCCACCGCAGAGGAGCTCGCCGGCAAGCTCGACATCCCCTGGCAGGGACCCGACTCGCTCTTCGATCCCCTGCTGAACGTGAAGCTCGGCGTCGCCTACCTGCGACAGCTCACCGACCGCTACGACAACATGCCCACGGCACTGGCCGCCTACAATTGGGGGCCCGGGCGCATCGACCGGCGCATCCGCCGCGGCGCGACGGTGCCCGTGCGATACATCGAGCAAGTGATGCGCGCCTACGACGTCGATCGGGCCGCCGGCCGGAGCTGACGACCGGGGCCATCCGACGCGCTGCTACTTCGTCAGCTCGGCGACGAAGCGGTCCACCGCGTCCATCGCCGCCTGCGATCCGCCCGCGTGACCGTTGACCAGGATCGAGAAGACCACCGTGTCGCCGTCGGCCAGCAGCGCCCGGCCGCTGAGCGCGGTGACGCGCTGATCGCCCAGCAGTCCGGTCTTCGCGCGCACCCGGTCCGTAGAGCGAGCGGCGCGACGCTCGAGGGTGCCGTCGCGGCCGGCGATCGGCATGGCGGCCACGAACTCGGGCCCGAACCCGAAGGAGCGGCCGCCGGCGCGGAGTGCGTCGACCAGCATGCGGGCCGACAGGCGGTTGTCCGGCGAGAGGCCCGAGCCGTCGACCAGCACCGCCCCGGGCGCGAGCAATCCGAGCTCTCCGAGCTTGGCCCGCAACGCGGCGAGGCCCGCGGGCCAGCTGCCGGGCACCTGGCCCGCCTCGACGGCGAGCGACTTGACGAGGCTCTCGGCGATCGAGTTGTTGCTGTACTTCATGAAGAGCTCGACGATCTCGGAGAGCGGCCGCCCCTGGTGGGTGGCCAACAGGTGCGGGAGCTCTTCGGTGCGGCGCCGCACGCGGCCGCCGACGGGGATGCCGACCGCCTCGAGCTGCAGGGCGAAGACCGCCCCGGCGTAGAGGGCGGGGTCGCGCACGCTGCGCGGAAAGACGTCGGGCTCGTCGCCAGCGCGCACGACGCCGCGAACGCTCACCACCTCGGCGCCCTCCTTCGGCTCGGTGCGCCGGACCGAGAGCGTGCGCTTCGCCCGCGCGTCGCCGGTGACCGCCAGGTTCGAGAGGCGCAAGTAGGAAATCGGCGGGTCGACGGCCACCCGCACCGGATCGCCCTTCGTGCGCCCGGGCGTGACGGCGACGAAGAACGCCCCGTAGTTGGCCGTCAGCGCCGAAACCGGCGCGTGATAGGCACGAGCCGACACGCCCTTCCAGAGCGGATGCCAGTACTCGCGATCGAACAGCCAGTCGTCGACCAGCACGTCGCCCTCGACCCGGCGCAGTCCCTGCCTGCGCAGGTCGGCGGCGAGCCGCCACCAGTCCTCGCTGTTCATCACCGGGTCGCCACCCCCCACGATCGCGATCCGCCCGACGGCCCCGGAGGCGTCGGGCGGCCGATCGGTGAGCACGCGCGTCTGGAAGCGATGGGTCGGGCCGAGGGCCGACAGCACGCCGATCGCCGTCAGGATCTTCGCGTTCGAGGCTGGGATCAGCAGCTTCTCCGGGTCGCGCTCGTACAGGACGAGCTCGCTCTGCTCGTCTTCGACGAGGATCCCGAGCTCGGCCGATCGCAGCGCCGGGTGGCGAAGCGCTGCGTCGAGGCGCGCGGAGAGCGACCGGGCGTTGGCGGCCGGCGTGGCGAGCCCAAGACAGGCCGCGACGAGCAGCGCCGCCAGGGCCGACCGGCAGCCGCCCGGAAGGGCTCCGCGGGCCGGCCCGGCAGGCCAACGCTTCGACGAAGAGGGCACGGCGTTCCGCAAGGTCCAGGGCTCCCCTACGGCCCGGGCTCGGGCCGCCGCTCTCGATCGTTCTCGGTCGGGGGGCGGAATCGCTTGACGGCGCGGAGGTTATCCCCGAGGCTCGCGGCGAGCAATCTCGCATCATGCGACGGATCGGGGGGGTCCGGTGCTCAACGGGATCTGGCTCGGGCTGATGCTCGTCGCGATCGCCTATGCGTCCTTCATTCCGGGACGCATGGAGGCGGTGACCGGTGCGCTGCTGGACGGCGCCGCCGGCGCGGTGCGCCTGGTGATCGGCCTGGTCGGCGCGATGGTCTTCTTCCTCGGGCTCACCCGGGTGGCCTTCGACGGCGGCCTGCGCGACTGGCTGGGCCGCGTGCTCCGCCCCGTCGCGCGCCGCCTGTTTCCAGAGGTGCCCTCCGACCACCCCGCCATGGCCGCCATGGTGATGAACATGTCGTCCAACATGATGGGGCTCGGCAACTCGGCGACCCCCTTTGGGCTGAAGGCCATGAAGGAGCTGGCGCGGCTGAACCCGATCCCGGGCTCGGCGTCCAACGCCATGGTGCTCTTCCTGGCGATCAACACCTCGGCGATCACGCTCTTTCCGCCCTTCGGCA
Organism: uncultured Spirochaetaceae bacterium; assembly: GCA_964515335.1. GTDB lineage: Bacteria > Myxococcota_A > UBA9160 > UBA9160 > UBA4427 > TMED88. Next base: position 33,784 of record CAZETS010000019.1, read on the forward strand.
CGATCGCCGTGCGGGCCGCCGCCGACTCGGCGGATCCCTGGGCGATCTGGGCGCCGACCTTGATCGCAACCACCTGCTCGACGCTGACGGCGATCACCGCCTACTTCCTGCTCGGGCGGCTGCCTGCCTTCCGCGCCCGCCCGCCGGCGACGCCGGTCGAGCCGATCGAGCTCGACGGGGATGACGGGGACGGCGGCGGCGACGAGCCGGTCGAGCCCACGAGAGCCGAGCCGAACAGCCGGCCCAGCCCCATGCGCTGGCTCGTGGTGTGGGGCTTCGCGGCCGTAGTCGCGCTCGGACTCGCACTCGAGATCGGCCGCCTCTTCCCCGAGCTCGGCGCGGTCGGCACCCTCAAGACGCTGGCCAGCAGCTGGCTGCTCGCCCTGCTCGTGGCGGCGCTGCTGCTCGTCGGCGTCGGCGCCGGCGTCAAGGCCTACGACTCGATGATCGCCGGCGGTCGTGAAGGGCTCGAGGTGGCGGTGCGCATCGTGCCGTATCTCGTCGCCATCCTCGTCGCCGTCGCGATGTTCCGGGCTTCGGGGGCGCTCGGCGTGATCATCGAGTTCCTCGATCCCTACACGAGCGCCGTCGGCGTGCCCGCCGAGGTGCTGCCGATGGCTCTCCTGCGCCCGCTGTCGGGCAGCGGCGCCTTCGGCGTGATGAGCGAGATCATCACCACGTACGGGCCGGACACCTTCATCGGCTACCTGACCTGCACGCTGATGGGCTCGACCGAGACCACCTTCTACGTGCTCGCCCTCTACCTCGGCGCCGCAGGGGTCGTGAACGGCCGGCACGCGCTCGCCGCCTGCCTGCTCGGCGACCTCGGCGGCTTCGCGGGGGCCGTCGTGGCGTGTCACTGGTTCTTCGGCTGAGCGATGCGCGGGTCCGACCGGTGAGCGGGCCGGGATCCGCCGACGAGCGCCGCGCCCGGGTGGCCGAGCTCGCGGCCCGGGTGACGGGGCGCCGGGTGGCGGATGTCACGGAGATCCCGGCGGGTCTCGGCGCGCGGCGCTTCCTTCGCGTGCGGCTCGCAGGAGGTGCGCCCGCGTCGCTGATCGCACGGATCGAGGCACCGACCGGCGGCTCTGCCGACGCCGCGCCGCCCGAGCCGCCCCTCGAACCGATCCGCGGCCTGCTCGAGCGTTGCGAGCTGCCGGTGCCGGCCCGCTTCGGCGGGGACGACGAGGCGGGCATCGATCTGCTCGAAGACCTGGGCGACACCAGCCTCGAGCAGGCGGTGGCGGGCGCCGATTCGACGCGGCGCAGCGCGCTCTACCGCGAGGCGGTCGACCTGGTTCCGCGCCTGCAGGCGGTGCCCCCGGTCGATCCGACTCGCGTTGCGGCCTTCGCGCGCCGGCTCGATGCCGAGCTGATCGCCAGCAAGGCACGCAAGTGGCTCGAGTGGACGCTACCGGCGGCCCGCGGCCGCGCCGCCACGCCTGCCGAGCGGGAGGCGACGCAGCGCGCCTTCGCGGTGGTGGCGAAAGCGTGCGCGAGCGCACCAGCGCGCCTCGCCCACCGCGACCTCAAGGCTGCCAACGTCCACGTCGTCCCGGACCCGGGCGCGCCCGCCGGGCGCCGCCTGGTGCTGATCGACCTGCAGGGCGCCTTCATGGCGCCGCCCGAGTACGACCTGGTGTGCCTGCTGCGCGACTCGCACGTGCCGCTGCCCGAGGACGAAGTTTCGACCCACCTCGAACACGTGCGACCGGACCTGCCGGATGCGCCACCGGCCGACGTGTTCGCTCGCCGATTCGACCTGCTCACGGTCTCGCGCGTCGCCAAGGACGTGTCCCACTACGTCGACGCCGCGACGACCCGCGGCGACGACCGCTACCTGCGCTTCGTCGCAACCGGCCTGCGCAACCTGCGACGCGCCGCGAGAAACGCCGCCGATCGCGACGCCGAGCTGGCGCGGTTCGCCGAGCACGTTGGCGAGATCCCGCTCGACTTCGCAGAGAGGCTCGCAGAGAGGCTCGCCGCGAGCCGCGCTGCCTCTCCTCCCCAAGCACCCGGAGACCCGACGTGCGCGCCATGATCCTGGCGGCTGGACTCGGCACGCGCATGCGCCCGCTCTCCGAGCTTCGCGCCAAACCGGCGCTGCCGGTCCGCGGCCGACCGGTGATCGCCTGGCTGCTCGCGCTGCTCGAACGGCACGGCGTGCGCGAGGTCGCCGTCAACCTGCACCACCTTCCAGAGACCGTCGTCGAGGCGGTGGAGCGGTTCGCGCCGGCGAGCCTCCGGGTCGAGTGGTCGCACGAGCGCCTGCCCCTCGGCACGGGAGGCGGCATCCGCCGCATGCGCGAGTTCCTGTCGCAGAGCGACCCGTCGCTGGTGCTCGCCGGCGACATGCTGCTCGACGTCGACCTCGGCGCGCTCGCCGCCGCGCACTCGGCGAGCGGCGCGCACTGCACGCTGCTGCTGAGACGCGACGAGCGGGCGGCGACCTTCGGCACGATCGGCTTCGACGAGGCCGGGCGCGTCCGACGCATCGGCCGGCGCTTCGACCTGGGCGGAGAAAAGCAGGCGGGCGTCTTCGTCGGCGTGCGCGTGCTCTCACCGGACGTCTTCGAGCGCCTGCCCGATGTGACGGACGACACCGAGTTCGAGGACCTCTCGGACTGGCTGGCACCGGCGCTGCGCGCCGGCGACGAGGGGATCCGCGGACGACTCCTCGAGGCCCGGGAGATGACCTGGGAGCCGGTGGGGACGCCGGCCGAGTACCTGGCGGCCAACCTCGAAACCCCGGGGCTCTCCTTCGATCCAACCGGAAACCTCGCGGAAGGCGCCAGGCTGATCGGCCGATCGGGCGATGTGGTGCTCGGCGCCGGCGCGACGATCGGCGAAGGCGCCGAGCTCGAGCGCTGCGTGGTCTGGGAAGGCGAGCAGGTGCCCGACGGGCTTCGCGCCCGCGGAGGGGTCTTCGCGGCAGGAAGGTTCTACCCTTGCGAGGACGAAGAGTCGAAGCTGCGGGATCGCGGACAAGGCGGGAGTAGTCGAGGATGAACGAGGTCGTCTTCGTGGGCACGAGCGACGCCTTCGGGGCGGGCGGGCGGCGGCAGTCGGCCGTGCTGATCCGTGGCGATCGCGGCACGCTGCTGATGGACTGCGGGGCGACGACGACCGCCGGCCTCGACGACCTCGGCGTCGCGCGCGACGAGATCGACACGATCCTGGTCTCGCACTTCCACGGCGACCACTTCGGCGGCCTCCCCTTCTTCCTGCTCGGCGCGATCTACGAGGACCGTCGCCGCCGTCCGCTCGAGATCGCCGGCCCCCCGGAAATCGAGGCGCGCGTGCGAAGGCTCGCCGACGCCATGGGTTACGGCCTCGAGGATCGCGAGATCCCCTTCCCGCTGCGCTTCCGCGAGGTGCCGCCCGGCGCCAACCACTCGATCGGGCCGGCGGTGGTCTCGTCCTTCGAGACGCGCCATCAGCTCGAGGCGCACCCGCACGGCTACCGGATCGACCTCGGCAGCCGCACCGTCGTCTACTCGGGCGACACCGGCTGGTTCCCCGAGCTGCCGCGGCTTGCAGCCGGGGCGGATCTCTTCGTGTGCGAGTGCACGCTGTTCGAGGAGGAGCTCGACTTCCACCTCAGCCTCGGGCAGCTCACCGACAACCGCGACGCCTTCGACGTGGGGAGCCTCGTGCTCACCCACCTCGGCGCCGAGATGGCGCGCCGGCGCGGCCAGGTCGAACTCGACACCGCCGACGACGGGCTGATCGTCAAGCTCTGACGAATCCGGCAGCACTTTCCGCCAGCACTTTCCGGCAGCTGGCCGGCACAGCAGCCGGTCGGCTGCCGGCGACGATTCGCGTTACTCGTCGGCCGGATCTGCGCGGATCCTTACACCTGGGTTCAGCGGCGATCCCGCCTCGATGCGGAACGCGTTGCCGTCTGCCCGAGCCGGTCCGCGATGACTCGGCTCGAAGGTGCCGGTTCCCGTCGAGCGTGAAGACGGTTGGCACGTTCGGCGCATTAGTCGCCCTCCGAGCGGTTTGGGTCAGCGCATCGCGGCCGAGATGGCTCAGCCGGGACTTCACACGGCACGAAACTCCCTGGGAGAAACGAACCAACATGCGCAAGATCCTCCGCAAGAGCGAGAAGGGCTTCACGCTCATCGAGCTCATGATCGTTGTCGCGATCATCGGCATGCAGGCCGCGATCGCCATCCCCAACGTCTTCGCTTCCAGCTGAAGTCGAAGACTTCCGAGGCCAAGGTCAACCTCGCGACGATTCGCACCGCCGAGGAGTCCTACCTCGCCGAGTTCGGTTCCTACGTGACCGCCGCCGCGACGCCGGCCGCCTGGACGCCCCGCTCCACCGAGTCGTCCTTCACGGGCGGCGGCCTCGCGAACTTCGACCAGCTCGCTGATGACGGTGTTCGGGGGCGACTTCTTCGCTCGCGGGGCGGACGCGGCCGTGGCGCCCGAGATCCTCGCCTAGGCGGCCGACCTTCGGCCCCGCTCTCGAGGCTCGGGGCGGCCGACCGCCCTCCCCGCCACCCGCTCAACCAAACGGGCCGAGCCCGTCCCGGCCCGGCACCACCAGGCCGAGCACACGACCCGCCTCCGCACCCGTGCAGCGCGGCAGGTGGTTGACCTCGCCGAGCAGCGTGTTGCGCCCCATCAGCGAGAAGGCCATCGCCTCGGCGGCCGCGAACGGCACGCCGTGCACGTCCATCGGCTCGATGGCGACACCCGGCAGCGCCGCCGCCAGCCCGTCCATCATCGCGGGGTTGGCGGCGCCGCCTCCGCCGACGATCAGCCGCTCGAGCGCTGCGGCATGGCGGGCGGCGCGCGGGGCCAGCTCGCTGCACGCCTGCGCGACGGACTCCGTGGTGAGCGCTAGCAGCGTCGCGACGAGGTCGTCGTCCGAGGCCGCCGGCCGCTCGCTTCGCCAACGCGACACGATCTGCTCGAGCAGCGCCGGCCCGTAGCGCTCGCGACCGGTCGACTTCGGCGGCGGGCGGCGCAGGTAGTCGTCGTCGAGCAGCGTTTCGAGGAATCCGCGATCGACACGACCGCGACGGGCGCGCGCCCCGTCGCGATCCATGCGCTCGGCCCCATCGCTGAGCCGCGCGACTGCGCCGTCCACGAGGCTGTTGGCCGGTCCGGTGTCGAAGGCGATCACCGCGTCCGGGTCGCCGCCCCGAGGCAGCCAGGTGATGTTCGCGATGCCGCCGAGATTCAGCACGGCGCGCGTCTCGGAGGGATTCGCGAACGCCGCGAAGTGGAAGAACGGCGCGAGCGGGGCGCCCTCGCCGCCGGCCGCCATGTCGCGAGGCCGGAAGTCCGCGACGACGGGCAGTCCGGTGCGCTCGGCGATCAGCGACGGCGATCCGATCTGCAGGGTGCCGTGGTGCTCGGGATGATGGGCGATCGTCTGACCGTGCGACGCCACCGCCGCGATCCGATCGAGCGAAACGCCCGCGTCGCGCGCCACCGCAATGGCAGCGTCGGCGAGCTGCTCGCCGAGCGCGACGTCGAGCGCGACCTGCTCGGCGAGCATCGCGCGCGGCTCGACGTCGCCGGCGGCCAGGCGGTGGATGCGCGCCTGCATCTCCCCCGGGAAAGGGCACTCGCCGTAGGCGAGCAACCGGAACGGCCTCGCCGCCGCGTCGTCGGGCCACTCGACGAGCGCCGCGTCGACGCCGTCCGCCGAGGTCCCGGACATCAGCCCGATCACCAGCATGGCCGGGAGCTTAGGCCGTCTGCCCGGCCTCGTGCGGACGCTCCCGCGCCCCTCACACACCGCTGCGCCCGAACGGGCCAAGTGCTTGACAGATAAGCCGGATCGCTCACCATTGCCGGCCGCTCGTCCGTCCCCGTGAACCCTCGACCCGGAGCACTGCGACCCATGAACGACGCGTCGCGCATCCAGGGCTGGGCGATCTGCCTCGGCTCGGCCCTGCTCGCCCTCCTCTTCATCCTCGGCATCCTCAACGGCAGCTACTGGGCGATCGCCCTGCCCGTCGCGGTGCTGACTCTCTTCGTGCTCGGGCTCGCCGGCTGGGTGGGCTACACGATCGCGACGATCCAGGTCGACGCCGATCCCGCCCCCGAGATCCTCTCGACCGACGCGAGCACGAGCGAGCCCGACGCCGGATCGCCCGCCAGCGAGAGCGCCTGACGGCCTCCCGCATGCGAATCGCACTGCTCACGTACCGCGGGAACATGTTCTGCGGCGGCCAGGGGATCTACGCCGCCTACCTGGCCCGCGAGTTCGCCCGCGCCGGGCATGACGTCCACGTGATCGCGGGACCGCCGCTGCCGGAAGTCGAGCCCGGGATTCCGGTCCACGAGATCTCCAACGACAACGTCTTCGCGAGCGACATCGCAGACGCCTTCGATCCCGAGCGGCCGTTCTCGCTGCTGCGACCGCTCAGCCTCTGGGAGCTCGGGGTCTCGCGCTTCGGTGTCTTCCCCGAGATGCAGACCTTCGGCATCCGGCTCATGCGACGTTGGCGCCAGCTCCAGGAGCGGTACAAGTTCGACATCGTCTTCGACAACCAGTGTCTGTCGTGGGGGCTGCTCGGCATCCGGGCGATGGGCACGCCGGTGGTGTCCGTCATCCACCACCCGCTCCACATCGACCGCGAGGCCGACTATTCGATCGACCCGCGGCTCGTCAAGAAGATCAAGCGCACCCTCTACTTCCCGCTCTTCATGCAGCAGCAGGTGGCGCCGCGGCTCGATCGCATCGTGACGGTCAGCCAGGCCTCGGCGGCGGAGATCGAGCGCTACTTCGGCATCCCCCGCAAAGAGGTGCCGGTCGTCTACAACGGCACCGACACCGAGCTGTTCCGGCCGATCGAGGGCGTCCAGAAGGACGCCGACATGCTCTTCGTCGGCCGCACCGAGGACCGCAAGAAGGGCATCGGCACCATGTTCGAGGCGCTCTCGATGCTGCCCGAGCACATCACGCTCAAGGTCGTGGACGGCCGCATCCCCGAGGACGGCCTGGTTCCGCGGCTGATCGCGAAGTACGGCCTGCACGACCGCGTGAAGATCGTCGACCGGATGCTCAGCGTGGAAGAGCTGGTCCACCAGTACTCCACCGCGAAGGTGGCGATCGTGCCGTCGTTCTTCGAGGGCTTCGGCTTCCCGGCCAGCGAGGCGATGGCCTGCGGGCTCGCCGTCGTCGCCAACGCCGCGGGCGCGCTGCCCGAGGTGGTCGGCACCGACGGCCACGCCGGGCGGCTGGTGCCCCAGCGTGACGCCCGGGCCATGGCCGACGCGATGGCCGACGTGCTGTCGCATCCCGAGAAGACCGCCGCGATGGGGCGCGCCGCCCGAACCCGGGTCGAGCGCGTCTTCCAGTGGAGCGAGGCGGCGGCCGGCCTCGTCGAAGTCTTCGAGGACACCCTGCGTGCTACTCACCGTCGATCTCGAGCGGCTTGACGTCCGCAAGGGCGATCTCGTCCTGGATGCCGGCTGCGGCGAGGGGCGCCACTGCTTCGGCTGCCTCGAGCGCGGAGCCCGGGTAGTCGGCCTCGACCTCGACTTCGAATCCCTGCGCCTGCCCTCGCGGCGGCTGCGTGAGCGCGCCGGCGAAATCGGCACCCTCGGCGGCATGGTGCAGGGAGACACCTTCCATCTGCCGTACCGCGACGCCACCTTCGACCGGGTGATCTGCTCCGAGGTGATGGAGCACGTCCACGACTACGTGGCGGTGGCCCGCGAACTGGCACGCGTGACCCGCCCCGGCGGCAAGCTGGCGATCACCATACCCACCGCGACCAGCGAGCACCTCTACCTGCGGCTCGGCGACGAGTACTTCGAGAGCCCGGGTGGTCACATCCGCATCTTCCGGCCGCAGCAGCTGGCCCGCGGGCTCGCGAAGGCGGGCCTCGGCACGGTGGGCGTCGGGTTCGCACACGGCTTCCACACGCCCTACTGGGTGCTGCGCTCGATCATGCACCTGCCGGACGCCGACGAGAGCCGGCTCGTCCGGTTCTACCGCAAGTTCCTGATCCAGATCACCGGGTCGTCCCTGATGGACGCGGTCGAGAAGCAGGTGCTCGACCGGGTCTGCCCGAAGAGCCTGATCCTCTACGCGGAGAAGCCCTGCGCCGAAGGACGAGAGCCTCGGGCCCTGGCGGTCGCATGAGCCCGGCGGCGAGCCGGCCGCTGCGCATCTGCTTCGTCGCCTACCGCGGCAACATGGCCTGCGGCGGCCAGGGCATCTACCTCTGGTTCCTGGCGCGCGAGCTGGCCCGCCTGGGGCACGACGTCGAGGTGCTCGTCGGACCGCCCTACCCCGATCCGATGCCCTTCGCCCGGCGCGTCGAGGAGCTGCCGAACCTCGAGCTCTGGGCCCGCTGGTTCACCCGCGACTGGGCGACGATGCTGCGCGACCACCCGCCGCGCACGCTCTTCTCGCCGCTCGACTTCTACGAGCTGGCCGCCAGCCGGCTCGGCTTCCTGCCCGAGCCCTTCGCGTTCAGCGTGCGCGCCTTCCGCTCGCTGGCCGCACGCCTGCGCACGGGCGCGCGCTTCGACGTGGTGCACGACGTGCAGTGCCTGGGCTGGGGGACGCTCGGCCTGCATCGCCTGGGCGTGCCGGTGGTGTCGACCATCCACCACCCGCTCAGCGTCGATCGCCGTGCCTCCTTCGTCCGGGACGAGACGCTGCGCGAGGCCATCGGAACGATGCAGTTCTACCCGATCGGCATGCAGTCGACGGTGGCCCGGCGGATCGACCGGATCTTCACGTCGTCCGAGGAGAGCGCGCGCACGATCGTGCGCGACTTCGGGGTGCGTCCCGAGCGCATCCGCAACGTCTCGAACGGCCTCGACACCGATCTCTACAGCCCGGATCCGGCCGAGAAGAAGCACCCGGGCGAGATCCTCTGCGTGGGCCGCGCTGCGGATCCCAACAAGGGCATCCGCACCCTGATCGAGGCCTTCGCGAAGCTGCCCGCCGAGTCACGTCTGACGCTGGTGGACAGCGACCACCCGGGCAACGAGGTGTTCGAGTGGGCCCGCGCCGCCGGCGTGGGAGGGCGGCTCCGCGTGACGGGACGCGTCGAGACCGACGCGCTGGTGCGGCTGTACCGGCGCGCCGCCGTGGCGGTCGTGCCCTCGCGCTACGAGGGATTCGGGCTTCCGGCCGTCGAGGCGATGGCCTGCGGGACGCCGGTGGTCGCCTGCCGGGCGGGCGCGCTGCCCGAGGTGATGTCGCTCGCCGGCGGCGGCCTGCTCGCCGACCGCGACTCGCCGGAGTCGATCGCCTCCGCGCTCCGCCGGCTGCTCGACGACGGCGGCCTGCGCGCGCGGCTCGCGGCGGCGGGACGCGACCGTGTCGTGCAGCACTTCTCGTGGCCGCGCGTCGCTGCGGCCACGGCGGCGGGCTACGCCGAGGTGCTGGCCTCGCGCCGCGGGCGACCGGACAGCACGATCACGTCCGCGAGCGACGGCCACTGACGCGCCAGCAGGTCGAGCGCGCGCACGGCGAGCCGCGCGATCGGCCCCGGCAATCGGGCCGTGAGCTTCGACCAGCCGGGCATCCCCCACCCGAGCGAGACTCCCTCGAATCGGTCGACCACGAGGCTCTTCTCCGCCTGTTCGCGGATCAGCTCGGGCTCGTAGCGCGTGAAGTGATCACTCGGCGCGTCGTAGCCGCGCCGGGCGCGAAGCGGCGGTCGGCCGAGCCAGTCCTCGCGCAGCTGGTCGAGCGCGCGCCCCACCCGGCAGGCCAGCGACTCGAAGTTCGCGATCGCAAGCACCACGTGACCGCCCTCGCGCGTCACCCGCGCCATCTCGGCGATCGCTTCTTCGGGCGTGTCGAAGTGATCCATCGCGCCCTTGCAGAAGGCGCCGTCGAAGCTGTCGCTCGGGAACGGAAGCCGATCCGACCAGCCCCGCACGAAGCGAGGCATCGGACCGGTCTTGTCCGCCGCGAAGAGCATCGCCATCCCCGTCATGCGCGACGAAGGCTCGACGCCGACCACGTCGGCGCCCCTGGCGGCGAGGGCGATCGCGTCCTGGCCGACGCCGCTCGCGACGTCGAGCACCCGTCGCCCGGCTCTCGCCTCGGTCCGATCGAGCGTGACGCGGGTCATCCGATCGAACAGGAATTCGCTGTCCGGCGTCAGTCCGGTCGGGATGACGTCGCTCATGTCGCGATCGAGGTCGACGACTCGCATCGCATAGGAGACTAGCGGCAGGATGCGCAGCTTGGCGACTTGCCCGAAGCCCCGAATGAAGAAGTCTGAGCTTTGGCCGAGCCCCGACAGGACGCCTGCTTGGAGCTTCCCGGGGGAGCGGTATGCTCTCGGAGCCGATGTCCGAGGTTGAGCAACTCGACCTGGACGCCCCTTCTCTGGGGCGCTCCATCCGCACCGCCGGGCGCTTTGCGCGCGAGCGGATCCTCCCCTTCGGCATCGTCTACATCGCGATCTTCGCGTTCCTGGTGCTCTACATCTTCACGGTGCGGGGTGTCGAATACGCGCTCGACGAGCATCTGCAGGCACTCGCCAACGAGGCGGTCGCGGTGCGACAGCTCGACCAACCGATCGCCACCCAGATTCGTGACCGCATGCGCGAGGCGATCGAGCGTTCACCATGGCTGACGGTCGGCGGCGCCCAGGCCACCTCGCTGGTGCTCGGCAGCGACGGCACGACGTGGATCTACGTCCAGGGCCAGGTGCCCCCGCAGCCCGAGGGTCTCGACCCCACCGACGTGCTGCGGCAGGCCGTCGACCTGCTGCCCGCCACCGCGAACGTGGACGTGTCGGTGCCCCACAACTCGCTCGTCGCCAACGCCATCCTGATCGGCTACGCGGCGATCCTGCTCTGGGGCCTGTACGCCTACAACCGCGCCAATCAGCGGCGCCACCAGCAGCAGATGCAGCTGGCGCTGCAGGGCCGCGATGCCGCGGCGGGCCGCGCCGCCAACATCGAGGCCGAACTCGAGGAGACCCGAGCGCAGCTCGCGCAGGTCGAGCCCGCCGAGCAGGCCTTCACCGAGGAGATCTCGGCCCTCGAGGCCGAGCGGCGCGCCCTGCAGCACAAGCTCGCCGGCCTCAGCGCGCGCGAGGAGGAGCTGCGCGGCAAGGCCGAGCAGGCCCTCGGTCTGTCGCGGGAGGTCCGGGCCCTCGAGGATCTGCTCGAGGAGGCGGCCGGCGATCTCAGCGCCAAGGACGACGAGATCCGAAATCTCGAGCTGAACCTGAAGAAGGCCGCCAAGAGCGCAGGACCGAAGAGCAAATCGCGGGGCAGCGACGCCATGGCCCGCCGCTTGCGCACGCTCTACAAGGACATCGAGATCGACGACCGCGCCATCGACGACATGGTGGCGTTGCGTGACGACACCAAGCAGCTCAAGGCCGAGGAGCAGCTGAAGCGGCTCGCCGAAGAGGCCGACAACGTGGCCGTGCGCCGAAAGGTCGGCGGCCTCCCCGATCACCTGACGATCTTCGAGCTCGGCTTCGCGGGCAAGGGCCGCATCTACTACACGCGCGGCAAGCAGCGTCGCTTCCGCATCCTCGCCGTCGGCGCCAAGAACACCCAGGACGGTGACATGGAGTACCTGCGCCGACTCGGCAAGGACGAGATGGCCTAGCGGTCCGAAGGGCCGGCGCCGCCCAGGTATCGGTGGAGAGTCTCCTTGAGGTCGGCATCGTCCCACGGTTTGGGAACCAACGCCCGCACCCCCGCCTCGCGCAGCTCGTCGTCACTGACCGCGTCCAGCCAGCCGCTGATGAGCACGCGCACGACCTGCGGCCAGCGAGCAGCCACCTCGCGCATCAGCTCAATGCCCGTCATCCCAGGCATCTGACAGTCGGAGAGCAGCAGCTCCACCGGCCGTTCCTCGAGGACGCGAAGCGCCTCCGTTGCCCCCTCGGCGGTGACGATTTCCCAGCCCTCGCGCCGCAGGCTGCGCCGCAACGAGGCCAGGATGCGCGGCTCGTCGTCCACGACGAGCACGACTCTCACGTCGCGGCGTCCGTTCGGCCGGGTCCGGTGTCCGGCGGATCGAGGGGCAGCCAGACATCGAAGGTCGAGCCGCGGCCGGGCTCGCTCTCGACCGTCATGCGGCCGCCGTGGCGCTCGACGATCCCGTACGAGGTGGACAGCCCGAGCCCTGTCCCCGATCCGACCTCCTTGGTGGTGAAGAAGGGATCGAAGATGCGCTGCTGATCGACCGGCGCGATCCCCACCCCCGTATCCTGTATCCGCACCACGATGCCGCCCTCGCGCTGCGCGGTCACGATGCGGATCAAGCCCGGCCCGGCGTCGCGAGCAAGCGCTTCCTCGATGGCCTGATAGGCGTTGACGAGCAGGTTCATGAAGACCTGCTTGAGCGCCATCGGAAAGCAGCGCAACTCGGGGAGCTCGGCGTAGTCCTTCTCGAGCGTGACGCCGTGCTTCATCATCGTGAAGACGATGTTGGCAGTGGTGTCGACGCACTGATTCACGTCGGCGAGCGTTCGCTCGTCGTCGCCCTTGTGGGAGAAGTCGCGGAGGTCGCGCACGATGTGGCGAATGCGCTCCGAGCCCTCCTGCGACTCGAGCACCGCCTTGCGGAAGTCCCGCCGCAGAAAGTCGGCGTCGACCCGGTCCTTCGTCTCGATCAGCGCGCGCACAGCCGCCCGCGACTGCGCCTCGCCGCCCACGCTAACGGCCTCGACGAGCACGTCCACCGCATCGAGGTAGGCGTCGAGGTCGTCGAGGTACTCGGTCATCTGGTAGAGGTTCGCGTGGATGAAGCCCATGGGATTGTTGATCTCGTGGGCGACACCGGCCGCGAGCTGGCCGATCGAGGCCATCTTCTCCTGCTGCAGGACCTGCTGCTGCAGCTGCTTGATTTCGGAGAGGTCCTGGAAGATCGCCACCGCGCCGTGGGTGCCGCCGTCGGGATCGACGAGCGGCGTGCACGAGATGCCGATCGGCAGGGGCGAACCGTCGTCGAGCCGGATCATCGTCTCGGCCCCCTTGAACCGCACCCCCTCGTCGAGCGTGCGCTGCACCAACGACGGCTCGTCGGCAATCGCCGGAAACCAGTCGCCGACGTGCCGGCCCGAGAGCACCTCCTGAGCGCCGCCGAGGATCTCTCCGGCGGTGGGATTGGCGAAGGTGATGCGCCCGTTCGGGTCGACGACGAGCAGGGCACTGTTGATGCTCTGGACGATGTTCTCGTTGTAACGCTCGAGCCAGGCGATCTTGCGGTCCGCCGAGGCCCGCGCGCGCAGCTGCCGGAAACGGCGGATCTGCTCGAGGGCCACCACCGGCAGCACTTCGACGTAGTCGAGGCCGTCGCGCACGCAGTCGGACACGCCGGCGCGGAAGGCGTCGAGGGCATCCGACTCCGGGGCCGCGGCGGCGATCACGGCGACCGACGGCGGCGCCTCGGCGCCGATCTCGCCGAGCACCGCGGCAATCTCGGCCGTCTTGCGGCGATCGAAAACGATCAGGTCGATGTCGCCCGTCGCCGCGGCCCGGCAGCAACCGGCGACGTCAGCGGTGCGCAGGAAGCCAACTTCCCCGGCGATGCGGTCGAGCGCCGAGAGGGTGTCGTTCGGCGGCCCTTGCGCTTCGAAGACCACGATCTGCACGACGGAGGGACCCGCCGCGTCTCGCCTGACGTGGGTCGATCTCTCTCGCTCCACCTTGCACCTTCCCCAGAGCCCGCTGCGCCCGGAAGGGGGCGTACGGGTGTCGGTGGGGGGGGTGCAAGCCAATCTACCGGATCGGCGAAGGGCCACCAACCCGACGGCCCGGCCCGATCAGGCGCCCAGCCCGCCCTCGCCGGTGCGCAGGTCGACGCCTACCCTGGCGGCGCGCCGGTAGTAGGTACTTCGCCCGATGCCGAGTCGCTTCGCGGCCTCGGCGGCGTCGCCGCCGGCCTCGCGCAGCGCGCGCTCGAGGGCGAGTCGCTCGTAGGCCTCGAGCGACAGTGGCACGTCGGTGGCCGGCTCGGCGACGAGCGGCACGCGAACCCAATCCGAGGCGAGGTCGTGCGCGCCGGCCCGGCCACGCGCCGGCCGCAGCTCGCCTGCGTCGCCGCCCGACGCCCGCAGACTTGCGGCTTCCACTGAGTCGAGCACGCGATCCACGTCTATGAACGGCTTACAAAGAAAGTCGAAGGCTCCCGCCCGCATGCACGAAACGGCACTCTCGATGCTGGGGCGAGCGGTCATCGCGATCACCTCGACGTCCGGGCGCTCGCGCCTGACGCGCTCGATCCGCTCGAGGCCGAGCTGATCCGCGCCTCCCGGACGATCGCTGCAGAGATCCAGCAGCAACACGGCCAGCCGCGGGCTGCTCAGCCAGCTGCCGAGCGCGTCGAGATCGTTCGCGGCCACGATCGTATGACCACAGGGAGCGAGAATGCGGCAAATCGCACGTTGCACCAGCGGCTCGGCGTCGACGACCGCAACCGCGTCGCGAACGACGCCGGCCGCACCCCTCCTTGCCCCGCGTGACATGCCTCGCTCCATGCCCAGTGCATCGGCCCCGGTCGCCGAGCCCTTGAGGCGTTGCGCCACGTCGGGTTGATGCGGCGGTGGGGCCGGTCTATGCTGCTCGCGCCCCCCCTCCGCACCGCGGAGTAGACCCTGCACGCATCTCACGTACTCGTCGTCGACGACGAAGAACTCTACCGGCGGGCACTCGAGCGCATCCTGCGCCGCGTCGGACACCAGGTCACCATGGCCCGAGATGCGAGCGAGGCGCTCTCGGCCGTCTCGGCCGCCGCCGTCTCGGCGGAGCCGCTCGACCTCGTGCTGTGCGACGTCAAGATGCCCGGCATCAACGGGCTCGAGCTGGTTCGGCAGATCCACGACCTGCAGCCCGACCTGCCCTGCATCGTGATCACCGGCTACGGCAGCGCCGAGGCGTCAGTCGAAGCACTCAGGGCCGGCGCCCACTGGTACCTCGAGAAGCCCTTCGAGCAGGAACGCCTCGACGTGGTGCGGCGCCTGGTCGAGCAGGCCATCGAGCACGGCCGGCTCAAGGCCGAGAACCGCCGCCTGCAGAGCGCCCTGCGCTCCAAGTACAAGTTCGACAGCATCGTCGGCAAGAGCGCCGCCCTGATGCACGTGCTCTCGCTGGTCGAGAAGGTCGCGGATACGGACAGCACCGTGCTCGTGACCGGCGAGAGCGGCACCGGCAAGGAGCTGATCGCCCGCGCCCTGCACTACAACAGCCGCCGCGCCGACCGCACCCTCGTCACCGTGAACTGCGGTGCGATTCCCGAGGAGCTGCTCGAATCGGAGCTTTTCGGCCACGTCAAGGGAGCCTTCACCAACGCCACCCACGACCGTGAAGGCCGCTTCGCGATGGCCGACGGCGGCACGATCTTCCTCGACGAAATCGGTGACATGAGCCCGAGCCTGCAGGTCAAGCTGCTGCGCGTCCTGCAGGAGCGCACCTTCGAGCCGGTCGGCTCCTCGAAGACCGTACGGGTCGACGTGCGGATCATCGCGGCCACCCACCAGGACCTGCCGAAGCTGATCGAGCAGAACGAGTTCCGCGAGGACCTCTACTACCGGCTGAACGTCTTCCCGATCACGGTGCCGCCGCTGCGCGCCAGACACGAGGACGTGCCGCTGCTCGTGCACCACTTCCTCGATGTCGCCTCGCAGGACCGCGGGCTCCAGGTCGACTCGATCAGCGACGAGGCGATAGCGTGCCTGGCCGGCTACGAGTGGCCGGGAAACATCCGCGAGCTCGAGAACACCATCGAGCGGCTCGCGATCCTCGCCTCGGGGCCCGAGATCGTCCTCGACGACCTGCCCGACCAGCTGCGTGGCTCGGCGCACCCGGGGCCGAGCGTGGGCCAGCCCCTACCCGCCGACGGCATCTCGCTCAACGGCGCCGTCGAGCAGCTCGAGCGCGACCTGATCGGCCAGGCGCTCGACCGAACCCAGTGGAACAAGAACCGCGCCGCCCAGCTGTTGGGCCTGAATCGCACCACCCTGCTCGAAAAGATCAAGAAGCGCGGGCTCACCCCCCCGTAGCGACGGGTCGCTGCGAAGATTTCGTCTTCACTCGCGCGGCGGACACGCCGAAGCAGTGGAGGTCGCCGCGTGGCCTCCCGTACTACTCGGGCCGCGCACGTGGATGACGTTTTCGTAACTCCTGCCGCCCGATTTCGTCGGCTCACTGACGCTCTTGCATGTGGGTGAGCCGTCCTGCAGCCGCCTGAGGCAGGGCACCGCGCAGAAATCTGCGCGGTAAGCCTCCGCCCGGTGCCCCGGAATCACTCGCGATTCCAGCTAGATGCGGCTTGCCGCTCGGCCCTTCTCGCGGCCCCGGGCCCGTCCGGCCGCGTTTTTCCGACCTCGAACGATCACTTGGCACGCAGCCTGCTCTTGTATGGGGTGCAGCCGCGAACCGGGCTGCGCCACCCCTCGACCGGGGGGAGGGGAACTCGATGCGAGCCGGTGACGGCGATGAGGAGAAGGGCGAGATGGAGGCGATTCTTCGCGAGGCGAAGGAGAAGTACAACGAGATCCCCTCGGATGTGAAAGACGAGATCGTCCTCGAGCACACGTCGCTCATCCGGTACATCGTGAACCGGATCGCAGTGCGCCTGCCCTCGCACATCGACCTCGACGACCTCTACAACACCGGCGTGATCGGCCTGATGGACGCAATCGAGAAGTACGACCCGGAGAAGAACTGCAAGTTCAAGACGTACGCGGAGTTCCGCATCAAGGGCGCCATCCTCGACCAGCTGCGCTCGCTGGACTGGGTGCCGCGCAGCGTCCGGCAGAAGAGCCGCAAGCTCGAGCGGGCCTACGGCGAGGTCGAGCAGCGCCTCGGACGATCGGCGACCGACGACGAAGTGGCCGACTCGCTGGGGCTCGAGATCGACAAGTTCCACACGTTGCTCAACCAGGTACGCGGCATCTCGCTGGTCAACCTGGAGGAGGTCCGCGGCACGAACAGCGACGGCGACCGCGCCGGCACCTTCGCGGACATCATCGAAGACGTCCACAGCGAGAATCCCTTCGCCTCCCTCAAGCTGCTGGAGACGAAGCACGTCATCTCGGACACGATCGGGACGCTGCCCGAGAAGGAGCGCCTGGTCGTCTCGCTCTACTACTACGAAGATCTCAACATGAAAGAGATCGGCAGCATCCTCGGCATCACCGAATCTCGTGTGTGCCAGATCCACACCAAGGCCGTGATGCGCCTCCGCTCGAAGCTCAAGGGCATCGCCGATCGCTGACCGGGATCGCCGATTCCCGGCTGCAATGCGCGACGCCGCGAGCACGCCTCGACCTGCCGGCCGGCTCGGCGGCCCGTCCCGCAGGCCGGATCGGGACTATTTGTCGTACCGCACCAGCAAGGCGGTGACGTTGTCGATGCCGCCTCGCTCGTTGGCCGAGCGGATGAGCAGGTCGCAGGCCGCCTGGGGCTCGTCGGCCGCGAGGACGCGGGCCAGGATCTCGTCGTCGCGCAGATGCGCGGTGAGGCCGTCCGAGCACATCAGCACGCGATCTCCGGGCTGAAGCGTGAGCTCGGCGAGATCGGGCACGGCGCGCTTCCGCACGCCGAGCGCGCGTGTCAGCACGTGGCGGTGCGGGTGCTCGCAGGCGTCGGCCTCGCTGATCTGCTGGCGCCGCAGCAGCTCACCCACCACCGAGTGGTCGTCGGTCAGCAGCCGGATGCGGTCGCCGCGGACCAGGTAGGCCCGGCTGTCGCCGACGTGGGCGAGCGCAAGCCGCTCCTCGCCGAGCAGCAGGGCGACCAACGTCGTCCCCATCCCCCGCAGCTCCCCGTCGTGCAGAGCGGCGGTGTGGATCTCGCGATTCGCGCAGTCCACCGCGTGGCGAAGCTTCTCGGCGGGGCTCACCGCCGAGCCCTGGAGGGCCTCGACGGCACGAATCGCCGCCTCGGCGGCCATCTCGCTTGCGACCTGACCGGCGCGATGCCCCCCCATGCCGTCCGCCACCAGATAGAGCCCTAGACCGGGCGCCATCGCGTAGCGGTCTTCGTTGGCCGCTCGCCGGCGTCCCACGTCGGTGCTGGCAGCGGCACGCAAGACCAAGGTCGGACTCCCGGATGGGTTGCCGGAATTCGGCCCCTCCGCGCGCTCGACCGATCTGCGAGACATGGGCGCCACGGGACCCGTGCGGGCTGTGCGGAGAGGCGCTCGATTGGATCGGCGGGAGCTGCGCGGGGCTTGAACCCTGGACGGAAGTGCCCCGCGGCGCGCCGACGCGGCACCCGCGGCTCCGCGAATCGTGCAGAAATCGTTCAATTACCGGAGCCAGGGGGACGATGATTCCCACAGGCGTTACGCTCACGGTGTGCATCGGGGTGGGCTTTTCCCCCGATTTCGGGGGGAGAGACCCATGCCCAAGACCCTGCTCCTCGCCGACGACAGTGTCGTCATCCAGAAGCTCGTCGGACTGAGCTTTGCGAACGAGGACGTCGAGCTCGTCACCACCGACAACGGTGACGACGCGATCGGCAAGGCACGCGCGTGCCGGCCCGACATCGTGCTGGCCGACGTCGTCATGCCCGGCCGCAGCGGCTACGAGGTGTGCGAGGCCATCAAGGGCGACCCCGAGCTGGCCCACGTCCCCGTGATCCTTCTGACCGGCACCTTCGAGGCCTTCGACGAGTCGCGCGCCCGGGCGGCCGGATCGAACGGGCACATCACGAAGCCCTTCGAGGCGCAGGCACTGGTCGACCGCGTCAACGAGCTGCTCAGCGCAGCGCCGCCGGCCGCGACACCCGAGTTCGAGACCTTCGACGGCTTCGCGATCGCCGAGCCGGCCGTTCCCGATCGGCTGTCCGCCGAAGGCGGCTTCGGGGTCGCCACAGGGAACGCGGGACCGCCGCCGCTGACCGACACGGACCTGCTGTCGGCTCCGCTCGTGACGCCCGAACCCGACGACGTCGGCTTCGGCGATGGCGAGCACACGATCGCCATGCTGCCGGACATCGCCGAGGACGACCTTTTCGCGACGGCGGACACCGCGCCGGCGATCGGCGCCGACATGCCCTTCGAGGCGACCGACGCGACACCGCTGATCGAAGACCCGATCACGGTACCGCCGCCGATCTTGGACGCTTCCGACCCGCTCGGGGCGCCCGCCTCCTTCGATGCGCCGGCGCACCTGGACCAGCCTGGCGATCCCTCGCTCACCACCGTCATCATGAGCGAAGGCGACAGGTCGAGCGACGACATCTCGTTCGCCGAGCCGATCGGCCCGGTGCGCTTTCTGGACCACGAAGCCGTTCACCAGGACAGCGGTCACACGATGGGGGCCGGCGACCCCTTCTCGCAGCCGGTCGGCCACGAAGAGTCCGACTCGGGCTTCGACTTCGGGACGGCCGAAACGCCCGCGCCGGTCGACGCCGGCCCGTCGAGCGGCGGCACGGAACCGATCGACGACATCGCGCTCAGCGAAGGTCTGCTCGGCAAGCCGATCCGCCTGGACGACGAGGCGCCCGCCCCCGAGCCGGTCCACACGCAACTCGCGCCGCCGGCCGACGAGGCAGGCGGCGGGCCCGCCAGCGCCGGGCCGGACATCACGCCGGTGATGCGCGACCGGATCCACGACACCCTCGAGCGCGTCGCCTGGGAGGCCCTCGCCGACTTGAACGAGACCCTCGTCAAGCAGGTGCTGGAGCGCGTCGAGGCGATCGCCTGGGAGGTGATCCCGCAGATGGCCGAGGTCCTCGTCAAGGAGGAGATCCGGCGCATGAAGGACCAGGACGAGTAGGCGACAAGCGGGCACGCCGCACCCGCCAGCCCCTGCCCGGTCGCAGTGAGCGGGACTTCTCGACAGGCTGCTAGACTGCGCGCCCGGCCACCTTCCAGCGGCTCGGAGCGTCCATGTCGTCCGATCGCACGCCGCCCCCCCTGTCCACCTGGCAACCCCTCCTCGACCTCTCGCTGGCCGAGGACGTCGGGCCGGGCGACGTCACCACGAACCTCGTGATCGGCCCCGACGCCAAGGGGCGGGCCCGCCTGGAAGCGCGCCAGGACCTGACGGTTTGCGGTCTGTTCGTCGTCGGCGAGGTATTCCGGCGCGTCGACCCCGCACTCGCCATTCACGGACGGCGCGGCGAGGGCGAGTCCGTTTCGGCCGGCGAACCCCTCGCCTTCGTCGAGGGCCCCACGCGCGGCATCCTCACCGCCGAGCGCACCGCGTTGAACTTCCTCGGGCGCCTCTCGGGCATCGCGACCCTCACACGCCGCTACGTGGACGCGGTCGCCGGCAGCGGCTGTCAGATCGTCGACACGCGCAAGACGCTGCCCGGCTGGCGGGCGCTCGACAAGTTCGCCGTGCTCGCCGGCGGCGGCGTCAACCACCGCTTCGCCCTCTACGATGGCATCCTGCTGAAGGACAACCACATTGCCGCCTCGGGCGGTGTCGGGGCGGCCGTCGAGCAGGCGCTGGCCGCCGCCCCCGCCGGCCTGCGGGTGCAGGTCGAGGTCGAGTCGCTCGCCGATGCCGAGACCGCCTGTGCGGCCGGCGCGGACTTCCTGCTGCTCGACAATCGCACCCCCGACGAGGTGCGCGAGATCGTCCTCCGGCTCGGCGAGCGAGCGCTTCTCGAGGCCTCCGGCGGAATCACCCTCGACAACGTACGCGCCTTCGCGGAAGCGGGCGTACACCGCGTCTCGATCGGCGCGCTGACCCACTCGGCGGGGGCCGTCGACGTGGCACTCGAGGTCGAGGACGGGCCCGGAGCGCGCTGAGATCGGGCCGCGGGCACGTGCATCACGACCGAGGAGTGATCGGGATGGGCTCTAAGGACGGAGCAGCGCAGGTGCTGTCGGCGCTGCACGAGGCCGGAGACCGCCCCTGCTCGGGCGCAGACCTGTCGAGCGCGCTCGGCGTGTCGCGCGCGCAGGTCTGGAAGCACGTCGGCGTGCTGCGCGAGCGCGGGTACGCGATCGAGGGCACGCCGGGCGGTGGCTACCGGCTCGCCGCCGTGCCCGATCGACTGTTCGCCGAGGAGCTGACGCGCGGCCTCGGCAGCACCTGGCTGGGCCGCGAGATCCACTACTTCGAAGAGATCGACTCGACCAATCGCGTCGCCATCGAGCTGGCGCTGGGCGGGGCGGCCCATGGCGTCGCGGTGGTCGCCGAGTCGCAGACCGCGGGCCGCGGCCGCCTGGGCCGCAGCTTCTTCTCGCCGCCGGCCACCAATCTGTACACGTCGATCGTGCTGCGCCCTCGCCTCGACACCGCCGCCACCCCGACGCTGCTGCTCGCGGCCGGCCTGGCCGTCGCCGAGACCGTCGCGGCCACACTAGGAGGCTCCGGCGACGTCGAGATCAAGTGGCCGAACGACGTGCTGCTCGGCGGCCTGAAGACATCGGGCATCCTGATGGAGCTCGGCACCGAGGAGGCCCGCGTCGCCCACGCGGTGCTCGGCATCGGGGTGAACCTGAACGTCGACCCGACGACGTTTCCCGAAGAGTTTCGCGAGCGGGCCACCAGCCTGGCCGGCCACTCGG
The DNA here is from genome assembly GCA_964515335.1 of uncultured Spirochaetaceae bacterium. GTDB lineage: Bacteria > Myxococcota_A > UBA9160 > UBA9160 > UBA4427 > TMED88. The sequence goes on from CAZETS010000019.1 coordinate 55,232, forward strand.
GCATGCCGATCGATCGCATCGCCTTCACGCAGCGCCTGTTCGAGACGCTGGAGACGGTGCTGGACGCCCATGCGTCGGCCGGCCTGCCCGGCCTACGCTCCCGCTTCGACGCGTTCTTCCGGATGGTGGGCCGCTCGGTCAGCGTCCACCAGATCGGAGGCAGCGTACTGGAGGGGCGCGTGCTCGGGCTCGCCGAATCCGGCGCCCTCCGCATCCAACCGCCGGAGGGCGATCCCGTGACCGTGCTGGCCGGAGACGTGAGCCTCCGCGCCGACGCAGATGAGCCCACCCCCTCGTGAGCGAACCTACCCTCTACGCTCCTCCTCAGGAGAAACC
>CAZETS010000019.1:55667-73949 GCA_964515335.1 uncultured Spirochaetaceae bacterium
ACCCTCTACGCTCCTCCTCAGGAGAAACCGGCCTCGTGAGCGAACCTACCCTACTCGTCGTCGACATCGGCAACTCGAACGTGTCGCTCGGCATCTTCGACTACGACGACGGCGCTGGCCGGCTGACCAACCACTGGCGCGTCTCGACCCATCGCGAGCAGACCTCGGACGAACTCGGCATCTCGCTGAACGCGCTCTTCGACCAGGAGGGTCGCAAGACCGACGAGATCACGGACGTGATCGTGTCGAGCGTCGTCCCCCCGACCCTGCCGATCTGGGAGCGCGTCAGCGCCAAGCTCTTCGGCAAGAGCCCGCACATCGTCGGCCCCGGCGTGCGGACCGGCATGCCGGTCCGCTACGACAACCCTCACGAGGTGGGCGCGGATCGCATCGTCAACGCCGTGGCCGCCTTCGAGATGTACGGCGGCCCGATCATCGCCGTGGACTTCGGCACCGCCACCACCTTCGATTGCATATCGAAACAGGGCGAGTACATGGGCGGCGTGATCTGCCCGGGCGTGCACATCTCGATGGAGGCGCTGTTCGAGCGCGCCTCGAAGCTGCATCGCGTCGAAATCGCCCGCCCCAGGTCGGTGATCGGCAAGACGACCACGGGCGCGCTGCAGTCGGGGCTCCTGTACGGCTACGCGGGGCTCGTCGATGCGATGGTCGACCGCATCCGCCCCGAGCTCGGCAAGGAGGCGCGGGTGATCGCAACCGGCGGGCTCGCCCGGCGGATCGCCGAGGAGAGCCGGGTGATCGAGGAGGTCGTCCCCTTCCTGACGCTCGAGGGGCTGCGGATCCTCTTCGAGAAGAACCGCTAGACGCACGTGTGCGGGGTGGCCCCGCATGTGCCCGGAATCGCAGCGAAAGACCACCGCGCGCCGAGTAAAGTTCGGCCCACGGCCCGCCGATCCGCAGAGTCGAGCCGCCGCCCGCGCGGCCACCGCCGCGAACGTCGCGCGCCCGGGCCCGGGGGCGCCGCGCCGACCGCGGCGGAGACCGGAGAGTCGCCTTGGAAAAAGCTGCCGCCCGATCGCGCATCCGCCTCACCCTGTCGCCGCAGGCGGAGAAGTACGCCCGGCGCGACGCGCCCGTCGGCGTCCGCAGGATGGCGGCGCGCGGCGCCCTGCCCCTCGAGCCGATCGAGCTCGCCACGGTGCTCTTCGCCCTCGCCCACGACCCCGACGCCGAGGTCAAGGACACGGCGCGCCGGAGCCTCGACGCACTGCCCGAGCACGTGCTCTCGGTCGTGGTGTCGGGCCCCGCGCACCCCGCCATCCTCTCGCACCTCGCCCACACCCACTGCGAGAGCGAGCCGATCTGTCAGGCCCTCGCCCTGAACGCCGAAACCGACGACGCCACCGTCGCCTACCTGGCCACGCTGCCGATTCGCACGGTCGTCGACATCGTCAGCAACAACCAGGAGCGGATGCTCCGCTACGACGGCATCGTCGAGGCCCTCGGCCAGAATCCGCTGACCGGCCGGGCCACCATCGATCGCATCCTCAAGTTCCTCGGCGTCTCGCCGCGCGAGGAGGCCGACGACGAATTCGACGACACCGACCTCTCCGAGGAGACCGCCGAAAAGGCGGTCCTCGCGATGCTCGGCACCAACTCCGGGGAGGTTGCCAAGCTGCTGGCTTCGGAGGACGATCTGGACGACGAGGACGTCCAGGGCAACCTCTTCGCCGCGATCCAGAACATGACGGTGATGCAGAAGATCAAGCTGGCCCGCGTCGGGGGCAAGGAGGCCCGCTCTCTGCTCATCAAGGATCGCAACAAGGTGGTGGCGACCTCCGTGCTCGCAAGCCCGAAGATCACCGACACCGAGATCGTCTCGATCTCACAGTCGCGCGCGGTGAGCGACGAGATCCTGAGGCTGATCGGCGCCAACAAGGAGTGGACGCGGAACTACAGCATCAAGCTCGCGCTCACCCAGAACCCGAAGACGCCTCAACCCCAGGCCATCAAGTTCCTGAACTACCTTCAGGACCGCGACCTGAAGGCGCTGATGAAGAGCAAGGACGTCCCGTCCGTGATCTCCACCCACGCTCGCCGCATCCTCACGAAGAAAGGCAAGCTCTGATGTCCACGGCCACGACTGCAAGCCCGGTCAAAGCGCGCATCATCTTCTGGGGCGCCGAGGGAGCCGGCAAGACGACCAGCGTGCACGCCATCCACGGCAAGCTCAAGCCCGACCACCGGGGCGACCTGAGCAGCGTGCCGACACGCCTCGACCCGACCGTCACCTACGAGTCGTTCCCGATCCAGCTCGGCAGCATCGGCGGCTCGCCCACGCACCTCCACGTGATCGCCGTGCCGGGCGCGCCGGCGCTCGCGCAGACCCGCAAGCAGCTGCTCGACGAGGTCGACGGACTGGTGCTCGTGCTCGACTCGCAAACCGACCGCCTCGAGGACAACCTCGCCTCGGTGGCCGAGCTGCGCGAGAGCCTCGCCGCCTACGGACGCAGCCTCGAAGAGATCCCCGTCGTGGTGCTGTACAACAAGCGCGACCTCGGCGACCCGTTCACCATCGAGGAGCTGCACCGCAAGATCGACCTGGCCGACGCTGCGGTCTTCGAGACCGTCGCCACCGAAACCACCGGCGTCCTGCAGGCCCTCACCACGATCTCGAAGCGCGTCGTGCGCCTGCTCCGCGAGCGAGCCGAAGGCGCCGCGCCGGCGACCCTGCGCGAGACGCCGTCCGCCGCGAGCGAGCCGGTCAGCGAGCCGATCTCGGCGCGTGAAGCCATGGAGGCGGCGATCCTCGCCGAGGAGGCGGCGCCCGCCGGCGCCCCCTCGACCACCGCCGCCGTCCACTCCACGCAGCTCGCCCTCGACGACAGCTGGCCGGCCGTCGCCGACGACCTGAAGACCCAGGCGGGCGCGCGGATCGGCGCCGACCTCGAGGTCGTCTCCGTCGGCACGGCGTCACGCGAGGGACAGCGAGGCGTGCGCGTGCCGCTCGTGCTCGGCAACGAGGCCGGCGAGACGGTCACGGTCGAGCTCAGCCTCTCCCTCGAGCCGCTCCTCGACGACGGATCCGCTTGAGCCGACGCCGCATCGGGATGGTCCGGGAGCCGGGCCTACTCCCCGACCAGCGACGCGACGGGCTTGGACCGCAGACCGAGCGACTCGGCGACGCCCTCGCAGACGATCTCTCCGCGCCACACGTTCGCGCCGCGTGCCAGGGCCGGGTCCGCGCGCAATGCCCCGTCGACGCCGAGCTCGGCCATCTGCAGCACGTACGGCAACGTGCAGTTCGTGAGCGCGAACGTCGAGGTGCGCGGCACGGCGCCCGGCATGTTGGCCACGCCGTAGTGGACGACGTCGTGGACCAGGTAGGTGGGATCGGAATGCGTGGTGGGGTGGATGGTCTCGATGCAACCGCCCTGATCGACCGCCACGTCGACGATCACCGAGCCCGCTTCCATGCGCTCGACGATCGCCTCGCTCACGAGACACGGAGCCCGGCGCCCGTGCAGGTAGACGGCGCCGACCACGAGGTCGCTCGTCACCACCGAGCGCTCGATGTTGGCGGGGTTGGAGTAGAGGGTATTGAGCTCGCCGCCAAAGATGTCGTACACGTAGGTGAGCCGCTTGAGATCGAGGTCGAGCACGTCGACCTCGGCGCCGAGGGCGTGCGCGACCCGCACGGCGTTGATCCCCACGATGCCGGCGCCGAGCACGGTGACGCGCCCGCGAATCACACCGGGCACGCCCCCGAGCAGCAGCCCCTTGCCGCCGCGATCCTTCTGCAGCAGCGTCGCGCCGATCTGGGAGGCGAGCCGCCCCGCCACCTCGCTCATCGGGGCCAGGATCGGAAACGCCCCGTCCTGCCCCTGCACGGTCTCGTAGGCGACCGCGCGGACGCCGGCCTCCTGGAGCCGATTGGTCAGCTCCGGCGCCGCCGCCAGGTGCAGATACGTGAACAGCGACTGTTCGGGGCCCAGGTAGCCGCACTCCGTCGGGTTCGGCTCCTTCACCTTCACGACGAGATCGGGCGCGCTCCAGGCCTCTTCGGTGGGCACGATGCGCGCCCCCTTCGCCTCGTACTCCGCGTCGGAGAAGCCGCTGCCGGCCCCGGCCCCCTTTTCGACCAGCACTTCGTGCCCCGCCCCGACGAGTGCGCCGGCGCCGTCGGGCACGAGCCCCACCCGGTACTCGCGATCCTTCGTCTCGCGCGGAACACCGATACGCATGCCCCTGCCCTCCCTCAGCCCTGATAGGCCTGAATCAGAATGTCTGCGGTCTCGGGACGCATGATGCGCTCGTCCGGCCGCTCGCCTGCCTTGAGTTGCTCGCGCACCTTGGTGCCGCTGATCGAGAACGGCTTCTCGTCGGAATGCCTCTCGGTCAGGTCGACGCGGCCGAGGCTCTCGTAGTAGGCCGCGAAGCCGATCTTGCAGGGCTGGATGCGAAGATCGCCGGCGAGCTTGTCGAAGATCTCGTGGGCGTCGAAGTCGCCCCAGATCGGGGATCCGTCCTCGTAGGGCGCGTCGGCGTGCTTGCGACCGATCACGATGTCGCTGAAGCCGTAGTTCTGGCGGTAGATGCCGTGCATCACCGCCTCCTTGGGCCCGCCATAGAACATCTTGATGTCGAGGCCGATCAGCTCGAAGACCTCCGAGATGTCGTAGCCGGCCCGCTCCCAGATCCCCGCGTCCTTGTCCCCCTGCCCCAGCAGCCTGTCGTCGTGCAGGACGCGATAGCAGCGCATGCGCATGGCGGCCGGAACGTCATCGCCCTTCAGCTCGCCGACGAGCGGATTCAGCACGGCGCCGGTGAAGTGCCCCTGCGCGGTGAGCAGCTCGACGCCCGACACCAGCGCGTACTCGTGGGCGCGGTGCAGCGGGTTGCGGGTCTGGAACGCGAGCGCCCGCTCCCACTTGCGGTCGCGGATCAGCGCACGCACCAGGCGCGGCGACAGCATGTACTCACCGTACTCGGAATTGACCGGCTGGGGCAGCGCGCGGATGCGGCCGCCGAAGAGCTTCGTGCGCGGGTCGTTCTCGACCATGCGGCCACCCGGGTGGTCGAGGCGGTCCGTTCCGTAGACGCTCTGCACGTAGTGGGCCTTGTCCCAGTCGAAGACCTCGATGTCCTCGACGATCGCGACCACCTCGCCGGATTCGTTTCGCACCGCCACCGCATCGCCCGCGGAGAGACCGGCGGCCTCCTCGTCCGTCAGGGGGAGCGACAGCGGGATCGTCCACGCGTAGCGGCGGCCGCCGCGCACGATCGACGCCTCCTCGAGCACCTGGCGCCACTCTTCGGCCTTCATCGGACCTTCGAGGGGCGACAGCGCGCCGTCGGACAGGCGGTAGACGGTGGACAGGTCGGCGGCGGTCACCACCACCGAAGCCAGGCCTTCAGCCTCGGCCAGGAAGGCGCTGCGCTCCTTGAGGGCAACCACGCGGTCGACGGGCTCGTCGAGACCGCCGTGGACCGGCACGAGATCGCGGGGGGCTTGCATGGACATCCGTTTGATCCTCTTTTTCTGAGTGGTTGTTTCGGTGGGGGGGCCGCCTCGATCCCATCTGCAGTGGCCCCGATCGATCCGATCGCGCTACCAGACGGGAAACGCGGCCGATCCTTCCTCGAGCAGGATCCGGTCACCCGACCCGTCGATGCGACGGATGTACAGCTGATCGATGCCCGCTTCGTTCGAGATGTAGACGACGTGCCGCCCGTCCGGAGACACGGCCGGCCAGCGCTCGTCGCGCACGCTTCGGCCGACGGCGGCGCGCCCCGAGCCGTCGGCCCGCATGCGGCGCAGCTGCCAGCCGTCCGAGGTCTGCGACGCGTACACGATGGACCGGCCGTCCGGCGTGAAGACCGGCTCGCGACCGCGGGCCAGCAGGTCCACCTCGGCCCCGAGCTGGGGCGCCTGGGCGACGATCGACGAGGCATCGCGGCGCCTGTTCGAGTTGTCGGCCTGCACGTAGATGATCTGCTCGCCGTCGGGCGACCAGTGCGGCGTCGACGGATAGATGCCGTCGACCAGCTTCTCGGCCACGCCGCCTCGCGGCGGGCGGACGTCGAGACCGGCTCGCTGCCGATCGCGGGACAGCTTCAACCAGGTCACGAGCAACCGCCCGTCGGGCCCGTAGTCGCCCTCGAGGTGGTAGCTCGGCCCGTGGGTCAGCTTGAGGACCCGCTCGGATTCGGCGTCGTACTCGTAGAGCTGCGAGCGCCCGCCATCGCGATGACTGCTGTTGAACAGCAGGCGCTTGCGATCGCGCGACCAGGCCAGCGGCCGCGCGTTGGGCGGCGCGGCAGGAAAAGGCTCGATCTCGAGGGTCCGTGGATTGAGGAGCACGATGCGGCCCGGGAACTCCCGCAGCCGCACGGCGGCCGACGAGCCGGCGGCGAGCCCGAGTTCACCGGCAAGCGACTCCAGCCGCGCGACGCCGATCCGCGAAGGACCGCGAAAGCCCCCGCCCGTCTCCATCTGCTCGATCGCATCCTGCCGCTTGCGGGCGCTCGACGCGTCCCAGTACACGATCGCGATCGGCGTATCGGAGATCTCGTCGAGCGGCAGACCCGGCCCCGCGCAACCGACCACCAACGACCCCGTCGCCAGCAGGGCAGCGACCCACGTCACCCGCCACGACCGCGCCTTCATGCGTCGACCACCACGAGCAGGCGCCCTCCGGCGGCCGGGAACCCGCCCGTCAGCCGGTCGATCTCGAAGATCGCCGCCTCCTCGACGCGGCCCGCGAGCACCGAGATCACGATCTGCGCTGCGCCGGGAAACGGAAACAGCGGGTGCTCCGCATAGGCGAGGTCTTCCTCGGACAGATAGGCGCCCGCATCGACGTGCGAGTGGTAGACGGCGGTGATGGCATCGCCGCGCGCCTCGGCCTCCTTCTGCGCCTGCAGGTACTCGACCTCCGCCATGTAGTAGGCGTGGCGGGCGTCGCGCGGAAATGCCAGGGGTTCGGCGAGATGCATCTTGTTGACGACGTTGGTGATGCGCGCGGCGCGCCCGAACCGTTGGGCGGCGTTTCCACTCACCAGTCCGCAGCACTCCTCGGGCGCCGTATCCAGCGCGTGTTGGCAGAGCTCGCTCAGCACCGATGCCGGGAACGGCACCGGGTCGAGGTCGCGATTCAGCTCGAGACGGTCTCGCACCGTTCCCTGCCACCCGGTCAGGTTCGATCGACGAGCGCGTCGCCGACGGGTCAGGCGCGCGCCCCACCGACCGGACCGGCTCGACCGCGTTGGGCGAGGGTCCGGCAGCCATCGGAAGCGTCGAGCACCGCCAGCCGGACGGAACAGACGCCGGGATCCGTGATCGGGCCACCGGCCCTGGGGGATCCGCGCGGCCGCATTCTACGCGAGACCCGCCAGCCTTGCGAGCCTCCAGGGGCGCGGATCTGACCGCCCGGGGCTCAGATTTGACCGCCCGGGGCTCAGATTTGATAGTCGTCCACGAGCTCGGAGAGCCGTGGCACCCCCTCTTTGGCGGCCTTTCGGCACAGGTCGGCCAGGCTCACCTCGTCGAGCACCTGGGCGAAGCGGGCCGCGATCTGGGGCCACACGAACTCGGGGCGCCCGGTGGTCTCGGACGCCGGCGCCTCGCTCGGACCGAGGGCGCCCCCCACAGGGCCCTCGACCGCCTCGACGACGTCGCGCAACGTGATCTCCGCCGGCGCGCGCGCAAGCAGGTACCCGCCTCCGGGCCCCCGCTTGCCCGAGACCAGCCGCCCCCGGCGCAAGCGCAGGAAGATCTGCTCGAGATAGCGGGTCGGGATCTCCTGCCTCTCGCTGATCACGCGCACCTGGACCGGCTGCCCGAGCCCGTTGTAGGCGATGTCGAACATCCCGCAGACCGCATAGTGGACCTGGAGAGAAAAGCGCACGCTGTGGTCAAGAATGCGAGACCCGGGCACGCCGCGCCACCCGCGGCCAGACGGCGTTGGCCATCCGACCCGGTTCCCTTAGCCTCGCCGCCGCAATGGCCCCGCCCGACCCGCACCCTCTGGAAGCCGCGCTGCGCAGAACGCACCGCAGCGTGCTCGTGCTGCTCGCGTGCTGCGCGGGCGTGATCGCCCTGCACGGATTCGCGGGCGAGGAGCCGCCGCCCGACCGCTGGCTCACCACGGCCGGCGTCGGACTCGGTCTCGCCACCGTGGTGCTGCGCCGCCTGGGCGCATCCCCGGTGATCGCCGCCCGCACCTCCTTCTTGCTTCTGCTCGCCGCACTCGTCCTGGCCGGCGGGCTCGGTCTGCTCGGCGTCTGGGTCGCGCTCGGCCACGACGGGCCCGAGACCGGCCTGCTCTTCACCCTGGCCGGTGCGATCTTCTCGATCCGCCCGACCCGCCCGGCAACCGGCGCGCGCTGAGTCTCCGGAGTCACACCTTGCTCGCTCAGCTCTCGCAACTCGGACGGCGAATCGGCGACCGCTGGCTCTTTCGCGATCTCACACTCACGGTTCGCGCCGGCGATCGCATCGGCATCGTGGGTCCGAACGGCGCCGGCAAGTCGACGCTGCTGCGCGTGATCGCCGGCGACGATGCGCCCGACGAGGGCAGCGTGTCGCTGCCTCGCGAGGCGCGCGTCGGCATGTTGCGCCAGGAGATCGATCCCCGGCTCACGCACAGCGTCCACGAAGAGGCGGCCAGCGCCCTGGCCCGGCTCGACGGCCTCGAGCGCGAGATGCGCGACCTCGAGGCGCAGATGACCGCCGCCGGCGAGCGCGGCGAGCACGTGGCCCGGGCGACGGCCGATCGCTACGACCGCGTGCACGGCGAGTTCGAGCACGCCGGCGGATACGATCGCGATGCACGCGTCGCGCGGGTGCTCGCGGGCCTCGGCTTCGACGAGGCGCGACGGGCGCGCTCGCTCGACAGCTTCAGCGGCGGTTGGCTGATGCGCGTCGAGCTGGCGAAGCTCTTCCTCTCCGACCCCGACCTGCTGCTGCTCGACGAGCCGACCAACCACCTCGACCTGCCCGCGATCCAGTGGTTCGAAGAGGCGATCGCGGGCTTTCCCGGTGCGCTGCTGATCGTCTCCCACGACCGCACCTTCCTCACGCGGCACGTGAGCCGGGTGGTCGACTTCGACGGACGCGGCCGCGGAAGCGTCTACGAGGGCGGTTACGAGCGCTTCGTCGCCCAGCGCGACGAGCGCGTCGCTCAGCTGCTCGCCCAGAAGGCCAACCAGGATCGCCAGATCGCGCAAATGGAGCGCTTCGTCGAGCGCTTCCGGGCGAAGTCCACCAAGGCCCGGCAGGCCCAGAGCCGCATCAAGGCGCTCGAACGGATCGAGCGGATCGAGGTCGATGCGGGCCCGGCCCGCGCCATGCGCATGCGGATCCCTCCCCCGCCCCGCTCGGGCGAGCAGGTCGTCACGCTGTCGGACGTCCGCAAGGCCTACGGCGACAACGTCGTCTACGACGGCCTCGACGAGCTGATCCGCCGCGGCGAGCGAGTCGCCCTCGCCGGACCGAACGGCGCCGGCAAGTCGACGCTGCTGCGCATCCTGGCTGGCGTGCTGCCCGTCGACAGCGGCGAGCGGCGGCTCGGCCACAACGTGCAGGTGGCCTTCTTCGCGCAGCATCAGCTCGAAGCGCTGGTCGAGTCACGCAGCGTCCTCGAGGAGCTGGCCGCCGACGCCCACGTCGAGGACGTCCCGCGGCTGCGCGGGCAGCTCGGGGCATTCCTCTTCTCGGGCGAAGACGTCGACAAGAAGATCGGCGTGCTCTCCGGCGGTGAGAAGGCCCGCGTCGCGCTCGCGAAGCTGCTGCTGCGTCCCGCCAACCTGCTGGTGCTCGACGAGCCGACCAACCATCTCGACATCGGGTCGTGCGAGGTGCTCGAGCAGTCGCTCTCGGGCTACGAAGGCACGCTGGTGTTCGTGTCGCACGACCGCACGTTCATCGACGCACTCGCGACGCGCATCATCGAAGTGACGCCGGGAAGGCTGCGCAGCTTCCCGGGCAACTACTCCGACTATCGACACGAGGCTGCACGACTCGACCGCGCGCAGACCACGGAAGTCGAGACCGAGGCGCCCGGGCCCGGCGCAGCCGACGCGCCTGCCTCGACGCCGCCGACTCCCGCCTCCGGCGACGCCGCGGCGCGCCGGGCGAAGTCCGCGCGCCCCGGCAAGGCCGAGCGACAGCGAGAGCGCGAGCGGCGCAAGAACCGCGACCGGCTCGCGCGTCGCAGCGCGAAGGTCGAGGAGGAGATCCAGGCCCACGAGCAGACGCTGACGCAGCTCGACTGGAAGCTCGGCGACCCGTCGGTGTTCGCCGACGCCGAACAGGTGACGTCGATCCACGAAGAGCAGACGGGGCTGCGCGAGAAGATCGACGGGCTGTACGCCGAATGGGAGCGGCTCAACGACGAGCTGGCGGCGCTCGACGACCTGCTGCCCGATTGACGCCCGCTCGCCCCCGCCGTAACCTCCCGCGCCGTGCCCGGGTGGCGGAATTGGTAGACGCGCTAGATTCAGGTTCTAGTGTTCGCAAGGACGTGCTGGTTCGACTCCAGTCCCGGGCACCACGCGTCCTCCTTCGTCGACCGCAGCGCTAGCGCCCGCCGAACTTCGGCGCCCGCTTCTCGAGGAACGCGGCGAGCCCTTCGGCGAAGTCCTCGGACGTCGTGCACTTCGCCTGCACGACGAATTCGTGGTCGATCGCGTCCGCGAACGACAGCTCGGCCGAATCGTCGAGCACCCGCTTGATGGACTGCATGGCGAGCGGCGACTGGCCGGCGAGCCGTTCGGCGCGCTCGCGTACGTGGGACTCCAGCTCGTCGTCGGGCAACACGCCGGCGATCATGCCGATCCGCAGCGCTTCGGGCGCCGGCACCAGGTCGCCGAAAAGCGCAAGCTCCCGGGCCTTCTGCCTGCCGACGAGTCGCGGCAGCAGCCACGAGCCACCGAAGTCGAGCGACAGCGCGCGGCGCACGAAGATCTGCGAGAAACGCGCGCCCTCGGCGGCGTAGACGAGATCGCAGCCGATGGCCAGATTGCAGCCGGCCCCCGCTGCCACGCCCTCGACCATGGCGATGCTCGGCTTGCGCAGACGATGCAGGGCGACCGCCGCCGGCGAGATGCGGTGGCGCAGCATCTCGATCGTCTTGTCCTCGAGCGAGCCGGCACGCGAGGGGTTCCCGGTTCCGCCGGTGCCGGTGAGGTCCGCGCCCGCGCAGAAGTTACCGCCGGCGCCGCACACCACGACGGCCCGCACTTCGGGGTCGAGGTCCGCACGCGAGAACGCCGCCTCCATTTCCGCCCACATCGGCAGCGTCACCGCGTTCTTCTTCTCGGGACGGTTGAGCCGCACCCACATCACCCCCTCCGACTGCTCGATCTCGACATCCGCCATCCCGCCTCCTTTCGTGCCCCGGCGTCCGGCCGCGCGCCGGACCGGCGCAGGGTATCCGACGCGAGCCCACGTGAGCGCGCCCTGGCGCGCCCGCACCCGACTTTCGGGTGGTCGGTTGGTCGGTTTGGGTGGGGCCCCGCCGTCCCCGCGAGAACGGCCGGTTGACCCGCATCGGCGGGCGCTTACGCTCGCGGCCCCAGAGGGATCGGCAGGCCGGCACGGCGGCCGCCGAGGCAGCGAGGAGACCGCGTGAGCGCATCGAACGTCCTGCACATCGAGATCGAGGATCCGACCGGCGAACGCATCGAGGTGCCGTCCGTCCTGCCGCTGCTCCCGGTCCGCGACGTCGTCGTCTACCCGGGCGTGACGGTCCCGCTGAGCATCGGGCGTGAGAAGTCGCTCGCCGCCCTCGAGGAGGCGGGCGAGGACGGTTTCATGCTCGTGGTGACCCAGCGCGAGGCCGCCACCGAGGAGCCCACGGTCGAGGACCTGTACGAAGTCGGCACGATCGTGCGCGTGCTGCGGGTCGTCGACGCGCGGCGCGACGGCAAGCAGGCGCTTGCCGTCGGCATCGGCCGGGCGATCCTGCGGGAGGTCATCACCGCCGAGCCGTGCCTTCGGGCCGCCTTCCAACCCGTCTTCGATCACCCGGTCGAGGAGGATGACGAGGCGCTGTGGCAGCGCGTCGCCGAGCTGGCCCAACGCGTGATCGATCTGCGGGACGACTACCCCGACGAGTGGAAGTCGTTCATCGCGAACATCCCCACACCCGGCATGCTGGCCGACCTGCTGGCGTCGAACCTGCCCCTCACCCCGGAAGAGGGCATCGAACTGCTCGCTGATTTCCACCCGGGCGAACGGCTGCGCCGCATCGAGAGCCACCTGAAGCGCGAGGTGACGATCGCCGAGACCCAGCGCACGCTGCGCCGCGAGGTCAAGTCGACCGGCCTCGACGAGAGGCGGCGCGAGCGGATGCTTCGCTCGCGCATGCGCGAGATCCAGGAGGAGATCGGCGAGGGCGACGCCGGCATGCGCGAGGTCGACGAGCTGCGCGAGAAGCTCGAAGCCGCCGAGCTGCCCGAGGATGCGCGAACCCAGGCCGAGCACGAGCTGAAGCGGCTGTCCGCCCTGCCCCAGCACGCCCCCGACCGGCACCTGATCCGGACCTATCTCGACTGGATGCTCGAGCTGCCCTGGAGCGTCGAAACCGAGGACGACCTCGACCTGCACCGCGCCGGCGAGATCCTCGACGCCGACCACCACGGACTCGAGAAGGTCAAGGAGCGCATCCTCGAGTTCCTGGCGGTGCGCAAGCTCGCGCCTTCGTCGAAGGCGCCGATCCTCTGCTTCGTCGGCCCGCCCGGCGTCGGCAAGACTTCACTCGGCCGCTCGATCGCCCGCTGCATGGGCCGCAAGTTCACCCGGGCCTCGCTCGGCGGCGTGCGCGACGAGGCCGAGATCCGCGGCCACCGCCGCACCTACGTGGGCGCCATGCCCGGCCGCATCCTGCAGAGCCTGAAACGAGCCGGGTCGCGCAATCCGGTCTTCCTGCTCGACGAGATCGACAAGATCGGCTCGGACTTCCGGGGCGATCCGTCCTCGGCGCTGCTCGAGGTGCTGGATCCCGAACAGAACGACAAGTTCAGCGACCACTACATCGAGACGCCCTTCGACCTGTCGCGGGTGCTCTTCATCGCCACCGCCAACACGCTGGCGACGATTCCGCCCGCGCTGCTCGACCGCATGGAGGTCATCGAGCTGTCGGGCTACACGGCGACCGAGAAGTCGGTGATCGCCCGGCGCTACCTGGTGCCGCGGCAACTCGAGGCCCACGGCCTCGACGAGAGCCGGGTCGACCTCGACGAATCCGCCGTCGAGAAGATCGTCTCCGAGTACACGCGCGAGGCCGGCGTGCGCAACCTCGAGCGCTTCGTCGCCACCCTCATGCGCAAGTGCGCGCGGCGGATCGCCGAGGCAGGCGCCGCCCCCGAGGTGCGCGTGAAGGTCGACCCCGACTTCGTCGCCGAGGCCCTCGGCCCGCCGCCGCACCTGCCCGAGACCGCCGAGCACACCAGCATGCCGGGTGTCGCGGTGGGGCTCGCGGTGACCGCACACGGCGGAGACATCCTCTTCATCGAGGCGACCTCGATGCGCGGCGGCAAGGGGCTGCGGTTGCGGCTCACCGGCCAGCTCGGTGACGTGATGCGTGAGTCGGCCGAGGCGGCGCTCTCGTGGGTGCGCGCGCACGCGAGCGAGCTGGGGCTGCCTGCCGAGGCGCTCGCCCCGGGCGAGCTCCACCTGCACGTTCCCGCCGGCGCGGTGCCGAAGGACGGCCCGTCGGCCGGGGTGGCCCTGGTCACCGCGATCGTGTCGGCGCTCTCCGACCGCAAGGCGCGCTCGACCGTGGCGATGACCGGCGAGATCTCACTGCGCGGCCGCGTGCTGCCGGTGGGTGGCATCAAGGGCAAGCTCTTCGCGGCGTCGCGGGCGGGGATCGAGACCGTGGTGATGCCGCGCCGCAACGAGAAGGACCTCGTCGAGGTGCCGGACGAGGTGAAGGACGGCCTCGACATCCGGCTCGTCGACACGATCCAGGAAGCCCTCGAGCTGACGATCGGTCAGGCGACGCCGACGGCGAGCTGACGACCGGACGCGCGCGGCGTCGGTATGCTCCGGCGCGGTGAGGATCGCCCTCGTCCACGACTGGCTGACCGGGTTGCGCGGCGGCGAGCGGGTGCTCGACGTGCTGGCCCGCGCGCACCCGGACGCCGAACTCTATACGCTGATCCATCGACCGGGCGCGACGACCCCCGCCATCGATGCGCTTCGCGTGCACACCTCACCGCTCGACCGGCTGCCGGGCGTCGAACGCTACTACCGCAAGCTGCTGCCGCTGTACCCGTGGGCAATCGACCGCTTGCGGCCGCACGATTGCGACCTCGTCCTGTCGATCAGCCACGCGGTGGCCAAGAGCGTGCCGGTGCCCGCCGGCACGCCCCACCTCTGCTACTGCCTCACGCCCATGCGCTACGTCTGGGATCAGGCCGACGCGTATCTCGGGCGCGGCCTGCGACGTGCCGCGGCGACGCCGCTCGTCTCGGCGCTGCGGCGCTTCGATCGAAGCCGCAGCACGCCCGCGCACGTGACGCGCTTCGTCGCGATCTCGCGTGGCGTCTCCGAGCGGATCCGGCGCCACTACGCGCGGCCGTCGCGGGTCGTGCATCCGCCGGTCGACGTCGAGCGCTTCCAGCCGACCGGTGCGCGGCCCGACGACTACTATCTGCTCGTCGGGGCCTTCGTGCCCTACAAACGCGAGGACCTCGCCATCGAGGCCTTCCGGCGCAGCGGACGCCGGCTCGTGGTGGCCGGCGACGGCCCACTGCGCGGCCGCATCGAGGCTTCGGCCCCGCCGAACGTCGAGTTCGTCGGCCGCGTCCCGGACGACACACTGGCCGAGCTCTTCGCCGGCTGCCGCGCGCTCGTGCATCCGCAGCACGAGGACTTCGGCCTCGTCGCCGTGGAGGTTCAGGCGGCCGGCCGGCCGGTGATCGCGCTCGCGGCGGGGGGCGCGCTCGACACGGTCCGCCCCCTCCACGACACGCCGCACGAGGGCGCCGAAGCGCCGACCGGCGTGCTCTTCGAGCAGCAGAGCGCCGAGGCGCTCGCCGCCGCCGTCGAACGCTTCGAGCGCAGCGAGCACGTCTTCGACGCCAAGGCGATCCGCCGGCACGCCGAGCACTTCGGCCCACGGCGCTTCGCCGAAGCGCTCGGTCGCGAGATCGAGGCGGCCCGGGCGGGCCGGGATCAGTAGGCGTTGCGGCCGCGCACGACGGTGCCGAGCGTCATCAGCAGGATCTGCAGATCGAAGCCCGGCGACCAGTGCTGGATGTAGTAGATGTCGTGCTCGATGCGCTCGTTCAGCGACGTGTCGCCGCGCCAGCCGTGCACCTGGGCCCAGCCCGTCATCCCCGACTTCACCTTGTGGCGCAGCATGTAGCCCGGGATCTCGCGACGAAACGCCTCGATGTAGACCGGCCGCTCGGGCCGCGGACCGACCAGGCTCATATCGCCGCGCAGGACGTTCCAGAGCTGCGGCAGCTCGTCGAGCGAGAAGCGCCGCAGCAGGGCTCCGACGCGGGTGCGGCGCGGGTCGCCTGGTCGTGACCAGCCGACGCCGTCTCCCTCGGCGCCGTCCCGCATCGTGCGGAACTTCAGCATGTCGAACTCGCGGCCGTCCAGCCCCACCCGCCGCTGTCGATAGAGCACCGGCCCCACGCCGTCGAGGCGCACGAGCGCAGCGAGCCCCAGCAGGATGGGCGCGCCGAGCGCGAGCAGCAGCGAGCTGCCCAGCAGATCGAAGCCGCGCTTGTAGACCGAGGCCCAGCCGACCAGCGGCGTCTCGCGCAGGCTGATGATCGGGAGTCCGTCGAGCTCCTCCACCGAGCTGCGGAGCGTGAGGATGTGCATCAGGTCGGGCGCGAGCTTGACGGTGACCGTCGAGTCCTCGAGCTCGCTCAGGATCTTGTCGAGCAACGGCCACTCGTCGTAGGGCAGCGCGACGATCACCTGATCGATGCGCGCCGGTCGCAGCGCCTGGGCGAGATCCGCGTAACCGCCGACGACGCGCACGCCCGCAACGGTGCGGCCCACCATGCCGTCGGCCAGCACGCCGCGAACGTGGATGCCCGACTGCGGGTGGTCGTGGAGGCGGCCGATCACCTCCTCGGCGAGGCGCCCGCCGCCGACGACCAGCACGTAGCGCAGGTTGAAGCCGCGCCGGCGCGCCGAGCGCAGGACCGTCCGGACAGCGACCCGCGAGACGATCAAGAGCGCGGGCGCCGCGACGCTGAAGATCACCACCACGCCACGGGAGAACGAGTAGGAGCGAAAGAAGAAGGAGGCGGCGAGCAGGATCACGACACCGGCGGCCGTAGCCTTGACGATGTCGGCCCCCTCTTCGAGCAGCGAGCCCAGACGCTTCGGCTGGTAGAGCCCCTGACGCCGCAGCAGCACCCAGCCCACCGGCCAGATGGCCACCAGCGCCAGCGCGTAGTCGCGCACCGGCGGCACGCCGAGGGGCACCTCGAGCCCGGCGTGGAAGCGCAGCGCGTACGCACCGAGCCACGCGACGGCGATCAGCCCGAGATCCGCGACCGTCATCAGGCCACGCAGCACCTCGCTGTACCGGTAGAGCACCCCCCTGCCCTCTCCAAGACCTACACGACCTGAACCCAGCCGATCGGCGCCCCGCGCCGATCAGCCGAATTCGGCCGCGTCCGCCTCCACCGCCTCACGGAGCGCGCCGAGGAATTCGGGCATCGCCGAAGTCACGCGGCTCCAGTTCGGGATCTGTGGCGCGCCCATCGGGTCGCGCACGAAGTCGAGCCCCGCCGCGCGCAGCGCCGCGGAAAAAGTCTCCACCGCCACCTCCTCGGCGTGGCGATCGAACTGCAGGCCGTTCAGCTTCGCGTCGTTGCTGTAGCTGGCGATCGCGTCCTGGGCGGTGCGCACGTAGGCGGAGATCATCGTGTTGAGGAATCCGGCCTCGAACTCGACCCCGTAGCTCGCCAGGTTGCGGATCAGCGAGGCCGCGATGTCGCGCACCATGCGGTGCAGCCCGAGACGCGAGTCATCGGCCGAGAGGTCCTGGTGCTTGTGGTCGTAGTTCTCGACCAGCTCGACCTGACAGATCCGCTTCAGGGCGCTGTTGCGGAATACCTCGGCGAGCACGCCCACCTCGAGCCCCCAGTCGGCGGGGATGCGGTTCGCGCGAACCAGGTCGGTCGTCATCGAGCACTCGCCGGCCAGCGGGTAACGGAACGATTCGAGGTACTCGAGCAGGGGCAGCGGTCCGAGCACCGACTTCATCGAGCGGAGCAGCGGCATCACGAAGAGCCGGGTCACCCGCCCGTGAAGCCGGTCGGTGACCCGGCTGTAGTAGCCCTTCGCGAACTCGTAGCTCATGTTCGGGCAAGCGGTCGGGTAGCAGAGGCGCGCCAGCAGCTCGCGCCGGTAGTCGAGGATGTCGCAGTCGTGGGTCGCCACCACCCGCGACACGCTGGTGGCCAGCACGTAGCCGTAGGCCATCCAGGTGGCCCGTCCCTTGCCGTCCGGTCCGGGGTCGAGCCCCTCCTCGCGCAGCCGGTCGAAGAGCGCCCGGATTCGCGGCCCGTCGTTCCAGATCACCGTGGGCCTGCCGCCGTCCAGGCAGTCGACGTCGGCAAAGAGCGCCTGCATGTCGGCGAACTCGTCCTTGGTCGAAGGGCCCGACAAGCTGACGACGCACTGCCGCAGGTAGGGGACGCCCGTCAGCTCCTCGACGATGCCCTTGAGGGCCGGCCCCCGCATCTCCGCGTACAGCGAAGGGAGCACCAGCGCCACGGGTCGGTCGTCCGCGTATTCGACGAGCTCGCGCTCGAGCCGCGACAGGTCGACCGCTCCCAGACGGTGGAGCGAGGTGATCACTCCGCTCTGGTGGAAGTCGGACATCGGCCAGACGTTCGCCCCGCCCCCTGCGGGTGTCAAGCCACGCTCCGTGAGAGGTGGCTCGAAGATTGGGCCCAAGGCGACTCGAAGTTGTCGATTCGCGGTGGGTTTCGGCGCTTAGACGGCGAACCGTGCCTGGTGGACCCGGATCTGCGGCAACCGCCTCGTCGGGATCCGTCCCCAGTAGCACCGCTCGAGCCAGGGCGAGAGCTCCCGCTTCCGGGGAACCAATCGGGTTTTGAGGATCTTGCGAACCGTGAGCCGTTTCCCGATCACCCCGATCGTGACCCCCGGCGGCTCATCGCTCCGGTTCTCCGAGGTCGACTTCACGTAGTTGCGCCACACCGCGAAGATCGCCATCCGGTAGAGCGCCCCCTGCCGACGCTTCGAGAACGCAATCGTCTCCCGCTTGTGGTTCGCACTGCTGTGGCGCAGCAACAGATCCGCCAGGT
>CAZETS010000020.1:0-20294 GCA_964515335.1 uncultured Spirochaetaceae bacterium
GCTTTGGCTGCATAAGGGCCGGGCTCACTGGCCGGGCTCACGGTTGCGGTGCTGGGTGGGTTCGGGGGTCCGGGGTGTGCGGCCGGGCTCGTTGGCCGGGCTCGCGGTTGCGGTGCTGGAATTCGGGGGTCCGCGGGCGCCCGGCCGGGCTGCTGGGTGGGTTCGGGGGGTCGGGGTTGGGCGGGGTGGGGTGGTAGAATTGTTGGTGGGGTTTGGTTGGAGTGGGGGGCGACGCGGGTGACGGCAGGGGGCTGGTCGCTGGTCGGCGCTCGGAGCATGCAGGCGCTCGATCGCCACACCATCGACGACCTCGGTGTTCCCGGCGAGGTGCTGATGGAGAGCGCCGGCCGTGCCGTGCTCGACCTGCTGCTCGAGTGCCAGGGTGACGCGCTCGCAGCGGGGGCCGGCGAAGCGCTGATCGTCTGCGGTCCCGGCAACAACGGCGGCGACGGGCTGGTGGTCGCGCGCCATCTCGCGCAGCTAGGGCTGCCCGTGCGCGTCGCACTGCTCGGTGACCCCGGCGCAATGCGGGGCGATGCGGCGGCCAACCTGGCGCGCGCCCGGGCGGTCGGCGTGCCGATCGAGGGCGCGGACGCGGCCTTGCCGGCGCGGGGTGTCGTGGTCGACGCGATCTTCGGCACCGGGCTCGCGCGCGAGGTCGCGGGCCCGGCGGCCGAGTGGATCGAGCGGATCGTGCGCGCGCGCGATGACGGCGGCGTGGCGGTCGTCTCGGTCGATCTGCCCTCGGGCATCGACGCCGACACCGGACAGGTGCTCGGCTGCGCGGTCAGCGCGGACCAGACGGTGACGATCGGCAGCCCGAAGGTCGGGCTCGCCCTCGAGCCGGGGCGCATGCTGGCCGGTGACGTCTTCGTAGCGCGCATCGGAATCGCCGACCGCTTGCCCGGCGAGCCCGATCAGGAGGGCGCTGCGGCCGTCCAGCTGTGGACCGGCGAGACGCTGGCCGAGCAGCTGCCCGACCGCGGGCGGGCCAGCCACAAGGGCAGCTTCGGACACGTGCTCGTGGTGGCGGCATCCGAGGGCAAGACGGGTGCGGCCGCCCTCGCTGCGACCGGTGCGGTGCGAGCCGGCGCCGGCCTCGTCACGATCGCCTGCCCACGCGGCCTGAACGACGTGCTCGAGATGAAGTGCACCGAGGCGATGACCGTGCCCGTGGACGAGACCGGGGACCGCGGCCTGGCCGAGTCGGCGCTCGGCGAGATCGTCGCTCTCGCCGAGGAGCGCGACGTCGTGGCCCTCGGGCCGGGCATCGGCCAGGCCGCCGGCACGCAGGCCCTGGTGCGCCGGCTGGCCGCGAAGGTGGGGGTGCCCCTCGTGATCGATGCCGACGGGCTGAACGCCTTCGTGCGTGACGTACGCACGCTGTCGGCGCGGCCCGCGGCCACCGTGCTCACACCGCATCCCGGCGAAGCGGCGCGCCTGCTGGGCAGCTCGGCGAGCGAGGTCAACGCGGACCGCGTGGGGGCGGCGCGCGAGCTGGCGCTGCAGACCGGGGCGGTCGTGGCGCTGAAGGGCGCGGCCAGCGTGTGCGCCGAGCCCGGAGGCCGCGTGGTCGTCAATCCGACCGGTGGGCCGAACCTCGCGACCGGCGGCACCGGCGACGTGCTCACGGGCATCGTGGCCGCGCTGATCGGGCAGGGGCTCGCGCCCTTCGCGGCGGCGGCTACGGCGGTCTGGTGGCACGGACGGGCGGGGGACGTGCTGGCCGCCCGGCACGGCGGGGCCGGAACGATGGCCCACGAGATCGCGGCCGCGCTGCCTGCGGTGGCCCGGGCGATCCGGGAGGAGGGAGACAGTGGCCGACGCAGCGGTCCTCGCGGAACGCGCACTCTGCTTCCGTTCCCGGGCGCCTGAAGCGACGCGTCGCGCCGCTGCCGGGCTGGCCCGGGCGTGGCTCGCGACGAGCGGGGGAGCGGGTCTGGTGGTGAGCCTCAGCGGGCCGCTCGGTGCGGGCAAGACCGTGTTCGTGAAGGGCCTCGCCGACGGCGTCGGCGTCGACGCCGGGCTGGTCTCGAGTCCGACCTTCGTGCTCGCCAACGAGTACCCGGCGCCCGACGGTGTGGAGCTCCACCACGTCGACTTCTACCGCATCGAGCAGGCCGTCGAGCTCGAGGAGATGGGCTTCTTCGATTTGATGGCGGCGGGCGCGCTGCTCGCCGTCGAGTGGGGCGAGCGCTTCGAGCACGCGCTGCCGCGTGAGCGCATCGACGTGTCGATCGCGCCCGAGGGCGAGAGCGAGCGGCAGCTCGACGTGGTCGCCCGCGGAGATCTGGCCGGCGCGGTGCTCGCCAGCTGGCAGGACGCGGATGACGTGCGCGGCGAGTAGCGCGCTTTGCGCGCGGCCGGCGTCTGGCGACGGCAGGAATTCGTCGACGGGCTGCTAGAGTCCCCGCCCGCGGCGGCCCACGCCCCGCACTGCGATTCATCCGGAGCAGCGCGCGATGGCGCTCATCGTCCAGAAGTTCGGCGGCACCAGCGTCGGCGACGTCGACCGCATCAAGAACGTCGCGCGCCGTGTCGTGGCCAGCCGCGAGGCGGGCCACGACGTGGTGGTCTGCGTGTCCGCCATGTCAGGAGAGACCAACGGGCTGGTCGCTCTCGCCGAAGCGGTCAGTGACGGCGGCGAGCCCGATCCGCGCGAGTACGACGTGCTGGTCTCGACCGGCGAGCAGAAGACCATCGCGCTGCTCTCGATGGCGATCCAGCAGCTCGGCCACGCCGCGCGCTCGTTCACCGGCGCACAGATGGGCATGCGCACCGACTCGGCCCACACCCGGGCGCGCATCCGCGGGATCGACAGCGAGGCGCTGCGCGGCGTGCTCCAGCAGGGCAGCGTGTGCGTGATCGCCGGCTTCCAGGGCGTGGACGACGACGGCAACATCACCACGCTCGGCCGTGGCGGCTCGGACACCTCGGCGGTCGCGGTGGCTTGCGCCCTGCAGGCGGACGTGTGCGAGATCTACACCGACGTCGACGGCGTCTACACCGCCGACCCGCGCATCGTGGCCGAAGCGCGGCGCCTCGATCGCATCTCGTTCGAGGAGATGCTCGAGCTCGCCAGCGTGGGCGCGAAGGTGCTGCAGATCCGCTCGGTGAAGTTCGCCATGCGGTACGGCGTGCCGATCCACGTGCGATCGAGCTTTACCCCGGACGAGGGAACCTGGGTGGTTCCCGAGGAGGACGTCATGGAGCGGCTGGTGGTCTCGGGGGTCACCTGCAACACCAACGAGGCGAAGATCCGCGTGCCGAGCGTGCCCGACCAACCGGGCATCGCGGCGAAGCTGTTCACGCCGCTTGCCGACGCCGGCATCGTGGTCGACATGATCATCCAGAACCTCTCGCGAGAGGGGACGACGGACCTGACCTGCACGGTGCCCCGGGGCGACTACACGCAGGCCCTCGACCTCGCCAAGCAGGCCGGCGCCGCAATGGGCTGTGATCGGGTCGAAGGCGACGACGACATCGCGAAGCTCTCGATCGTGGGCCTCGGCATGAAGGACCACGCCGGCGTGGCGACGAAGATGTTCAAGGTGCTCGCCGAGGAAGGCATCAATATCCAGATGATCAGCACCAGCGAGATCAAGGTGTCTGTGGTCATCGAGGAGAAGTACGCCGAACTCGCCGTGCGCGCCCTGCACGCGGCCTTCATCGAGTAGGACGCGGAGGCAAGCTAGGCGCCCGGGCCTTCGCCCCCTCGGTCCCGAAGATCGAGCCTGACATGCTGGAGGAGCGGCGCGCACGGCCGGCGACCGCGGGCTACGCGCTGGTGCTCGTGCTGTGCGGGCTGGCGTGGCCCGAGGCGCGGCAGGCTGAATCATCCGGCTCCGGCTCCGGCTGCGCGGCCGGCTGGGTCGAGGCCGAGTCGCACGCGGGCGCCAGCACACGCCTGGCCTGCGGCGGGGGCGCGCACCGAGGCGCGCCGGTGCGAGGTCCGGCGCGGCTGCTCGTCGGCCTGCCGATCGAGGTCAATCGCGCCTCGGCGGCGACCCTCGAGGTGCTGCCGGGAATCGGGCCCCGCCGTGCCGCGGCGATCGTGGCGGAGCGTTGCCGCCGGCCCTTCGAGCGGCTCGCCGACCTGCAGCGCGTGCACGGCATCGGTGCGCGCACCGCCTGGCGGCTCCGCGGCTGGGCGGCCCCGGGCACGGCTGCGCCGGATCGCTGCCGGACGCCTACACTGCCGCCGTGAGCGACTTCATCGGAGACCGCGCCGCGGCGCGCGAGGAGCCGGGGCTGATCGAACGGGCGCGCCGCTTCGTGACGGAGGACGTCTGGCACATCGATCTGCGTCCGCGGACCGTTACGGCGTCGGCCGTGCGGCTGCTCCAGCTGGGGGTGTTGATCGCCCGCGGCTTCGTCCAGGACGAGCTGCTCACGAAGGCAAGCGCGCTCACCTACGTGACCACGCTCTCCCTGATGCCGCTGCTCGTGGTGATGGTGGCCCTGATCAGCCTGGTCGGCGGGCAGCAGACGATCATCGACTACGCGGTCGACCAGCTCACCGCCGTCAGTCCGGACGCGCGCGGTCTGATCCTCGATCGTCTGAAGGACGTGAGGATCGGCAGCCTCGGCAGCCTCGGCGGCAGCCTGTTGCTGGTGACCGCGATCCTCACGCTGCGCCATCTCGAGGCCACGCTGAATGGCATCTGGGGCGTCCGCCAGGGTCGCAGCTGGATGCGCCGATTCGCCGACTATCTGGCCGTGCTCGTCGTCGCACCCGTGCTGACCGCCGCCGCGGTCTCGCTGGCCACCGGGCTGCAGAGCGGGCGCCTCTTCGGCGAGCTGCTCGAGGTGCAGGCCTTCGCGACCTTCTACGACTCGAGCCTCCGCTTCCTGCCGCAGCTGCTGCTCGTCGTGGCGTTCACCTTTCTCTACTGGTTCTTCCCCAACACCCGGGTGCGGCCGCTCTCTGCGCTGCTCGGCGGCGTGGTGGCCACGCTGCTCTTCTCCGGCGCCCGCTTCGCGTACGTCGATCTCAGTGTCGGCGCGGCGCGCTACAGCGTTCTCTTCGGCGGCATGGTGGCGCTGCCGCTGATCCTGGCGTGGCTCTACGTCTGCTGGGCGGTCGTTCTGCTCGGCGCCGAGGTGGCGTTCGCCCACCAGAACCTGGCCCACTATCGGCGCGAGCTGCGCGGTCAGGCGCCGGGGCTCGCCGAGCGCGAGGCGGTGGCCCTGCAGGTCGCCCTGGCGATCGCGCGGGCCTTCGTGGGCCGGACGCCGCCGCCCGAGGCGGCCGCACTCTCGGAGGCGCTCGACATTCCGGTGCGCGCGATCCGCGACATGCTGGAGTCGCTCGAGGGCGCGGGCATCATCGTGCAGTGCGCGGGCGAGGACCTCGAGGAGGCCTACGTGCCGGGCCGTCCGATCCACGACATCACGGTGAGCGACGTCCTGAAGGCGGCCAGGGGCGACCGCCGCGTGCGGGCCGCGCCCGCTCTGCTCGAGTCGGCCGAGGCGCCGGAGGGCCGCGCCGCCTCCGCCGGGACGATCGACGCCGCCGTCGCGCGCGTGCTGGGCGATCTCGATCGCGCGCTGGGCAGCGTCGGCGATGCCCACACGCTGGCCGATCTGCTCGGATCGCCGCGGGCCACGAGCGAGCCGGCGAGGGCCTAGTGTGAGCAGCCACGGCCGCATCTACCTCGACCACAACGCCACCACGCCGCTCCACCAATCCGTCGTCGAGGCGATGTCGCGTGTACTCGCCGAGCAGCCGGGCAACCCCTCCAGCACCCACGGCGAAGGCGCGGCCGCGCGCCGGCTCGTGGGCCGGGCGCGCGAGCAGGTTGCGGCGTGTCTCGGTACGCATCCGGGCGCGATCGCGTTCACCAGTGGCGCCACCGAGGCGAACAACAGCGTGCTGCTCGCGTTGCGTGACAGCGCGCACGGCGGCCCCCGCCGACGCCTCGTCACCTCGACGGTCGAGCACCCGTCGGTCCGCGCTCCCGCCGAGTGGCTCGAGAAGTCCGGGGTGCCGGTGATCCGCGTGCCGGTCGATCGCGACGGGCTCCTCGATCCCGACGAGGTGATCGCGGCGGCGGGTGACGATGCCGCGTTGGTGTCGCTGATCTGGGCCAACAACGAGACCGGCGTCGTGCAGCCGATCGAAGCCATCGCCGAGGCGCTCGCCGAGCGCGGCGTACCGCTCCACGTCGACGCCACCCAGGCCGTCGGCAAGTGGCCGATCGCCCTCTCCGGGCTTCCGATCGACTACCTCTCGAGCTCGGCCCACAAGCTGAACGGCCCGAAGGGCGTCGGCTGTCTCGTGGCCCGCTCGGGCGCACCGGTGACGCCCTGGCTGCTCGGCGGCGGTCAGGAGCGCGGTCTTCGCGGAGGCACGGAGAACGTGGCGGGCATCGTGGGCTTCGGCGAGGCGTGCGAGCGGGCGCAGCTCGAGCAGGACGAGCGGCTGCAGGGCTTCGCGTCGCTGCGCGACCGGCTCTGGGCGGGTCTCGTGGAGGCGATTCCGCGCGTCCGTCGCAACGGCGCGGAGGGTGCCCTGCTGCCCAACACGCTGAACGTCGAGATCGAGGGCACGGCGGGAGACGTGCTCGTCGAGGCGCTCGACCTCGAGGGCCTCTCGGTGTCGGCCGGTGCGGCCTGTCATTCGGGGTCGGTCTCGCCCTCGCACGTGCTGATCGCGATGGGTCGCAGCGTCGACCAGGCGCGGGCGAGCCTGCGGCTCTCGGTCGGCCTGGGCAACGACGCCGCGCAGATCGACCGGGCCGTGGCGCTGCTCGCGGGGCTCGCCGAGCGGGCCCGGGACGGCGGGCCGGCGTGACCACGGCCCCTGCCGGCTCGCGCATCGTCGTCGCCATGTCGGGTGGCGTCGACTCGTCGGTTGCCGCCGCGCTGCTCGTCGAGGCGGGCCACGAGGTGGTGGGCATCACCCTGCACCTGGCCGGCGAGAGCTCGCGCTGCTGCTCGCTCGAAGACGCCGAGGACGCGCGCGCCGTCGCCGACGGCCTGGGCATCCGCTTCTACGTGGCGAACTACACCGAGCCGTTCCGCAAGGAGGTCATCGAGGCGTTCGCCGACGCCTACCTGGCCGGTCGCACGCCGATTCCCTGCATGGCCTGCAACAAGCGCTTCAAGTTCGACTTCCTGATGGATCGCGCGCGAGTGCTCGGCGCCGAGGCCGTGGCAACGGGCCACTACGCCCGGGTCGAGCGCGACGCCGATACCGGCCGCTTCGTGCTGAGGCGTCCGGCGGACCGCAACAAGGACCAGACCTACTTCCTCTTTCAGCTCGATCAGGAGCAGCTCGCCCGCACGCGCTTCCCGCTCGGCGAGCTCGACAAGACCGCGGTGCGCGAGCACGCGCGTCGCCTCGGGCTGGCCACCGCGGACAAGCGCGAGAGCCAGGAGATCTGCTTCGTGCCGGACGGCGACTACGCGCGCGTGGTCGAGACGATCCGTCCGGAGGCGCGCGAGCGCGAGGGCGAGATCGTCGACGCCAGCGGGCGCGTGCTCGGTCGGCATGCGGGCGTTCACCGCTTCACGATCGGGCAGCGGCATGGGCTTGGCTTGCAGGCCGGCCGACGCCTCTACGTGACGCACATCGACGCGGCCGGGCGCCGGGTGGTGGTTGGCGAGGCGTCCGACCTCGACACGCCGTCGATGCTCGTGGAAGCGGTGAGCTGGATCGACGGCCAGCCGCCTGCCGGGCCCGTGCGCGCTCGTGTGCAGGTGCGGTACAGGCACGCCGGTGCGCTCGCGCGCGTGACGCCGTTGGCCGACGGACGGGCGCGCGTCGATTTCATCGAGCCGGTGCGTGCCGTGGCGCCGGGGCAGGCCGCCGTCTTCTACGAGCCCGACGCGGAGGCCTTCGAGCGGGTGCTCGGTGGTGGCTGGATCGCCGAGCGCTCCGCCGGGGCGGGGGACTGCGCGGAGACGATCGGCGGATGACGGGCGAGGCCGAGGAGACCACGTGGCCTCCCCTCGAGCGGCTCGAGGAGGCCCTCGGTCACCGCTTCGAGGAGCGCGGGCTGCTCGAGGAGGCGCTGCGCCACGCCTCCTATGCGAACGAGCACGAGGGCATGCGCAGCAACGACCGGCTCGAGTTCCTGGGCGACGCGGTGGTGGGGCTGGTGGTCGCCCAGCTGCTCTTCGAGGCGAACACCGAGTGGGACGAGGGTGAGCTGACGCGCGGTCTGCATCGCATCGTGGATCGCCGGGGGCTCTCGGAGATGGCGCGGCGTCTCGACATCGCCCCGCATCTGCGGCTCGGCGTGACCGAGCGGCACTCCGGGGGCGAGGAGAAGGACTCGATCCTGGCCGACGCCATGGAGGCGCTGATCGGCGCGATCTTCCTCGAGGCGGGGCTCGATCCGGTCCGCGCGCTGGTGCGCCGCGAGTTCACGGCCTGGGTCGAGTCGGGCTCGACGGTCGTTCCCCGCGATCCCAAGACGCGTTTCCAGGAGCTGGTGATGGCCCGCCACGGCGAATTCCCGAGCTACACGCTGCTGCGTGACAGCGGCGTGGAGGGCGACGACGAGCGCTTCACCGTGGCGGCGATCGCGCTCGGCGAGTCGCTCGCGCAGGGGGTCGGCCGCAGCAAGCAGGCCGCCGAGTTCGCGGCGGCCGAGCGCGCCCTCGAGGCCCTCGCCGCCGCCGCAGCGACGGACGCGGCGTCGGCGAGCGCCGGCGGCGACGATGGCTGAGCCCGAGCGGGCGCATCGTGCCGGCTTCGTGGCGCTGCTCGGCCCGCCGAACGCCGGCAAATCGACGCTGCTCAACCGTCTGCTCGGCGAGAAGCTCGCGATCGTCACCGCCAAGCCGCAGACCACGCGCAGCCGCATCCTCGGCATCGTGACCCGGCCCGGCGCGCAGCTCATGCTGGTCGACACGCCCGGGCTCCACGAGTCGACGAAGCGGCTCAACGTCGCCCTCAACGAGGCGGTCGCCGAGGCCGCCCAGGATTGCGACGTCGCGGTTCTGATCGTCGACGCCACGCGCGGCTGGCAGGCCGCCCACGACGAGCTGCTCGCCGGCGTGCGCGAGCGCGGCACCCCGCTGGTCGTCGCCGTCAACAAGATCGACGCCGCCCCCGCCGCGGCCGCGCTTGCCGACCTCGAGGCGCCGGTGCTGCCTCTCTCGGCGCTCACGGGGGAGGGGGTCGAGGCCCTGGTGGAGGCGGCGGTGTCGCGTCTCCCCGAGTCGCCGCCCCTCTACCCGGACGACGACCTCACCGACCGGCCGGTGCGCTGGCTGTGTGCCGAGCTGATCCGCGAGGCCGCCTTCGAGCGGCTCGAGCAGGAGCTGCCGTACTCGGTCGCGGTCGACGTGGTGAAGTTCGACGAGAGCCGAGCCGACCGGGTGGTGATCCACGCCAACCTGCTGGTAGCCCGCGACAGCCAGAAGCGCATCGCGGTGGGAGCGGGCGGGCGGACGGTGCGCGCGATCGGCACCCGGGCCCGCCGCGGGATCGAGCGGCTGCTGGGCACGAAGGTGCACCTCGACCTGTTCGTGAAGGTCGATCCGCGCTGGCTCGAGAGCGCCCGGCGCATCGAAGAGCTGGGGTACCGCTGAGCGGGGCCGGGGCGTCCCCCGGGGAGTCAAGTTGTCGTCCTGATCGCCCGCTGCTACCCAGTTGACGTGAGCTGGCAAACAGAGAGCGGGAGCGGGATGGACCCGGGTTCCGGCGCGGGAGAGGCGGCGGGCAAGAGCGCCGCGTCTGCCGGGCCGCCCCAGTGGTCGATCGGCGAGGTGTGCCGGCGCACCGGGCTGTCGCCCCGCACCGTCCGCTACTACGAGGAGCTGGGGCTTTTGCCCGGCGTGCGGCGTCGCAACGGCGCGCGGCGCGTCTATGGCGGGGACGAGCTCGAGCGGCTCGGATTCATCCAGCGCCTCAAGGCGCTGGGCCTGACGCTCCAGGAAATCAAGGAACTCAACTCGCTCTACGCCCTCGCGGGCTCGACCCACGCGATGCTCGAGCGCCTGAGCGGCCTGCTCGACGCGCACCTCGCCGGGCTCGACGCGCGCATCGACGAGCTGGTCGCGCTGCGCGGCGAGATGAACCGCTACCGCGAGCACATCGCAGGCCGCATCGAGTCGTTGGTCGAGGATGCGGCCCCCGGCGAGGGAGAGCGGTGAGCGCCGCAGCCAGGGCAGGGGAGGCAACATGAGCAGTGCGCCGGCACGACTGGTCCAGGGCGCCTCCGAGGGACCGCGCATCCGCGTCGTCACGGCGGCGTCGTTGTTCGACGGCCACGACGCGGCGATCAACATCATGCGCCGCATCCTGCAGTCGCAGGGCGCCGAGGTGATCCACCTCGGCCACGATCGTTCGGTCGACGAGATCGTCGAAGCCGCGATCGGCGAGGACGCGCACGCGGTGGCCGTTTCGTCCTATCAGGGCGGCCACATGGAGTACTTCCGCTACCTGGTCGATCTGCTGCGTGAGCGGGGCGCCGCGAACATCGAGGTGTTCGGCGGCGGCGGCGGCACCATCACCGAGGCGGAGATCGCCGAGCTGCACGACTACGGGGTGGCGCGCATCTTCAGCCCCGAGGACGGGCGCGTGCTCGGGCTCGAGGGCATGATCGGCACGATCATCGAGACCTGCCGGGGGAACCAGGCCGAGCGGGGGCGGCGCATCGACGTGACGACCGCCGAGGCGGCGGTCGGGCAGCTGTCGCCGGACCGGCTGCGCGAGGTCTCGCGGTTGATCACGTTCCTCGAGGAGGACGCTGCCGAGCCCAGCGCCGAGGGCGTCACGCTGCGGACCGAGCTCGACGCGCGCGCCGGTGCATCGAGCGCGCCGGTGATCGGCTTCACGGGAACCGGGGGCGCCGGCAAGTCGAGCGTGGTCGACGAGCTGGTGCGTCGCCACCGGCTGGCGCGGCCCGAAGATCGCATCGGCCTGTTGCTCATCGACCCGACGCGCCGTCGCTCGGGGGGCGCGCTGCTCGGTGATCGCATCCGCATGAACGCGATCCACGGCGACGGCATCTTCGTGCGCTCGATGGCAACCCGGCGGGCCCACCTGGCGTTGTCCACCGCAGTGCGCGACGCGGTGCGCGTTTTGCAGGCGGCCGGCTTCGACCTGATCCTGGTCGAGACGGCCGGCATCGGCCAGAGCGACTCGGAGATCGTCGATCTCGTCGATCTCTCGCTCTACGTGATGACGCCCGAGTTCGGGGCGCCGTCGCAGCTCGAGAAGATCGACATGCTCGACCTCGCCGACCTGGTCGTGCTGAACAAATCCGATCGCCAGGGAGCCCGCGACGCGCTGCGCGACGTGCGCAGGCAGTGGAAACGCAACCACGCGCGCTTCGAGCTGCAGGACGATCAGGTGCCGGTTTTTCCGACGGTCGCCCGGCAGTGGAACGATCCCGGCACCGAGCGCCTGCACCGGGCGCTGCTCGCCCGGCTCGACGCGGTTCGCGCGGGCGAGGCCGTGGCCGAGCGGGCGCCGCCGGGCGCCGTGCCGGCCGACCTCGAGCTCGCGTCGACGATTCCGCCCGAGCGCAGCCGCTACCTGGCCGAGATCGCGACCTGCGTGCGCGACTACCACGCCCGCAGCGAGGCCGAGGCCGAGCGGGCCGCGGCGGCGGACGGCGTCGCGCGGGCGCTGCGCTCGTTCGGCGCGCAGACGCCCGCGATCGCAGGGCGTCATGCCGAGGAGGCAGGTGCGCTCGCCGCCGGCGACGCCGGTGAAGAGGTCACGGCGGCGTTGCGTGATCGCTACGACGCGCTCGTGGAGTCGCTCTCGGGCGAGAGCCGGCGGGCGCTCGCGGCCTGGCCCGGGACCAGCGCGGCCTACCGGGCCGAGCAGCAGTCGTACACGGTGCGCGACCGGGAGATCACGGTCGGCAACCGCTTCGAGACGCTCTCCGGCACGTCGGTCCCCAAGGTTGCGGTGCCGGACACCCGAGATTGGGGCGAGATCCTGCGCTTCCTGGCCCGCGAGAACCTGCCGGGGGCCTTTCCGTTCACGGCCGGGGTATTCCCCTTCAAGCGCACCGGCGAGGATCCGACGCGGATGTTCGCCGGCGAGGGAGGACCCGCCCGGACCAACCGCCGCTTCCACTATCTCGCGGCCGGTCAGCCGGCGGCTCGTCTGTCGACGGCCTTCGACAGCGTCACCCTCTACGGCCGCGATCCCCACGAGCGGCCCGACATCTACGGCAAGGTCGGCAACTCGGGCGTGTCGGTCTGCACCGTCGACGACGCGAAGGTCCTCTACTCGGGCTTCGACCTCGTCGATCCCGCGACCTCCGTGTCACTCACCATCAACGGCCCGGCCCCGATGGTGCTCGCGTTCTTCCTCAACGCGGCCATCGACCAGCAGGTCGAGCGCCACCTGCGCGAGCGGGGCGAGCTCGACGCGGTGCGGGCGCGGGCCGAGGAGGAGGCCCGGGCCTGCGGCGAATCGCTGCCGAGCTACGAAGGCGAGCTGCCGGAGGGGCACGACGGGCTCGGCCTCGGGCTGCTCGGCATCCCCGGCGACCGCGCCGTCGACGCCGAGACCTACGCGCGCATCCGGGCCGACGTGCTCGGGCGCGTTCGCGGGACCGTGCAGGCCGACATCCTCAAGGAGGACCAGGCCCAGAACACCTGCATCTTCTCCACCGACTTCGCGCTCGAGATGCAGGGCGACATCCAGCAGCACTTCATCGCCAACCGGGTGCGCAACTTCTACTCGGTGTCGATCTCCGGCTACCACATGGCCGAGGCGGGCGCGAACCCGATCAGTCAGCTCGCCTTCACCCTCGCCAATGGCCTGACCTTCTGCGAGTACTACCTGGCGCGCGGCATGGCGGTGGACGATTTCGCGCCGAACTTCTCGTTCTTCTTCTCGAACGGTCTCGACGCCGAGTACGACGTGATCGGCCGGGTGGCCCGGCGCATCTGGGCGATCGCGATGCGCGACCACTACGGCGCCGCCGAGCGCAGCCAGAAGCTCAAGTACCACATCCAGACGTCGGGCCGGTCGCTCCACGCCCAGGAGATGGCGTTCAACGACATCCGGACCACCCTGCAGGCGCTGACAGCCATCCAGGACGGCTGCAACAGCCTTCACACCAACGCCTACGACGAGGCCGTGACGACGCCCACCGAGGAGTCGGTGCGCCGCGCGATGGCGATCCAGCTGATCATCAACCGCGAGCTCGGCACCACGAAGAACGAGAACTCGATCCAGGGTGCGTGGTACGTCGATGCACTCACCGACCTCGTGGAGTCGGCGGTGCTGGACGAATTCGACCGGCTCTCGGAGCGGGGCGGTGTGCTCGGCGCGATGGAGACCCTCTATCAGCGCGGCAAGATCCAGGACGAGAGCCTCCACTACGAGTCGCGCAAGCACAGCGGCGAGCTGCCGATCGTCGGCGTGAACACCTTCCTGGGCGAGGACGGAAGCGAGGCCGCGAGCGGGCCGACGGACCTGATGCGCTCGTCGGACGCCGAGAAGGACGAGCGCATCGCTTCGCTGCGGAGCTTCCAGGCCCGTTGGCGCCTGGAGTCGGGGCCGGCCCTCGAACGGCTCGAGGCCTGTGCGGCGAGCGGCGGCAACGTATTCGCCGAGCTGATGGAAGCCGTGAAGACGGCAAGCCTCGGTCAGATCAGCGAGGCGCTCTTCGCTGTGGGCGGGCGGTACAGGCGCAGCATGTAACGCCCGCGGCCCGGCCGCGGCCTGGGTGTAGACAGGCTAGACTCGGCGCCCCTTCCGCGGGTGCGGACGACGACAGGCAGGAGTTGGACATGGCAGGCAAGGGTCGCTCGACCGGCGGCATGGAGACGTGGACGGCGCTCGCGCAGAAGGAGCTCCGCGGCAAGCCCGTCGACGAGCTCGTCTGGACGAGCCCGGAGGGCATCGAGATCAAGCCGCTCTACACGGCCGCTGACATCGAGAAGCTCGAACTCACCGACACGTTGCCCGGCATCTTCCCCTTCCTGCGTGGCCCCCGCGCCACCATGTACGCCAACCGGCCGTGGACGATCCGCCAGTACGCGGGCTTTTCGACCGCCGAGGAGTCGAACGCCTTCTACCGCGCGAACCTCGCGGCCGGCCAGCAGGGCCTCTCGGTGGCTTTCGACCTCGCCACCCACCGCGGCTACGACTCCGACCACCCCCGCGTGACCGGCGACGTCGGTAAGGCCGGCGTGGCGATCGACTCGGTCGAGGACATGAAGATCCTCTTCGACCAGATTCCGCTCGATCAGGTGACCGTCTCGATGACGATGAACGGCGCCGTGCTGCCGGTGATGGCCTGCTTCATCGTGGCGGGGGAAGAGCAGGGGGTCGAGCACGAGAAGCTCGCCGGGACCATCCAGAACGACATCCTCAAGGAGTTCATGGTTCGCAACACCTACATCTACCCGCCCGAGCCCAGCATGCGGGTCGTAGCCGACATCATCGAGTACACGGCGCTCAACATGCCGAAGTTCAACTCGATCTCGATCAGCGGCTACCACATGCAGGAGGCCGGGGCGAGCACGGTGCTCGAGTTGGCGTTCACCCTGGCCGACGGCGTCGAGTACGTGCGCGCGGCGCTCTCGAAGGGGCTCGACGTCGACAAGTTCGCGGGGCGCCTCTCGTTCTTCTGGGCGATCGGGATGAACTTCTATCTCGAGATCGCCAAGATGCGCGCGGGCCGGATGCTCTGGGCCGAGCTGATGGAGCAGTTCGAGCCCAAGGATCCGCGTTCGCTGATGCTGCGCACCCACTGCCAGACCTCGGGGGCGAGCCTCACCGAGCAGGACCCGATGAACAACGTGGTGCGCACCACCATCGAGGCGATGGCTGCGGTCTTCGGCGGCACGCAGTCCCTGCACACCAACGGCTACGACGAGGCCGTCAGTCTGCCGACGGACGCGGCGGCCCGCACGGCGCGCAACACGCAGCTGATCCTGCAGGAGGAGACGGGCATTCCGGCGGTGGTCGATCCGTGGGGCGGCTCGTACTTCATGGAGGCGCTCACGTATCGCGTCGCCGAAGAGGCGCGCAAGATCCTGGCCGAGGTCGAGGAGCTCGGCGGCATGACGAAGGCGATCGTGAACGGCATGCCGAAGCTGCGCATCGAGGAGAGCGCGACGCGGCGCCAGGCGCGCATCGACGGCGGACAGGACGTGGTGGTGGGCGTCAACAAGTACCGGCTCGACGAGGAGCCGGTGATCGACGTGCGCGACATCGACAACACGGCGGTGCGCGAGGCGCAGGTCGCGAGGCTCGAGAGGCTTCGCGCCGAGCGCGACGATGCGCGGGTCGAGCGCGCCCTCGAGGCGCTGCGCGAGATGGCGCGCAGTGGTGAGGGCAACCTGCTCGACGGCGCGGTCGAGGCCGCGCGCGCGCGGGCTACGGTGGGCGAGATCTCGTCCGCGCTCGAGGACGTGTACACGCGCTACCGCGCTACCGTGCAGTCGGTTTCGGGGGTGTATGGCGCGGTGGAGCAGGGCGATCCCGAGTACGACCGGGTCTGCCAGGACGTGAAGGCCTTCGCCGACGAGGAGGGCCGGCGCCCGCGGATGCTCGTGGTGAAGCTCGGGCAGGACGGCCACGACCGCGGCATGAAGGTGATCGCGACGGCCTTCGCCGACATCGGCTTCGACGTCGACGTGGGGCCGCTCTTCCAGACGCCCGAGGAGGCGGCGCGGCAGGCCGTCGACAACGACGTGCACGTGGTGGGCGTGTCCAGCCAGGCCGCCGGCCACAAGACGCTGGTGCCGCTGCTCGTCGAAGCGCTCGCGGCCGAAGGCGCGTCGAATATCGCGGTGGTGGTGGGCGGCGTGATTCCGCCGCAGGACTACGATTATCTTCACGAGCACGGGGTTTCGTGCGTGGTGGGGCCCGGCACGCCGGTCCCCCAGGCCGCCGCGCAGGTCCTCGAGGCCTTGCGGAACCGGCGCGCATGAACCCGGGCCGTCGCTCGGCCGGCGGCGGGGAGCAGCCGGCGGGTGGCTGAAACGATGGACGCCGAGGCCTTCGGCGAGGCCATCCGGGCGGGCGACCGCCGGGCGCTCGCCCGCGCCATCACGCTGATCGAGAGCAGCCGCCCCGAGCAGCAGGCGCTCGCACAGGCGGTGCTGGACAGGCTCGTGCCGTCGACGGGCGGGGCGGTCCGGGTGGGCATTACGGGCCCCCCCGGTGTCGGCAAGAGCACCTTCATCGAGGTCCTCGGCCAGCACGTGCTCGACGCCGGCGCCCGGCTCGCCGTGCTGGCGGTCGACCCCTCGAGTCCCGTCACCGGCGGCAGCATCCTCGGCGACAAGACGCGCATGGAGCGCCTCGCCACGTCGCCGAATGCCTTCGTGCGCCCGTCGCCTTCCGGCGGCTCCCTGGGCGGCGTCGCCGAACGCACCCGCGAGGCGATGCTGCTCTGCGAGGCCGCCGGCTACGACGTGGTGCTGATCGAGACGGTCGGCATCGGGCAGTCCGAGGTGGCCGTGCACTCGATGGTCGACTTCTTCCTGGTGCTGCTGTTGCCGAGCGGTGGCGACGAGCTGCAGGGCATCAAGCGCGGCGTGATGGAGCTCGCCGACGCGGTCGTCGTCAACAAGGCCGACGGCGACATGCTGCCGGCCGCCGAGCGGACGCGCTCCGACTACGAGAGCGCGTTGCACCTGCTGCGCGCGGCGAGCCCGGGCTGGCAGCCGCGGGCGCTGATGGCGAGCGCGCTCGGCGGCGACGGCATTGCAGCCGTATGGGAGACCGTGCAGGCCCATCGCAGCGCCCTCGAGGCCAGCGGCGAGTTCGCCGCTCGGCGGCGGCGGCAGGCGCGTGACTGGATGTGGTCGCTCGTCGAGCAGGGCCTGCGCGTGGCCCTGGACGCCCACCCCGAGGTCGCCGCCTGCGCGGCCGCACTCGAGGGCGACGTGCAGGACCTGAAGAAGACCCCGGCCTCGGCGGCCCGCGAGCTGCTGACGCTCTTCCTGGCGGGGGAGGCGGGGGGGCGCTGAGAGCCGCCATTCCGCGGGGGGCTTGTTCCCTTCATCTTCGGGTGCGTCCTGCCGATGGGACAGCGTGGCGCGGGTCACCGGTGCACCACGGTGGACCCGTACGTGGAGCGGACGGCGATGGTCCAGATCAACATGGCGAGCAAGGAGATCACCCTGAAGGTGGTCTACTACGGCCCCGCCTTGTCCGGGAAGACCACCAACCTGCAGCAGCTCCACGCCCTGATGGACCCCGAGTCGCGCAGCAAGATGCTGACGCTCGACACGAAGGACGACCGCACGCTCTACTTCGACTTCCTGCCGGTGTCCTTCTCCACGGCCGGGGGCTTCTGTGTCAAGATGAAGCTCTTCACCGTGCCCGGTCAGGTGATGCACAAGTCGACCCGCAAGGTCGTGCTCGCCGGGGCCGACGCGGTGGCGTTCGTAGCCGACTCGCAGCGGGCGTCGGCCAGCGCCAACGCCTACTCGTGGCGCGACATGGAGGCCAACCTCAAGGCCAACGGCATCGACTTCGATGCCCTGCCCAAGGTCGTGCAGTTCAACAAGCGCGACTTCCCCGACGTGAAGCCCCTCTCCGAAATCAAGGATCAGTGGGGCGACACCGCGACTTTCCCCGCGATCGCGGTCCGGGGCGAGGGCGTCTTCGAGACCTTCCACGAGCTGATGCGCGTGCTCTATCGCAGCCTGGACGAGCGCCACGACTTCGCGACCAAGTTCAACGTGGCCGAGGCCGACTTCCTGAAGGGTGTGCTCTCGCACTTCCAGCCGAAGCGCGGCAGCTGACC
This sequence comes from uncultured Spirochaetaceae bacterium, assembly GCA_964515335.1. Classification (GTDB taxonomy): domain Bacteria; phylum Myxococcota_A; class UBA9160; order UBA9160; family UBA4427; genus TMED88. The sequence continues at coordinate 17,697 of CAZETS010000020.1, forward strand.
GCCCGAAGCCTCCCCACCGCCACGCCTTGCCCCGCCGGGCAGGTTGATTGACACAAGAGTCAACCTCCCATATCGTGGTCTCGCGCCCGCCGGAACCACCTCGTGGTCCGGACGGAAGCCCGAGACCCCCTATGCCCACATCCCCTCCTGCGAGCGGCGAGGCTCGTCTACGCGCCGCGCCGGGTGAGCCCGGCTCCGCGCTCTCGTCGATCGAAGAGGCGATCGAGGAGATCCGCGCCGGCCGGATGGTGATCCTCGTCGACGACGAGGACCGCGAGAACGAGGGCGACCTCTGCATGGCCGCCGAGGCGGTCACCCCCGAGGCCATCAACTTCATGGCCACCCACGGCCGTGGCCTGATCTGCCTGGCGTTGACCGAGGGGCAGCTCGAGCGGCTGAACCTGGGCATGATGGTGCCCGACTGGGAGAACAGCTCGAGCTACGGCACCGCCTTCACGGTGTCGATCGAGGCGCGCGAGGGCGTCACCACCGGCATTTCCGCTGCCGACCGCGCGCGCACCGTCCAGGCGGCGATCGCGCAGGACGCCGAGCCCAACGACATCGTGCGGCCGGGGCACATCTTTCCGCTGCGGGCGCGGCCGGGCGGGGTGCTGCGCCGCGTCGGCCAGACCGAGGGGGCCGTCGACCTGGCCCGCCTCGCCGGACTGAAGCCGGCCGGCGTCATCTGCGAGATCATGAACGACGACGGCACCATGGCGCGGATGCCGGACCTGGTCGAGTACGCGGAGGGGCACGATCTCAAGATCGTGACCATCAAGGACCTCATCCAGTACCGCTTGCGCAACGAGCGGCTGGTGCGCCGGGCGGCGGTGGCCAGCATGCCGACCGGCGCCGGTGACTTCCGCTGCATCGTCTACGAAAACGACATCGACCATGTCGACCACATGGCGCTCGTCAAGGGTGAGATCGACCCCGACGAGCCCGTACTGGTGCGCGTGCACAGCGAGTGCCTGACGGGCGACGCCTTCGGGTCGCTGCGCTGCGACTGCGGCGAGCAGCTCGCAGCTGCCATGCGGCTGATCGACGAGGAGGGCGCCGGCATCGTCCTCTACATGCGGCAGGAGGGCCGGGGCATCGGGCTCGCCAACAAGATCCGCGCCTATGCGCTGCAGGACTCGGAGGGGCTCGACACCGTCGAGGCGAACCACCGGCTGGGCTTCAAGGCCGACCAGCGCGATTACGGGGTCGGCAGCCAGATCCTCTCGGACCTCGGCGCGCAAAAGATACGCATCATCACCAACAACCCGGTCAAGCGGGCCGGGATCGAGGGCTACGGGATCAGCATCGTGGAGCGCGTGCCGCTCGAGATCGAGCCCAACGAGAACAACCTCCGCTATCTCCGCACCAAGAAAGAGAAGCTGGGGCACGTGCTGAACCTGATGGGCTGAGGGCGGAGCCCGACCAACATTGCGGGGCCTCGGCTCCATCATCGTGCCCGGCGCGCCCGCCGGGACCTTTGCGAGCCGGAGCCGGGGAAGCCTCGGCGATTCGCAGTCGAAATCGACGGAGCGCCACGGGACGACAGCGGGCGGCGGGGACGGCCGCGATCGCGCGTCCATGCCGAAGCGGGTTCGAGGGCTTCGGAAGCTTCTGGAGAAAGGGAAGACAGCATGTTCGATTCGGTCGAGAGCGTCATCAAGCAGCTGGGCGAGCAGGGCTACATCTGTGACAAGCGGATCGCCACTGTGGTGTTCCTCGCGCAGCAGCTCGAGAAGCCCGTGCTCGTCGAGGGGCCCGCGGGCGTCGGCAAGACCGAGCTCGCCAAGGTGGTCTCGCAGGCGCTCGGCCGCGACCTGATCCGCCTGCAGTGCTATGAGGGGCTCGACGAGGCCAAGGCGCTGTACGAGTGGGAGTACTCGAAGCAGCTGCTCTACACGCAGATCCTCAAGGACAAGGTCAGCGAGACGATCGGCGACTCGCAGAGCCTGACCGAGGCGGCGGAGCGGGTCGGGCAGGAGGACTCGGTCTTCTTCTCGAACCGCTTCATCGTGCCCCGGCCGCTGATGGCCGCCATCACCGCCGAGAAGCCCACGCTGCTGTTGATCGACGAGGTCGACAAGTCCGACCCCGAGTTCGAGGCGTTCCTGCTCGAGGTGCTCTCGGACTTCCAGGTGACGATCCCCGAGATCGGCACGATCCACGCTCAGACCCAGCCGCTGGTCTTCCTGACCTCCAACGATGCCCGCGAGATGAGCGACGCCCTCAAGCGGCGCTGCCTGCACCTCTGGATCGACTACCCCAACGAGGAGCTCGAGGTGAAGATCCTCGACGCCAAGGTGCCGGACATCGCCTCCCAGCTCGCCGAGGACCTGGTCTCGCTGATGCACAAGATCCGCGGCCTCGACCTGAAGAAGACGCCGTCGATCAGCGAGACCCTCGATTGGGCGCGATCGCTGATGGCCCTCAACTCCGACACGCTGCAGGAAGACATCGTGAACGACACGCTGAACGTCATCCTCAAGTACGAGGGCGACGTCGCCAAGGCCCAGAACGAGCTCTCGAAGCTGCTCGAGCAGAAGGCAGCCGAGAAGGCGGCCGAGAAGCCGCAGCCCGCCCCGGAGTCGGGCGAGAAGAAGG
>CAZETS010000020.1:20394-70084 GCA_964515335.1 uncultured Spirochaetaceae bacterium
GCCGAGAAGGCGGCCGAGAAGCCGCAGCCCGCCCCGGAGTCGGGCGAGAAGAAGGGCATCCTCCACTAGTCGGCGCGTCGGCCGGCGGGGTTTCGAGATGCAGCGCAAGGTCATCGAGTTCACCAATCTGCTCCGCAAGAGCGGCATCCGCGTTTCGGTCGCCGAGGGGATCGACTCGTTCCTCGCCCTCGAGGAGCTGTCGATCGACGATCGCGAGGTCTTCAAGGACGCCCTGCGCTCCTCGATGGTGAAGCGCGGCGACGAGATCCCCACCTTCGACGAGCTCTTCGACCTGTACTGGTCGGGCTTCTACGACAACCTGAAGGAGTCGTTCGGCGACCTCGGCGGCCAGATGGGCGAGATGGGCATCGATCTCGAGTCGCTCATGAAGCAGATGGCCGAGATGATGCAGGGCATGGAAGGCGAGATGGACCTGAGCGAGCTCGCCAAGGCGCTGCTCACCCAGGACCTGGCGAGCCTCGAGAACATGATCCGCGAGGCCGCCGAGCAGGCCGGCACCGAGCGCATCGAGAACATGCTGCAGGTGGGCTTCTTCTCCCGGCGCACCAACGAGCAGCTCGACCTCGAGGGCGCCGGCGGTCAGCTCGAGGAGCTGGCGGCCAAGATGGCCGAGATGGGCATGGGGAGCGAAGAGATCGAGGCCATGCGTCAGCTCATCCAGAAGCTGATGGAGAACATGCGGCGCGCGGTCAAGAACTTCGTCGAGCGAGAGCTGCAGACGCGCAATCACGACTACATGGAGAAGTTCCGCAAGGAGATGCTCCAGGAGAAGAGCTTCTATCACCTCACCGAGGAGGAGATCGCGCGCATGCGCGAGGTGGTGAGCCGGCTCGCCCAGCGGATCAAGAACGTGCTGTCGATCCGTAAGAAGCGCATCAAGCGCGGCAAGCTCGACCTTCACCAGACGCTGCGGCGCAACATGGCCCGCGGCGGCATTCCCTTCGAGGTGATCTACAAGCACCGCCGCAAGGACCGGCCGAAGCTCGTGATCCTCTGTGACGTCTCGTCGTCGGTCGCGAACGTCTCGCGTTTCATGCTGCAGTTCATGTACGAGCTGCAGGAGGCGTTCACGAAGATCCGCAGCTACGTGTTCGTCTCCGAGCTGGGCGAAGTGACTTCTGTCTTCAAGGGCAGCGACGTCAACTCGGCGATCGAGAAGGCGCTGGACGGGGGCGACGTCGTCAACGTCTATACCCGCTCGAACTTCGGCCACGCCTTCCACGATTTCTGGAAGGACCACCTCTCGAGCATCGACAACCGCACCACCGTGCTCGTGCTCGGCGACGCTCGCAACAACTACAACGACCCGAAGGCCTGGTGCCTGCGCGACCTTCACAGCAAGGCGAAGAACGTGGTCTGGCTGAATCCCGAGAGCCCCAGCGCCTGGGGGTTCGGAGACAGCGTGATGGACCGCTACATGCCGCACTGCGACGTCGTCGAGGAGTGCCGGAACCTCCGGCAGCTCTCGCGGATCGTCGACCAGATCCTGCTGTGACCGCGAGTCGGATCCCGCCGGGAGCTCCGTCGGCGCCTCGCCGGTTCTCTCCCGCCGGCGCCGGCCCGGGCAGAAACCGTGAAAACGAGGCCGATCCTGAAGTAGAATGAAGCTTTCCGGTGGCGGGTCACCCGCGGGAGTCGCGGTCTGCCTGCCATCCGGCGCGACACGGTCGACACGGCTCTTCCTCGCCGGGCCTCCGGAGCGCGCTTTCCCCCCATACGCACCACCCCCGCGGTCTCGCGACCCGAGAACGAACTGAGGAGATGGACAGAAAGATGGCTGGAACCCCCACGCTCGCCGAGCTTCGCAAGCGGCTCTCGATGCGCTCGATCGACCACGTGGTCGTGCTCGGCGCGAACGGGACCATGGGATATGGGAGCGCGGCGCTCTTCACGCAGGCCGTGCCCAAGGTGACCTTCCTGGCGCGGACCCGCGCCAAGGCCGAGGAGGGGCTGGCCGCCGCCGTCAAGCAGGTGCGGTCGCCTACCGTGGCGTCGCGGGCCGAGGTCGGCGACTACGAGAACGACCTCGAGGCGGCGGTCGCGTCGGCGGACATCGTCTTCGAGGCGCTCACCGAGGACTTCGAGATCAAGCGCGAGATGTTCGACCGGGTCGAGAAGGCGCGGCGCGACGACGCCATCGTGGCCACCGTGACCTCGGGCCTCTCGATCAACCAGCTCTGCGAGGGGCGCGGCGACTCCTTCCGCCAGCACTTCATGGGGCTGCACTTCTTCAACCCGCCCAACGTCATCGTGGGGACCGAGCTGATCGCGGGTCGCGACACCGACCCCGAACTCCTCGACTTCGTCGACGCCTTCTCGCGGCTCCGGCTCGGGCGCGAGATGGTGCGCACCTCCGATACGCCGGCCTTCGCGGGCAATCGCGTGGGCTTCAAGGTGCTGAACGAGGCCGCCCAGCTCGCCGAGCAGCTCGGCCCCGTGCTGGTCGACCGCCTCGTGGGGCCGTACACCGGCCGCGCCATGACGCCGCTGGCGACGATCGACCTGGTCGGCTGGGACATCCACCGCGCCATCGTGGACAACATCCACCAGAACGCGCCGGACGAGGCCCACGCGACCGTCAAGCTGCCCGACTACATGGCCAACCTGATGGCCGACGGCGTGCTCGGCAACAAGAGCGGGGGCGGTTTCTTCAAGCGCGACGGCAAGACCCGGCTCGCCCTGAATCCGACCAGCGGCGACTACACGCCCGAGTCCGAGATCGCACTGCCCGAGCTCGCCTACATCGACGAGGTCGCGCACCTCCACTCGATGGGGCGCTACGCGGAGGGGATGCAGGTCTTCCTCGCCGCCGAAGGCGACGAGGCGGACGTGGCCCGCAAGGTGATCGCCGGGTACATCAGCTACGCGTTCCACCGCGTGGGCGAGGTGACCGAGACGATCACCGGCATCGACATGATCATGGGCGCCGGCTTCAACTGGGCTCCGCCCAGTGTGCTCGTCGACACGATCGGAAAGGCCGAGACTGTTGCGATGATCGAGAAGGCCGGCCTGCCCGTGCCCGCAAACCTCGCCGAGGCGGCGAAGAGCGGCCAGCCCGAGCACTTCTTCACGTCGCCGCAGGTGAACATCGGCAAGTACTTCGTCGCGGGCTGAGTCCCGGCCGAGGGAGCCAGGCGCGCGCGGCGGCATCGAACCCCCAGGACGACCCACCAACCGAAGACCGGAAACGGCACCGGAACAAAGAGGATCGAATCAATGGCCACGCCCGAGGTGTACGTGCTCGGTGGATACCAGACCGACTTCGCCCGCAACTGGACGAAGGAGAACAAGCACTTCTCCGCCCTGATGCGCGAAGGGGTGCGCGGCGGGCTCGAGGCGTGCCAGATCGCGCCGGAGGAGGTCGAGAGCGCCCACGTCGGCAACTTTGCGGCGGAGCTCTACTGCATGCAGGGGCACCTGGGCGCGTTCTTCACCGAGGTCGACCCCGCCTTCAGCGGGCTGCCCACCAGCCGCCACGAGGCCGCCTGCGCGTCGGGCAGCATCGCGCTGCTGGCCGCCTCGTCGGAGATCGAGGCGGGCCGCTACGGGCTGCAGTGCGTCGTCGGCATCGAGCAGATGAAGACGGTCTCCGCCGCCGAGGGTGGATCCTTCCTGGGGACGGCCGCCTGGTACGACCAGGAGGCCCGGGACATCGAGTTCCCGTTCCCGAAGCTCTTCGGGCGCCTCGGAGACGAGTACGACAAGCGCTACGGCCTGAAGGACGAGTACCTCGCCGAGATCAGCCGGCTCAACTACGACAACGCCAAGCTGAACCCCAACGCGCAGACCCGCACCTGGTACATGAACAAGGAGCACGCGCTCTGCCGCACCGACGACAACGCCGCGGTGGGCGGACGCATCCGCATCGCGGACTGCTCGCAGGTGACGGACGGTGTCGCGGTGGTCTTCCTCGCGTCCCGCGAGTACGCGGAGAAGTGGGCCCGCGGCGTCGGGCAGAAGCTCGAGGAGATTCCCCGCATCAAGGGCTGGGGCCACAACACGGCCCGTCTGCGCTTCGAGGACAAGGTGGCCGAGAGCCAGGGCGCCGAGTACGTGCTGCCCCACGTGCGCAGCACCATCACGAACGCCTGGGAGCGCGCGGGCATCGCCGACGTGAACGGCGTCGACGGCATCGAGACCCACGACTGCTTCACCACCTCCGAGTACATGGCGATCGACCACTTCGGCATCACGGCGCCGGGCGAGAGCTGGAAGGCCGTCGAGGCCGGCTGGCTCGAGATCGACGGCCAGCACCCCATCAACCCGAGCGGGGGGCTGATCGGCGCCGGGCATCCGGTGGGGGCGACCGGCGTGCGGCAGCTCCTCGACGGCCACCTGCAGGTCACGGGTCAGGCCGGCGCCTACCAGGTCGAGGGCGCGAAGAACTTCCAGACGCTGAACATCGGCGGCAGCGGCACCACCAGCTGCAGCTTCGTGATCGGCGTCTGAGGCCAGCGGCGGCGGCGCGATTCGCGCCCCGGCAAAGAAGCCATCAGGAAGGCCCCGCTCCTGTCTGGGAGCGGGGCCTTCCGTATTTATGCGGACGGAGTTCGCGCTTTCGAGCGTGAGCGGGGAAAGCGCCGTGGATCCGCGCGAGAGGGCGTGTGTCGTATCGCCACATAGGCGCGGCCCGTCGGGCCATCGACGGCAGCCGCTCGGCGTATGTAGTCGAAATGACCACTGCGTGTGATGCGCATGAACAACGCCGTCTCCACACCGGCGCGCGGCGTGCGCGACGGCGAGTGGAGATGCGCGTCGTCTGTCTGCACGGCGTGACACTACGTAGTCGATGGACGCCCATGTGTGTCGAATGCGCGCATCGTTTTGTGGCATTTCCAGCACTTGGGCTTTGAATACGTTTGACGCCCGATTCGCACTCATCCAACACGATTCGGGTTCGACCCCGCTCCGTCGTTCGTCGTGTGCGAAGCCGACGGAGCGAGCGGGGGTCGGCCCACAGCAACGGAGGGCACGAGGTGACGGACGCGACTCCCGAGTACAACTTCCGGGTCGTTCGCCAGTTCACCGTGATGTCGATCGTCTGGGGGATCGTCGGCATGCTGGTCGGCGTCCTCCTGGCCGCCCAGCTGGCCTGGCCCCAGCTGAACTTCGACATTCCATGGTTGAGCTACGGGCGCTTGCGCCCGCTGCACACGAACGCGGTGATCTTCGCCTTCGGCGGATGCGCGCTCTTCGGAACGTCGATGTACGTCGTGCAGCGCACCTGCCGCGCTCCGCTCATCTCGAACGGGCTGGCCTCGTTCGTCTTCTGGGGATGGCAGCTCGTGATCGTCGCGGCGGCGGTGACGCTGCCGCTCGGCATCACGACCTCCAAGGAGTACGCCGAGCTCGAGTGGCCGATCGACATCGCGATCACCGTCATCTGGGTCGCGTACGCGGTGCTCTTCTTCGGCACACTCGCCAAGCGAAACACCCCGCACATCTACGTGGCGAATTGGTTCTACGCCGCCTTCATCATCACGGTGGCGGTGCTGCACGTGGTGAACAGCCTCGAGATGCCGGCGGGGGCCTGGAAGTCGTACAGCGTCTATCCGGGCACGATCGACGCGATGGTGCAGTGGTGGTACGGCCACAACGCGGTGGGCTTCTTCCTGACCGCCGGCTTCCTGGGCATGATGTACTACTTCGTGCCCAAGCAGGCCGGGCGGCCGGTCTACTCGTACCGCCTCTCGGTGGTGCACTTCTGGGCGCTGATCGCCGTCTACATGTGGGCCGGTCCGCACCACCTGCACTACACGGCGCTGCCTGATTGGGCGCAGTCGCTCGGCATGGTGTTCTCGCTGGTGCTCCTCGCTCCGTCCTGGGGCGGGATGATCAACGGCGTGATGACGCTGTCGGGGGCCTGGAACAAGCTGCGCGACGACCCGGTGATCCGCTTCATGGTGGTCGCGCTCTCGTTCTACGGCATGTCGACCTTCGAGGGGCCGATGATGTCGATCAAGACGGTCAACGCGCTGTCGCACTACACGGACTGGACGATCGGCCACGTGCACTCGGGCGCGCTCGGCTGGGTGGCGATGATGACCATCGGCACCTTCTACGCGTTGATCCCGTGGCTGACGAATCGCAAGACGATGGCGAGCGTGCAGCTGGTGAACGCGCACTTCTGGCTGGCAACGCTGGGTGTCGTCTTCTACGCCGCGTCCATGTGGATCGCCGGCGTGATGCAGGGGCTGATGTGGAGAGCCGTCAACGAGGACGGCACGCTGACGTACAGCTTCGTGCAGTCGCTGGAGGCGACGTGGCCCTACTACGTGGGTCGGCTGGCAGGCGGCATGATGTTCTTCGTCGGCATGCTGATCATGGCGTACAACACGTGGATGACGATGCGCTCCCCGGGCGAGCCTGAAGGCCAGCCCAGAGCGGCACAGGCGTAGAGGGGGAGAGCCATGAATTTCGACGTCGTCGAGAAGAACATGGGCGTGATGATCGTCGCGGTGATCCTCGTGATCAGCCTGGGCGGACTGGCCGAGATCCCTCCGCTCTTCTTCGAGGATTCGGTGCAGACACCCGTAGAGGGCCTCGAGCCGATCACGGCGCTGCAACTCGAGGGGCGTGACATCTACATCCGAGAGGGTTGTGTGGGCTGTCACTCGCAGATGGTCCGCCCGCTGCGCGCCGAGACCGAGCGCTACGGCCACTACTCGGTGGCGGGCGAGTTCGTCTACGACCACCCCTTCCTGTGGGGCTCGAAACGGACCGGTCCCGACCTCGCGCGAGTGGGCGGGCGCTACAGCGACGAGTGGCATCGCGAGCACCTCGTCGATCCCCGCAGCGTGGTGCCGGAGTCCAACATGCCGGGCTTCCCGTGGCTCGAGGAGAACGTGCTCAGCGGCGAGACGATCGGAGCGCGGATGAGGGCGCTGCGGCGCGTCGGCGTGCCGTACAGCGACGCCGACATCGCCGGCGCGCAGGCCGCCGTCGAGGGCCGGACCGAGATGGAGGCGCTGATCGCCTACCTGCAGCAGCTCGGTACGCACTTGAAGGCGCGGAGGTGAGTGCGATGGACATGGGAACCGTGCGGGGCCTGATCGCGGCCGTCACGATGGCCACCTTCCTGGGCATCTGCTGGTGGGCGTACCGGGGAAAGAACCGGACCCGGTTCGAGCAGGACGGCCTGATGCCGTTCGCCGACGACGATACGACGACTGCGGCCGGCGCGGCCGCAGGGGAGGGCTCTCATGAGTAGCGGATGGAGCATTTTCATCATCCTGCTGGTGGTGGCTCAGTTGGTGGGCGCCGCGTGGCTGCTGATCGCGAATCGGCGGGCGACCGCCGAGGACAGCACCACCGGCGACCTGATGGAGCACGAGTACGACGGGCTGCGCGAGTACAACAACCCGATGCCCGCCTGGTGGGTCTGGCTGTTCGTCGGGACGCTGCTCTGGGCGCCGCTCTACTTTCTGCTGTTCCCGGGCTTCGGCAGCTTCGCCGGGGTGCTCGGCTGGACGTCGCACGGTCAGCACGCCGAGGAGGTGCGAGTGGCCGAAGAGCTGTACGGACCGCTCTTCGATCGCCTCGGCGGCACGCCGATCGCCGCCCTGGCCGACGACCCGCAGGCGGTCGAGATCGGCGCCCGGCTGTTCGCGAACAACTGCTCGACGTGTCACGGCTCCGACGCCCAGGGCGGCCGGGGCTACCCGAACCTGACCGACGACGATTGGCTCTGGGGCGGCGCGCCGGAGCAGGTCGTCCAGACGATCACCTTGGGTCGCGTGGGCAATATGCCCGGCATGGGGGCCGTGGTCGGCGAGGAGGGCGTCGCGAACCTCGCGCAGTACGTGCTGGGCCTGAGCGGTCGGCCGCACGACACCGTGCAGGCGGCTGCGGCGGCCGAGCAGTACGCTCAGGTGTGTGCCGTGTGTCACGGCGCCGACGGCACCGGCAATCAGGCGGTGGGCGCTCCCAACCTGACCGACGAGATCTGGCTGCACGGAGGCCGGGTCGAGGACATCGAGTTCCAGATCCGCACCGGGCGCGTCAACCAGATGCCGGCCCACGGCGACATCCTCGGTCCGCAGAAGGTCCACATCCTGGCAGCCTACGTGCTGAGCCTCGGCCAAGGCACCTGATCGGGCCTCGGAAGGATCGAGGAGCGGGCGCCGCGGGCGAATCGGGGAGGCCGGGCGAGTAGACGAAGTAGACGGCAAGCAAGCGAGGAACCGGGCCGTGAGCAGCGGAACGACGACAGCGGGCGACTCCAGGTCGCGCACGATCGATCTCTACGAAAAGTGGAGGAAGATCTACCCGCTGTGGGTCGAGGGTGGATTCCAGCGCTGGCGGCGCATCACGCTCGTTGTCTTGCTGCTGGTCTTCTACGTCACGCCGTGGCTGCAGATCGAAGGCCGCCCGGCGGTCTGGCTGAACCTGCCCGAGCGGCAGTTCACCATCCTCTACATGACGTTCTGGCCCCAGGAGTTCGTGCTCTTCTCCTGGCTGCTGATCAGCGCCGCTTTCGCGCTCTTCTTCTTCACGGTGATGGCGGGGCGGGTCTGGTGCGGCTGGGTGTGCCCGCAGACGGTCTGGACGCTGTGTTACGTGTGGATCGAGAAGTGGGTCGAGGGCGACCGCGCCGCGCGCATCCGGCTCGACAAGGCGCCGTGGACGGGCCGCAAGATCGCCAGGAAGTCACTCAAGTACGTGCTCTGGCTCGGGCTCGCCTTCTCGATCGCCGTCACCTTCGAAGGCTACTTCATCCCGATCCGCGATCTGCTGCCGAAGATCGCGCGCTGGGACCTGCTCACGATCGAGAAGTTCTGGCTGTTCTTCCCGGCGCTGGCCAGCTTCATGCTGCAGGGCGTCCTGCGAGAGAACGTCTGCTTCCACATGTGCCCCTACGCGCGCTTTCAGAGCGTGATGTTCGACAAGGAGACGTTGATCATCAGCTACGACGCAGAGCGGGGCGATCCGCGCGGTTCGCGGCGCCGCGGCACGAGCTCGGCGGACGCCGGCAAGGGCGACTGTGTGGACTGCAAGATGTGCGTCAGCGTCTGTCCGACCGGCATCGACATCCGCGACGGCCTGCAATACCAGTGCATCGCCTGCGCGGCGTGCATCGACGCCTGCGACGGCGTGATGGAGAAGATGGGCTACGAGCCCGGCCTCGTTCACTACAGCGCGCTGCACGCCGACCGACACGAGCCCAGCAGCTGGCGCCGGCCCCGGCTCTTCGGCTACGGGGCGGTGATGCTGGTGATGCTGGGCGCCCTCGGCTGGAACCTCTCGACCCGGGTGCCCCTCGGGCTCGACGTCATTCGCGACCGCAGCCGGCTGTATCGTGAGCACTGGGACGGTACGGTCCAGAACGTGTACAACCTCAAGATCATGAATCGCGAGCAGGTCGACCGCAGGTACCGCATCTCGGCGGAGGCCGAGCCGCCGCTGGCCCTCGAGACGCGAACCGGCGAGGTCGACTATGCGGTGGCGGCCGGTGACATCCTCGACCTGCCCGTGCGCCTGGTTTCGGCTGCCGACGGAGCGCGTGGCGGCACGCGGCACGTCGACTTCGTGGTCGAGACGATCGACGCGCCGAGCTTCACCACGCGGCAGGAGAGTCGTTTCATCATGCCGCGCGAGCGCCGGGAGCCGGGACGATGAGCGCGCCCGGCGGCGACGGCCTGCCCTGGTACCGCCACGTCTGGCCCTGGTTCATCGTGGGGCTGATGGCCCTCTCGATCGGCGCTTCGCTGGCGACGGTGGTGGTCGCCTACCGGGGGCAGGACGCGCTGGTCCGCGACGACTGGTACGACGAGGGCGTGTCCATCAACCGGAGCCTCGCGCAGCTCGAGCGGGCTCGCGCGCTGGGAATCCGGGCCGCACTGCATTTCGCTCCCCCCGCCTCGGGTGACCGGCTGGGAGTCGATCTGCAGGGCGACGAAATCGGCGGGGTCGAGCGGCTGGTGCTGACGCTCAGCCATGCGACCCGCGCCGAGCTCGACCGCTCGGTGTCAGTCGAGCGGGTGGCGCCCGGCCGCTACGAGGGCGAGCTCGCGCCGCCGCCGCCGGGCCGCTTCTACGCGATCCTCGAGCCGCTGGCCGGCGGAGACGCCGTCCCGGACTGGCGACTCACCCGCGCCTTCTACGCGGGCGCCTCGGCGACCGTCGAGCTCGGGGACGGGCGCTAGTCCGATGGCCGCGTACGCGCAGACCGGGGGCGAGGGCTGCTTCCACTGCGGTCTGCCGCTGCCCGCCACGCACGCGCCCACCGCCGAGCTCGAGGGGGCCGAGCGCGCCTTCTGCTGCTTCGGTTGTCGTGCGGTCGCCGAGCTGATCGTCGGCTCGGGCAGCGGCGCCTACTACCGCGAGCGCACGGTGCCCGCGTCGCGCGCCGAGGACCCCGGGCGCGCCGCCTCGGACGCCGATCTGCTCGCCGACGATCCGGATCTGCTGCGCGTCTTCTCGCAGCCGGTCGGGGGGGACGCCCGCGAAGCGCTGCTGACGCTCGAGGGCGCTCACTGCGCGGCCTGTGTCTGGCTGATCGAGCGGCATCTCGGCGACCTCGAGGGCGTCGACGATGTGCAGGCGAGTGTGGCGACGGCGCGAGTGCGGGTGGTGTGGCGACCGGAGGTATTGCCGCTCTCGAGCGTGCTCGGCGCGCTTCGGTCCATCGGCTATGCGGCGCGCCCCCACTGCCCCGACCTCGAGGAGTCGAGGCAGCGCAGCGACCGGCGCGCCTCACTGCGGCGGCTGGGGGTGGCCGGGCTCGGCACCATGCAGGTCATGATGTTCGCGATCGGCCTCTACGCCGGCGAGGCCAGCGGCATGGCGAGCGCACACCGCGCGCTGCTTCGCTGGGGGAGCTGGCTGGTGGCCAGCGTGGTGGTGCTGTTCGCGGGCTGGCCGTTCTTCGCCGGCGCACTGCGCGACCTCCGGCGGCGCGCGCCGGGCATGGACGTGCCCGTCGCCCTCGCGATCGCCGTCGCCTACGGGGCGAGCGCCTGGTCGACGGCAACGGGCCACGGGCCGGTCTACTTCGAGTCGGCCTGCATGTTCACCTTCTTGCTCGGACTCACGCGACACATCGAGATGAGCGCGCGCCACGCCCGCGATGCGCGCGTGCGCGGCCGGCTCGACACGCTGCCCGAGGTGGCGCTGCGACTTGGCGAGGACGGCCCGGAGCGAGTGCCCGCGACGGCGCTCGGCGCGGGCGATCGTGTCCGGGTCGAGGCCGGAGACGTGGTGCCGGCTGACGGTCGCGTGATCGAGGGCCGGGGCGGCACCGACGAGTCGCTGCTGACCGGCGAGGCGCACGCCTGCGGGAAGCGTGTCGGTGACTGCGTGATCGGCGGCAGCCGCTGGCTGTCGGGTGAGGCGGTGCTGCTCGTCGAGCGGCCCGGCGCCGAGAGCACCGCTGCGCGGATCCGGGCGCTGCTCGAGCGCGCACAGCTCGATCGACCGCCGGCCGAGCGCCTGGCGGACCGCATCGCCGCCCGCTTCGTGGCCGTCGTGATCGTCTGCGCGGCCGCGGTCTTCGGGACGTGGTGGTGGCTCGAGCCGGGCTCGGCGTTGCCCGTCACGCTGTCGGTCCTGGTCGCGACCTGTCCCTGCGCGCTCTCCCTGGCCACCCCGACGGCGCTTGCCTCGGCGAGCGCGGGCCTCGCCGAGCGGGGCTTCCTGATCGCGCGGGGCCACGTGCTCGAGACGCTCGGCCGGGTCGACCACGTCGTCTTCGACAAGACCGGCACGCTGACCACGCCGGAGCACCGGGTGACCCGCGCGCACGTCGACGGCAGCTGGTCGGAGCAGCACGCGCTGGCCCTGGCGCGCGCCCTCGAGCGCTGGTCCGATCACCCGATCGCCCGGGCCCTCGCAGCGCGCGCTCCGGACACCCCGGAGGCCGAGATCGAAGCGGACTTCGCCCGCAGGCTTCGGGACGTGCGTGGCGTCGCAGGTCGCGGCGTGGAGGCCCGGCTCGATCGAAGCCGGGTCCGTATCGGCCGGCCGGACTGGGTGGCTGCGGGGCAGGTCAGCGGGCTCCGCCCGCCGGCGCCGGACGACGACGAGAGTTGGATCGCGCTGGCGGTCGACGACGTGGTCATCGCCTGGCTGGCTGTCGGCTCCGTTCCGCGCGCCGGTGCGGCGGCGCTGGTGTCGTGGCTTCGGGACCGGGGGCTGCTGGTTTCGCTCTCGAGCGGAGACCCCTCGCGGCGGGCCGTCGCTCGGCTGGCCGCCCGGCTGGGCATCGACGAATGGCGGGCCGGCGAGCCGCCCGAGGGCAAGCTCGAACAGGTGGCGGCCCTGCAGGCGCGGGGCGAGGTGGTGGCGGTCGTCGGGGATGGCCTCAACGACGCGCCGGTGATGTCGCGGGCCGATCTCGGCATCGCGCTGGCGGGGGGCGCCGATCTGGCGCGGGTTTCGGCGGATGCGGTGGTGTTCGGCGAGCGGCTCGACTCCATCGGGGAGGCCTGGCGGCACGCGGCGCGCACCCGGCGCATCATGCGCCAGAACATGACGTGGGCGGTGCTCTACAACCTGTCGATCCTGCCCGCCGCTGCGCTCGGCTGGGTGGCGCCCTGGATGGCGGCGCTCGGCATGTCGGCGAGCTCGCTGATCGTGGTGGGCAACTCGCTGCGGCTGCGGGGCGTGCGGGCCTCGCGGAGGAGCGGGCACGAAGCGGCCGCCGGCGTCGAGGCCGACGAGCCGAACACGCGCTCTGCGGTGTGGGTGGGGTCGTGAGCAGTCTGCTGTTCCTGATTCCGATCGCCCTGCTGCTGCTCGGTGTGGCGGTGTGGGCCTTCGTCTGGGCCGTCGATCACCGGCAGTTCGACGACCTCGACGAGGTGGCGGAGCGCATCCTGTTCGACGACGACGAGGCCCGCGTGGCCCCGCGCTCTGGCGCCGACGAGCCGGACGAGCACGTATGAGCGATCCGGGCACGCTGCCGGCCGGGCTGGCGGCCGCCTTGCTGATGGGGCTGCTCGGCAGTCCCCACTGCATCGGGATGTGCGGCGGTATCGCGACGGCTCTGGCGCCGCCGCTCGCCGGCCCGGGTCTCTCGCGCTGGCGCACGACGGCCATCCCGGTCGCGCTGGGGCTCGGCCGGGTCGGTTCCTATGCGCTGCTCGGGGCCGCAGTCGGAGCGCTCGGCGATGCCACGGCGACGGCCGTCGGTCTGGCGGCCGGCCCGCCGGCCCGGGTCGTGCTGGGCGGCTTGTTCATCCTGTTCGGGCTGTCGGTGTCGGGCTGGTGGCCCGGTGCACTGGCCTGGCTCGAGCGCCCGGCCGCGAAGCTCTGGTCTGGTATCGCTCCGCTCGCGAAGCGCACGCTTCCGATCGAGGGGGCCGGCCGCGCGCTGCTGGCAGGCGGGCTCTGGGGGCTTCTGCCATGCGGGCTGGTGTACGGAGCGCTCGCGGGCGCCGCAGTGCTGGGCTCGGCCGCCGAGGGGGCGCTCTGGATGGCGGCCTTCGGGCTGGGCACGCTGCCCGCGGTGCTCGGCGCGAGCCTGCTGGGTGGCGGCGTCCGCGCGTTGGCGGCCCGGCGCAACGTGCGCAGCGCCGCCGGCGCTCTGCTGATCGCCGCGGGCCTCTGGACGCTGGCCTCGCCTGTCGGGATGCAGTGGCTCGTCGGCGCTCACCCGGGGCACCACGGCGCGCACGACATCGAGCACGCCGAGCACGTCGACCACGTCGAGCACGCAGATACGCCCGAAGGCCTGTGAGCGCCGCGTGGCGGTCCGCGGCCCCAAAGCAGAACGCCCCGCCAGCTTGGGCTGGCGGGGCGTCACAGGGGGAGGGCGGTGGACTCATTTTGGGGGGTGAGAGGTTGGACACTTCGAAT
The DNA here is from genome assembly GCA_964515335.1 of uncultured Spirochaetaceae bacterium. GTDB lineage: Bacteria > Myxococcota_A > UBA9160 > UBA9160 > UBA4427 > TMED88. Next base: position 34,213 of record CAZETS010000020.1, read on the forward strand.
CGAAATGACCAATCCACCGCCACTCCGGAACCTGTCTGATCTGCTGTGCCCCCGGCTGCGCTCGTTGGCGCCCTGAGTGGATTGTTCGAGTATCACTCGAACTCTACGAAAAAGCAACGACCCGATCAGTAGAATTCCGCCCCCGGTCGGCGGAGCGCATCGCGGGGCTCTCGGGGCTGCCTCCGTGCCCCCTGGAAATCGAAGAAATCAACTATTTCAAATAGTTGCAGGAAAGACTTCCAGCTCGAACCGGATCGCAGGACGGCCGGGCGGCAGGCTTCCGGTTGGCCCTGTCGTGGCCCTCCAGTACGTTCCGCCGCCCTCCACCGGCTGCGGCCCCTGCGCCCTCCGCCCCTCCGCTCGCGAGGCCCGACCCTTGTCCAGCTCGGCCAGCTTCTTCATCCGCACCTACGGGTGCCAGATGAACGTCCACGACTCGGAGAAGCTCGCGAACCTGCTCCACCACGCGGGCCTCACCGCCGCAAACGCCGAGGGCGACGCGGACCTGCTCGTCATCAACACCTGCTCGATCCGCGACAAGGCCGAGAGCCAGCTCTACTCCGACCTGGGCAAGCTGCGCGCCTGGAAGGCCGAGCGGGCCGGCCGGGCGATCGGGGTGGGTGGCTGCGTGGCCCAGCAGGTGGGTGATCGGCTGCTGTCGCGCTTCGCGCAGCTCGATTTCGTGTTCGGCACCCACAACCTGCGCATGGTGCCTTCGATGATCGACGCCGCGCGCCAGGGAGCGCGCAGCGCCGACACCAGCGAAAGGCGCTCGCAGGACCGCTTCGACCTGCCCGAACGGCATCCCCAGCTCGCCGGGCGCTCGCCGGGCCGCGCCTTCGTGACCGTGATGGAAGGCTGCGACATGTTCTGCACGTTCTGCATCGTGCCGGCCACGCGCGGTCGCGAGATCAGCCGGCCCGCCGCCGCGATCGTCGCCGAGGTGCAGGAGCTGGCCGATCGGGGCATTCGCGAGATCACCCTGCTCGGTCAGACCGTCAACGCCTACGGGCGCCACGACGCGCGCCGGGGCCGCTCGGCGGCCGCCGGCAGCCTGCCGTTCGCCGAGCTGCTGGCCAGACTCGACGCGGTGCCCGGAATCGAGCGCATCCGCTACACGAGCCCCCACCCGCTGTTCTTCGACGCTGCGCTCGTGGCGGCCCACGCCTCGCTGCCGAGTCTCTGTCCCCACGTCCACCTGCCGCTGCAGAGCGGCAGCGACCGGATCCTGGGTGCGATGCGTCGCCGCTACGATCGCGAGGCCTTCTCGGGCATCGCCGGGGCCCTGCGCGCCGCCGTGCCGGAGATCGTGATCACCAGCGACCTGATCGTGGGCTTTCCCGGCGAAACCGAGGCGGACTTCCAGGACACCCTCTCGCTGATGCGCGCGGTTGGCTTCGAGGACAGCTACAGCTTCGTGTACTCGCCCCGGCCGGGCACCGCGGCCGCCGAGCTGCCGGGCCAGGTCGACCGCGAGGAGGGGGGGCGGCGGCTGACCGAGCTGCAGGCCCTGCAGCGCGAGCTCACCATGGCGTACCACCGCAGTCGGGTCGGAAGCCGCACAGAAATACTGATCGAGGGCGAGAGCCGGCGGGGTGGCGGGCAGCTCTGCGGCCGCGACCCGCAGCACCGGATCGTGAATCTGGTGCCCGGCGAGATCAGCCCGCCGAGCGACCCCGTCCCCGGCGACCTCGTTCCGGTCGATCTGGTCGAAGCCACCCCCCACTCGCTGCTCGGGACGCCCTGCGCGCCCCCACCCGTCCCGCACCCCGGCTAGCCCGGAATCCGTCGCCTGACGGTGAAGGCGAGCTCCGGTTGCGCCGATGAATCGGGGCGACGCGCCGTCGCCGCGCCGGTGGCGGCGGACGCATCGGGGACTCCGAGCCGATCCGCGCCCTCGTTCGGGCCGCGGGCCGTCGGGCGAGGGACGGGATGTCGAGAGCGCGGGTGCTTGCGGTCGACGATCAGCGCTACTTCCGCGACCTGATCGAGGGCCTGCTCGGCGACGAGGGCTACGAGGTCCGGACCGCCTCGAGCGGCGCCGAGGCGTTGCACGTCCTCGAGCGCGAGGAGTTCGACGTCGTCGTCAGCGATCTGGTGATGCCCGGCATGGACGGGGCGGCCCTCGTTCAGCGCATCAAGGAGCGCCTGCCCGATCAGGAGATCGTGATGGTCACCGGGGTGGTCGACGTGAAGAGCGCCGTCGAGGCCATGAAGCTGGGCGCCACCGACTACATCGTCAAACCCTTCGACCGGAGCCATCTGCTCGATTCACTGGAGCGCATCCTGCAGCGGCGGCGCCTGCGTGACGAGCACGCGCGGCTGATCGGCGAGAACCTCGAGATCATGGGGGCGCTCTCGCTCTACGAGCGCGCGGCGGGGCTCTTCTCGACGCTCTCCATCGAGGCCCTCTCGGAGCGGGTCATCGAGGGGCTCTGTCTCGAAACCGGTGCCCAGGGCGGCGTGCTCTGGGTGGCGGACGCCGTCGACGACCCGCAGATCGTGCTCCAGAGCGCCCGCGGCCTGATCCGCCTGGACGAGGAGTCGAAGCAGTTCGACTTCGCGCAGCTCGGCGACGAGTGCCGGGCGGAGCTCCTCGAGGGGCGGGCGGTGGTCCGGCCGCTGACCCGCGGCAACGCCTCGAGCGAGGCCCTGTACGTTCCGCTGCGCCGGGCCGGGGCACTGCTCGGCATCGCCCGGCTTTCGGACAAGCTCGACGCCGACGGCTTCGACGAGCGCGATCGCACGGCCGCCGCGAAGTTCGCGGGCTTCGGGGCGGTGGCGGTGGTGAACGCGCTCGAGTTCCGCGCACTCGAACGCCGCTCGCTGCGCGATCCCACCACCCGGGCCTACACGCTCGCCTACCTGCACGACGCGGTCCGCCACGAGATCCAGAAGGGCAGCCGCTTCGGTCACCGGTTCTCGCTGATCCGGTCCGACCTCGACGGCACCGGCGATCTGCGCCGCGGCCGCTCGGAGGCGGAGTTCGCACACTGGCTCGAGTCGCTTGCCCGGCAGATGGGCGGAACGCTGCGCGCCACCGACCTGCTCGCGACGGCGAGCGCGTCGAGTCACCGGATGCTCCTGCCGCAGACCGACGCCCTCGGGTCGGCCGTCCTCGAGAACCGGCTGCGCGAGGTCATCGAGGCTGCCCTCGCCGAGTCGGCTCGCGATGGCGAGCCGGTGCCGCGGCTCACCATCGCCTCGGCCACGTATCCGACCGACGGCACCCAGCTCGACACCCTCGAGGCAGTCGTCGAGGCCCGGCTCGAGGAGAATCGCCAGAGCCTCTTCGAGGCGGCGGGGCGCGGTGTCGATTCGTTCGCGGCGATGCTCGAGACGCTGGCCGAGCGCGCGGACCCCGAGCCCGTCGAGATGGCCGGGCAGATCACCCGTTTTGCGCTCGACGACCTCGGGCGGCGTCCGGCGGACCGCGGGCTGCTCTTCCTGTCGCCGGCCGGCGGCCTCGCACCGGACCTGCTCGAGCGCATCGAGCGGCTGGCCGTCGGCTCGTCGCGGACAGAGCTCGTGATCGTCGGCGAGAAGTGCGCCGCGCTCGACCCGGCCGCCCACGTCACCTGGGTGTCGCCGCAAGCGGTCGGGACCGACCGGCCGTTCCTGCTCTACTACGGCGATGCCCCCGCCTACGCGATGTCGACGGCCCACGCGGATACCGGCGCGGGTCCCGGTCTCTTCCACACCAACGACCGCCTGCTCGTGGGGCGCTTGTTCTTCCAGCTGCAGCGGGACCTCGGGCTCCCGCAGAGCGCCTGAGCGCAGTGGTGGCGAACGTGATGCCGAGCGCGGACACCCGGAACGGGAGCGAGGGGAGGCTCGAGGGCCCGACCATCGTGGTGGCGGACGGCAACACCGGCCGCGGCAACCGCATCGTCGACGAGTGCTCGACGGCGGGCTTTGCGTGCCGGCTCGCGGCCCACGGCGCGGCGGCACTCGAGATCGCTCTGGCCACCCGGCCGGCGGTGATGATCGCGCCGCTCGACCTGCCGCTGGTCGACGCCGTGAAGCTGGCGGAGATCCTGCGCGCCAACCCGCGCACGCGCGACACCAGGTTCGTCTTCCTCGGACCGCAGGGCGACCTCGGCAGCAGCGGGGGGATCGGCGATCGGTTGCTCGAGCCCGACGCGCGGCCGCACGACATCGTGATGGCCGCCGCCGAGGTGATCGAGCGGCAGCATCGTATCGAGTCCCTCGACGTGGTGAGCCGCCCGGGCGCCGCCGCCGAGGGCGAGATCGGCGATCTGCCCCTCGCCGATCTGTTGCAGTCGCTGCTCCTGCAGCGGCGCAGCGGGCGCCTCGAGGTGCGGCGCGAGGGCGAGCACGGAGACCCCGGGCTGGCGCGGCTGACGCTGCGCGACGGGGAAGTCATTCACGCCGAGGTCGGCGCGGTCTACGGCGAGAAGGCGCTCTTCCGCGTGATGGCCTGGCCCGCCGGCCGCTTCGTCTTCGAGGCGGGCGAGCCCGACGAGCCCGCCCTGATCCTCGTCCCCACGCGGCGGCTGCTCGTCGAGGGGCTGCGGCAGCTCGGCGAGTGGGACCGGCTCTCCACCCGGCTGCCGCCGCTCGACTCGCCGGTGCGGCTCGACGTGAAGGGCTCGGAGTTGCCCGACATCGTCCACCCCCTCACCCGCGAGGTGCTGGCGCTGCTCGGGCAGCACTCGACCGTACGGGACGTGCTCGACCACAGCGTCTTTCCCGACTTCCAGGTGTTGCGCACCCTGCACACCCTGGACGAGCGGGGCCTGATCGAGCTGGGCCGCGCCCCGCTGCCGGGGCCGCCGGTGAGCGAGCCGGTCGAGCGACTCCTGAGCGACGTGCAGGCCCGCCGTCTGGCCGACTGGGTCCGTGATCGGGGCGCTGGGGCCGACGCCGACCGGGCAGTCGCCAAGTTGTTGGTCGCCGCCGCCTCGCCGGCTTGTCTGCCCGAGTTCCTGCGTCTGCTCGCGGCCGTCCCCGAGGTGGATCTCGAGATCGATCCCGAAGGGGGCGGGTCGGCGGCCGATGGGCTGGCGACGCTCGGCCGGGTCGCGGTCTCGGACGAAATCGTCATCGAGCTCGTCAACGTGCCCACCGGCGAAGGCTGGTCGCCGCTCTGGCCGATGGCGGGCCACGGCGCCCTTGGCACGTTGTTCCTGCTCGAGCCGCCGGTCGGCGAGGCCGCCGATCGCCTCGGGTCGATCACCTCGAGCCTCTCGCGCCTCCCCGGGGCGCGCACCTTCCACGTGGTGCTGCTCGGCAAGGACGATCGCCTCGGTCCCGACGAGCTGCGCGAGAACCTCACGCCGATCGACGAAGCGTCGCTGTTCCTGCTGCCGACGCAGAGCGACAAGGACCCCGCTGCGCTGTTGCGTGGCCTGTTTGCGAGGGTGATGCCGTGACGCTGGACGCCATGAAGGACTTCGACCTCCTCGCGGAGTTCGACGACGAAGACCGCGAGGCGCTCGCCGAGCTGCTCGAGGAGCGGTCGCTGCGCGAGGGCCGGCGCATCTTCTGCGAGGGCAACGAGGCCGAGGGCCTGGTGCTGGTGACATCGGGCAGCGTGAAGCTCGAGGGGCGGCGCAGCGCCTCGGCCGAGATCGTCGAGGCGCCCGTCACACTCGGCTTGCTGTCGCTGATCGCGGTGGGACCACGGGAGTGCACGGCGTTCGCCGCCGAGCCGTGCGAGCTGCTCGTGCTGCCGCGAACGTCGTTTCGTCGTCTCATGGACGACCATCCGCGCACGGCGTGCCGCCTCGTCGAGGGCATCGTCGACGAAGCCAGCGGCCTGATCCGCGCCGCCCTCGACCAGCTCGCGGAGGCCTGACCCGGGCAGCGGCGGGTTTGGTTGACCCGTCATCGGGCCGCCACTATCCTGCGCGCGCGAGCTCCGCAGGGGGGTCGCCTTACCCCCATCGGCAGCTCGCTTCGTGGTCTTCGAGGCGGGTCCCAGAGCTTGCTCGGGCGCGCGTCGCGGGCGGTACCGGGGCTTCGGGCGCGGCTGATGGACGGCAGATCGTGCCGTCGGGGAGCCGCTGGGGGACAGCGGATGGCGACGTTCAGCGGCACCGGGGAGCCTGGGGGCGACGGGCGCGCGGTGGCCGAGATCCGCGAGGGCCTCACCTTCGACGACGTGCTGCTCGTGCCGGGCGCCTCGGAGGTGCTGCCCGCCGACGTCGATCTCCGGACCCAGCTCACCCGCGAGATCTCGCTGAACGCGCCCCTCGCGTCGGCCGCGATGGACACGGTCACCGAGCACGAGACCGCCATCTGCATGGCCCAGAACGGCGGCATCGGCATCGTTCACAAGAACATGTCGCCGGCCGCCCAGGCCGCCGAGGTCGACAAGGTCAAGCGCTCGGAGTCGGGCATGATCGTCGACCCCATCACCATGCGGCCCGAGCAGCGCATCTACGAGGCGCTCGAGCTGATGGAGCGCTACCGCATCTCGGGTGTGCCGGTCACCCGCGAGGGCAAGGCGGTCGGCATCCTGACCAACCGCGACCTGCGCTTCGTCAAGGACCACGCCGGCCCCATCTCGTCGGTGATGACCTGCGAGAACCTGGTGACGGTGCCGCCCGGCACCACCATGGAGCGCGCCAAGGAGCTGCTCCACGAGCACCGCATCGAGAAGCTCCTCGTCGTCGACGACGCGGGCACGCTCCGCGGGCTGATCACCATCAAGGACATCGAGAAGACCGAGCGCTTTCCGAACGCCTGCAAGGACGGGCTCGGGCGGCTGCGTTGCGGCGCCGCCGTCGGCGTCGGCGGCGACCGGCTCGAGCGCACCCAGGCGCTCGTCGACGCCGGGGTGGACGTGATCGTCGTGGACACCGCCCACGGGCACTCGAAGATGGTGCTCGAGACCGTGGGCGAGCTGCGCCGCGACTTCCCCGAGGTGCCGATCATCGGCGGCAACGTGGCCACCGCCGAGGGCGCCGAGGCGCTCATCAAGGCGGGCGTGTCCGGCGTGAAGATCGGCGTGGGCCCGGGCTCGATCTGCACCACGCGGGTGGTGGCCGGTGTGGGTGTGCCGCAGTTCACCGCAGTGCGGGACGCCAGCGAGGTGGCCAGCGTGAGCGGGGTGCCGGTCATCTCGGACGGCGGCATCAAGTATTCGGGCGACATCGTCAAGGCGCTCGCCGCGGGTGCCTCGACGGTGATGATCGGCTCGCTCTTCGCCGGCACCGACGAAGCGCCGGGCGAGGTGGTGCTCTTCCAGGGACGCTCCTACAAGGTCTATCGCGGCATGGGGTCGATCGGTGCGATGGCCGAGGGCAGTCGCGACCGCTACTTCCAGACCGAGGTCGAGTCGCCGAAGCTCGTGCCCGAGGGCATCGAGGGCCGCGTGCCGTACCGCGGCAGTCTCTCGAGCAGCGTCCACCAGCTGCACGGCGGGCTGCGCTCGGGAATGGGCTACTGCGGGGCCGCCAGCCTCGGCGAGCTGCGCAGCAAGGCCCGGTTCGTCCGCATCTCGTCGGCGGGGCTCAGCGAGAGCCACGTCCACGACGTGATCGTCACCAAGGAAGCCCCCAACTACCGGATCGAGTAGGCCCGGGCGGCCCCACGAACGTTGCTCCTCGAACGTTGCCCCTCGAAAGTTGCCCTCGAAGAGAGCACACCCCGAAACCGCGCACCCGAAACCGAGAGCCCGAAGCCCGCGAATGCCGAGCCCCGCCGCGCCGTCCCACCCGACCGCCACCGCCCACAGCCGAATCCTGATCCTCGACTTCGGCTCCCAGTACACCCAGCTGATCGCTCGCCGCGTCCGCGAGCTGCACGTCTACAGCGAGATCCACCCGGGCGACCTCTCCCTCGAGGAGATCAGGTCCTTCGGGCCTTCGGGGATCGTGCTGTCCGGCGGCCCGGCCAGCGTGCTCGACGCCGACTCTCCCGACGTCGACCCCGGCGTCTTCGAGCTCGGGGTCCCGGTGCTCGGCATCTGCTACGGGCTGCAGCTGCTCGTCGCCCGGCTCGGCGGGCGCGTCGAGGCCTCGGACGACCGCGAGTACGGGCGCGCCCACCTGAAGATCGAGCGCGCGGATCCGCTCCTCGAGGGCCTCGCTGCCGAGGAGTCCCACGTCGTCTGGATGAGCCACGGAGACCGGGTGCTCGAGCTGCCCGCGGGCTTCGAAGTGGTGGCCAGCAGCGGCAGTTCGCCCTTCGCCGCGGTCCGCAACCTGGCTGCGCGGGTCTGGGGCCTGCAGTTCCACCCGGAGGTCGTCCACACCGAAGGCGGCCTGCGCATCCTCCGCAACTTCGTCCGCGGCGTCTGCGAGTGTGCGCCCGACTGGACGATGGCGGCCTTCATCGACGAGCACCTCGAGTCGATCCGCGCCCAGGTGGGAGACGGCCGGGTGATCTGCGGTCTCTCCGGCGGCGTCGATTCGTCGGTGGCCGCGGCGCTGGTGCACCGCGCCGTGGGCGAGCAGCTGACCTGCATCTTCGTCGACCACGGGCTGATGCGCGAGAACGAGCGCGCCGAGGTGGAGGCGACCTTCCGCGAGACCCTCGGTGTGGACCTGGTCTCGGTCGACGCCTCGCAACGCTTCCTGGCTGCCCTCGAGGGGGTGACCGATCCCGAGAAGAAGCGCCGCGAGATCGGGCGGCTCTTCATCGAGGTCTTCGAGGAGGAGGCCGAGAAGGTCGGCGACGCGCGCTTCCTCGTACAGGGCACCCTGTATCCGGACGTGATCGAGAGCGTGTCGGTAAAGGGCGCCTCGGTGACGATCAAGACGCACCACAACGTCGGCGGGCTGCCCGAGGACATGCGGCTCGAGCTCGTCGAGCCGCTGCGCGAGCTGTTCAAGGACGAGGTGCGCGAGCTCGGCCGGGCCCTCGGCCTGCCGGAGCGCGCGGTCGGGCGCCATCCGTTTCCGGGACCGGGGCTCGCGATCCGCATCATGGGCGAGGTCACTCGCGACCGCCTGGCCGCGCTGCGCCGGGCCGACGCGATCATGAACGAAGAGATCCGGGCCGCGGGCCTCTACGACGACATCTGGCAGGCGCTCGTCGTCTTCCTGCCGGTGCACAGCGTCGGCGTGATGGGGGATGCGCGCACCTACGAGAACGTCGTGGCGGTGCGCTGCGTCACCTCGGTGGACGCCATGACGGCCGACTTCGCCCACGTGCCCTGGGAGGTGCTGGGGCGAATCTCGAACCGAATCATCAACGAGGTGAAGGGCATCAACCGAGTCGTCTACGACATCTCCTCCAAGCCCCCCGCGACGATCGAGTGGGAGTAGGGCGTGCCGAAGCCCTTCGTCCACCTCCACCTCCACACGCAGTACTCGCTGCTCGACGGCGCCATCAAGCACAATCCGCTGTTCGAGCGGGCGCGCGCGTGCAACATGCCGGCGGTCGCCCAGACCGACCACGGCAACCTCTTCGGCACGGTCGAGTTCTACGAGAAGGCGCGCGCCAACGACGTCAAGCCGATCATCGGCTGCGAGGTCTACTTCGCGGGCGGCTCCCGGTTCGAGCGCGAGAAGCGCGAGCGCGACGAGAGCGGCTACGACGCCATCAACCACCTGCTGCTGCTCGCCATGAACGAGACCGGGTACCGCAACCTGATGACCCTCGTCTCGAAGGGCTATCTCGAGGGCTTCTACTACAAGCCGCGCATCGACTGGAGCCTGCTCGAGCAGCACCACGAGGGGCTGATCTGCACCTCGGGCTGCCTGTCGGCCCCGGTGCCCCGGGCCATCACGTACGGTGAGACGAACCGCGCCTGGGAGATGGCGGAGCAGTTCCAGCAGCTCTTCGGCGACCGCTACTACCTCGAGGTGCAGCGCCACGGCATCGCGGCCCAGGACCAGGTGAACGCCGAGCTGTTCAAGATGGCCGACGACATGCGGATCCCGCTCGTCGCCACCAACGACGCCCACTACCTCGATCACGACGACCACAGCCACCACGACGCACTGCTCTGCATCGGCACGGCCGCCAACCTCTCCGACGAGAAGCGCTTCCGCTTCGACGGCGAAGGCTTCTTCGTCAAGGACGGCGACGCGATGCGCGAAGTCTTCCACGACCGCCTCGACGCCGTCGAGAACACACTGGTGATCGCCGAGCGCTGTGACGTCGAGATTCCGATGGGCGAGTACCACATGCCCGACTACCAGGTGCCCGCCGGCCGCAGCCTCGAGGAAGTGATGGCCGATCAGGCGTGGGCGGGCCTGCGGCGCAAGCTCGACATGGCGCCCGACGAGCCCTTCGACAAGGCCGACCACAAGCCCTACGTCGAGCGCATGCACCACGAACTCGGCGTGATCGATCAGATGGGCTTTCCGGGCTACTTCCTGATCGTCGCCGACTTCATCAACTGGGCGAAGGACCACGGGATCCCGGTGGGGCCGGGCCGCGGCAGCTCGGCGGGCAGCCTCGTCGCCTATGGGATGAACATCACCAACGTCGATCCCATCGAGTACGACATCATCTTCGAGCGCTTCCTGAACCCCGAGCGCATCTCGATGCCCGACATCGACGTCGACTTCTGCATGAGGGGTCGCGAGCAGGTCATCCGCTACGTGGCGGACAAGTACGACGGCGAGGCCCACCAGGACGAGCAGGGCGCCGGCCGCTACGACGCGATGAAGGTCGCCCAGATCGTCACCTTCGGGACCTTGCAGGCCCGGGCCGCCATCCGCGACGTGGGCCGGGTGATGGGGCTCTCCTTCGGCGACGTCGACCGGATCGCGAAGCTGGTGCCCGAGGTGCTCGGCATCACGCTCGACGAAGCCATCGAACAGTCGCCCGAGCTGCGCGCGCTGATGGACGCCGACGGACAGGTCGACCAGCTGATCGAGACGGCGCGCAAGCTCGAGGGTCTCACCCGCCACGCCAGCAAGCACGCCGCGGGGGTCGTGATCGGCACGCAGCCGCTGATCGACATGGTTCCGCTGTACCGCGACCCCAAGTCGGGCGACGTGATGTCGCAGTTCAACATGAACTGCGTCGAGAAGGTGGGGCTGATCAAGTTCGACTTCCTCGGCCTGAAGACCCTCACCCTGCTGGCCGACGCCGAGAAGATGATCCGGCGCAAGGAGGGCTTCGAGGACTTCGACGTCAACGCCATACCGATGGACGACGAAGCCACATACGAGATGCTCGCCCGCGGCGACACGGAAGGCGTCTTCCAGGTCGAGTCGTCGGGCATGACCGATCTCGTCGTCAAGCTGCGCCCGCGCTCCTTTCGCGAGGTGATTCCGCTGGTCGCCCTCTACCGCCCGGGCCCCCTCCAGTCGGGCATGGTCGACGACTACGTGAACCGCAAGCAGGGGCTCACGAAGGTCGAGCCCGTGCATCCGATGGTCGAGGACCTCACCGAGGAGACGCTCGGCGTCATCGTCTACCAGGACCAGGTGCTGCAGATCGCCCAGAAGATGGCCGGCTACAGCCTCGGCGAAGCCGATCTGCTGCGCCGCGCGATGGGCAAGAAGAAGCCCGAGGAGATGGAGAAGCAGCGCGTGCGCTTCGTCGAGGGCAGCACGGCGAACGGAATCGATGCCAGGGAGGCGGGGGACGTCTTCGACCTGATCACCGAGTTCGCTGGCTACGGCTTCCCGAAGGCGCACTCCACCGCCTACGCGTACATCACCTACCAGACCGCCTACCTCAAGGCGAACCACCGCGCCGAGTACCTGGCCGCCATGCTCACCATCGAGTCGAGCAATCACGACAAGATGGCCCGCTACATCGCCCACGTGCGCGAGAGCGGCATCGACATCCTGCCGCCCGACGTGAACGAATCGAGTCGCGACTTCGGCGTGGTGGGCGGGGTGATCCGCTTCGGCTTCGCGGGCATCAAGAACGTGGGCGACGGCGCCATCGAAACGATCCTCTCGGCCCGTGAGGCCGACGGTCCCTTCGAGAGCCTCTTCGACGTGGCGCGCCGCGTGGACGGCCGCAAGGTGAATCGACGGGTCTTCGAGGCGCTCGTCAAGTGCGGCGCCTTCGACTCGCTTCACGAGAACCGGGCGGCGGTGTGGGCCTCGCTCGATCACGCCCTCGAGCGAGCCGCCGCCGACCAGCGCGACAGGGCAGTCGGGCAGGAGAGCCTCTTCGGAAGCGAGCCGGACGCGGCCGTCGGCACCGCGCCGGCGCTGCTCGACGTGCCGGGCTGGAGTGATCGCGAGCGGCTGGCCCACGAGAAGGAGCTGCTCGGCTTCTACGTCAGCGGCCACCCCCTCGGCGAGGTGGCCGAGCAGCTCTCGCGCTACGTCGACACCACGGCCTCGAGCGCCGCGGGGCGGGGCGGGCGCGAGGTGCGGATCGGCGGCCTGCTGACCGGGCTGCGGGAGACCCGCACGAGGCGCGGCCAGCGCATGGGCTTCGGCACCCTCGAGGATCTCGAGGGCGCCTTCGAGCTGGTGATCTTCACCGAGCCCTTCAACCTGCACGTCGATACCCTTCGGCAGGCCAAGGACGGCAGCGACGGCAGCGGCGGTGGGCCGACCCCGCTGCTCGTCTTCGGCAAGCTCGAGGAGGGCGACCCGCCCAAGGTTCTGGTGGGCGACGTGATGCGCCTCGAAGAGGCCCAGGAGCGGCTGACCGCCCACCTGCGCATCCGCGTCGGCGCGCCCGACGTCACGCGCGACCGCATGGTGGCGCTGCGCAATCTGCTGGCCTCGCGGCCGGGTGATTGCAGCGTGTTCGTCCACGTGACGATTCCCGGCGAGAGCGAGACGGTGCTTTCGGTGGGTGGCCTGCGTGGGGTCGAGTCGAGCGAGGCCCTGCAGCGCGACGTGGATGCGCTGTTCGGCCGTCCTGTCACGGAGGGGGCGCTGTGAGGGGCCGGATGTTGGTGCGATTGGCGCTCGCGTGTGCGGTCGCCCTGCAGGCCGCGAACGCGAGCGGCGAGGTGCAGCTGCTCGAGGTCGTCGGCGCCGTGCCGCTGGACGAGCAGATGCGCGCGTCGGGCATCCCGAAGGAACGCGCCATCGACGAGGCGCTCTGGGAGGGCGTCTCGCGAGTGGCGGACGACCTGCTCGTCGACAGCATCCTGCTCGAACCCGAGCCCGGGGCCGATGGCGATGGCGACGCCGAGGGCGCGATCGAGTCCGGTTCCGAGGAGGTCGTCGATCCGATCCGTGCGGCGCTCGGCGACGACATGGTGCCCTACACCAGGAGCTTCAGGATCGTCGACGACCAGGGCGAGCGGCCGGCTCTCTTCACCGACAACCCCGACGCCGCCACCGAGTACGTGGTGGTCGTGGAGGTGCAGGTCGAGACCGAGCGGGTCCGCGAGCGGCTGGTGGCGGCGGGGTTGCTCGAGGACGAGGAGCAGATGGCGCTGTCGGGCATCGAGCTCGAGGTGCGTGAGCTCGGGCACTACGGCGGCTACGCGGAGCTCGTTGCCCTGCTGATCAGCGAGCCGGTCGGCGCGGCCTCGGCCTCGCCCCGCGAGATGGAGCGGGGACGCGCCTTGCTTCACATCGAGGCCGAGTGGGGGGCGACCGAGCTGCTCGAGCGTCTGCTGGCCGCCGCGCCGCCGGCCCTGCGCATCACCCCCGTCGAGGTTCGCGAGCCGCGCGAATCCGGCATCGGCTGGACGTTCTCGGACGTCGAGCCCGCGCGGCTGGTGATCGCGGTGGAGTGGGCTCCCGAGCCCCCTGAGCCTGCTCAGCCGGACCACGAGCGGCCCGAGGAGGGATAGGGGGCCATCGCGCGCCGCTCGGGGGCGATATGGCGCCTCTCAGCCGCCTGAGACGGCTCCGAGCAGCGTCTGCTGTGCGGCCGGGGCTCGCACGCAATTGACATGCAGGGAGCAAATCGGTAACCATTCCGCCTCCTTAGCGAGGTGGGTGGTCGATCAGACCGGTCCTCACCCCGCTCGGGAGGATCTTTCAGGCACGTAGCTCAGGGGCTAGAGCACCACCTTGACACGGTGGGGGTCGGCGGTTCAAATCCGCCCGTGCCTACCAGGCCCGGTCCGCCGGGGCTGCATGATCGGGTGCGAGAGCGCCCGCCGAGCTCACCCACAGGACGCCGCCCGCGCGGCTGCGACACGACCGTCATGACCTCTTCGCTCAATGAGTGACCCGCTCAACGTCCAGCTCCCGGACGACAGGACACTGTCGTTCGAGGATGGGGCGACGAGCCTGGAGGTCGCACAGTCGATCGGCGCCGGTCTCGCCAAGGCTGCGCTCGCCGCTCGCGTCGACGGTCGGCTCGTCGATCTCCGCACGCCCCTGCACGGCGACGTGCGCCTCGAGATCGTCACGGCGCGCGACCCGCAGGGCGGAGAAGTGATCCGCCACTCGGCCGAGCACGTGATGGCCGATGCCGTGAAGCGCCTGTTTCCGGAGGCTCAGGTCGACGCCGGCCGCGCCGACCACAGCGAGAAGTTCCAGTACGACTTCCTCGTCGACGAGCCGTTCACCCCGGATGACATCGAGCGCATCCAGAAGGAGATGCAGAGCATCATCGGCGAGGGCGCGGCCTTCGAGCGGCAGGTGGTGGGCCGCGACGAGGCGACGGCGGTCTTCCGCGATCTCGGTGAGGACCTCAAGCTGCAGCGCCTCGGCGACATCCCGGGAGGCGACGAGATCACCCTCTACCGGCACGGCGGCTTCGTCGACCTCTGCCGCGGTCCGCACGTGCAGCACTCCGGACAGATCGGCGCGGCGGCACTGCTCGAGGTGTCGGGCTCGTACTTCCGCGGCGACGAGCGCGGCCCCAAGCTCCAACGCATCTACGGCACGGCCTTCGCGAACAAGAAGGAGCTCAAGGCCTACCTGCAGCGCATCGAGGAGGCCAGGAAGCGCGATCACCGGCGCGTGGGCGTCGATCTGGGGCTGTTCGCGCTCGATCCCCACATCTCGCCGGGCGCTCCGTTCTACCTGCCCAAGGGCGTGGCGCTCTACAACGGGCTCTGCGAATTCGTTCGTGAGCTCTATCCGAAGTACGGCTTCCGGGAGGTGATCACGCCGCAGCTCTTCCGCTCGGACCTGTTCAAGAGCTCGGGCCACTACGACAAGTTCTACGACGACATGTACTGGTTCGGCGGGGACGACGAGGACGAAGAGCTGGGCATGAAGGCCATGAACTGCCCGGGGCACTGCCACCTCTTCGGCATCGGCAAGCGCTCCTACCGAGACCTCCCGATCCGCTGGGCCGAGTTCAGCCGCCTGCACCGCAACGAGCGCAGCGGCACCCTGGCCGGGCTGACGCGGGTGCGCGCTTTCGCCCAGGACGACGCGCACATCTACTGCGAGCCCGACCAGGTGGCGGACGAGATCGCCACCTTCTTCCGGATGGTGGTCGAGATCTACGCGA
Organism: uncultured Spirochaetaceae bacterium; assembly: GCA_964515335.1. GTDB lineage: Bacteria > Myxococcota_A > UBA9160 > UBA9160 > UBA4427 > TMED88. The sequence continues at coordinate 49,486 of CAZETS010000020.1, forward strand.
AGCTCGGGCTCGAGGGGGTCGAGATGCGTGTGTCGACCCGGCCCGAGGAGTTCCTCGGCGATCCGGCGGATTGGGACGTAGCCGAGCAGGCGCTGATCGACGCGGTGGAGCGCGCCGGGTTCGATTGCGAGACCAAGCCGGGCGAGGGCGCCTTCTACGGCCCCAAGGTGGAGGCCGATTTCCGCGACGTGCTCGGCCGCGCCTGGACGCTCGGCACCGTGCAGATCGACATGGCGATGCCGGGGCGCTTCGGCCTGCGCTACGTCGGCCGCGACGGCGAGCTCCACCAGCCGGCCATGCTGCACCGCGCGGTGCTCGGCTCGCTCGAGCGCTTCATCGCCATCTACATCGAGCACACCGGCGGCGACTTCCCGTTCTGGCTGTCGCCCGTGCAGGTCGTCGTGCTACCGATCTCGGACCGGCTGGCCGCCTACGCGGACCGGGTGGGCGACGCGCTCGTCGCCGCCGGGCTGCGTGCAGAGGTCGACCACCGGAGCGAAACCCTCGGCTGGAGGATCCGCGAGGCCGAAAAGATGAAGATCCCGCTCACCCTCGTCGTGGGGGAGCAGGAGGAGCGGGACGGCACCGTCTCCCCGCGCCTCCGCAAGTCGAAGCAGAAGGTCGAGGCGACGGCGACGGACGCCATCGTCTCGAGGTTGGCGGAGGCCTCCGCCGACCGAAGGATGAGGCCGTTCGACTGAGCGTCGGACGTCGCAAGGGAGCGTCGCGCCACGACGGGCGCACGGCTCCGGGAGGAAGGCTCCATTCCTGGTAGAGGCAGATCGCGATTTCGCATCGTCGCCCCCGAGAAGGACACGACCCGCGTCAACGAGCGCATCCGCGTGCGCGAGGTGCGCGTGATCGGGTCGGACAGCGAGCAGCTGGGGGTCATGTCGCCCGAAGAGGCGCTTGCACTGGCGCGCGAGGAGGGGCTCGACCTCGTCGAGGTCGCCGCCAACTCGCGGCCTCCCGTGTGTCGTATCATGGACTACGGGAAGTACAAGTACGAGCAAAAGAAGAAGAAGTCGAGCAAACAGTCGCACTCGGCCACGCTGAAGGAAGTGAAGCTTCGGCCGGGCACCGACCAGCACGACCTGAACTTCAAGCTCAACAACGTCCGGCGTTTCCTGATGGACGGCGACAAGGTGAAGATCACCGTGATGTTCCGCGGACGCGAGATGGTGCACACCAGCCGCGGCCGGGCCCAACTTCAGGAAGTCATGAAGCAGCTCGGACCGATTGCGAAGATGGAGAACCCGCCGCGCATGGAAGGGCGGTTCCTGTCGATGATCCTCATCGGAGACCGCGAGGTGATCTCCGAATACAAGCGCCAGGAAGAAGCCGATCGGGCCGCTGGCGGAGAAGAGCCGCAGCCCGAGGCAGCAGGAGCGGGCGCAGAAGCCCAGGAAGAGCACACCGCGGAAGCGTCGCAGTCCGACGCCGCTGCACAGCACACGGAGTCGTGAAACGATGCCGAAGATGAAGTCGCACCGAGGCAGCGCGAAGCGCTTCTCCCGGACCGGGTCCGGGAAGATCAAGCGCTATCGCGCCAACAAGCAGCACATCCTCACCACGAAGACGACCAAGCGGAAGCGCCAGCTCCGTCGCAGCGACGAGGTGGCGGCGCAGGACGTGCCGCGCGTCGAGCGGCTGCTGCCGTATCTCTGATCGCGCGGGGCGAAGCGCCCCGGCCAAGGAAGGATTCCGATGTCTAGAGTCAAGCGGGGCGTTCCCGCCCACAAGCGCCGAAAGGCCGTACTGAAGCGAGCCAAGGGCTTCTACGGCGGCCGCAGCAAGCTTCACGGTGTGGCCCTCGAGGCCGTCGAGAAGGCCGACCTCTACGCCTATCGCGGGCGCAAGCAGCGCAAGCGGGAGTTCAGGGCGCTCTGGATCGCGCGCATCAACGCGGCCGCCCGAGAGCACGACCTGTCGTACAGCCGCCTGATGGACGGGCTCAAGAAGGCAGGCGTCGAACTCGACCGCAAGGCGCTCGCCCAGCTCGCCCTGGACGACCCGAAGGCATTCGGCGAGCTGGCCGCACTGGCCCGCACGGGAGCGGCCTGAGCCGGGACTTCATGTCACACCCCGGTTGGTCGGCTCGAGCCGCCTGGCGGCGCGCATCGGCTTCCGGGGGGGATGCGCCCCACCTGGGTGGCCAGGCCGGCCGGCGCATCCGGGTGGGGGCCGAAAACCGCCCCTCGCGACCGCGCGCGAACTGTAGTTGAGCAGGTAAACTGCCGAAACCACGAAGGTAATTCGAGCACTGTCCCGCGCTGCGCCGGAGGCTTGCATGACCAAGGCAGAGATCGTCGAACAGATCTACGAGCGAGTCGGCTTCTCGAAGAAGGAAGCCGCCGAGCTGGTGGAGAAGGTCTTCGAGATCATCAAGGACACCCTCGCCGAGGGTGAGAAGGTGAAGATCTCCGGTTTCGGAAACTTCGTGGTCCGCCACAAGAACGCCCGCAAGGGACGCAATCCCCAGACCGGTCAGGAAATCCTCCTCGAGGAGCGCAAGGTGCTGACCTTCAAGCCGAGTCTCGTGCTAAAAAACATCCTGAACGAGACGGAAGAATCGGCCGAGGACGAGACGGAGCAGCGCTCGATCTGAAGCATCCGGGCCCGGTCCAGCTAGACGGACCGCGGCAGCACGATGCACCCCGATCGCCTCCCTCTCGTCACCGGGCGACAGACCAGCACACGGCGGGCAGCGAGGCGGGTAACGAGGCGCGCAACCAGGCGCGCAACCCGGCGCACCCGGACGCAAAAGGGGGCGTGGATGGCGGTCGCCAAGGGCACGCCGAGCGGGTCGCGCCGGAGCAAGGCCAGTGCGAAGCGCGGAGCCACACGCACGCGCAGCTCGGGCGGTGCGAAGGCGCAGAAACCCGCTGCGAAGAAGGCCGCCGAAGCCGACCAGCTGTCCGACGGCAAGCTCTACTACCGCATCGGCGAGGTCGCCAAGATCACCGATGTGAAGCCCCACGTCCTGCGGTACTGGGAGACCGAATTCCGCTGGATGGCGCCGCCCAAGTCGAGGTCCAAGCAGCGTCTCTATCGCCGCAAGGACATCGACATGATCCTGCTCATCAAGAAGCTGCTCTATGACGAGCGCTACACGATCGCGGGCGCCCGGCAGCGGCTGCGCGAGCTGGGGCTCGCGAAGGCGCTCGAGGGCGCGAACGATGCCGAACAGGTCGCCACGACGGCGGAGGCCGGCGACGAGGCCTCGAACGTGGAATCGAGGGCGGTGGCAGTGAGCGAGCTGCGCAGCGGCTACCGCCGCATCCGCCGGGAGCTGCAGGCGCTGCGCGACGTGCTGTGAGCGGCGGCTGCGGCCGCGCGTAAGCGGGCCGGGCCGGGTCTGAGCACGGCTGCTCGGAGATGCAAGCAGCGCGGCCCCGAGGGGGGATCGCGCGCCTGGCCGGCACGTCGCTCGCCTGCCGGTCGTGACGCGGCTTGAGTCAGGACGCGGTTCTCCCGACAGGTTCACCTGTGGGCGCGTTCGACTTGCAGAATCCGGCAGCGCACGGCCTCGAGGGCGACGAAGACGAATACGCGTGCCGCGTAGCCGTCCGCATGGCTCTCGACACGGCCTGCAGCGCTTCGGCCTGCGCGGCCTTTCGCGAGACCGTGGACCCTCGCTCGTACGTGCCGCGGACGGACACCGAAGATGCCCTCGACGCGCTCGCCGGTGTGTTCCGCGGTGACGACCTCGCCGGCGTGCTCTGCGGCCCACCGGGGCTCGGAAAGACGCTGGTCCTGCGGCTGCTCGAGGGCCGTCATCGCGACGTGTCCCGACCCGTGTATCTGCCGTACGCCTCGCTCGAGCTGGACGAGCTGTGGGCCTGGACGCTCGGCCTGCTCGGGCAGCCCCGCGTCGCGGACGTGGATCGTGCGGTCGAGGATCTTGCCCGCGAAGGCCGGCAGCAGGGCCGGCCACTCGTGCTGCTGATCGACGAGGCGAACTCGATGCCCCTCGACACGGCGCGCGGCCTCGGAGAGCGCGTCGCGGAACTCTCCGGTGACTTGCGCCTGGTGCTGACCGCTCCGGACGACGCGCGCACGAGCCGCGTGGTGGCGGCACTCGGCCTCGATGTCCTGGACTGCGCGCTGCGCGCTCCGCTGAGCGCCGACGAGACACATCGCTACGTGAGCGAGCGGCTTCGCGAAGCGGGGGCCCCGTCGGAACTGTTCGAGCGTCTGCGTAGGCCCGTGCTTCGCCGCCTGCACGGGCTCTCCGGTGGCAACCCCCGCCGTCTGCTGGTGCTGGCCAGCGAAGTGATCCGGGGCGAGGCCGGCGAAGCCGTACTGCAGTGCATCGAGCCGGCCTGGTCGGAGCTTGCCGGCGAGCCCGACTGCGCGGAAGAGCCGGCCCCGCTGGAAGTCATCGCGGGCGAGGTCGACATCCTCGATCTCGACGAGATCGGCCCGACACCCGATCCGCCGGCCCCCGTTCGGACCTCCCGGCCGCGCCGCCGTCGGCGTCGACAGCGCCGCGCAATCCGCTAAACACCCACTCCGGGCGGGCCGTGGCGCAGCTTGGTAGCGCGCTTGACTGGGGGTCAAGAGGTCGCGGGTTCGAATCCCGCCGGCCCGACCATTCGAGGCCGGGCAACGCGCTTTCCCTGCGACCGGCGCGACTCGTTGCAGCCGCTCGAGCAGGCGCCTCTGATGCCGCGTGCGGCGTTCAGGCAGGTTCGCCGAGCCGCCGCCAGGGTGCGCGGTCGGTCTCGTCGGTCTCGTTGGCGGCGAGATGGCGCGCCTGACGGAGGGCCTCCTCGAAGCCCTCGAAGAGACGCTCGCCGGAGCGCACCAGGCCCTCGTCGCCGAGCAGGTCGACGAGCTCGGTGCCGTCGAGCATCTCGAGCTGCTCGGGCGTGAGCCCGCACAGCACGAAGCGCGTGCCCTTGTCACCGAGGCGCTCGACCGAAGCGCGCAGGCTCTCGAGCACGGTGGCGTCGAGGTAGGTGACGCGCTTCATGCGCAGGACGACGACGCGGGGCCCGTGCAGGCCGATGTCGGCGAGCCGGTCCGACAGCTGCTGGGCGACGGCGAAGTTGAGGTCGCCCTCGAGATGCAGGAGCACGACCGGCGTGTCGCCGGTCTGCTCGTCGATCGCGTGTTCGCTGAAACGGTGCGGGCCGCTCTCGACGAGCTCGGTGATCTGCAGGCGCCCCGAGCGGCGGATCAGCAGCGCCAGCGAGAGGAAGACGCCCACGTACAGCGCCTGGACGAGATCGACCCACAGGGTGGCCAGCAGGGTAAAGATCAGCACCATCGCATCGCCGCGGGTCGTCGCCGCGCGGCGCAGGGCCGGGATGCGGATCAGCTCGATGCCCGACAGGAAGACCAGGCCCACGAGCGCGGCCATCGGGATGGGCCGGATCAGCGGGGCCAGAAACGGCAGCCCGATCGCGATCGCGACGCCGGCCGAGAGGGCGGCCAGGCGCGAGCGGCCGCCCGCGCTGCGGGCGATCGCCGAACGGGTGAGGGAGCCGCTGGTCACCATGCCGCCGAGCAGGGAGGAGACCAGGTTGCCGGCACCCTGGGCGAACAACGCGCGGTCGGCGTCCAGCTGCAAGGGGGCGCCCACCGGCGGTACGCTGCGCGCGCTCGCCACCGACTGCACGGTGACGAGCAGGGCCAGCGCGAAGGCCGGTCCGACCAATGCACCGAAGTGGACATCGTGGGGCAGCGAGGGCGCCGTCCACTGGAAAGCCACGTCACCGATCCGCGCCAGGGCATGCTCGCCCCGACTCCAGCCGAGCGACTCGGAGAGCAGCGTCGCCGCTCCGAGCACGATCAGCGCGCCGGGCAGCCGTCGATCGATTCGCCGGACGATCAACACGGCGATCGGCACACCGATCGCGAGCCCCAGCGCGCGTGGTCCGGCGTCGGTCAGTGCGCGGGCCGCGTCTACGAAGACGGGCCAGCTGTTCGGCGCGAACCCGCCCGGATGCGGGCTCGGCGCGAGGCCCGGGGCCAGCTCGGGGACGAGACGCAGGGCGATCAGCAGGCCGGCTCCCGTCGCGAAGCCGATCACCACGCTGTCCGAGAGGAAGCGGCTCACGCGGCCGACTCCGACGAGGCCGAACGCGACCAGCATCCCGCCGGTGAGCAGCCCCGTGGCGAGCACCGACTCGATGGGAACGCGGCCCGTGCTCGCGACGACCGGTGCCACGACCGACAAGCCGAGCACGAGAGCGGTCGGGTTGGTGGGGCCCGTGACCAGATGCGGACTCGAGCCGAAGAGGGCGGCGACCGCGCACGGCAGCGCCGCCGCGATCAGCCCCATCTGGGGCGGCAATCCGGCCACCAGCGCGTAGGCGATGGCCTGCGGGACGGCGATCGCGGCCACCGTCAGCCCCGCCAGCAGGTCGTTGCCGATCGTCTCGCGGCGGGTGCCACGCAGATCCGGCGCGAAGCGCTCGAGAGTCGACATGCGGGCCGTCGGGTCAGCGCCTCGGAAGGGTGAAGTCGGGGCCGACGATTCGCGAGAAGGTGAAGAGATCCGGGCCGGCGTCCGCCGGCAGCTCGCTGACCTCGACGTACGCGCGCGCGATCTCGTCGCCGGCCGCGCCGAACAGCCGCCACGTTCCGTCCCGCGTGTCACCGTTTTCGCCCGAAGGAGGCTCGTGGGGAACCACCAGTCGCCGAACCGGCGCTTCGGCTTGCGCGTCGTACCAGCGCACCTCGAGGACCTGCTCGTCTCGCTCGGCAATGGTGATCTCGATGCGGTCGTGGTCGGGCGGGGTGAGCGGCCGCGCGGAGACGACGAAGACCGGCGCTCCTGCGATCTCGTCTCCCGCGAACCCCGTCACCTCGAACTCGGCCGCACGGCGCGCTCGGAAGTCCGCGAAGCGGAAGCCCGTGCCCGCCAGCGGATCGTCGGCGCCGAGGGGGCGCACGCGGCGCTCCTCGGGCCAGAAGACGCGAGCTTCGGCGCCGGTGGGATCCTCTCCCCGGTCGAGCACCCGGGCCGCGCGCCGCTCGCCTTCGCCCGCCACGGCCCCGAGCGTGTGCAGGCGTCCGTCGATCTCGTCGTGGGCCAGCTCGACACGCTCGACACGCACCGGCTCGCCCGAGCGCAGGTCGATCAGCTCGACGCGCCACGCGCTGCCGGGCGGAACGAGCGAGACGAGTGCGCGCTCGAGGGTCGGGGCGCCCTGCTCGAGCGGCAGGGCTACGCGCGTCGAGCCCGAAGCGGCGAGGGGCGCAGGAGCGGCAGCGGAGGGCGGCGGCGCGTCGACCGGCGGCAGCGGACGCGTCGCGGTGCCGGCGGTGGGTGCGAGGGCAGCGACCACTGCGACGGGCGCCGTGGAAGCGCGCTCGGCCGCGGGCGACGGCGCGGCAGGCGGCGGCGGCTTCGCGGTGTCGGGCGGGGCCGTCGCCGGTGACGGGGCGGGGGCGTCAGCGGGGGACGGCGGAGACACCGCGGGCGGCGGCGGAGTCTCGACGTGGGGAAGGGCGCGCGACCAGCCGTCGCCTTCGTCGCCCGGCAGCCGACCGGAGAGGTAGAGCGTGCCGCCTGCGCCGATCACCGCGCCAACCAGGGCGGCCAAGGCGACGATCCACGGGGACGTACGCCGCACGGTAATCTCGCGAACCGGTGCCGGCTCGCCCGGTCGCGCCGCGGGCAGGGGCTCCGGGTCGATCTCGTCCTGCTCGAGCAGCTGGTCCGTGGTGGGTCGTGGCGCGGGCCCTGGTGCGGGTCGTGTTGCTGGGGCGAGCTGCTCGGCCGTACGGGCCAGGCCCGCGCGATCGACCTCGCCGATCTCCTCGATGTCCCCGTCGAGGCAAGCGCTGCCGTCGATGTCCGCTGTGCCGAGGGCGTCGCGGACCGCCACCGGCAGGTCGCCGAGCAGTGCCGCGGCGTCGGCCACCTCCCGCGACCCGACGTGGCGGCCACCGGCCAGCGCCACTCTGTCGAGGGTCAGCGCGCAGACCCGGTTCACGGCGTCGGGCAGTCCCGCGGTTCGGCGCTGCACCTCGTCGAGCGCGCCGGGATCGAAGATCTCGCGCTCGCCGCCGGCGGCCAGCCGGATTCGCCGCTTCACGTAGCTGGCGGTGTCCTCGGCGGCAAGAGGTTCGAGGGCGATCACCCTGGCGCCTCGCTGGCGAAGCCAGTCGGGCGCGCCGTCGTCGGGGGATCGGCGCACCACGGCGACCAGGTCCACGAGCAGCGTCGGGGAGCCGGCCGAGTTCGTCGCCGACCAGCTCGCCTCGATGTCGCGGAGCGTGCGCTCGGGCAGCTCCTCGGCTCGGTCGAGCACGATCACCGGCCGCCGGCCCGCGCGCTCGGCCTCGCAGAGCGCCTCGCGGGTCAGCGAGCCGCCGGCCACGTCCTGAAGCTGCTCGCACACCTCGTCGGAGAGCTCGGCGAAGGCCAGGGCCGCGTCGGAGGCCACCGCGATCGGTCTCTCGTTGGCCCACGCCTCGGCGAAGAGGCGCGTCAGCACGCTCTTGCCGACACCCGCCTCGCCCAGCACCGCGAGCCAGCCGGGCTGCGCGGCCAGGGCGTCACGCAGCTGCCCGATCGCGGTGCGCACCGGTCGTGTGGGCACCAGGAAGCGCACGTCCGGGTACTCCTCGAACGGGTCCGTCAGCAGCCAGAAGGCCTCGGTGGCGTGGCTCATGGCCGCCTCAGCCCTCCGCTTGCCGCTCTTCGGCGAGCAGCTCCGCCCTCGCGACCAGCGCCCGGGTCATCGCGCGAAAGCCGCGGTCGAGCCTGCTGCCGAGCAGCAGCTCGGTCACCGGAGAGAGCCAGCCCTCGAGCAGGAAGTGCGAGTGGTAGCGGCTGTCGGTCTCGCCCTGCGCGCTGACTTCGTGGCTGCGGCGGCTCGCGAGGGCGCCGAAGGGACGCGGCGCCAGCCCGTAACAGAGCCGCTCGCCGGGCACGTGCTCGAGGATCGTCTCGCGCTGGGGCTGCACGAAGCTCTCGAAGATCTGCACCCGCATGTCGATCGGGTCGCCCTCGGCGAGGCTCGAGCGACACGACACCACGAAGGGATTCCACTCGCCGTAGCGGTTGAGGTCGGTGATGACCTGCCAGAGAAGCTCCACCGGCGCGCGCACGTCGAGGGTCTCGTCGATCTCGATCATCGTCTGCCTCGCTCGCTATGCGGTGTTGCCCGGGGCGTCAACCTCAGGGTGCGCAGTGCCTGTGGCGGGAGCGTGAGCGCGATCCGCCCTGCAGTGTGCTCGACCGCGAAGCTCTCCGGCCCCTCGTCGAGGCGCACCGGCTCGGCGCTGCCAACGGCGGCGGCCAGCGCCGGTCCGAGCGCAATCACCGCGTCGATCGACTCGTTGGTCGGGTTCAGCAGGCGCACCACCACGCCCCGGCCGTCCTCGCTGGGCTTGAAGCTCGAAAGCCGTACGCTCGGCGGCGAGATCTCGAGGCCCGGGGCGTTCGCGGCGAGCGGCGCGGACGACCCGACACCCGAAGGCGTCAGCTCGCACTCGGCGTGCTGCGCGGCCCGTGGATCGGGCGCGGCGTAGAGGGCGAGTCGCGCCTCGATGAGACCGAGACACTGCGCGCCCGGTGTGCGCAGCGATGGCCCCGCCTCGCCCGGCCGGGTCGTCAGGTCGGGACGCGAGAGCCAACCGACGCTGCGCACCAGGGTGAGCGCCACCGTGCCGTCGGGATCGACCTGCGCCTCGATCAGGCCGGGCGCCACGACGCCGAGCGCGCCGGCTTCGATGTGCCCCTGCAGCGGGAAGGTGCTCGGGGCAGGGTGGATCCACGCCGAGCCGTCACGCGCAGCCGTGCGGCGCCTCGCCACCCCGAAGGTGGTCGCCGCCGCAAACGTCTCGAGCGGCGCGCCGGTCGGGAAGCGCAGGCGCAGTCGGTGGTCGCAGGCCGTGTTGTCGACCTCCACCCGCAAGTCGACCCGCGACACGCCGGGGGCCACGCGCGCGACCAGCCGCACGGGCAGGGCGACACGCTCCGTCGTGCGGCCCGTGCGCTCGGCGTCGAGTGCGCGCGGCACCTCGAGGACCCGCCTCACGTCGAGCTCGGCCAGCCCGCTCGGGTGCCGGCGCCGCACGACCGAGACGCTGCGCAAGACCGCTTCGGGTTCGCCGACCGGATCGAAGTCGTAGGTGTCGCCGCGATCGCCCTGGTCTTCGAGCGCGCCGAGGCCGCGCCAGGTCGCGTCGCCGATCGTCACGTCGAGGCAGCCGGCGTCGTCGACCTGCACCCGTGTGCGGCCCGCCTCGATCTCGCGGCCGTCGTCGACCGTGTCGGGGCAGGCGCCGCCCCTGGCCAGCTCGATGCGGCGCCAGCCGAATGCCGGCACGTCCGCGACGACCGCCTCCACCTCGTGGACCGGCTGGCTGGGGCTCAGCAGCGGCCGACGGTTGCTTTCGTCGACGACCACGCGCGCCGGCCGACCGTTCACCGTGACGCCCTCGAGGCCCAGGTTCAGCGCCAGCAGCGGGCTCACCCCGTGCTTGGCGAACGCGGGAAAACCGTCGAGCGGAATGCGCACGACGTCGGTGCGGGGATGCGGCGATGGGTTCCAGACGGCGACGGCAAGCGGCTCGTCGGCGGGGGCGGGGGGTGGCTGCCGGTCGGTGTCGAGGCCGGCGAGCCGGTCGAGCAGGCGCGCCCGCGTCTCTTGGGCGAGCTGCAGGGCTTCGTCGAGGCGCGTGCGCATGTGCTCGTGGACACGGTCCTGCGAGCAGCCGCAAATCGAGTCGTGGGCCTGGTTGGGCAGCAGCTTGCGCCAGGCGAGCCGCAGGCTGCTCGACTCGTCGCGGGCGCCCAGCAGCCCGGCGATGGCGGCGAAGGGCTCTGCGCCGTCGAGCAGCGCGGTTTCGCAGCGGCGGTTCGCGAGCTTGAGATCGACGTGGGTCGACCACACTCCCGGCAGCAGGTTGGCGGTACGCCCGCCGATCAGCTCGTCACCGAAGACCGGCAGGTCGGGGTCGAGCGCTTCGCCCACCACGGCCTCCAGGTCGTCCACGTAGTCGTCGAGCAGCCCGCGCACCACCGTCCAGCCGGTGGATTTTTCGAGCGCCTCGGCGACGGCGCCGGTATTCGCGTCGGGCAGCATGTGGTCCATGCCGTTCATCAGCAGCACGCGGTCACGCCGCGAGCCGGCGGCGAGCTCCGAGGCCAGCTTCTGCAGGCGCGCCGCCGCCGAGTCGGCGTCGTCGGAGAGCCCCCAGGCCGGAAAGTACCCGCGGCCCAGGTGGCAGGCCACGATCTCGCTGCCGTCCGGGGCGCGCCAGCGGTAGTCGGCCGGCAGCGTCGCGATCTCGTCTCCGTTGCCGCGCCAGTAGACGAAAGGCCCGAGCCCGAAGCCCCGGAAGAGCTGCGGAAACTGGGCGGGGTGGCCGAACGAGTCGGGCGTGTAGGCGATCGTCGAGCAGCCGCCGTGCGCCTCGGCGACCCGGCGCCCTTCGAGCAGGTTGCGCACGTGGGTCTCGCCGGTCGGAATCAGCGAGTCGGGCTGCACGTACCAGGGCCCCAGGGCGACGCGGCCGCTGCGAACGGCTTCGAGCAGGGCGTCGCGCTGCTCGGGCCGCACGGCCAGATAGTCTTCGACGACGATGCTCTGCCCGTCGAGCTGGAAGTGATAGCCGGGATCCGCCGCGACCAGCTCGAGCACGCGGTCGACGGTGTCCACGAGCCGGGCCCGGAAGGACTCGAAGGTGCGGTACCACTCGCGGTCCCAGTGGGTGTGCGAGACGAGGACGCAACGCATCGGTGTGAGGCTAGCAGCCCGCCGGAGAAACCCGGCCGGCCGCAGAGGCGGATTCGTCGCGGCGGCGGCCCCTGCGCCGGTCAGTCCTCGCGCTTGCGCTCCGGCCACTGCGGCCAGTCGCTCGACACCGACGACGACCAGCTGGGCGCCCGCCGCTCGAGGAAGGCCACCACGCCTTCGACGGCATCCGGCCGGCCCATCAGGTGATGATGCAGCTCGGTCTCGAACCGCTCGACCTCGGCGAGGTCGAGGTCGGCGCTCTGCCAGAGCAGCCGCTTGGTCAGCGCGGCCGAGAGCGGCGCGGTCTGCACCGCCATTTCATGCGCCGTCTCGAGTGCCGCAGCGAGGACCGCGTGGCCGGGCAGCGCGCGGCTCGCGATGCCGAGCGCCACGGCCTCGTCGCCCCCGAACTTGCGCCCGGTCAGCAGGATGTCGGCGGCGCGCGCCATGCCGACGAGCCGGGGCAGGATCCAGTGCGCCCCGCAGTCGGGCATCACGCCGCGCCGCACCTGCATGACGCCGTACTTTCCATCGAGGGCGGCGAAGCGCAGGTCGCACTGCAGCGCCATCGTCAGCCCGATCCCGATGGCGTGGCCGTTCATGGCGGCGATCACGGGCTTGCGCACGTCGCAGGCCCTCATGTCGAGCGGCATGGCGCTGAAGGTGTGATCGTCCGGGCTCCCGAAGGTTTCTTCGCCCGCCGTCATGTCGGCGCCCGCGCAGAAGGCGTCGCCGGCGCCCGTGAGCACCACCACGCGCACCGCGTCGTCGGCGTCACACTGCGCGTAGGCGTGGGAGAGCTCGACGCCCATGCGGCCGCTGAAGGTGTTGCGCTGCTCGGGACGGTGCAGGGTGACGACCGCGACGCCGTCGTCGTGAAGCGCGAAGCGGATGTCGCGGTAGTCCACCGGCAGGCTCCTAGGGGATCAGGCGCGCGACCGACTGGGGCATGTCCTCTGCGACCCGGATGATCGGGATGCCGGTCTGCGTGTTTTCCTGCATCTCGACGAAGCAGCGCGGCAGGTCTTCGAAGGCGTAGATCTCGTCGTGGATCGTCGGCTTGAATACGCTGCCGTAGAGCTCGGTGGCCGCGGCCACGCCCGGGATCGTCTCGTAGTGGGTGTGGTCGAGGGTGATCTGACGGATCGAGGCCGCCGCCGAGTTGAAGCGGACCTCGCGCGTGAGCTGCCAGCCGGCGCTCACGATCACGCCCTCGCGGGCGCACGCCCCGAAGCCGGCGTCGAAGACCGGCCCGCGCAGCATGTCGCAGATGATGTGCATGCCTTCGCCGCCGGTCAGCGAGCGAACCTCCTTGACGAACGCCTTCGAGTCGTCGCGGGTCGCGAAGCGATTGAAGGCCTTCTGGTCGATCCCGGGAATGCCCATCGCCTCGAGGGCATCGCGCCGCTCCTTGCTCCCCGAGCAGAACCAGGTCTTGTGGCCCCTCGCCTTGGCGAGCATCAGGAAGAGCTCCGACACGCCGCCACCGAAGCCCATCACGTTGAAGGTGGAGAGCTGCTCCTCGGGCACCTTTACGCGGAAGATGCCCTCGGCGCGTCGCCACAGGTGATAGGCGGTGGGAGCGCGCAGGGGCAGGGCAGCGATCTCCCAGAGGTTGAGCCCGCAGTCGAGCGGCGCGTGGACGATCTGCCACTCGCCCACGACCGCCTCTTCGCCGTACCAGCCGATCGAGTCCGCCGAGTCGTAGGCGTAGATCGTGATGGGGAAGCCGAAGCGGTCGGGCTCGCCGTTGCAGTGGGTGATGACCACGTCGCCCACCGCGAAGCGGTCGACTTCGGAGCCCACCTCCACGACCTCGCCGAGAGCCGAGTTGCCCGGGTAGATCTTGCCCCCGCGCAGGTCGGCGATGTTCACCGTGTCGGCCGTCGCGGCATGGGTGATGTTGTGCTCGGCCGATACGGCCAGGACGCGCAGGCGCACGTCGCGAGAGCCCACGTCGCGCAGCTCGAGCTCGTCGAGCTTGACGACCCGCGCGACATCGATGCGGCTCTCGTCCTGGCCGACGCGCTCGCGCTCGGCGTTGACGTCATCGACACTGATCGAATAGGCGCGGACCATCTACTGGGCTCTCCTCGGGCGTGGGTGGACCGGGGACTCTAGGGCGTGGCGAGCGGTTCCGCGATCGCCGGCGGAAGCGGCTCGGGCAGGCCGGGGGCCGTCCAGCCGGGTCGGCCGTCGGCGTCGACGAAGACGGGATTCGTGAACGCGAACGGCGTGTGGCCCGGCGCGATGCGCGCGTAGATGGACCCTGGCGCGGCAGCGCCCTCGACCTCGACGGTCACGAAGGCATCGGCCGCGAAGCGCAGCGGGACCCGCAGCGTGCCGTCGGCGGGAGGCGGCGCGCGCTCGACGAGCGCGCCGTTCACGTACACGCGGATCTCGTCCACCGGCACCCAGCTCGCCCGTCGCACGCCGACCCGCAACTCGCCGGACCGGCCGGTGAAGGTCTCCCCCGGCCCGGCGTCGCCGAGTGAGACGTCGAGCACCGGACCCGAGCTGCCCGTGATGCGGCCCTGCCGCACCGCCGCCATGAATCGTTCGGGCTCGAAGTCGCGGCCGAGGCCCCCCGTGTAGGCGACGTAGCTTCGGGGCAGTCCGACAGGATGGCCGGTCGAGTGCGAGTCGCTGTTGGCGGTGCCGGTGCGCCTCTCGCCTTGCAGCAGCCACGACAGCCAGTCCGCCCGCGCCAGGCGGTAGGCCTCCATCGATCCGGCGTTGAGCAGCTCGATGGCGTCGAAGTCGAAGTCGCGCAGCCCCGGATTGCCCGCGCGACTCGTGAACGGGCGGTTGGGCTCGGCGTCGAGGGGGCGCGTGGGATCGAAGGGCTCGCCCGACACCGCGAGGTGGCTGAGGTAGCTGCCGAGCCCCTGATCGGTGCCCGACTCGCGCGGATGATTGAGTTGCAGGATCGGCCGTTCGGCCCGGCCGCGCAGATCGGCGATCACGTCGCGCAGGCGCCGGTTCTCGGCGCGGGGCGCGCCGGCCCGGTAGGCCCGGGGTCGCGGCGCCAGCGGAAAAGCGTTGGCGTGGCCGCTGGTGAACGGGGTCACCGGGCCGACCATCGTGCTGGTGATCTCCACGCCGACGAGCGACGTGATGCGGTCCTCGAGACCCATCGCCCGGACGCTGGGACCGTAGTCGAAGACGACGTCGTGCTCTGTCGAGACGAGCACCTCGGCGCCCATTGCCGCGAAGGCCGCGAGACGCATGCGAAGCGGCAGCGACGAGTCGTCGCTCGGCGCCGCGTGCACGTGGAAGTCGGCCGAGACCCGGCCGGGGGCCTCCACGACGCGGATCGGCAGATCGATCTCGAGCGGAACGCGCGCGCCCGGAGCGAGCTCGACCGTGGCCTCGCCGACGCTCCACTCGGGTCCGCGGGTGGCCAGCACGCGGTAACGGCCCGGCGCGAGCCGGAGCACCTTCGGGTCGCTCGGCACGCCGGCAAGCGACAGGTCGTTCGACTCGGTCGAGGACGGGACGCGCACATCGCCGATCAAGAAGTCGAGGGCATCCGCGCCGAGCACCGGATCGCGGGTGGGCGGCACGCCGGCGAAGATCAGACGCAACGGCTCACCCTGCGGCAGCTCGAGCAGCGCGGTCGGTCCTGTCCCGATCTGACCGGCGTCGATCGCCTCGCCGTCGCGTTGCGCGGGCAGGCGCCGGATGGCGCGCACCTCGTCGCCGACCTGCGCGCGGAGTTCGTAGCGCTCGCTGTCAGCGTCGGGCAGGCGGAAGGAGAAGCGTCCGTCGGCGCCCGGCCTCACGAACGTGATCGGCGTGCCGGCGTCGTCGAAGACGTGGAGGCCCGCCGCCGGGTCGTCGAGCCGGCCGGTCACGACGGGTCCCTCGGGCCAGAGTCGGTCCGTTACGCTGGCCACATCGGCGCGCCGGCCCACGGCGATCTCGCGTGCATACACGAGCCGCTCGCCCGAATCGAGATCCATGAACAGCGTCTGCGCCATCTCGAACATGTCCGGTCGACCGACGCCGCCGATGATGAGCGTATCGGCGTAGACACCGAGGATCGAGAAGTGCCGGCCGTTGAGGCCGAGGTGCGGGAGTGTCTCGCGCTCGCCGTCGCGCCGCTCGACGTGGGCGTCGACGATCCGCCACCCGTAGGCGATGCCGGGCTCGAGGTGACTGCCGCCGACCAGCACCTGGGTGTCGGCCCGCACCATCGCGTCGACCATCGAGAACGCGCTGTCGATCTCGACCGCTGGATGCGCGAATCCGACGTTGTCGCGCGGGCGCCGGCTGGCGACCGTGAAGGCGGTGAGCTGACGGTGCCCGTGCAGGACCACGTCGCCGATCAGGAAGAGGGCATCGCCGTCGCTTCGCCGCTCGACCAGCGTCTCGACGAGGATGCGCTCGGGGTGTTGGTGGTCGACCGAGTAGGTGGTCGAGAACCACAGGCCGTCCGCCTGGCCCGATGCCACGATCTGCGCGCGCCCGTCGGCGACGCGGGCCGTCAAGCCGGTGACCGGCAGGGTGCTGTCCCGCGACAGATTCAGCATGGGCTGCAGGACGCCCCACTGGTCGTCACCGCGCCCGCAGTGGCCGAGGTCGATCAGCACGCCGCCGCCTTCCGACAGGGCCGCCTCGTGGCCGGGGGCCGAGACGGCGGCACACACCACGCCATTGCCGAGCACGTAGTCGCCGATGCCAGCGATCGCGTCCGGGCCGTCGAGGCGCCGCGCATCGATGTTCGTGGCCGTGAGCCGCTCGGCGAAGAGCTCGGCGGCCGCGGGCAGGGGCGCGGCGACCGCCGCCGCGCTGAGCACGGCGGCCGCGAGCAGATGTCTTCTGGCTCGACCGGCCTGACCGGCGGGCTCCGGCACGCACGGACTCTAACCCGATCGCCTGCGCGCGGCCGGGGCCTGCCGGCTCGTGTCAGACGGCCGTCCCGCCGATACGAGCGGATGTGGCTTTCGCGAGCTGCGGTCGCGCGGCACCCTGCCGGGCGGGAGGCCTCGCGGAAGCGGGCCCGGCGGAAAGGCGGTCCGGGGCGCGCAAGCGCCGGACCGGGATGGACGGGGGGAGCCATCGATGAGCACGGAATCCTCGCAGGACGGCCGCCAAGCCGATCGGAACGCGATCCTCGAGGCCGTCCTGTCGGGCAGCGCCGAAGCCACCGCACTGGCGCGCTGGATGGGGGCCAACCCCGAACTCTCGCTCGAGGAACACCAGACCAGCAGCCGCTACGTCGCGTACCTGAAGCAGTACGGCTTTCGCATCGAGCGGGAGGTGGCCGGGATGGCGCCGGCCTTCCGGGCCGAGTGGGGCGACCCGGCGGCTCCGGTTTCGGTCGGCCTGCTCGCCGAGATGGACGCGCTGCCCGAGATCGGCCACGCCTGCGGGCACAACCTGTCGGGGCCCGCGAGCCTGCTGGCCGCGCGGGCGCTGAGCGAGGTGATCGATCCTGCGGACGCGCGCGTCGTCGTCTACGGATCGCCGGCAGAGGAGACCGGTGTCGGCAAGAAGCGGCTGGTCGATGCCGGCGCCTTCGACGACGTCGACGTCGTGATGATGGCCCACGCCTCGGACATGCGTCGCGCGCACAGGCTGTTTCTCGGCAACTGCAAGCTCGACCTCGTCTACCACGGCCGCGCCGCCCACGCGGCCGCCTATCCCCAGGAAGGCATCAACGCGCTCGACGGCGTGGTGGCCTTCTACGTGGCCGTCGGCCTGCTGCGGCAACAGCTCGGCCGCGGTGTCCGGGTGCACGTGATCATCAGCGAGGGCGGCGCCGCGCCCAACGTGATCCCCGAGCGGGCGGCGGCGCGCATCTGGGTGAGGGCCCTCGATCAAGACGAACTGACCCTGGCGACCGAGCGCGTGCTGGCCTGCGCGCGCGGCGCGGCCGAGAGCACGGGCACGCGGCTCGAAGTGAGCGAGGCGGCCGGCGCTTCGCCCTCGATGTGGCCGAATCTTCCGCTGGCCGACGCCTACGGTGAGGCGATCGCCCGGCTGGGTCTCGAGGAGACCGGCCACGCAGCCGACGAGAACATCGGCTCGAGCGACATCACCCACGTCTCCCGGGTCGTGGCGACCATCCACCCCAACTTCCCGATCGGCAGCGGGCTGGAGCTGCACACGCGTGCCTTCGCCGAGGCCACCGCCACGCCGGAGGGCGAGGCCGGCATGCTGGAGGGCGCGAGGGCCCACGCGCTGACCGCTTGCGCGCTGGCGCGCGATCCCGCGCTGCGGGCGCGCGTCGCTGCCGCCTCGCCGAGGGCGTCGACCCGCTAGCCTCGTGGGTCATGGGACGGATCCTCCAGGCCGGCCGGGCGATGGCCCTCTTGGCGGCACTCGGCGCGGGCGCCGTTTCGCCCGCCGCGGCCGAACCCTTCGTGACGCAGCTCGAGTGGATGCACCCGCATCCCGAAGAGATCGCCGGCTTCCGGGTGCTGTTCGCCTTCAGCCCCGAGGAGCAGCTCACGCCGACGCCCATCGACGTGGGCAAGCCGCTGGTGGGCGACCGCTTCGTCTGGAGCATCACGGTGGACGACCAGAGCAGCCTGTGGGTCGCGGTGGTCGCCGTGGGGCGTGACGGTCTCGCCAGCGAGCCCAGCGCCTGGAGGCGCATCGACTGGCGGCCGGGCCAGAGCCCGCTCGGTGAGCCGGGGCAGCCGTACCTGGTGAGCGAGCCCTGAGAGCCGCTGGCAGGAGCGGGCTGCTATCCTGCGCGACGGGGGTGATGGCGATGCAGTCCGGCCGCAGCGCGGCGCGGGATGAGTTTGCGCTTGCCCGGCGGCGGCTCGTGGCGCGGCTGGGCGCACGGGGTGTTGGCGACGAGCGCCTGCTGGCGGCGGTGCGTGACGTGCCTCGGCACTGGTTCGTCTCGGAGGCCTTGTGGGGACAGGCCTATCGCGACACGCCGCTGCCGATCGGCGACGGGCAGACCATTTCCGCGCCCGGGGTAGTGGCCACGATGACCAACGCGCTGGCGCTCGACGGCAGCGAGCGGGTGCTCGAGATCGGCACCGGCTCGGGCTACCAGGCGGCGCTGCTCTCGCGGCTGGCCGCCGAGGTGATCACGATCGAACGCATCCCGGCGCTCGCGGACCTGGCCGCCCGGTCGCTCGCCCGGCTGGGCACCACGAACGTTCGGGTAGAGCAGGGCGACGGCACCTGCGGTCTGCCCGAAGACGCGCCCTTCGAGCGGATCGTGGTGACGGCGGGCGGCCCGGAGCTGCCCCCGCCGCTGCTCTCGCAGCTGCGGGTCGGCGGGCTGCTGGTGGGGCCGTTCGGGGCGCGAGGCGAGCAGGACCTGCTGCGAGTCTGCCGGACCGGCGAGCAGCGCTTCACCCGCGAGGTGATCGGGCGCTGCCGATTCGTCGATCTGATCGGCGAGAACGGGTGGGCCGCCTAGCCTCGGTCGGAAGCGCGGTGGGAGGGGCCGCCGCGACGGCTCGACTCGCTGCCCTGGCCCTGGCGGTCGTGGCGCTGCTGGCGGTGGGCTGTGCCGGCATGGCGACCGGCCGGTACCACACCATCGCGCCGGGCGAGAACCTCTACCGCATCGGTCTGCGCTACGGCGTCGATGCCGCCGAGCTCGCTCGGGTCAACGGCATCGACGACGTCACCGAGCTCCGCCCCGGCCAGCGCATCTGGATCCCCCAGGCAGACTCATCCCGGACGTCGAGCGGCGGCCACTCGCGACCCCAAGCAAAGAAGCGCGCCGCCGACCCCAAGGCGGCGGCGCAAGCCCGGGATGCCGCCCGCCGCGAGGTAAAGCAGCGCTCGGGCCTCTCGTTCGCCTGGCCCGTCGAGACGACCACCGTCACCTCGCGCTTCGGTCGCCGCAACGGCCGTCCGCACGAGGGCATCGACATCAGAGCCCGCCAGGGCACCCGCATCCGCGCCGCCGAATCGGGCAAGGTGATCCACGCAGGCTGGCTGGGCGACTACGGCAAGGTGGTGATCATCAAGCACCCCGGCCACTACCGGAGCGTATACGCCCACGCCCGCAAGCTGCACGTGAGGCGCGGACAGTTCGTGGAACGGGGGCAGCGCATCGCCGAGGTGGGCATGACGGGCAACTCGACCGGGCCGCACCTGCATTTCGAGATCCGCTACGGCGAATCGCCCCGGAACCCGATGCTGTACCTTCCGTAAAAGCCCGCAGCGCTCGGAGACGAACGCCGAGGCCGACGCAGAAACGGGCGCAGAGAACGGGCAACAGTCACGCGCAAAAGGAACGCGCGGATAGAACGGGGTGGAAGTGGACAAGCGGATCGAGAACATCAAGCGCCTCGTGCGCGACGTCGACGACTTTCCGAAGCCTGGCATCGTCTTCAAGGACTGGATGCCACTGCTCGGCGATCCCCAGGGTCTGCGGGAGGCGGTGGCGCTGCTCGCCGAGCCCTTCCGTGGCGAGCGGATCGACCAGGTGCTGGGCATGGAGGCCCGCGGCTTCCTGCTCGGCATCCCGATCGCGATGGAGCTCGGCGCGGGCTTCGTGCCCGTACGCAAGCAGGGCAAGCTGCCCCCCGATACCTACGGGATCACCTACGACCTGGAGTACGGCTCCGACACCCTCGAGATGCAGGTCGACTCGTTCCTCGAGGGCCACCGCCTGCTGATCGTCGACGACCTGCTCGCCACGGGCGGCACCGCGGCAGCCACCATCAAGCTCGCCGAGCAGGCGAAGGGCCACGTGGTGGCCTGCTCGTTCCTGATCGAGCTCGACTTCCTCGAAGGCCGCAAGGCACTCGACACGGGGTGGATCCATTCGGTGATCCACTACTGATCGGCGCCCCTGGTCGCCCGCACCGGATTCCGGCGTAACGATCCGACATCACTGCGCCGGACGCTGTAGGTCGTCAAAGGATTCCGGACAACGAACGCTCTTCGCTAAGAGACGGTTT
>CAZETS010000021.1:0-55710 GCA_964515335.1 uncultured Spirochaetaceae bacterium
CACCCGGGGCCTCGGCGACGATCCTCTCGGACGAACACCAGAGCTACCCGAGGGCGTTGCGGCAGCTCCCGGACCGGACCATCCAGCACGAAACGACCTCGTCGAAGGCGAGCCGGACGACGCAGAACCCGCTGTTCCCGGTGAACCTGGCGGATCTGCTGCTGCGCCACAGCAGTGCGAACCACAAGCGGGAGACGATCGCTTTCTCGAAGCGGCGGCAGGGGGCCCTCTACCGGATGGCGATCTTTGCGGTGTGGCGCAACTACGTGAAGTCGACCTCGGAGAACCGGCGGGATGAGCCACCGGGGGTGACGATCGGGGTGATCGGGAAACGGCTCACGGTTCGCAAGGTCCTCAAGACCCGATTGGTTCCCCGGAAGCGGGAGCTCTCGCCCTGGCTCGAGCGGTGCTACTGGGGACGGATCCCGACGAGGCGGCTACCGCGGATCCGGGTCCACGCGGCACGGTTCGCCGTCTAAGCGCCGAAACCCACCGCGAATCGACAACTTCGAGTCTTCTTGGGCCCAATCTTCGAGCCACCTCCGAGTCTTCGAGCCGCCTCTCAGAGCATCTCCTCGGCGAGCAGCTCGAGCGCCTCGACCTGATTGGTCTGCACCATCATGGTCTCGACGTGCCGCTTCTGGCCGGCCTCCTTCCAGGCCTGCAACCGATCGCGGATGCGCTCCTTCGGACCGACCAGGTGCACGGCGTCGACCAACTCGTCCGGCACCGCCGCCATCGCCTCGGCCTTCTTTCCGTCGAGGAAGAGGTCCTGGATCTTGACCGCGGCCT
Source organism: uncultured Spirochaetaceae bacterium (assembly GCA_964515335.1). GTDB lineage: Bacteria > Myxococcota_A > UBA9160 > UBA9160 > UBA4427 > TMED88. The sequence continues at coordinate 793 of CAZETS010000021.1, forward strand.
CCTCGTAGCCGAGGCGCTTGGCGAGGTCGTTGTAGAAGTTCTTGTTGCGCGCCCCCATGCCGCCGATGTAGAGCGCGAGTCCGCCCTTGACCGGCATGCGGGCGTTCTCGATGTCGTCGCTCACGATCACCGACACTCCCGGCACGATCGCAAAGCTCTCCAGGCTCTTCGGACCCGCCGCCTTCGCGAATCCCTCCTCGATGTGCGGCAGGTAGGTCTCGGTCACCTTCTCCGGATCGAGCATCATCGGGAAGACGCCGTCCGCCACCTCGCCCGCACAGCGCAAGCCGTTCGGGCTGATCGAGGCCGTGTAGATCGGGATGTCGGGATTGCCGTGGAGGATGCTCTTGAGCGGCTTGCCGAGCCCCGTCGCGCCCTCGGCGCGGGTCGGGATGTCGTAGAGCTCGCCGTGGAACTCGAGCGGCTTCTCGCGGGCGAAGATCTGGCGCAGGATCTGGATGTACTCGCGCGTGCGCGTGAGCGGCTTGCCGTAGGGCAGGCCGTGCCAGCCCTCGACGACCTGCGGACCCGAGGGCCCGAGCCCGAGGATGAAGCGGCCGCCCGAGAGGTGGTCGAGCGTCATCGCCGTCATTGCCGCCATGGCGGGTGTGCGCGCGGGCATCTGCATGATGGCGGTGCCGACCTGGAGCGTCGTGGTGTGTGCCAGCACCCAGGTGGCGGTCGTCGCCGCGTCGTTGCCGTACGCCTCGGCGGTCCACGCCGAGGAAAAGCCGAGCTCCTCTGCGCGCCGAATGAGGTCGATGTCTATTCGCGCCTTCGCCCCGAAGGCAGCCGCGCCGATTCCGAGCTTCATGGTTCCTGTCTCCTCGCTGGGGTCACTGAGGGTGTCGGGCGAGCGGCGTCCCGTCCGCCGCGCCGATGTCGGCCCGCGAGGATGGCACATCGCCAGGCACGGCGCGGGCGCGCCGCGCCTCGGGTCAGGGGCCCGCCAGCCGAACGCTGCCCGCTTCGACGACGACTGCAACCGGCGTCAGCGCGTCGCCCGCGCAGGGACCGGCGACGCAGACGCCGTCCTCCAGGCGGAACAGCGCGCCGTGGGTGGCACAGATGAGGTGCTCGCCCGCAGCGTCGAGGAAGCGGTCGGGCCGCCAGTCGAGCGGCGTGCCGCGGTGCGGGCAGCGGTTGCGGTAGACGTGGACGACCTCGCCCCGGCGCACCACGATCACGCCGATGCGGCCGGCGCCCCCGCCGGCGTCGACCTCGAAGCCGAGCGCGTCACCGTCCGGCACGTCGCCGACGCGGCAGATCGCGCCTCGTGCGGGCCCGTCCAACGAGGCGCTCAGTCCTGCCCGGGCGCTTCGCCCTGCATCACGGCCGCGCCGTACATCGGCTCGATGAAGGGGCTGAAGTCGGGGCCGCGCCGGAGGTGGTGGCCGCCGTCCACGTTGATCGCGGTGCCGGTGATCCAGCGCGACTCGGGACCGATCAGGAAGCGCGCCAGGGCGCCCACGTCGTCGGGCTGGCCGACGTCCTGCATCGGGGTGTTCTCGATGTAGCTCGCATAGGTGGCGCTGTCGCGCGGCACGCCCTCCATGATCTCGGTGGCAATGAAGCCCGGGCGGATCGAGTTGAAGCGCACCTGCCGCGCCCCGAACTCGTCCGCGCAGTTCTTCATCATCTCCTCGATGCCCGCCTTGGCGACGCAGTAGGCGCCGAAGCTGGGATGCGTGAGGTGGCCCGCGATCGAGGACATGCCGACGAACGAGCCGCCGCCCGCGGCCACCATGTGGGGCACGGTGTGCTTCACGCAGAGCATCGTGCCGAGCACGTTCAGGTGCAGGACGCGGAGGAACTCGCTCGTGTCCTGAACGTGATACGGCCCCATGCCGCCCCCGCCACCGGCATTGGCCACACAGCCGTCCAGCCGCCCGGTGGGCTCGAGGGCCGCCGCGACCGCCGCCTTCACGCTCTCCTCGTCGACCACGTCTGCGACGACCAGCTGCACGCTGCCACCGGCCCCCGCCGCCGCGCGGATCTTCTCGGCCGACGCTTCGAGAACTTCCCGACGACGGCCGCAGATCGTCACCGCGGCGCCGTCCGCCGCCAACGCCCTCGCGCAGGCGGCGCCGATTCCGGTGCCGCCGCCGGTCACCAGGACCGCGCTCCCCTCCAGACCGCCCGCCGGTCGCGGCATCCGAACACCCTCCCCTCGCCTGGGCACCTCGCCCGGGCCTTTCGCGTGCGCCCGGCTCCTCCGAGCGAGCGGCGAGATTAGCAGCGGGCCGATCGACCGAGACCGGCCAGGGGGCGCGGCTAGCCGGTCGACGGCGCGTCCGGCGCGTCGGACCGAGCGGGAATCCGCTGCGACACGAAGTCGGCCACCCGCTGCGACAGCGCCTCGCCGTCGTAGTCGACGGGCACCACGTGACCGGAACGCTCGAGCACGAGCACCTCGCGATCGGTCGAGCCGATCGCCGAGCAGATGCGCTCGGCATCCGCCGGGTCGGCGGTGCGGTCGTGGGCGCCGTGGGCGATCAGTGCGGGCGCCGAGATGTCGGGCAGCCACCCGCGCACGTGTGACTGCAGACGCAGCAGCTCGTGGACGCTGCGCAGCGGCATCTCGCGGTAGCCGGGATGCCGGGCACGAGCAGCGGCGTCCCGGATGTCCGAGCCCTCGCGCTTGGGCAGCATCGGCATGAGGTACTTGACGATGGGCACCAGCAACGGGATCGGCTGCGCGAGCCGCAGCGGCGTGCCCACGGCCACCACGCCGGCGACCCGCTCGCTGGCCGCCACGCTCAGCGCCAGCAGACCGCCTAGGGAGAGGCCGACCACGAAGACGTGATCGTAGTCGGCGGCGAGCCGCGCGTAGGCGTGGCGGGCGGACGTCAGCCAGTCTTCGTAGCGGGTGCGCGACAAAGCCTCCGCGCTCGAGTTGTGACCGGGCAGCAGCACACCGACGGCGCGCACACCGGTCCGCGACAGCGCCTCGGCGAGGGGCCGCACCTCGTAGGGCGTGCCCGTCAGACCGTGGATGCAGAGCGCGGCGACGCCGTCGACCGGGCGACCGGGCTGCAGGTCGAAGGGCGAGGCATCGACACCGGCCGGGGCCGCGGTGGCGTTCGTCATGCGAGTAGACTCCGCGCCGCTGCTTCCGCGTCGCGCACGACGTCGCGCAGGGCAACTCCGGCCCGCCGGGCTGCCTTCTTGCAATCGTCGTACTCGGCCGAGGCCTGGAGGCCTCCGTCGAGGTCGCGCACCAGCTTGACACGAACGCGTCCGTGGGGCGTCTCGACGCGACGCACCTCGCGCTCGAGGATCAGCCGCTCGTGGTCGTGGACACGCACGCCGATCGCCGTCGACTCGGCGAAAAGCAGCCTCGCCAGGCAGTCGCGGTCGGACGGCCGGGCGAGCACCCGCACCAGGAAGCCCGGCCGGTTCTTCTTCATCTGGATGTGCGAGAGCGAGACGTCGAGGGCGCCCGCCTCGAAGAGACGCTCCATCAGGAAGTCGAAGTGTTCGGGCACGAGGTCGTCGAGGTTCGTCTCGATCACGCTGATGCGGTCGCGCTGCGGCCCGTCCGGGAGGCGGCCGAGGACGGCGCGCAGCACGTTCGGCATCGGCCCGGGCCGATCGTTGCCGGCGCCGATCCCGACGCGCTCCACCGTCATCGCCGGCAGCGTGGTGAACTCGTCGACCACCACACGCAGGATGGCGGCGCCGGTCGGGGTAACCGTCTCCCAGGCGACGTGGGCGGGCACGGTGGGCAGACCGCGCAGCAGCTCCAGCGTGGCTGGCGCCGGCAGCGGGAGGCGGCCGTGCGCGGTGTCGACCGTGCCGTGGCCCAGCGCCACCGGCGTGGCGGTCACGCGGTCGATACCGAGGCGGTCGAGCCCGATCGCGGCGGTCGCCACGTCGACGATCGCGTCGACGGCGCCGACCTCGTGGAAGTGCACGGCCTCGAGCCCCACGCCGTGCACCTTCGCCTCGGCCTCACCGAGCGCCGTGAAGATCGCGAGGGCGCGATCGCGCACCGGGGCGCGCAGCTTCGATCGCTCGAGCAAGCGCGCGATCTCCGTGTAGCTGCGCGTGTGCGACTGATCGTGACCTGCACCGTGTGGGCCATGGTCGTGGGTGTGGGCGTGGGCGTGGGTGTGGGTGTGGCCGTGGGAATGGGCGTGGGAGCGCGCGTGGCGGAGCGACCCGGGCACACGGACCGAGAAGTAGCGGCCGGCGAGTGCGCCGCGCTTCACCTTCGAAACGCGAATCGTGTGTTCGACCGCGAGCGCCGACAGGTCCTCGACGAGGTCGCGGCGCCGCAGCCCCAGGTCGAGCAGCGCCGCCGCGAACATATTGCCCGCAATGCCCGAGAAGGTGTCCAGGTGCAGGACGCGGGCGCCGCCGTCAGAGGCGATTGATGAGCGTCGCGGCATGGGCGGCTCCGAAGCCGTTGTCGATATTGACCACCGTGACGTTCGACGCGCAGCTGGTCAGCATGCCGAGCAGCGCCGCCAGGCCGCCGAGGGACGCCCCGTAGCCGACGCTCGTCGGCACCGCGATCACGGGCTTGTCGACCATGCCCGCCACCACCGACGGCAGCGCCCCTTCCATGCCCGCGACGACGATCAGCACCCGCGCCTCGCGCAGCACGTCCAGCGAGGCGAGCAGCCGGTGGATGCCCGCGACGCCCACGTCACGCAGCACCTCGACGCGGTTGCCGAAACGCTCGGCCACCAGCGCCGCCTCCGTGGCGACGGGCAGGTCGGCGGTGCCCGCGCACACCACGGCGATGGTCCCCTTGCCGACGATCTCGACTTCGGCGCGACCATAGTGGAGGACCCGCGACAGCTCGTCGTAGCGGCCGTTGGGAACCCGAGATCGGACGTCGGCGGCTACCTCGGCGTCGACTCGCGTCACCAGCACGTCCTGACCGACTTCGCGCAACACCTTCACGATCTCGACGATCTGCCCCGCCGACTTGCCCTGGCCGAAAACGACCTCCGGAATACCCTGGCGGAGCGCGCGGTGCGTATCGACCCGCGCCTGCCCGGTGTCGACGAACGGCAGCCGTGCCAGCTCCTTGACGGCCGCGTCGACGCCGACGTCGCCCTGGGCCACGCCCTCGAGCAGGTCACGAATCTGGTCATCGGTCATGGATTCGTCGCATCCGCAGGCGCCGGCGGGTGGAAGACGACCGCGCCCTGGCCGCGCCTTCCCCATCGCTCGAATTGACTTTCGACTCTATCAGAGCGGTTGCGCATTTGCCCCGCCGGATCGGGGACGCGGCGGCCTCAGCTGCCGGCGCATGCACCGGCAACACGGCGCGACCGGCTCCCTGCCCGCCGAATCGACGCCGCGATCGCGTAGGATGGAAGACAGAGTTGTGATGGAGCCCCATGCGAGTCGCGCGTTTCCGCTTCCAGGCCATCCTCGCAGCGCTGGCCGGCGCAACGCTGACGGTTCCGATCAGCGCGCCCGCCGCCGACGCGAAGGCGCCGTCGAACGAACGCGTCGCGCCCGAGGTCGAGCAGGCCGTCGCGGGCGGGGCGCGCACGCGCGTCTTCGTGACCTTCGACATGCCCGTCCCCAAGGCGCCGCTCGGGGGCGCCCAGCCTGGCGACCCGCAGACGAAGGCGCGCATCGCGGCCACGCGGGCGCGCGTACTCGCGCAGGCGCCCGCCTCGCAGATCGAGGTGGTTCACGCGTTCGACCACGTGAGCGGTATCGCCGCGATCGTCGACGCCGCGGGCCTCGCGCGGCTGGCCGCCGACCCGGACGTGGTCCGCATCGAGCCCGATCCGGGCGGCCGGGGCCTGCTCGCCGAGGCCGTCGCCCTGACGCGGATCGACGTCGCCCAGGGCCTGGGACTGAGCGGCAACGGCGTAACGGTGGCGGTGCTCGACAGCGGCTACGACAGCGACCACCCGGATCTGGCGGACGACCTGGTCGGCGAGGCCTGCTTCTGCAGCGGAGGCTGCTGCCCGAGCGGCGCGGACACCCAGCAGGGCCCGGGCAGCGCCGAGGACGACAACGGTCACGGCACCAACGTGTCGGGCATCATCACGGGCGCGGGCCTGGTGGCGCCGGCCGGCGGCGCGCCCGACGTGGACGTGGTGGCCGTCAAGGTGCTCGACGAAAACAGCCGCTTCTGCTGCACGAGCGACATCGTGGCGGGCCTCGACTGGCTGATCTCGAATCGGCCGGACGTCGACATCGTCAACCTGAGCCTCGGCACGGACCTGCTCTACAGCGGCGACTGCGACGCCAGCGAGGGGGTTCGCGGGGCCCTCACCAGCGCGATCGACACCCTCGACGCGATGGGTGTCGCGGTCTTCGCGGGGGCGGGCAACGACGGCTCGGAGACCCAGATGCCGGCGCCCGCCTGCGTGGCCAACGCGATCTCGGTCGGTGCGGTCTGGGACTCCGATCAGGGCATGGCGACCGGCGTCGGCTGCCAGGAGACGAGCACCGCGGCCGATCAGGTCACCTGCTTCAGCAACCGCAACGCGAGCACCGATCTCTTCGCGCCCGGCGCGCGCACGACGGCGGCGGGCATGGGCGGCGGCGCGACCACCTTCACCGGCACCTCCCAGGCCACGGCGCTGGCCGCCGCCTGCGCGGCGCTGATCTTCGAGGCCGATCCGGCGCTGATGCCGGCGGACGTCGAGGCCTTGATGGAGATGTCGCCGAAGCGGGTCGGCGTCCGCCCGGACGGCCTCGACCATCCCCGCCTCGACTGCGCGCACGCCATCGCGGTGCCCGAGCCCGGCGCCGCCGCCAGCGGTCTCGCGGCGCTCGCCACCGTGGCCGCGATCGCCCTGGCTCGCGTTCGCGGCGCCTCGCCTACTCGTCGACCGCCGGCAGCATGACGAGCAGGCCGCTCAGCTCGCCCGATTCGTCCGAGAGCCGCGACTCGATGCGGACCGGATGGCGATCGCCGCGCAGCGCGACGAACCCGTCGAGCTGACGCTCGGCCTGGTTCATCGCCAGGGTCGGGATCGACGGCAGCAGGCGCTCGCCCACCGTGTCGGCGATCGCCGAGGCGACGTGCGAGGCCATGATGTTTCCGATCTCCATCAGGGCCGACTCGATCACGTGCGGCGCCAGCTCGCCCTCGGTGATGCCGACCACGCGGCGAACGACCGCCTCGCTCGCGGCTTCGTGAAAGAGGATGCCGACGATCGCGTCCAGGCAGCCATCGAGCTCGAAGAACACGCCGGTCGACCAGCCCGCCTCGCCGGCGGCGAGCCGGCGGCGGCTGCGCTCGAACGCCTTGGGGGGGGCCGTCCAGATCGTGCAGCCGGTCAGCAACGAGAATGCGGACGCGGCGTGCCCGGCTCCGATGTTGACCAGCTCCGATACGCGATCGAGCTCGGCTTCGTTCATGGTCGCGATTCCGCCTACGAAAGGTGGTTGAGGTCGAGGAGGAAGACCGGGCTGCCGTCTTCGAGGAGGGTCAGACCCGCGAGCAGCCGCACCGGCACGAGCAGCTCCGGCACCGACTTCACGTAGATCTCCTGCTGACCCACGAAGCGATCGACGCGCAGCGCGACGCGCTCGCCCCGCAGCTCGATCAGCACCAGCAGCACGGGGTCGGTCTCGCCGCGCTCGGGGGTCACGCGAACCGGCGCGGCCAGGTCGAGCACCAGCACCGGGTCGTCGTCGACCAGCAGGAAGGACTCGCCGCCGGCGTCCTCCACCTGCTCGGGCCGGACCTCGAGGATCCGCTCGACCTTCGTGATGGGCACCGCGAAGCGCTCGGAGCCGACGCCGACCACGAGCACGCGCTGCACCGCGGCGGAGACCGGCACCACGAGCGTCGTGCAGGTGCCGCGGCCCGGCTCGGTGGCGATCTCGATCGAGCCGCCCAGCGACTCGACGGTGGCCTTGACGGCGTCCATCCCCACGCCGCGGCCCGAGACGTCGGAGACGTTCGCCGCGGTCGACAGTCCGGGCTCGAAGATGAAGGCCGCCACCTGGTCGGGCGGCAGGTCGTCCGCCAGATCCGCGTGGACCAGCCCGGCCGAGACGGCCCGGCGCAGCACCTTCTGCAGGTCGATGCCGCGGCCGTCGTCGCGCACGTCGAGCAGGATGCAGTCCTTCTGTCGCCGCGCTTCGATGACGAGCCGCCCCACTTCGCCCTTGTCCGCCGCCGCGCGCTCGGCCGGCGTCTCCAGGCCGTGGTCGACGGCGTTGCGCAGTACGTGGAGGAGCGGCTCGCCGAGCCGGTCGAGGATCGAGCGGTCGAGCTCGAGCTCGGCACCGACGATCTGCACCTCCACCCGCTTGCCGAGTCGCTCGGCGATCTTCCTCGCCGTGCGCGGCAGATTGTCGAGAACCCGCGCGAGCGGCGTGGTGCGCAGCTCCATGACCCGGCGCTGGAGCTCGGAGATGCGCCGCTCGACGCGGTCGAAGCCGGCGCCGACCTCGGCGTTCTGCTCCTGGCCGGCCGCGGCGCCGCGCAGCTGGCGCGAGCTGAGGATCACCTCACCGACCGCACCGAGGAAGCGATCGAGCGTGTCGGTGCGCACGCGCACCGTCGGGGCGAGGGGCCTGCCGTCGGGGTCGGGCGACTCCGGTGCAACGGGCCGCTCCTGGACGCCCGCCCCGGCCACCGCCGGCAGGGCCTCCCGGCCGTTTCCCCGGTCGCTCTGCCCTAGCTGCTCGAGCCCGTGCGGGAGGAAGGACAGCGCCTCATCGGGCTCGCCCCCGGGCTCGGGGATTTTTTTTTTGGGGGCGCCTCGTCGGGCGCCCACGACGCAGCGCCGGCCGCCGGCTCGGCGAGCGCCTCGAGCAGACCAGCGTCCGGCCCGGGCGGCTCGCCGGTCTCGCGCACGACCCCCACCATGCGCTCCAACCCCTCGAGACCGCGGAAGAGCAGGGAGAGCTCGGCATCGCTCGACAGCTGGCCCGCGCTGCGGACCGTCTCCATGCGATCCTCGAGGGTGTGGGCGAGTTCGGCCACCGCGTCGTAGCCCAGGGAAGCCGCCATCGACTTGATGGAATGGGCCATGCGGAAGATCGTGTCGATCGACTCGGGACCGCCGCCGCCCTTCTCGAAATCGAGAAGCGACTGGCTGATCTCGCTCAGATGCTCCGCCGCCTCTTCGAGGAAGAGCTTCTGATACTTGGCCATGTCGAGCACCAAGGGATCAAATCTCCTTGTCGAGAACCCTGGCGAGCGTCTCGAGCACGATGTCCGGCTTGAAGGGCTTCACGATGAAGTCCTTCGCGCCGGCCTGGAGCGCCTCCATGACCAGGGTCTCCTGGCCGAGCGCGCTGCACATCACGACCTGCGCGTCGGGATGGCTGGCCAGGATGCTCTTCACGGCGTCGATGCCCGAGCGCTTGGGCATCACGATGTCCATCGTGACGACGTCGGGCGAGAGCTCCTCGAACTGCTCCACGGCCTCGATGCCGTTGGTGGCCTCGCCCACCACCTCGTAGCCCTCGGGCTCGATGATCTCGCGGATCATCTGCCGCATGAAGGACGCGTCGTCCGCAATCAGAACTCGTGCCATCGTACTCCCCTGGTTGACCGGCACGCCGCTACAGGGCGGCGCGCTCGATGATCTCTCCCGCCCGCGCCACCAACAGACGCGGACACAACACGGCCACGATGCGGCCGTCCACCGGACGCCGCTCCGCCACCAGATTCGCCGGGCGGCCGCCACTGGCGCCACCCTCGATCAGTCCCACCACGCGATCCACCGGCATGCCGAGCCGCGCCGCCTCGTCGCCGCGGTCCGACACCACCAGCACCTGGGCGCGCAGCACGCCGTCTTCGTCCTCGCCGAGGGCGTCCTCGGCCACGGCGCCACCCGCTTCGTCCGCGGCCAGCAGCGGGCCGCTGGCGACGAGCGGCAGCGGATCGCCGTGCCAGTTCATCACGCCGGCCACGCTGGTCCGCACACCGGGCACACAGGTCGCGCGATCGGCCTCGGCCACCTCGAGGACCGATTCGATGGGCAGCGCGTAGAGGGACTCCGAGACCTCGAAGGCCAGCAACCGCTCGGCCGTCGCCCCGGCGGCCCTCACGAGCGCGCCTCCGCGCCGGCGCCGGGCGCGCCCGCGGCGAGCGGCGACTGCCCGGTGCGGAAGTTGTGCAGACCGCGATTCAGCTCGTCGGCCAGCTTGGCGAGCGCCTGGGCGCGGTCGACGATGGCCGCTACCCCGCCGAGCTGGGTGTCGGCGGTGGTCGCCATCTGCTCGATCGCCTTGCCGTTGCCGGCGGCCACCCGCGCGATCTCGCTCATCGACGCCACCATCGTCTCGGAGTGCATGGCGTGGCTGTCCGCCCCGTGGAAGATCTCCTCGGAGCGCGCCGCCGCCTCGCCCACCGCGGTGCTGATCTGCTCGAGCGATGCGGCGATGGTGTTCACGTCCTCGCGGCCCTCGCCGATCACCTGGCTCGACTGGCGCATTTCGTCGGCCACCGAGTCGGTGTCGGCCTGGATCTCGTGGATCAGCGAGGTGATCTCGTCGGCGCTGCGTCCGGCGCTCTCGGAGAGCTTGCGGATCTCGTCGGCCACCACCGAGAAGCCGCGACCGGCCTCACCCGCCCGCGCGGCCTCGATGGAGGCGTTCAGGGAGAGCAGGTTCGTGCGGTGGGCGACGTCGGTGATGATCTCTGTGATCTGGTTGACGTGGCGGGTCTTGGCCTCGAGCTGGAAGACCTTGGCGCCGGTCTGCTCCACGCCCTCGAAGACGTTGCGCATCTTGTCGATCGCCAGCCGGGTGACGCCGACGCCGGTTGCGGCGGTCTGGTTGGCCTCGGCCGCGAAGCCGAAGGCCTCGCGCGCGCGCTCGGCGTTGCGCTCGATCTCGGACGACATCTCCTGGATCTGATGCGTCGCGTTCTCGATCAGGCTCTGCTGCTGCTCGACACTCCCCGCCACCTCCGAGATGGTCGCCGTGATGCCTTCGGTGCCATGCCGGACCGATTCGATCGAGTCGCGCAGCTCGCTGGCCTCGCTGGTCACGGCGCCGGCGGTGTTCTGCACGTGGGCGACGAGCACGCCGAGGCGGTCGATCATCGCGTTCATGTCGTCGAGCAGGTCGTCGGTCTCGTCACGCAGGAGCCACTGCGTGGTGCTCGGCCCGATCTCGGCGCTGAGATTTCCCTCGCAGATCTGCGAGGTGACGTCGCGCAGGCGGGAGAAGTTCTGACCCAGCATGCGCGACAGCGAGAAACCGATGGCGCCGCCCACGCCGAGGGCGACGAAGAGCGATCCCCAGGTCGAGAAGTCGATCCCGGCCGCCCGGATGATCTGCGGCAGCCCGAAGGTGGCCCCGGCCACCACGAGCGAGCCCACCACGAATTTGACCGTGAGCGTCAATCGCACACGGGTCGTATCGGCCCACTCGCGAAGAGGCTTGATCGCGCATCGTCGCCCCGGCTGCGCGGATCCGGCGGGGTTCCGGGGAGGTCGCCCTCCCCCGCCTACCCGGCCGGGCGGCGCCGCGCGACCGCTGGGCTCACCAGTGCCGCCAACCCGCCTCGACCGGCAGGCCCTGCAGGCCCGGCGTTCGCGTGGCACTGCCGATTTCCGTCACCGTCACACCGAGACGCCGCGCAAGCGCCGCCTCGCTGGCTCCGGGCGCGCCGGGTCGCAGCGCAAAGAGGAGCTCGTAGTCCTCGCCCCCCGACGCGGCGAGGGCGACCGGGTCGCGGCCGAGCGCCGCGCAGGCGCGCGCGTAGCCCCGCGGCAGCGGCAGCCGCGACGCGTCGATCTCGAGGCCGACGCCGCTCGCCTCGGCGAGGTGCAAGGCGTCGCCGGCAAGGCCGTCCGAAATGTCGATGCAGACCCGGCAGGACTGCATCCGGGCCAGGGCCCTGCCCGCCTCGATGCGCGGCGCGGGCACGTGGCGCGCGCGCCGCCGGCCGGCCTGCGCCCGCAGGCGGTCGAGCACACCCCGACCGAGGTCGCCGGTGACGAACAGCCGATCACCGGGCCGCAGTGCGTCGCGGCGCAAAGCGTGGCCGCGCCGCACCGCGCCGACCACCGCGATGGAGAGCTGCAGCTGCCGCGATCGCGTGAGGTTGCCCCCGACCAGCGGGCAGCCGTGGGCGCTCGCCTCCTCGAGCATCCCGCCGAGCAGGTCGTCGAAGCGCCGCAGCGCAAGCGCCGGCGGCGCCGACATCGCGCAGGTGAAGCCGAGCGGGCGCGCCCCCATGGCGGCCAGGTCGGAGAGGTTGGCGACCAGGGCGCGCCGGCCGACCGCACGGGCGGTCTGGATCGACCAGTCGAAGTGCACGCCCTCCACACAGGCGTCGGTGGTGAGCACCACGTCCTCGCCGCCCCGCGCGCGCAGCACCGCGGCATCGTCTCCGATGCCGATCACGACGCCCGAGGCGCGCTGCGAGCCCGCGCGCCTGCGGATCCGGTCGATCAGTCCGAACTCGCCGAGCTCTGCGATCGTGCGCATGCACGCAAGCTAGCAGCCGGACGGCGTCGACCCGAGCCACGAGTCGCCGCGCGCTCGCCGCCGGGCTCTCGCTCTTCAGGTCTGGCTAGTCGTCGAGAAACTGTGCGGGCGCCGGGTTCGGCGAGGCGTCGCGCGGCGTGCGCCTGCGCTTCTGCCAGAGCGGCGGCTCGACGAGCGCCTCGGCGAGCACCTCGCGCATGTCGCCGACCGGCACGAAGGTGAGCTTGCGCCGGATCGCCTTCGGGATCTCGGCCACGTCCTTCATGCAGCTCTGCGGCACGATGATGCGCGATACGCCGCTGCGCAGCGCGGCCAGCGCCTTCTCGCGCACCCCGCCCACCGCCAGCACCCGCCCGCGCAGCGTCACCTCGCCCGTCATCGCGACATCGCCGCGAATCGGCGTGCCCGTGGCCAGCGACGCGATCGCCGTGGCGATCGTCACGCCGGCCGAGGGGCCGTCCTTGGGCGTCGCACCGTTGGGCACGTGCACGTGCACCTCGCTGCGGCCGAGCACCGTGTCGTCGATGCCGATGTCGCGCAAGATCGAGCGCACGTAGGAGAGCGCGGCCTGACCCGACTCCTTCATGACGTCGCCGAGGTGGCCGGTCAGCACCAGCCCCTTGCCCGGCGTGAGCGTCGCCTCGACGGGCAGCACTTCGCCGCCTGCCTCGGTCCACGCCAACCCCTTCACGACGCCGATCTCGTCGGCGGGATTCGCCGCAGGGCGCGTGTACGGCGCCGGCCCGAGATAGCGCTCGAGCGAGCGCTGCGTGACCTGGGTGCGCGACATCTCGCCCTCGGCCGCCTTGCGGGCGACCTTGCGGCACACCGCGGCCACCTGGCGCTCGAGGTTCCGAACACCCGCTTCCCGCGTGTAGTCGGTGACGAGCCGCTGCACGGCCCCGCGCGACCAGGCCACCTGCGACGGGATCAGCCCGTGCTCGGAGATCTGCCGCGGAATCAGGAAGCGCGACGTGATCTCGGCCTTCTCCTCGGGCGTGTAGCCGGCGAGCTGGATCACCTCCATGCGATCGCGCAGCGGCGCCGGAATCGGGTCGAGCACGTTCGCGGTGGCGATGAACAACACCCGCGAGAGGTCGAAGGGGACGCTCAGGAAGTGGTCGCTGAAGCTGTGGTTCTGCTCGGGGTCGAGCACCTCGAGCAACGCCGCGGACGGGTCGCCGCGAAAGTCGTTGCCGAGCTTGTCGATCTCGTCGAGCATGATGACCGGATTGCTGGTGCCGGCCTGCTTCATGGCCTGGATGATGCGCCCGGGCAGCGCGCCCACGTAGGTGCGGCGATGCCCGCGGATCTCGGCCTCGTCGCGCACGCCGCCGAGGGACACGCGCACGAACTCGCGTCCCATCGCCCGGGCGATCGAGCGGCCGAGCGACGTCTTGCCCACGCCCGGCGGGCCCGAGAAGCAGAGGATCGGCCCGCGGCTGTCCTCGCGCAGCTTGCGCACGCCGAGGAACTCGAGAATGCGGTCCTTCACGCCGTCGAGGTGTGCGTGGTCGGCGTCGAGGATCTCGCGCGCGTTGACGAGATCGAGCCGGTCCGGCGAGCAACGCGACCAGGGCAGCTCCACCACCCAGTCGAGGTAGTTGCGCACCACCTGGGCCTCGGGGCCGTCGGGGTGCATGCGCTCGAGCCGACGCAGCTGTCGCACCGCCTCCTCGTAGCCTTCGGGAGGCAGGTTCGCCTCCTCGAGCTTGATCCGGTACTCGTCGAGCTCGTCGCCCCGCGGATCCACCTCGCCGAGCTCGGCCTGGATGGCCCGCAGCTGCTCCCGCAGGAACGCCTCGCGCTGCCCGCGCGACATCTCCTCGTGGGCCTGGGTCTGGATCTCGGCCTGCATGCTCGACACCTCGAGCTCGCGGCGCAGCAATGCATCGATGCGGCGCAGGCGGACGAGGGGATCCTGGACCTCGAGCACCTCCTGGGCCTCGCCGAGGCGAAGCTTCAGATGCGACGCCACCAGGTCGGCCAGCCGGCCCGGACGTTCGACGCTCGAGATCATCGTGAGGATCTCGGGCGGAAGGTTCTTCAGGGGCAGCAGCTCTTCGACCCGGCCGCGCACCGCGCGAATCAACGCCTCGCTCTCGACGCTCCAATCGTCGAGGTCGTCCTCGACGAACGGGGTCGCGCGCACCCACAGGCTCGACTCGTCTTCGACGACCGCGTCGATGCGCGCCTTCGCGATGCCCTGCACCACGACCTTGACGCGACCGTCGTCGAGTCGCGCGGTGCGCGTGATGGTGGCGATCGTGCCCACGGCGTACAGCCCGTCGGGATCCGGCTCCTGCGCGTCGGGATTGCGCTGCGCGACCAGCATCACCAGGCGGTTGCCCGCCATGGCATCCTCGACGATCGCGATCGACCGGGGCCGCGCCACGAACAACGGCAGCGCCATGTAGGGGAAGAGCACGAACTCCCGCAGCGGTAGCACGGGCAGCTCGTGGGGAAGGCTCTCTACGGGGGGCACGAGTTCGGACATGCAGCGTGTTTCGACGCCGCACCAGTTTTGCTTTAGGAAGTCTCAGAAGAGGGAATGCGTGCGCGCTGCGCATCGCGGGATACGTCTTGCACGACCCGACCGACGCCCCTGCCCACACGGCGCCCGCGTGCCGAGTTGCCGCCGGATGAGCGTGCAGATTTCACCGCAACCGCGGGCTCGACGCGCCGCGCGCCAGCGCGATCGATCACGCGCAGGGGCGGCCGGCCAGTCGTGTCAGTCGATCCCCACGAAACGCCCGCCGCGCACCTGCAGGAGGAAGGGCCGCTTGCGCGCGTTGCCGTCGGGCTCGATGCTGATCACACCCGAGACGCCGGGATAACCCCGCACCCGCAGCACTCCGTCCCGCACGTCTTCGCGCTCTTCGCGTCCGCGGGCGACCTGCTCGAGCACGAGGTTAGCCGCGTCGAAGGCATCCGAGGCCAGCGGCGCCGGCGGCTCACCGAAGCTCGCCTCGTAGTCGCCGACGAACGCCCGGATCGCATCGAAGCCGCTCTCGCGATGGAACGGTGTGGCGATCACCGCACCGCGCACGTGGCGCCGCCCCACCCGCAACAGGCTCGAATCGTTCCACTCGCTCGACCCGAGCAGCTGCACGCCCACCACCTCGTGATAGGCGAGCTGCGGCACGAGCAGGCCGATGCGCTCGTGCGAGTCGGGAATGAAGAGCGCGTCGAAGTCGACGATGGGCGGCAGGGGCTCGGCCTCGGGTCCGAGCAGCTCGTAGAGGGTGCGGCGCAGCAGCGCCGCGTCCTCCGGTTCGAGGCGCCGACCCCGCCGCAGCGCCTGGGCGCGCTCTTCGAGGGCGATCGACTCGTTGGTGGTGAGCAGATCGAAGCCCACCATGCTGCGGATGGCTTCGCTGTAGTCGGTGGCCTCCGGGTCGTAGGCGGCCGCCGCCACGATGGTGCCGCCCTGCTCGAGCACCGCATCCCAGAAGCGCGTCCGCATGCCGCGGCCGTAACGCGACCGGGGGTAGAGGACCGCAAAGCGCTCGGCGCCGAGCTCGCCCACCGCGTGGTCGACCAGGAAGCCCACCTCGTCGTCGGGCGTCATGCGCAGCCTGAACACGTAGTCGCGCTCGCTCGAGATCTCGATGCGGTTCGACAGCGTGAGCAGCGGAACGCCCGCCGCCTCGGCCTCGCGGGCCGCCGCCTCGGACTCGTCGGAGAAGATCGGACCGACGATCGCGACGACCGCTTCGTCGGCGGCGAGCTCGCGGACCGCCTGGGCGGCCCGCCCCGGCGCCCCGCCCGTGTCACGCACGATCAGCCGCACGCCCTCCTGGATCCGGATCTCGCGATCGGCCACGAAGGAATCCGTGTCGCTCAGCCCCGGCGCCGGCGCAGAGACCTCGGGCAACACCTCGTCCGCCTCGAGCTCCGGCAGCTCGGTGTCGAAGACGCGCGCGGCGAGCAGCAGCCCGCGCAGCGCCTCCTCGCCAAAGGGCGCATAGCGGCCCGACAGCGGCAGCACCACGCCGATCGTCGCGGTCACGCCGTCGAGTGTGACGCGCGGTTGCCGGGCGGCGTCGCGCCAGCTGGGAAGCTCGTCGCTCAGCGCCAGCTCGCCCCCGAGTCCGAGCCGCAGCTCGAGGCTCGCGAGCCGCTCCTCGTCGCGGGCGGTCAGCTCGTAGCGGCGGGCCTGGTCGACCAGCCGTTCGGCGTCGCGGAAGTCGCCCGCGGCGAGCGCGTGGCGGGCGAGCAGCAAGCGGATGCGCCCGGCCGGCGGCGGGCCGCGCAGGTCGACGGCCGCGCGACCGAGCTGCTCCACCGTCATCGCAACCAGCAGCCCGTCGATCTCGGCGTCGATCGCTTCGAGGGTCTCGCCGAGCCGCACCGACAGCGCCGAGCCGGCCTGATCGGCGGGCGCCGCGGCGATCTCCTCTTCCACCACCTCACGCAGCCCGGCGATGGCGACCACCTGCTCCACGGGATCGTCGGCCAGCTGCGCGAGCAGCCGATGGAAGGCGCGCCGGTCCGCCCGGTCGAGGCGGTCGACGCGCACCGGCCCGAGCAGCTCGCGCGCGCGGAGCGGGTCGCCCCGGCCGACCTCCCAGCGCGCCAGCCGCACCCGCACCGAGTCGGCGCGATCGCCGTCGGGATAGCGCTCGACCACCGTTTCGAGCCAGCGGAAGGCGTCGTCGCGGCGGCCCTCCACCAGCGACAGGCGGGCCAGCTCCTCGGCGGCGTCGTCGGCCAGCGCACTCGTCGGCCGGGTCTCGATGAACGACTCGAGGGCGGCGGCCGCGGCCGCGGGGTCCGCGGGCAGCTCGGCCATCGCCGACTGATAGGCGAGCCGCTCGCCCTCGCTCACCGGCGCTTCGGCGGGGCGGCCGCCCGGCCCGGCACAGCCCGCCCCCAGCAGGACGCACAGCCAGGCCAGCACGAACGGGACCCACGCGCGAGCGGTCCGGTTGGGGGTGCAGTGCATGATCAGTCGAAGAAATCCCGCAGCTTCTCGACGAAGCTCTTGTGGGCCGGTGAGACCTCGATGCCCGTCTCGTGCGCGAACTCCTCGAGCAGCTCGCGCTGCCGCGGCGTGAGTCGCGTGGGCACCTCGACGAAGAGTCGCACATAGAGATCGCCGCGCATCCGCGACAGCTGCCGCGCGTCGGCCCGGGGCGCGAGCGGCGGCAGGCCGGCGCCGTGGAGCGGCAGCACCTTGCCCGTCTGCGTGCCCTCCGGAACCGTCACCTTCACCTTGCCCTCGAGCGTCGGCACCTCGATCTCGGCGCCGAGCGCTGCCTGCACGAAGGTCACCGGAACCTCGACGTGCAGATCGGTGCCGTCGCGTTGGAAGAGCGGGTGCTCGCGCACGCTGATCACCACGTAGAGATCGCCGGCGGGACCGCCCGCTATGCCGGCCTCGCCCTCGCCCACCAGCCGCAGGCGCGAGCCGTCGTCGACGCCGGCCGGCACGCGCACCTGCAGGGTCTGCCGGCCCTCGAGGCGGCCGCTGCCGCGGCAATCCCGACACGGGTCGCGGATGATCTCGCCCGCGC
Organism: uncultured Spirochaetaceae bacterium; assembly: GCA_964515335.1. Taxonomy (GTDB): domain Bacteria; phylum Myxococcota_A; class UBA9160; order UBA9160; family UBA4427; genus TMED88. Next base: position 18,702 of record CAZETS010000021.1, read on the forward strand.
CGCCGCAGACGTCGCAGGTGCGGTTGACGCGGAAGAAGCCCTGCTGGAAGACGATCTGGCCGGCACCGCCGCACTGCTCGCACGACTCGGCGCGACTGCCCGGCGCCGCGCCCGATCCCGAGCACGACTCGCAGCCGCGCATCTTGGGAATCTTGATGGCCGGCTCGACGCCGTTGCGCACGTCGTCGAGGTCGATCTCGAGGTTGTAGCGGAGGTCGGCCCCGCGCTGGCCGCGGCCGCCCCGGCGCCCGCCACCGAAGCCCCCGCGGCCGCCGCCGAAGATGTCGCCGAACAGGTCGTTGAAGATGTCGGTGAAACCGCCGAGGTCGCCGAAGTCCATCCCGGGCCCGCCCGGGCCCGCGCCGAGCCCGGCGTGGCCGAAGCGGTCGTAGCGCGCACGCTTCTCCGGATCGGACAGCACCGCGTAGGCCTCGGAGACCTCCTTGAAGCGCTCCTCGGCGCCGGCGTCGTCCGGGTTGCGATCGGGGTGGTACTGCAGGGCGAGGTTGCGGTACGCCTTCTTGAGCGCCCCCTCGTCGACGCCCCGATCGACGCCGAGCACCTCGTAGTAGTCGCGCTTGCTCAAGGGCTGGCTCCGAAGGCTCGAGTCACGGCAGCAGCGCGCGCCCGCATGCAGGTCGCGCTCATCGAGCGGCGTCGGATCGTTCCCGACCGGCGCCTGTCAAGCCCCGGACACCCCGCTCGGCGGCGGGAGTCTGCCCGCTCGCGCACGGCGGCGCAAAGACGCCCGGGGCGGGGCGACGGCTCCCTTGGGGACTTGCCCGCCGGCCGTCAGGACTCGTCGGCGCCGAGGGCCGCGTAGAGCTTCTCGGTGAGCCGGAAGGTCACCGCCGACAGCTCGTCGATCGCCGTCTCGAGCGACGCGGTGTCGTCGCCCTTGGCCTGCTCGCGCGCCGCCGCGAGGGCCGACTGCACGGCCTCGCGGTCCTCGGCCGCGATGTCGTCGGCGAACTCCTCGAGGGTCTTCTCGGTCGAGTAGACGAGCCCCTCGGCCTTGTTGCGCAGCTCGGTGAGCGCCCGCAGCGAGGTGTCCTCGGCGGCGTGGCTCTCGGCCTCCTCGACGAGGCGCTCGACCTCTTCGTCCGAGAGGCCGCTCGACGCCGTCACCTCGATGCTCTGCGACTTGCCGGTGCCCAGGTCCTTGGCGGACACGTTCACGACGCCGTCGGTGTCGATCTGGAAGCTCACCTCGATCTGCGGCACGCCACGCGGCGCCGGCGCAATGCCGACGAGCTCGAAGCAGCCGAGCCGCATGTTGTCCTCGGCCATCTCGCGCTCGCCCTGCAGGACGTGCACGCGCACCATGTCCTGGCCGTCCTCGGTGGTCGAGAAGACCTGGCTCTTCACCGTGGGAATCGTGGTGTTCTTCTCGATGATCTTCGTGAACACGCCGCCCTGGGTCTCGACGCCCAGCGAAAGCGGCGAGACGTCGAGCAGCAGGACGTCCTCGACCTCGCCCTTCAGCACCCCGCCCTGGATCGCCGCACCGGCGGCGACCACCTCGTCGGGGTTGACGCTCGTGTTGGGCGCCTGGCCGAAGACCTCCTCGACCTTCGCCTGCACGCGCGGCATGCGTGTCATGCCGCCCACGAGCAGCACGTCGTCGATCTGCTCGAGAGCAACGCCGGCGTCCTCGACCGCGGTGCGGCACGGCGCGTCGAGGCGATCGACGAGCCCTGCGCAGAGCTCCTCGATCAGCGCGCGCGAGAGCGTCACCACGAGGTGCTTCGGACCTTCGTCGTCCGAGCTGATGAAGGGCAGATTGACGTCGGTCTCCTCGAGCGACGACAGCTCCTGCTTGGCGCGCTCGGCGCCTTCTTTCAGGCGCTGCAGCGCCATCGGGTCCTGGCGCAGATCGATGCCGTGCTCCTGCCGGAAACCGTCCGCGAGGTGGTCGACGATGGCGTTGTCGAAGTCCTCGCCGCCCAGAAAAGTGTCGCCGTTCGTCGACAGCACCTGAAAGACGCCGTCGCCGATCTCGAGGATCGAGATATCGAAGGTGCCGCCGCCGAGGTCGAAGACCGCGATGGTCTTGTCCTCGCTGACGTCGATCCCGTAGGCGAGCGCGGCCGCGGTGGGCTCGTTGATGATGCGCAGGACGTTCAGTCCCGCGACGGCGCCCGCCTCCTTGGTGGCCTGACGCTGGGCGTCGTTGAAGTAGGCCGGAACCGTGATCACGGCGTCGTCGACCGGCTCGCCGAGGAAGTCGGCGGCCGTGTCCTTCATCTTGGTCAGGATGGTGGCGGAGATCTCCTGGGGCGAGCAGGCCCGGTCGTCGACCTTCACCCAGGCGTCGCCGTTTTCGGCCGCCACGATTCCGAACGGCGCGACCTCCTTGAACGACGCGACCTCGTCCGCATCGTGCTTGCGCCCGATCAGGCGCTTCACGGCGAAGAGCGTGCGCGCGGGGTTCGTGACCGCCTGGCGCTTGGCGATCTGGCCGACGAGCTTCTCGCCGGACTCGGTGAACGCCACCATCGACGGCGTCGTCCGCGAGCCCTCGGCGTTGGCGACCACCTCCGGGTTGCCCGCGGACGTGAACGCCACGCACGAGTTGGTCGTCCCGAGATCGATCCCGATGACCTTGCCCATCGGCGGTAACCATCCTCCCCGGTGCTGCCATGGCCCCGGGGCGATGCCGCTCGAGACCGCGCTAACCCTGCTCTGTGTCGCTTCCTTGCGGTGCGGCGGCGGCCACCAGGACCCGGGCGGGCCGGAGCATCCGATCCTTCAGCAGATATCCCTTCTGCAGCACCTGGACGACACCGTTCGGTGCGACCTGGTCGCTCGGCACCTGCCCCATGGCCTCGTGGTAGGCCGGATCGAAGTCCTCTCCCTCGGGATCCACGACCGTCACGCCGTGCTTGCCCAGCGCCGCCAGCAGCTCGCGGTGCACCAGCTCGACGCCCTGCAAGACGCTCTGCAAGTCCGCGTCGGCGCTCTGCTCCACGTGCCCGAGGGCGCGCTCCAGGTTATCGACCGCCGAGAGCAGATCCTTGACGAGATTCTGCTGGCCGTACTGGAGCGACTCCTGCTTCTCCTTGAGGGTGCGCCGGCGGAAGTTCTCGAATTCGGCCTGCAGGCGAAGGTGGCGGTCGTTGGCCTCCTCGAGCTCCTTGGTGCGGGCCTCGAACTCGTCCTTCAGGGACTGCAACTCTTGTGAAAGCAGCTCGATCGTCATCTTGTCGTTGTCGGCGGATCCCGCGCCGGGGCCGGCTCCCCCCGCGCCCTCGCGGCGACCGTCCACGGCCTCCTCGGCCTCGCGCAGGGCCTCGGCCATCTCGTCGGTCGGCGCGATGCTGGGGCCGTCCTCGTTCTCTCCGGGCGTCTCGGGATCGCTCACGGGCGCGCCTCAGGCTCCTAGCCGCTGTGTGATCAGGCGCGAGCAATAGCTCACCACCGGAATCACCCGGGCGTAGTCCATGCGGTTGGGTCCGATCACCCCGAGCACGCCCAGGGGGGCGCCCCCAGCGGTGATCGGCGATTCCGCGTATTCATCGGCATCCGGCCGGGAAAGTCCAGCCCCGCCGTAGGGAACCGCCACGACCGCGCAGCGGCGCAGGGCCGGCTCCTCGAGATCCTCGCCGAGGGACACCGAGACCCCCCCGGCGTCCGACTCGAGGACCTGGCCGAGCACGTCGAGCAGCCGCTCGTTGGTCTCGAGGGCGCTCATCAGGCCGCGGATGCGGTCGGGATCGTCGAACTCGGGCTGCGCGAGCAGGGCCGATCGCGTGGTGATGACCAGCTCGGCCTGCTCGCTCGAGATGCCCTCGGTGAAGATGCGCAGACCGAGAGCGAGCGAGCGGAAGAGCAGGCTTCGCGCCTCGCTCTCGAGCTCGCGCAGCTCGCGCTCGAGCAGCCCGCGCACCTGCGGCAGGCTGCGGTCGACCACCCGCTCGTTCAGCGCAGCCGCCATCCGGTCGAGCTCGGCCTGATCGCCGGCGCCCTCGTCGTCGACGACGCACTGTCGCGTCACGCCGCTCTTCGGCACCACCACGACGAGCAGGCGATCCTCCGCCACCCGCACGAGGCTGACATGGCGCAGTGTCAGTCGCTCGAGGCGCGGTCGCAGCGCGAATCCGAGCTGATGGGTGCGCAGCGAGAGCAGACTCGAGATGCGCGGCATGACGTCCTGGCCCTCGACCTCGCCGAGCGCGTCGGCCAGGTCGCGGCGGTCGTAGGCCGAGAGGCTCGGAGCGCCGAGCAGCCGGTCGACGAAGAGCCGGATGCCGCCCTCGGTGGGCACGCGGCCCGCCGAGGCGTGGGGCTTCTCGATCAGGCCGCGGTCGGCGAGCTCGGCCATCGTGTTGCGGATGCTCGCGCTCGAGAGGGGAACCGGCAGCAGATGCGAGACCATCGCGCTCGAAGCCGGCGAGGCATCGGCCACGTAGGCGGTCACCACCGCCCGCAGCACCATCGCCTGACGGTCGCTGAGCGGCTTCGGCCCGCCCGGGCTGCCGCTTCCGCTCGCCGCCTCGGCGCGCCTCGCCGAGGGCTGTTGGCCGACTCGTTCGGACACGAAAAACCTCAATGAATTCGCGGAGTCCTGTCTAACACTCCCCACGCGGGGCGTCAACGATCCAAGCGCCCCGGCGGGCTCGATTCACGCGCCCCTCAGACAAACTCGGCGGCGACCTCGTCGGCGAGCAGGCGGCCGCGGGCGGTGAGCGCGAGATCGCCCGCCGCCGACTCGGCGAGCAGCCCGCGCTCGAGCAGCCGCTCGATCAGCGGGCCGAACAGGCCCCGCGGCGGCGCCCCGAACTCGGCCTCGAGCGCCCGGGCCGAGATGCCCTCCGCGGTCCGCAGACCCAGGAAGCAGGCCTCGCCGAGGGCCTGCCGCGCCTCCGGGATCTCCTCGGCCTCGGCCGGCAGGCGACCGGCCTCGACGCGGGCCAGCCAGGCCGAGAGTGCGCGGGGATTGGCGGTGCGCGCGCCGTGGGGCCGCCCCGGTCCCGGCGGATCGGTCGAGTGCGCGCCGGGTCCCAGGGCCAGCACCGGGGCCCTCGCCCAGTAGCGGCGGTTGTGGCGCGAAGCGAAGCCCGGCCGGGCGAAGTTGGTCAGCTCGTAGCGCTCGTAGCCGGCATCGCCCAGCACCGACTCGATGCGCAGCGACATGTCGGCGGCCGCGTCGTCGTCGAAGCGGGCGAGCCGGCCGGACTCGCTGGCCCGGCCGAAGGGCGTGCGCGGCTCGTGGACCAGCTCGTAGGTGGAGACGTGCTCGGGCGCGAAGGCCAGCGCCAGGGCCAGGTCGCGCTCGAGCGTCGCGAGGGTCTGGTGCAGGGCCGCGAACATCAGGTCGATCGAAATGTTCGAGAATCCCGCCGCGCGGGCCGCGTCGAGCGTGAGGGGGATCTCGTCGGCGCGGTGCGCACGGCCGAGGGCCTTCAGGAGCGAGTCGTCGAAGGACTGCACGCCGACCGAGAGCCGGTCGACGCCGGCCTCGCTCCGAAACGCCTCCAGGCACTCGCGCTCGACCGTGCTCGGATTGATCTCGAGCGTCACCTCGAGCGCGTCCCCGCCCGGCGCGAAGCGGGCCCGCACGGCCTCGCCGATGCGCGCCAGCGACTCGGGGCGCAGCAGCCCCGGCGTGCCGCCGCCCAGGTAGAGGGTGGCGAGCGAGCGACCGGCGAAGGCCGGCGCGCGCAGCTCGAGCTCGCCGAGCAGGGCGGCGACGAAGCGATCCTCCCGCTCGCGAAACGCGGCGTTCGCGCCGTCGCGCAGCCGCTCGGGCGCCGGCTCGACCGCGAAGTCGCAGTACGGGCACACGCGTGCGCAGAACGGCACGTGCACATAGACGCCGACGTCCGCGGTCATGCCCGGAAGTCTATAGCCTGCGCGGGCTTTCCCCCTCCGGTCCGATACCCTCTGCGCCCACTTGTCGAACCGCGAAGTCCACGACGAGAAGCTCGACAACGGGCTTCGCCTGCTCCTGCAGGAGAGCCACCTGTCGCCGGTGGCGAGCGTGCAGTTCTGGGCGCGGGTCGGCAGTGCGGACGAGCGGCCCGGCGAAGAGGGGCTCGCCCACTTCCACGAGCACATGCTCTTCAAGGGCACCGGGCAGCGCGGCGTGGGCGCGGTGGCCGGCGACGTGGAAGGGGCCGGGGGACGCATCAACGCCTACACGTCCTTCGACGTCACCGTCTACTACGCGACGCTGCCCGGCGACGCGCTCGATACCGGCGTCGAGGTGCTCGCCGACGCCGTCCGCCACTCGGTGTTCGACGCAGCCGAGGTGCAGCGCGAGCAGGAGGTGGTGATCGAGGAGATCCGGCGCTCGGAAGACGTGCCCGGCCACGTGCTGAGCGACCTCACCTTTCGTGAGGCGTACCTCGCGCACCCCTATCGCGCGCCCATCCTGGGCACGCCCGAGAGCGTCGGCGGGCTCGACCGTGACCGCTGCCTGGGCTTCTTCCGGCGCTGGTATGCGCCCGACAATCTCACGGTGATCGCCACCGGCGACTTCGAGGCCGGCGCCCTGCGCGACCGCATCGCCGGCCTCTTCGAGGGGGCGGAGCCCGGCCACGCCGTGCGCGAGCGGCCCGACGAGCCGCGCCACACCGCACTGAAGACCCACGTGCTGCGGCGAGCGTTCGAGGGTCATCGCATCGAGCTGGCCTGGCCGTCCGCGCGCTTCCGCGATCGCGACGCGACCTACCTCGACCTGCTGTCCTTCCTGCTCGGCGAGTGCGAATCGAGCCGGCTGGTGCGGCGCTTGCGCGAGCGCGAGGGGCTCGTCGACAAGATCGACTCCTCTTCGTACACGCCCCTCGACCGCGGGCTCTTCTCGATCAACCTCGAGACGGACGCCGCCCGCGCCGCCGGCGCCCTCGAGGCGATCGCCGAGGAGGTCGAGCGGCTTCGCCACGAGCCCGTGGGCGAGGACGAGCTCGAGCGCGCCCGCGCGAACTTCCTCGCCACCGAACACTTCGAGCGCGAGAGCGTCTCGGGCATCGCGAGCAAGCTCGGCAGCTTCGAGCTGCTCGGCGCGGGCTGGCAGACCGAGGACGAATACTTCGAGACGCTGCGCGGCGCGGGGCGCGACGACCTGATGCGCGTCGCCAACGAGTACCTGTCGACCGATCAGCTCACGGCGGCCGCGCTGGTGCCCGAGCAGACCGCGAACGGCCTCGACGACGAGACGATCGCGAACGCACTCGTCACCGGCGCCGCCCGCTCCGCCTCACGCGCCACGGCGCCCGGGCGCAAAGCGGCGCCGCGGCCCGCGACCGCTTCGCCGCCGGTCGCCGTGACGGCTCCGCCCGAGCGGGGTCCGGGCGAGATCCACAGCTTCCCGCTGCCGGGCGGCGGCATGCTGCACGTGACGCCGCGGCGCAGCGTCCCGGTCGTCGCCGGACGCGCGGCCTTCGTGGGCGGACTGCTCGCCGACACGGAGGCGAGCGCCGGGCTGTCGAGCTTTACCGCCGCGATGTGGACCCGCGGCACCCGGGGCCGCACGGCGGTCGATTTCGCTCGCGCCGTCGAGGACCTCGCGGCCGACGTGAGCGGCTTCTCGGGGCGCAGCTCGCTCGGCATCACCTTCGAATCGACGAGCGACAAGCTCGTGCCCACCCTCGACCTCGCCGCCGAGGTGCTCCTCGAACCGCGCTTCGACGACGAGGAGGTGGAGCGGGAGCGGCGCGAGACGCTGGCCGCCATCGACCGGCGCGAGGACCAGCTCGCCCAGCGCGCCTTCCAGATCTTCGGCGAGACCGAGTTCGCCGAGCACCCGTACCGGCTGCCCATGCTCGGCCATCGCGACAGCGTGGCGGGCTTCTCGCCCGGGGACGTGCGCGCGCAGCACACACGACTGATCCGCTCACCCAACCTCGTGCTGGCGATCGCCGGCGACGTCGACCCCGACGCCGTCGCCAAGGAGGTGACAGAGCGGCTCTCTGGGCTGCCCGGCGAGCCCTTCGATCGCCCGGGCGCCGCCGAAGATCCGCGGCCCGCCGGGATCCGCGAGGCGCTGCTCGAGAAGGATCGCGCCCAGGCCCACCTGGTGCTCGGCTTCCGCGGCACCGACGTCTCGGACCCCGACCGGCACGGGCTCGAGGTGCTCTCGCACGTACTCAGCGGTCAGGGCGGGCGGCTCTTCCTCGACCTGCGAGACAGGCAGAGCCTGGCCTACAGCGTTTCGGCGATGAACGTCGAGGGTCTCGCACCCGGGTTCTTCGCGGTCTACATCGGGACATCACCCGACAAGGTCGAGGTCGCCCGCGCAGGCATCCTCGACCACCTGCAGCGCCTCGTCGACGAGCCGCCCGGCGAGGAGGAACTCGACCGCGCGCGCCGCAACCTGATCGGCAACTACGCGATCGATCAGCAGCGCAGCGCAGCCCGCGCCGCGCACACCGCCCTCGACGCGCTGTACGGGCTGGGGCCCGACGCGCACCGCGCCTACCCGGAGCAGATCGCGGCGATCACCCGCGACGACGTGCTGCGCATCGCGCGCCGGTTCTTCCGACTCGACGCGTACACGCTCGCGCTCGTGCGGCCTTGAGGCCAGGGCCCGGCAAGCCGAAGACGACCGGCGCTACCCTCGGCGGCGAACGCCCCGGAACCGTGGAGAGACGAGGCGGTATGGACCTGCAGGCGCTCGTCACGCGCTACGACAAGCCCGGGCCCCGGTACACCAGCTACCCGACGGTGCCGGTGTGGAGCGAGGCCTTCGGCGACGCCGAGCTGCGCGAGGCGCTGGCGCGAAGCACCGCCGACGACCTGTCGCTCTACGTCCACGTGCCGTATTGCGAGCGCCTCTGCTCTTTCTGCGCCTGCAACCGGCAGATCACCCAGGACCACGGCGTGGTGGCCCCCTACCTCGAGGCCATCGGGCGCCAGGCCGGGCAGCTCGCCGCCGGGCTCGGTCGCGAGCGGCGGGCGGTGCAGCTCGCGTTCGGGGGCGGCAGCCCGAACTTCCTCGACGAGCAGGAGCTCGACCGCCTGATCGCCACGATCGACGAGCACTTCGCGCCCGCCCCCGACGCCGAGCGCAGCGCCGAGCTCGACCCCCGCCGCACCCGCCCGTCGCAGCTCGACGTGCTCGCAGAGCGGCGCTTCACGCGCGTGAGCTTCGGCGTGCAGGACACCGACCCGCGCGTGCTGCGCGCCATCAACCGGGTGCAGTCCGAGGAGACGATCCGCGAGCTCGTGCGGCACGCCCGCTCGCGCGGCATCCGCAGCGTGAACGTCGACCTGATCTACGGCCTTCCCTACCAGACCGTCGAGTCGTTCCAGGGCACGCTCGACCGGCTCGAAGCAATTCGGCCCGACCGCATCGCGCTCTACAGCTACGCGCACGTCACTTGGATCTCAAAGGCGCAGCGCGGCTTCGAGCGCAAGGACCTGCCCGACGCGCAGGAAAAGGTGGCGATCTTCCTGGCCGCCCTCTCGCGGCTCGAGTCGGCGGGCTATCGCCACCTGGGCCTCGACCACTTCGCGCTGCCCGACGACGAGCTGGTGATCGCCTCCGACGACGGCACGCTGCGGCGCAACTTCATGGGCTACACGACGCGCGGAGGCGTCGAGGTGCTGGCCCTCGGACCGAGCGGCATCTCGGAGATCGGCGGCAGCTACGCGCAGTCGGCCCACGACCCGGACGCCTGGCGCGAGAGCATCGCGCAAGGCGCACTCGCCACCGTGAAGGGCTTTCGGTTGTCGCCCGAGGACCGCGAGCGCGGCTGGCTGATCCAGCGGCTGATGTGCCGCGGCGAGATCCGCGGCGACCGCTTCGAGGAGACGTTCGGGCGCGGGCTCGCCGAGCGCATCCCCGATCTCGACGGACGCCTCGCGCCCTTCGTCGAGGACGGGCTGCTCGCGCGCACCGGCCACGGCTACGAGGTGACGCGCACGGGCCGGCTCTTCCTGCGCGTGATCGCGATGACGTTCGACGCCCATCTGAAGCCGCCGGGCGACGACCAGCCCCGCTTCTCGCGCACCGTGTAGCGTAGACTCAGCGCGTAAGGCGTGCGCCGACCGCCGAGCACTCGATGCACGGCGCCTCGACGGAATGCTCGCTTCGGCAGAACGCGACGCCCTTGCAGCCGAGCGGATGCGCGCGCTGGATCCAGCCGACGATCTGCTCGGGGCTGCTGCCCGGCGGCAGCTGCACGGTCTTCGAGGCCGGGCAGCGCGTCGCGGGTGGCCTCGCTCTCGTGGGGCAGCAGCGTCGGGTTGCCGGTCTCGTGGATCGCCGCCGCGATGGCGTCGAGCAGCACACGCGCGGGCACGCTGGCGCGCACCCGATCCGCGGCGCGCGCGGATCGCAGCGGCTCGGCCCGACCCACGAATCGATCCTCGCTTCGTCATTTTCCACCTCACGGGCGTCACGCCCCTCGCTTGACCTTGCAATCCCCGGAGCGACAATGCCCAGTGATGGGGCGGGTTGTCTCGCCAGGCGACGAGGTGCTGTAGACATGCGCCACATCGTGCTGCGCACCGGATGGAGTCGGGGCATGCTACGTGGTGGTCGACCCGGCCGAGAGGAATCGAGCGATCGGCCGGAACCGCCAACCAGGAGAGCCGGCATGTTGAGAGCCCGCGACTTGATGGAAGGACACGTGCTGTCCGTCAGCCCCGAGACGCCGATCATCGACGTTCATCGACTGTTCGCCGAAGAGCAGATCAGCGCCGCGCCGGTGGTGGACCAGAACGAGGAGGTGGTCGGCGTGATCACCACCGCCGACCTCGTGCGCTCGCTCGCCGACGAGAGCGACACCGCCCAGGTCGAGACGAGCTATCTGCGCGACGTCCTGCCGTTTTCGTCGCCCGACTGGAGCAACGTGCCCGACGATCTGCAGAACCGCCTGTCGCAGGTTTCCGCGGCAGACGTGATGACGCAGGGCGTGCTGAGCATCGAGCCCGATGCCAGCGCCGCCGAAGTGGCCGGCTTGCTGCGCAAGAACCGGGTCCACCACGTCTTCGTGATCGACGAGGAGGCGTTTCACGGCGTGGTGTCTACGTTCGACTTGCTGCAGGTGGTGGAGAAGCAGAGGTAGCCGGGCGGAGTCAGCTTCGGCCCGCGTCACACTTCGAGCCCGGCACGGCGTGCAGTCGACCGGGCACCGGGACGCCCCCGGTGGAGTTCGCGAAGAGCGTCGTGGGTCGCTCGACGGCGAGGACGCGTTCGCCGACTTCGAGCGCCTCGAGAAGCCGAGAATCGAGCAACTCTCGCGCCACGAGGAAGAGCGGCCGTAGCGCCAGCGGGTCCTTCAGTGCTCCCCGAGCGGCGGCGCCCCAGCGCGACCGCTCCGGCGCCCGGCCTGGCGGGCCGGACGGGTGGAGTAGACTGCTCGTCGTTCGTTCCGTGCGGCTGGTGGCTGCGGAGAGGCGCGGCCGGCAAGTCCCGTACCCGACCTCGAGCGAGAGACCCCACGCATGACCGAAAGCGAGCGCTGCTTCGACTACGCGGCCGCCGGCCTCGCGGTGCGCGACGAGATCGCCGACACGCACCGCGCCAGCTGGGAGCACATCGCGCGCGCCGGCTCGCACTGGACGGGCAGCGAGCGCGTCGAGATCGCGCGCCAGGCCCGCGCGGCCCGGGCCGCGCGCAACGACCCGCCCTGGACGCGCACGGAGCTGCCCGACGCCGAAGGCCGGCTGCCCGAGCCCGCCGTCGACGCCGCACGCACGATCGCCGCGGACGCTCGCCGCATCGACCGCGCCTGGGCGGAGAAGACGGTCGCCTCGCTCGGCGACGCCGCCTACGTGGAGCTCGGCTCGGTCGTCGTGACGGTCACCGCGATCGACGCGTTCGGCGAGGCCCTCGGCTGCGGCCACGAGCGGCTCCCCGAGCCGACCGACGACCGCGCGCCCGACGGCGCTCGCTTCGCGGAGGTGGCCGACATCGGGGGCTACGTGCCCATGGGCGATCCGTGGCCCGGCCCGAACGTCTCGCGCGCGCTCTCGCTGGTGCCCGACGCCAACGCGCTGTTCATGAACAACGTGGGGGCGATGTACGGAGGGCCCGGCGGCAGCTTCTACGATCTCGAGTGGACGGGACCGCTCTCGCGCCCGCAGGCCGAGCTGCTCGCCGCACGGGTCTCCGCCCTGAACGAGTGCTTCTATTGAACGACCTCCCACGTCGGGCTGCTCCGGGCGAGCAGCGAGCACATCGGGCAGGACGTGACCCTGGATGCGACGGTGGGCCGTTCGAGCGGCAGCGACGTCGGCCACGGCGAGGCGATCGTGCGCTTCGGCGAGGCCGTCACCCGCGGCAGCGACGACATCGCCGCGGCCCGTGACGCCCTGCGCGGGGCGCTCGGCGACGAGGGATTCGTCGAGTGCGCGGCCATCACGGGCATCTTCAACGGGCTCGTGCGCAACGCCGACCTGAGCGGCATCCCCCTCGACGACACCACCCTGCACGCCTCGCAGGACTTCCGCGAATCGCTCGGCCTGAACGCCTTCGCGGGCGCCCGCAACAGCGACCTCGACCGCGCCGACACGGCCCTCGCCCCAAAGAGGATCTTCGCCCCGCCCGGAGAGTGAGCGGGCCGACCACCCACTCGAAGCAGCTCGCAGGCGTGCGACCCGAGATGTCGCACGAGATCACGCGGCTTCATCCGGCGATCTTCAGTCGCCCGCGAATGACCTCGCCCGTGCCCGCCGATCCCCCGGGCTTCGATCGCTACACCACCTCGACCTGTGGCTCGAGGTGCACCGGGCAGGCGAGCGAGTTCGAGACGAGGCAGCTGCGCTCGGCCTTGTCGAGGATGCGCTTCGCCTTTTCGGGGTCGGTGCCCTCGGGCACGGTCAGGCAGGCGCGCAGCGTGATCGAGGTGAACTTCGTGGTGCGCTCGACGCGATCGAGCACGCCTTCGCCCTCGCAGCGAAGCGACACCCACGGCAGCGACGAGGCCCGCGCGATCGCGCGGAAGCCGAGCACCAGGCAGTCGGCCACCGACGCCACGAAGAGCGTCTCGGGCGACCACTGATCGCCCGGCCCCCCGAACTCGGCGGGCGCCGCGGTCTGCAGATCCGCGAGACCGGGCGACGCGATCGCGACCGGGCCTTCGACCTTCGCGGATGCCTCGATCGAGTAGCGGTGGGGGAAGTCCTGCATGGGAGATCTCCGTTCGTCCTCTTCAGTTCGGTCCCAGCGCCCCGCCCTGGGTGCGCGGGTCGGTGCCGCCGAGGTGGAGGCCGGTGGCGGGGTCGATCACGATCGCCTGGGCGGCCGACCAGTGGCGGTCGCTCACTTCGACCTCGTGGCCCATGGCCTCGAGGGCGCCGACGACGTCGCGGGGGGTCTCGGGCTCGACGTAGAGCCGGTCGGGCATCCACTGGTGGTGGAAGCGCGGCGCCGCCACGGCGGCGGACACGTCCATCCCATAGTCGAGTACGTTCAGGATCGAGAGCAGCGCGGTGGTGATGATGCGCGGCCCGCCCGGGCTGCCGGTCACCATGCGCACCTCGCCGTCCTGCAGCAGGATCGTCGGCGTCATGCTCGAGAGCGGCCGCTTGCCGGGGGCCACCGCGTTGGCGCCGCGCTTGTCGACCAGCCCGTAGGCGTTGGGCGTGTCGGGGGCGACCGAGAAGTCGTCCATCTCGTTGTTGAGCACGATGCCCGTGCCGGGCACGGTGATCCCCGAGCCGTAGAGGGTGTTGATCGTCATCGTCAGCGCGACGGCGCCGCCCTTCGCGTCGGTGACCGACAGGTGCGCGGTGCCCGCGTCGTCGGGCACGGCGCCGGGCGCCTTCACGGCGCTGGCGCGCTTGGGGTCGATGCGCTTGCGCTGGGCGTCGGCGTACGACTTCGAAACGAGCCGCTCGACCGGCACCTCGACGAAGTCGCTGTCGCCCATGTAGGTGGCGCGGTCCGCGAAGGCGAGCTTCATCGCCTCGGCGATCAGATGGAGGCTCTGTGAGCTGCCGGCCCCCTCGGCGCCGACCTCGAAGCCCTCGAGGATGTTCAGCGTCTCGAGCAGCACCGCGCCGCCGGACGACGGCGGCGGAAACGAGATCACCTCGTAGTCGCGGTAGGTGCCGCGCACGGGCTCGCGCAGCTTCACCTGGTAGCCGGCGAGATCGTCGAGCGTCAGGATGCCGCCCCGCTGTTGCACGTGCTCGGCGATGCGGCGGCCGATCTCCCCGCCGTGCACCACCCCGGCGCCCTGCTTCGCGATGGCGCGCAGCGTCTTCGCGAGATCCTTCTGCACGAGCCGCTCGCCGGGATCGGCGCGACCGTCCGCCGCCGGGGCGAGTTGGATACGGTGCGTCTCGGGGAAGCGCTCGGGCGTGATGTAGCGCCCCATGAAGTTGATGCGGTCGGCCTGGAAGGACGCGAGCGCATAGCCGCCTTCGGCGAGCTCGATCGCCGGCGCGAGCACCTCGGCGAGCGGCTTCGTGCCCCAGCGCTCGAGCATCAGCTGCATGCCGGCCACGAAGCTCGGCACCGCGACCGCGAGGGCGCCGTGGCGGGAGGCGTTGTCGGGCACGCCCGGCTTCACGTACATGTCGCGGGTGGCGGCGGCGGGCGCCGTCTCGCGCGCGTCCACCGCGATCGTCTCGCCGTCCGGGTTGCGCACCAGCGCGAAGACGCCGCCGCCGAGCCCGGCCGAGAACGGCTGGGTGACCGCGATCGCAAAGGCCGTGGCCACGGCGGCGTCCACCGCGTTGCCGCCGTCGGCGAGGATTGCCGCGCCGGCCTCGGCGGCGTGCACCGAGGACGTCACCACCATGCCGCCGCGGGCGTGAGCGGGGGCCGGTGCAGCGGCGCGGCCCACCGTGGGACCGACCGTGACGAGCGCGAGACAGACGACCACCCTCCGGGCCAGCGCACCGCACAGGCCCGGTGTCGCGCGGCGCGCGGCGCAGAGCACACGCAGCCGGCGCCGCAGATCGCGGTGATGGCTCAACCTGGGGCCGGATCGGGTCGATACGAGCGGCATGCGCCGGACCGTATCACAGCGGGTCTCGCACCCGACCGCAGACCGGAGGCTCACGCTCCGCGCCGCCCTCGCGATGGCAATCGTGCTGGCCGTGTCGACGGGATGTGGCGCCGGCGATCCGGCGGGCAACGACGGCGGCGGCGAGCCGGCGGCCGACTTCGCCTGGCCGACCGGGCCGCGTCCCACCGTCACCCTCCACATCGAGCGCTACGGCGACATCGTGCTCGAACTCTATCCCGAGCTCGCCCCGAACACCGTCGCCAACTTCGTGAAGCTCGCCGGCCAGGGCTTCTACGACGACACGAAGTTCCACCGGGTGATCCCCGGGTTCATGATCCAGGGCGGCGACCCGCTCTCGCGCGACGACGATGCGGCGAACGACGGCCTCGGCGATCCGGGCTACAAGATCGCCGACGAGCACAACCCCGCCCCGCACGACCGCGGCGTGCTGTCGATGGCCAACCAGGGCCGGCCCGACACCGGCGGCAGCCAGTTCTTCATCGTCCACCGGGACGCCCACCACCTCGACGGCGCCCACACAGTGTTCGGCCGCGTCGTCGACGGGCTCGACGTCGTCGACTCGATTGCGAGCGTCGAGACGGACGTGCACGGCCGCTGGGGCAAGCCCAACCGGCCAGTCGAGCACATCGTGGTGGCCGGCACGACGGTGCGGAGCGCGGGCGAAACCGCAAGCCGCGCGAGCAGCACGAACACCCCCCCGACCGGCTGAGCACGATCCGCCCGCGCGGCGCGCCCGCTCGCTCGGCGCGCGCGTCTGGGTTATCCCTCGCGGTCGGCGTCGCCGTGACGCCCAGCCAGCCGAGGTGCAGCATGCCCAGCGTCGTCGCCCGCGTGTCCGAGATCCACCGCTATCCCGTGAAGAGCATGCAGGGCGAGCGCCTCGCCGAGGCGGCTGCCGGCGCCGAGGGTCTGCGCGGCGACCGCGCCTGGGCGATCCGCGACGAACAGCGCGAGAGCATCGAGAGCGCGCGCAAGCTGCCGGCGCTGCTGCAGTGCCGCGCGCGCTTCGCCGGCGACGTGGCCGAAGCCGGCGAGCTGCCGGCGCCCGAAATCGAGCTGCCCGGCGGCGACCGCGTGCAGGCAGACCACGAAGCCGCCGCGCAGCGCCTCTCCGAGCTGACGGGCCGGCCGCTCTCGCTGTGGCCCCGCGTGCCCGCCGACCGCGCCGACCACTACCGGCGCGGCGCCATGGAGTCCGACGACATGCTGCAAGAGCTGCGCAACACCTTCGCGCGCCTGCCCGACGAGCCGCTGCCCGACCTCGGCAAGTTCCCGCCCGAGATCCTGATGTCGGCGACCCTGCCCGGCACCTACTTCGACGCCTATCCCTTCTTCCTGCTCACCCGCACCTCGCTCGACTCGTTGGCGGCCGCCAATCCCGCAAGCCGCTTCGACCCGCGCCGCTTTCGCCCCAACCTGCTGCTCGACAGCGAGGCATCGGCCGAATACCCGGAGAACACCTGGGTGGGCCGCAAGATCCGCATCGGCGAGGCCGTGCTCGACGTCGCGATCGAGTGCCCGCGCTGCCTGATGACCACCCTGCCGATGGCCGACCTGCCGAAGGACCCGAACGTGATGCGCACCCTCGTCAAGGAAAACGGCGGCAACATCGGCGTGTACGCGTCGATCGACACGCCCGGCATCGTGCGCGAGGGCGACCCGGTCGAGCTGCTCGACTGACCGCAGGGCCGGGCTGGCGCAAAGCCGGCCGGCGCGCGGGTGCGCGCCGCTAGGCGCCCGTCACCCGCTCGCAGAGATCCCAGAGCGCCTCGCGATCACCCTCGCGCTCGCTCGTGCCGGGCAGGTAGTAGCTGCCGCGCGGCCGGCGATCGAACACGAGCTGGCCCGACAGAGCGCCACCCGCCTCGCTCGCCGCGAGCCAGACGACCGTATCGGCGCCCTCGGCCGGTGTGCGCAGGATCGCGCGGGTGACCGCGTAGAAGCGCGGCAGCGAGGACCGCACCGAGCGCGTATCGGCCCAGCCGGGATGCATGGCGTTGACCGCTACGCCGTCGCCCTCGAGCCTTTCGGCCCACAGCTCGGCCATCACCAACTGCATGCGCTTCGCCTGCGCGTAGGCGCGCACCCCGTCGTAGTGGCCACCCGCCCAATCGACGTCGCCGAGATCGAGCCGCTGGGTGTAGAGCCCGCCCGAAGTCACCCAGACCACCCGGCCGCCGTCCGACTCGGCGAGGCGAGGCGCGAGCAGACGCGTCAGCAGGTGCGGGCCCGCCACGTGGGTGGCGAACGAAAGCTCGAGACCGTCCTTCGTTAGCCGGCGCTCGTCGGGCAGCACGCCGGCGTTGTGGACCAGCACGTCCACCGGTCCGGCGGCCAGCCGCTCGCCCACCGCGCGCACGTGCGAGAGATCCGACACGTCGAGGCGCACCACCTCGACGCGGCGGCTGCCCGTCTGCTCGCGGATCCGCTTCGCCGCGTCCTCGCCGCGCAGCGCGCTGCGGCAGAGCATGACCACGTGAGCGCCGAGGTCGGCCAGCGCCAACGCGGTCTCGTAGCCGATGCCCGAGTTGGCGCCGGTCACCAGACAGCGCCGCCCCGCGAGGTCGACATCGAGGTCGCCGGGATCGAAGGTGAGCGCGTGCACCCGGAAACCGGTGCGGTCGAAGGAGAGCAGGATCGTCGGATCGATCACCAGGCGAAGCGCCTCGCCCACCACGCGACCCACCGGCGAAGCCGGAGCGGCCTCCTCGATGATCTCGGCGTCCGGCGCGAGCGCATCGTAGACGTCGTCCAGCCGAGCGTGATCGCCGGCATGCCCGGCCACGTGCCGAAACGTCAGGCGCCCGCCGGGCCAGATCACGAACGTCCCGCCGAGCTGCCACGGATCGCCCTCGACACTGGTCTGGCGATACCCGCCGCGCAGCGCCCGCAGCGCCGCGAGCGGAAGCTGCGGCGACAGCAGCTCGACCCGCCCGCGCCGCAGCCCCGCCGCCCGGTAGGCGCGCAGCTCGGGGTCCACGAGCAGCGGCCCGTCGATCGCGAAATCCTCGCGAAACGCCTGTGCGAAGCCCGCCGCGCCATTGCCCACGATCACCAGCTCGGCGCCGGCCTTGCGAATCTCGTCAACTCCGTCGCGCAACTGCGCGACCTGCTCACGGCAGAACAGTCAACCGAAGTGGCGGATGAAGACCAGCACCACCGGCGCGTCGCGCCAGAGATCGCCCAGCCGAGTGGGCGCACCGGTATCGGAGTCGAGCGTGATGGGGGCGAGACGCGTAGCCAGGTGCATCAGGGCTCCGGGCGGGCGCGTGGAGCGGATGAAGGCGAGCAGGATGAAGCAGAGCCGGAGGTTAGGAGATAAGGAAGGAGGAAGGAAGGCGGTTCGAAGCGCGAGAGGGCGAGCCCGCGCGGCAAATCTGCTGGGAAATCACGCCCGGAGGGCTATCCTCGCCCCTGGCGGTGGCCCGGTAGCTCAGTTGGTAGAGCACGTGACTGAAAATCACGGTGTCGGCAGTTCGATTCTGCCCTGGGCCACCAGCTTCGGGATTGCGTGGCGCGCAGTTGCAGCGGCCGCCCCTGTCACCCATGGCCTGTTCGCGCGGCCTACGAGTTCAGCGGCAATGCCGATGACTCCAGCGGAAACGGCTTCCACCGCATACCCGTCGGCGCGTCCCCGACTGCCGACCGTTTCGGCGCCGCCGACTCGGCGCACGCCTTCGATGGGCAAGACGACTGGAAGATCCAGCTTGTTTAAACGCCTTCGATGCCCCCCAACGACCGCACCCGCCCCCCACCCGAAACCAATCCCCCTCCCCGCCCCGACACCCCATCAGCACGATCAGACATAGGAGCCCCAACCCCAAGCGCTACAATCACTGTCCGGGAGAATCAAGCGGTGCCGACTCGAACCAGCCTGCTCCACCCGCTCGCTGCCTTCTTCGTGCTCGGCCTCTCGGCCGGCGGCCTCGCCGGAAGCGCCGATGCGGAGGGCCCCGACTACGCGCGAGCGGGTCCCTACGTGTTGGCCGGTGCTGCCGTGGCCACCGCGGTGAGCTTCGAGGACGATCTCAACCAGCTCGGCCTCCCGGCTCGGGTGGACTCAGCGGTGGGTGTCGAGGCGCGGGCGGGCTTTCGCGTGGCGCCGCCGGTGGCGGTCGAGGCGCACTTCGAGTGGGTCCCCGGGTTCGACGCCAAGCTGTCGAACGATCTCCTGGTCGCCGACGGCTCGAGCTATGCCGCCACCGTAAACGGCAAGCTCTTCCTGTTCTCCGACGAGCAGTTCCAGCCCTACCTCCTCTTCGGGGTGGGCTACATGCGGACCAACTACGACGTCATCGGAGGAGGGAGAGTCGACGGTGGCGGTGTCGTGGTGCGCGGAGGGGCCGGCCTCGCTGCCCACTTCGACGAGCACTGGTTCGTCTCGGCCGACGTGACCTATGTCTGGCCCGGCGGCCGGATCCGGGGCCTCGACTACGTGGACGTCGGCATCGGCATCGGGTATCGCTTCTAGCTCGAGGCGCGGCGCACGGAGGTCACTCGCCGGATCGCAACGCCCTCGCGCCCCTCCCCTCCCCCACCGCCGCTAGTACAACCGCCCCGCCAGCTCGTCCAGCACCGCCGGCAGGCCCGCGGCGTTCGGTGCTGCGGCCGGCACCACCAGCCGATCCACGCCTGCGTCGGCGTAGCGCTTCACGTCGTCGCGATCGATCTGCCGCATGTACGGGCCGATGGTCACCTCCACCTCGCTGCGCGGGCGGCCCTCGTCGGCCAGCGCCTGCTCGAGATCGGCGATGCCGGCACGCGCGGCCTCGGGGTCGCGGTCGAAGCCGAACCATCCGGTCCCGCGCCGCGCCGCCCGGCGCATGGCGGCCGGGCTCTCGCCGCCGATGTGGATGGGCGGGTGCGGGTCCTGGGCGGGCTTCGGGTACAGGCGGCACGCGGGCAGCTCGTAGAATTCGCTCTTGTGCTCGGAGACGTCGTCGCACCAGCAGGTCTTGATGACGTCCAGATAGGCGTCGGTGCGGGCGCCGCGGCGCTCCCACGGCACGCCGACCGCGCGGAACTCTTCGGCGAGCCAGCCGATCCCCACGCCCAGGTCGACGCGGCCGCCCGAGAGGTAGTCGACGTTGGCGATCTCCTTGGCGAGGTAGACGGGGTTGCGCTGCGGGACGAGGCAGATGCCGGTGCCGAGGCGGATGGTCGTGGTCGCCGAGGCGATGAAGGCGAGGGTCGTCCAGGGCTCGAGGCAGCCGTTCTCGCCGGAGACGGGGACTCGGCCGTCGGCCGCGTACGGGTACCGGGAGCTGTAGTCGTCGAAGAGCACGACGTGCTCGGGCACCCAGAGCGACTCGAAGCCGCGCTCTTCGGCCGCCCGGCCGAGGACCGTCAGGTACTCGGCGTCGGCAAAGGGCGAGACGGTGGGCGCAAGCAGTCCGATTTTCATGATTCGCCTCCCGGGTGACGGGCCGGCCGGGCGGGGCGCCGGCCGTCCTCCACGAGTCTAGCCGGGCGGAAATCCCGGTAGACCGTGATCCGGCCGCCTCGAATCGTCTCAGGCCGGCTGCGACCATTTCCGGCCGCCGCGACCGGCGATCCGCTCTACACTGGCGGGCAACCCCCTTCCCACCCGGCCCGCCCCACCCACCCCCCCCACCCCCCGGACCGGAACCGAGGACCCGCCATGGCGCCCTACAACTACGACCGGCTGAGCGCCCAGGACAACTCGTTCCTGCTCGCCGAGACGCCGAAGGCCCACATGCACGTCTCGTCGACGCTCATCTACGAGGCCGGGCCGCTGCGCACCGAGGACGGAGGCATCGACTTCGAGCGCATCAAGAAGGCGACGGCCGCCTACCTCCACCGGATCCCGCGCTACCGGCAGAAGCTCCACTTCATCCCGTTCGAGAACCACGCGGTCTGGGTCGACGACCAACACTTCAGCCTCGACTACCACGTCCGCCACACGGCGCTGCCCAAGCCCGGCAGCGACGAGCAGCTCAAGCGGCTGTCGGCGCGCATCATGGCGCAGCCGCTCGACCGGGCGCGGCCGCTCTGGGAGACGTGGGTGGTGGAGGGGCTCGAGGGCGACCGCTTCGCGGTCATCACGAAGATCCATCACTGCATGATCGACGGCTCTTCGGGGGTCGACATCGCCCAGATCATGATGTCGGCCACGCCCGACCGCAGCATCCCCGAGCCGCCCAGCTACATGCCGCGGCCGACACCGAGCAACTCCGACCTGCTGCGCGACGAGGTCCTGCGCCGGGCGAGCCTGCCGTTCCAGATCCTGCGCGGCGCCCGCGCCTTCGCGAACGAGACCGACGACCTGGTCGCCGAGGTGACGACGCGCGCGAAGATCCTCTGGAAGATGGCGGGCATGGGGGTCACCTCGAGCGACACGCCGATCAACGGCCCGCTCACCCATCACCGCAGCTTCGACTGGCTGGTGGTGCCCCTCGACGACGTCAAGGCGATCCGGCGCGGCCTCGAGTGCTCGCTGAACGACGTGGTGCTGACGATCATCACCGGCGCGGTGCGCGAGCTGATGCTGCTGCGGGGCGTCGATCCGACGCACCTCGAGTTCAAGATCGCCGCGCCGGTAAGCGTGCGCAGCGACGAGGAGCGCGGTCAGCTCGGCAACCGCGTGTCGTCGTGGGTGATCGCCCTGCCGATCGGCGAGGACGACCCGCGCGAGCAGCTGCGCATCATCAACGAGAACACGCAAGAGCTGAAGCAGAGCAACCAGGCGCTGGCGATCGAGATGATCATGAAGGCCGCCGAGGTGGCGCCCGCCGGCCTGCTCTCGCTCGGCGCCCAGGCCGCCAGCGGACCGGTCAACTCGATCGTCACCAATGTGCCCGGGCCGCAGTTCCCCCTCTATCTACAGGGCGCCAGGCTGGTGGGGCTGTTTCCGCAGGTGCCGCTGCTCGAGGGCATGGGGGTCGGCATCGCGCTGATCAGCTACGACGGCAGGATCTGCTTCGGGTTCAACGCCAACCCCGACGTGCTGCCCGACCTGCAGGTCTTCGTGCGGCAGATCGAGCGCACCTTCGCAAAGGTGGCGCGCACGGCCGGGGTCGAGCTCAGCTCGGACAACCGGCAGTTCGAGGTGGTGCGCTGAGCGGCGCGAGCCGGGCGCTCCGGCCCAACGCGACGGGAGGCCCAACGTGCGCGCGCGCGGCGTAGACCTGAACGTCGAGACGGCGGGGCCGGCGTCGGCCCGCACCCTGCTCTGGGGCCACGGCCTGATGGGCAGCATCAGCCAGGAGGACGAGGCCGGCGTGCTGCCGTGGCGGGGCCTCGACGCGCACGAGATCCGCGTGGTCCGCTGGGACGCGCGGGGTCACGGCGCGTCGGAGGCGAGCCTGTCCGCAGACGACTACCGCTGGGAGTCGCTCGCCGACGACCTCTGGGCCCTGGCCGACGCGATCGGCGTCGAGCATTCGACACTCGGCGGTGTCTCGATGGGGGCGGCGACCGCGCTGCACGCGGCCGTGCAGGCGCCCGAGCGAACCCGAGGGCTCGTCCTGATGGCCCCGCCGACGGCCTGGGACTCGCGGCCCCGTCAGGCGCGCATGTATCGCGGGGGCGCGCGCATCATCGAGCGGCTGGGCCTCGCCCCGTTCCGATGGCTCGGTCAGCTCTCTTCGTTCGCGGTATCCAACAAGGCCCTGGCCTCGTTTCAGCGCTCGATGATGCGCGGTCTTCGCAGCGCAAACCCGCGTGCCGTGCAGACGGTGCTGCGCGGCGCCGCCCTCTCGGATCTACCGCCGGCCGACCGCATCGCGAAGCTCGAGATGCCGGCGTTGATCCTGGCCTGGCCGGGCGACCCGAGCCATCCGATGTCCACCGCCCGGGCGCTGGCCGAGCTGCTCCCCGAGGCCGAGCTGCACGTGGCCGACGACCTCGACGGAATCGTCGCCTGGTCGTCACGGGTGGCCGACTTCATGGACTCGCAGTAGCCCGGCAGCGAGGCGCGCCGCCGCGCATCGGAGGCGGTGCGCCTCACGATTCGGGCACTCTTTCCGACGACGGCAGCCGAATCAGCGTGCTCCGGCGGCGCCTCTTTCGCCGACGCAGTAGCGTGACGTGGAAGGCGAACGACCACGGAGGTTCGCGATGCACTACCAGCAGTGGGGAGACGGCGCTCCGCTGATCGCGCTTCATCCCCTGGCCCTCGAGTCGACGGTCTTTGCCGGGGCGGCCCGGCGGTTCGCCGAGCTGGGGCTGCGGACCCTGGCGGTCGATCTACCGGGATTCGGCCAGACGCCCGGGGATCACGAACGGCTCACGCCGGCGGTCCTCGCCGAGCCGGTCGTCGAGCTCGCCCGCCGGCTCGAGCGCCCGCCGATCCTGCTCGGCATGTCGCTCGGCGGCCGCGTCGCCATCGAGGTCGCGTTGCGTGCGCCGCAGGCGGTGCGAAGCCTCGTGCTGGTGGCGCCGTTCCTGCCCTGGCGGAGGCACCGGCGGCTCACTTCGATGATGCGCCACCTGGACCCGAACTGGGCGCAGCGGCTTCCCCTCGAACGCGTCTGGCCTGCCCTCAAGCTGCTCTCCGATCGACTCGAATCGATCCCCGCACTCGAGCACGACTGGTTGGCGCGCGCCTGCGTGCGTGTCGCCTACTACAGCACCTGCCCGGCCACCCGCGTCTCATTCCTCTCGGCGAGCCGCGAGCTCGCCCTCGACCCCGCCGACGGCGAAGCGGGTCTCTGGTCGCGGCTGCCCCAGCTGTCGGTGCCGGTGAGCTTTCTCTGGGCCGGACGCGACCGGCTCATTCCGAGCAGCCACGCGCCGGACACCGTCGAGGTGCTGCCCGAGGCCAGCCACCTCGAGGTGCCCTGCTCGGGGCACTTCGTGAACTTCCGCCACTACCGGTGCATGGAGCACGCAATGGCGCTGGCGACCGAGCGGGCCCTCTATTTCGAAGAGCCGGCCGAGCGCCCGGCCGCCCCCGCGGAGGCCCCGTGTCTCTCGCGCCCCGCCAGGCCCGAAGGCTCCGTCTCCTCGACGCTCTTCTCCAGCTCTTCGAGCGCCGCGTAGATGTCCTCGGCCAGCGCCCAGGCGTCGGGCACCAGGGCCGGATCGAAGGTGAGACCCACGTCGATCCGGTCCATGTAGGACACGGCGGTGACGTTCAGCCCGTGCCCGGTGGCGAGCACCGACATCGGGTACATCGACTCGATGCGCGCGCCGGCCGAGTAGAGAGGCACCGGCGTCCCCCGCACGTTCGACACGGCGATGTTCGCCGGTATCGGGACCCCGACGTCGGCGCCCTCCACCAACCGCATCACGAAGCCGATCGACACAGGAGCCAGGCTCTCGGCGAGCGCAGAGACCATGTCCATGCTGCTCCCACCGACGCCGTCCTTGGCCCGGTCCGCGCACGCGTGGATGCGCTGCAGCCGGTCGACGGGATCGACGACGTCGGTCGCCAACGAGACGGGCACGGCGGTGACCTGGTTGTCCACCGAGCCGTCGTCCTGCGAGCGCAGCGAGACGGGCAGGAACGCCGAGATCGGCTTCTCGGGCAGCGCGCCCCGGCGCGTCAGATACCAACGCAGGGCAGACGCCACCAGGGCCAGCAGCACGTCGTTCACCGTCACGCCGAAGTGCTTCTTCACCGCCTTCACGCGTGGCAGCGAGACGCTCGTGCACGCAAAGCCGCGGCGCGCGCCGACGCTGGTGTTGAAGGGAAGCTGCGGAACGTCACCCACGGCGGGCGGATCGAACTCGTCCCGTTCGCGCAGGAGTCCTGCGAGACCGCTCCTCAGCGCGTCGGCGGCGTGACCCAGGCGGCTCGAGCCGCGTGAAAACTCGTTGCGGACCGCGTTCCAGGCCTGCTCGACGCCGGTCGGCGGACGCGGCGGCGCCAGGTCGAGGTGGTCGGGGACGATCGGCGGGGCCGTGGCGTCGGGCTGCAGGTCGGCCAGCACCTCCGCGAGGCCCGCACTGGCCTGCCCGTCCATCAGGCAGTGGTGGTACTTCATGAACATCGCGTAGCGCCCGTCCTCCAGGCCCTCGATCAGCCACATCTCCCAGAGGGCGCGCGAGCGGTCGAGGGGGCCCGCGAAGAGCTGCCCCGCCAGCTCGGCCACCTCCTTCATGCCGCCGGGTGAAGGCGCGGCGATGCGATGGATGTGCTCGCGAACGTCGAGTTCTTCGTCGACCACCCAGTACGGCTGATCGAGGCCGAGCGGAACCTCCTGGAGGCGCCAGGTGTAGCGGGGCACCAAGCGGATGCGCTTCTCGACGAACTCGACGAGCCGCTCGTAGCCGAAGTCCGGACACTCGCTCGCATCGAGCACGCTCAGCCCGCCGACGTGGCCCCACGACCGGTCGGTCTCCATCGACAGGAAGACGGCGTCGACGTCGCTGAGCTGCTGGAGGGTCGGTTCGCGCATGGTCGGTCTCCCCGGTCGGCAGATGGATGGATCAGAAGCGCACGTCGCCGGCGAGCACCTGCTGGTGGGTGTTGGCGTCGAGTCGCAGGTAACTGCGGCGGGCGTCGTCGCGGTAGAGGATCCGGTCGCTCACCTGCGCGGGATCGAAGCCCTGCCGCTGCAGATCGACCTTGCGCAGCTTGAAGGTGCCCGTCACGTCCGGGGCGGCCTGGATGCGCAGGAAGGCCGGCCGCGCGTAGAGGGGAAGCTCGCGCTCGACACGCTCGAAGAGCGCTTCGCCGTCGAGCGCCGCGCCGGCGTCGAGCACCACCGCCGCCATGCCGGCGCGCCCTTCGCTGCCCGGCATCTCTACCCCGAACACGCTGCAGAGCGCGACCGCGGGATCGGCGGCGACCGCCTCGGCCACCTCCTGCGTCGAGACGTTCTCACCCTTCCAGCGGAACGTGTCGCCGATCCGGTCGACGAAGCGGTACAGGCCGTCGGCGCTGCGCGCGAGCAGGTCGCCGGTGCGAAACCAGGCGTCGCCGTCCTCGAAGACGCCACGCAGCACCTTCTTCTCCGAGGCCTCCCGCGAGGTGTATCCCTCGAAGCGGCCGGCGGCGGTGCGTCCCTCGGCGATGCGGCCGAGCAGCTCGCCCGGCTCGTCGTCGCGGCAGGGCACGCAGCGGCCGCGTTCGTCCCGCACCACGGCAGCGGCCTCCACGTCGAAGCGCACGAGGGCGACCTTCGTGCCCGGCGCCGGCCTGCCGACGTAGCCCGGGCGCCCCGCGAGGTTGACCATCGAGACGTTGCCCTCGGTCGAGCCGTAGAACTCGACCATGCGCGGAACACCGAAGCGCTTCTGGAAGGCCTGCCAGACGCTCGCCGACAGACCGTTGCCGATCGCAAACCGCAGCCCGTGCCTGCGCTCCCACGAACCGACGGGCTGGTTGAGCAGATAGCGGCACAGCTCGCCGATGTACTGGAACGCGGTGGCCTCCATCTCGACGATGTCCTGCCAGAAGCGCGTGGCGCTGAACCTTCGCGCGAGCGCGAGTGTCCCGCCGCTTCGCAGCACGGCGTGCACGCTCATCACGCCGCCCACGGTGTGGTAGAGGGGCAGCGCGCAGTACATCGTGTCGTCGCGCCCGAAGCCGGCCAGCAGCGCGTAGGTTCCGCCGCCCACGAAGCGGCCGTGGCTGAAGCGCGCGGCCTTGGGCAGCCCGGTCGTGCCCGAGGTGTAGATATAGAAGAGCGGGTCGCCCGCACGCAGCTCGCCGCGAACCGAGCGAGGCGGATCGTGGGGCGAGTAGCCGGCCACCTCGTCGTCGAACGGCTTAGCGGCGGCGGTCGGCGCCGGCGACTCGCGCCCGGGATCCGAGACGAAGAAGACTTCGAGCGCCGCGGCCTCTCCCGCCAGCGTGCTCCAGGCCTCGCCGCACTCGGCGCCGACGATCGCGAGCCGGCAGCCCGCGGAGCCGAGCGCGTGTGCGAGGGCCTCGCCGCGCAGGTTCGTGTTGATCAGGGCGGTGGTGGCGCCGGCCTTGGCGAGACCGGCCCAGACGGCCAGGTACTCGGGCCGGTTCTCCATCGCCAGCGCCACGACGTCGCCGCGGCCGAGCCCTTTCGCGAGCGCCCAGTGGGCCACCCGATTGGCGGCGGCGTTGAATTGCGCGTAGGTCTGCGCCCTGCCCTCGAAGCGCACGAAGACGTCGCCCGGCCGGCGCCGCGCCTGACGCTCGATCAGATCGGCGGCCGTCAGGCGGCCGCGCGGTCCCGACCGCAGCAGGTCCGGCAGCAGGGCCAGGCTACGCGACACGAAGCGTGCGGTGTGGCGATCCATCGAGCGCTCCCGGGCTCGGGCTTCTAGGCGGCTGTTGTGGACGGTGTGGACGGCGCGGCGGGGTCGATCCGGGCGCCCAGCTTGGACAGCTCTTCGAACGACTCGGCGACCGCCTCCGAGACCTCGCGGAGGTCGGGCACCGCGCGCGCGCACGCGTAGAAGCCGAAGTTCAGCTTGTCGGCGTAGCTCCAGACCGTGGAGTTGAGACCGGCCGAGTACTTCATGTGGCCCACCGAGACGAAGTTCTCGACGGCCCCGCCCCGGGTCTGGAACTTCTCACGCGGACCGGAGACGCTCGAGATCGTCACCAGGCCCGGATACTGGCGCGCGAAGCGCACGTAGAGGCGCATGAACGCCGAGATCGTCTTCGCGATCAGCGGCGAGAGCCCCGCCACCCAGTCCTCCATGTGGGCCCCCGAAAGCAGGCGCACCTCCTGCTTGGCTCGACGGGTGCCCCGCTGGACCGATCGCAGTCGCTCGAGCGGGTCGGCGATGTGCGTCGGAAGCGCGAGGGGGCGCGCGGTGATCCGATTGCCCCAGCTCCGGCGGTCCTCGTCGGCGCGAATCGAGGCCGGCATGTAGCCGGTCACGGGAACACCCGGCAGCTCGCCGTGAGCGAGCAGGTAGCGACGCACGGCGCCGGTGACCGTCGCGATCACGAGGTCGTTCACCGTGCAGTCGAGCTGGCGACGGATCGAGAGCGCGTCGGCGAGCGGCACCGTGCAGAAGTGGAAGACCCGCCGGCGCGAGAGCGGGCCGGCCATCGACGTCGGCGGACCGGCCAGGGGATTGGGGACCGGCTGGTTCGCCGCAGAGCCCGCGGCCCGCCGCGCGGCCACGACGCGACGGCGAGCCACCGCGCTGGCGCGAATCAAGTGCGGGATGTCCCGCAGGTGGGCACGCACGATGTCGCGGAGGGCGTCCCGGACGAGCCGCGCGCGCGACGGCAGGGGCGGCGCGTCGAGCGGGGCGAGCAGCGCCACCGGCTCGTCTTCGTCGGCCGCGTTGGGCGCGTACCAGCTGTCGAGCAGGCGGCGGCTGGCGGCGCCGTCGGCGAGAGCGTGGCTCATCTTCAGCACCGAGACCACGCCGCCCTCGTAGCCCTCGATCCACCACAGATCCCACAGCGGACGATCGGGATCGAGCGGTTGGCTCAAGATCTCGGAGATCAGCTCGCAGAGCTCATCGTGACCACCGGGCGACGGCACGCCTATGCGATGCACGTGATTCGAGAGATCGAAGTGCGGATCGCATACCCACACCGGATGGTGTAGGTCGAGGGGCACGCGCACGGCCCGCCATCGCAAGGGCTCGAGACCGGGCAGGTGCCGCTCGAGGTCGCGACGCGCGGCCGCGAAGCTCCAGGCCGCGCTCGCCTCCGGACCGAGAAAAGAGACCTTGAGGGTGTGCTGCGGCTCGGTGGGAGACTCGTCGTAGATGAACTGCGCGTCCTGGCCCGACATCCGATGCATCGCCGACCCCTGAGGAGAATGAAAATTCTCTAAAATGCTACTCAACGAATCATCATTCTCAATCGAACGGAAGCCGAAAGTCATCAATGTTCCGACACTTTTGGGATATTCTGATCTCCTGACTCCTCGGCATCTCGGAGATGTGGTGAGGCGATGCGAACCACTTGCTACAAAATGCTACAACGAAGAAAATGCCAAGATCACTGGAGAGAACCCCGAATGGCACGACCCAGGAACAAGGCCAACCTCGAAGCGGCGCGCTCGCGGATGTACCGCGAGCTCGTCTTCGAGGCCGCCGAGCGGGTATTCGCCGAGCAGGGCTTCGACGACAGCACGATGCAGGATCTCGCCGCCGAGGCAGGCGTCTCGCTCAAGACCCTCTACGCGACCATCGCCGGCAAGGTCGAGCTCTACCGCGAGATCCAGCTCACCCGCGGACTCGCCCTGCTCGAGGCTGTCCGGCTCGCCACCGGCGAGCCCGGACCCGCCCTCGACAAGCTCGATCGCGGCGTTCGGGCGTGCGTCGGCTTCTTCATCGAGCACCCCGAGTACTTCGAGATCATGCTGCGGGACGGCCACGCCTGGGGGCTGCACCCGGCCACCGAAGAGACGCGGGAGACATTCCGGTCCGGCATCGCCCTCAATGAGGCGATCATCCGCGATGGCATCGAAGCGGGGACCTTCTACCCGGGCGACCCGAGCCTGCAGGCCGCCGCCATGCAGTCGCTGGTCCAGGTCTACCTGTCGGGGCTGCTCGACCGCCAGGAGCAGCCGGACGCCGAGACGATCTCCAGCGAGATCACGCTGCAGCTGCGACGCCTGCTCTGTCCACCCGAAACTCTCGCGCGGCGCGACGTCGCCTGACCCGGGCCTTCACGTCATGAGCGACCCAGGCCGCCACCCGTCGAAGCAGCGCATCACCTACTCGGTAGTGCCGAGCGCCGAACTGGCGCCGTTCGGCCCCGGTGAGGTCCGGCGCCGCTTCCGCGCGCTGCTCGGCGAAGGCGCGCGCATCCTGCCCGTCGGCACCGCGCGAAGCCGCCCGCGCTCGCTGCTCTCCCGCGGCTACACGCCGAAGTTCATGCTGTCGGTCTTCGACGCGACGATCTGGCTGGCAGGGCCTCGGCAGAACTCGGACATCCGCTTCCTGGTCGCCTACGTGTCCATCGACGATGGGCGCAGCGGCGCGAAGCAGCTGCACCCGCGCATCTTCTACAAGGACATCTCGCTCACCTGGCGATCCGCGTCGCACTGGATCCGCA
Organism: uncultured Spirochaetaceae bacterium; assembly: GCA_964515335.1. GTDB lineage: Bacteria > Myxococcota_A > UBA9160 > UBA9160 > UBA4427 > TMED88. Next base: position 48,552 of record CAZETS010000021.1, read on the forward strand.
CCGCCCACGACAACTGGATCGGCAAGGGCGACCTGAAGGTCGTCGTCGAGGACGGCCGCGAGTACGACGAGTCCGACGAGGGCACCACCGATCTCCCCCTCGAGATCCAGACCGCGCTCGAAAACGTCTGCCGCAGCGTCACGCGCATTCCCTTCGACGAGGAAGCGGTGCCGCTCATCCTCCGGCGCGCGCCCGAGACGCGGATGGCGCCGTACGCCGACTTCACGGCGCCGCGGCGGCGCGCCGAGCAGGATCCCCGCAACCTCGTGAACCGCGGCCGTCCGATCTGCCGGTTCACGCGCCGAAACGATCCGACGTCGCTGCGATTCACGGCCGGCTACGCGCCGGACTTCGAAGGCGGCGTCGTCGAGGTCGCGCAGGGTACGAGCCGCATCTACGGCGGCGCCCTGCGCCGCTACCGCATCGTGTCGGAGAACCGGCGCGTCCAGTACCTCTTCATGGCCGGACCCGGGCAGGTGTGGATCGCGTCGTGCCAGGCCACCTCGACCGAGCTCTCGACCTTCGGGGTGCGCACCGTCGACGCCGAGATCGCAGACGAGCTTCTGCTGCCGGGCTACGAGTACCACTTCGTCGACGAGCTCAGCGACCCGCCCGAGCTCTACACCCAGGTGCCGCCCGGCTTCGCGGGCGCGCCGAGCCCGGTCGACGACTCGCGGGTCGACACCTCGGCGTGGCTCGACCGGATGCCGGTGATCCGCGACTTCCGGCGCCGGGTGCTCGCCCGCGGCGCCGCGCGGCGCTCGCGCCGGTGAACACGGCCCGGCTGGCGTACCCTGCCCTGCCCCCCGCGAACGGAGATCCGGCATGAGCGAGAACCCCTACCTCTCGGGCAACTTCGCCCCGGTCGAGGCGCGCCACGGGGTTCTTCCCGATGCCGGCCGATCCCGCGCGTGATAAACTCGCGCGGCTCCCCCGGGCGATGATCAGGCGTTCGGAGCTTCGAGCGATCGGATCGCTCGAAGCTCCGAACGCGGGGAGGAGCCAGCGGCGATGCGACAGTACCTCGACCTCCTGGAGCGCGTCCTCGAGCAGGGCCGCACCAAGAACGACCGCACCGGCACCGGCACCGTCAGCCTGTTCGGCGGCCAGCTGCGCTTCGACCTGTCGAACCGCTTTCCCCTCGTCACCACCAAGCGCGTCCACATGAAGAGCGTCATCCACGAGCTGCTGTGGTTCGTGGCGGGCGGGACGAACGTTCGGCCGCTCCAGGAAAACGGCGTGTCGATCTGGGACGAGTGGGCGGACGCCGACGGCGAGCTGGGCCCCGTCTACGGCGCCCAGTGGCGGCGCTGGCGCAGCGCCCAGCGCGGCGAGATCGACCAGCTGCGGGGCGTGATCGACGAAATCCGCACCAACCCCGACTCGCGCCGGCTGATCGTCAGCGCCTGGAACGTGGGCGAGCTGCCCGACATGAAGCTGCCGCCCTGCCACCTGCTCTACCAGTTCGACGTCGCCGACGGCCGGCTTTCGTGCGGCATGTACCAGCGCAGCTGCGACCTCTTCCTCGGCGTCCCCTTCAACATCGCCTCGTACGCGCTGCTCACCATGATGGTCGCGCAGGCCACCAACCTCGATCCCGGCGAGCTGATCATCTCGATGGGCGACATGCACATCTACTCGAACCACCTCGAACAGGTGCGCACCCAGCTCGCCCGCGAGCCCCGCGAGCTGCCGACGATGCGGCTCGATCCCGCGGTCAAGTCGGTCTTCGACTTCCGCTTCGAGCACTTCCACCTCGAAGGCTACGACCCGCACCCCACCATCAAGGCGCCGATCGCGGTCTGAAAGACTCCCAGCCCATGCAGGTCTCGATCGTGGTGGCAGCCGCCGAGAACGACGTGATCGGCGACCGCGGGGACATCCCCTGGAAGCTTCCCGACGACCAGCGCCACTTCAAGACGCTGACCCTCGGCCATCACATCGTGATGGGTCGCCTCACCTACCAGTCGATCGGCCGGCTGCTGCCCGGCCGCACCACGATCGTGATCTCGTCGCGCCGCGGCTACGGGATCGCCGGCGCCCACGTGGTCGCCTCGCTCGACGCCGCGCTCGACGCCGCAAGCCGCGCCGGCGAGACCGAGGTGTTCGTGGTGGGCGGCGAGCGCATCTACGCGCTCGCCCTCCCGGTGGCCACCCACATCCACCTGACCCGCGTGCACGCCGAGATCCCCGGCGACACCCGCTTCCCCGACCGGGAGGCCCTTGCCCGCGCCGGCTTCACGCTGCGTGAAGCCGAGCCGCACGCAGCCGACGAGCGCCACGCCCATGCCTTCACGTTCGAGCACTGGGAGGCTTCGGGTGATGTGCGGGGGCGGGCGGGCGGCGGGACGGGCGCCTTGGGCTCGCGCCTCGGCCGATGACCGGCGGGTTCGGCTAGCCGAACTCGAGACCGCAGCCGGAGCAGGCCAGGGCCGATGCGTCGAGGGGCTCCGAGCAGGCGGGGCAGGCGTCCTCGCCTTCGGCGGCCTCGGCGGACTCGGGCTCGAAGGCGGCGAACAGGACGCGGTCGACCTGTTCGGCGGCCTCGCGATCGGCGGGCAGGACCCAGGTGCCGTAGACGGTCTCTCCCCCGAAGCGCTCCGAAGCGACACCCCCCTCGGCCTCGGCCCGTGTGTCGCGCTCGACGCGGTGCTCGATGCCCACCGTGGCCAGCGCCTCGGACAGCGCACGCGTCCACGGCAGCGGACCGACGCGCACGCACGCAAGCGAGTCGACGTCGGGGAAGTCCTCGGGCTCGGGCGCCGGAGCGAGCTCGCTCGGCAGCACGAGCGCCACCCCGCACTCCACGCAGCCGGTGGCGGTGAGCGTGTACTCCTCCTCGCACTCCGGGCAGACCTTCACCTCGTCCATCATCGACCGCCGCCCTCCTGCCCGCCCGGCGGCGCGCGCCGGGGAGCTGGACGGTACAGCGTCTGCAGCCAGTCGATCACGCGCTGCGCCGAGGGCAGATCGAGGGCCGCCGACGACCCCGCCTCGCCCGCGCGAAGGCCCGCCAGCGCCCGGACCCGCAAGGCGTCGGCGTCGAGCGGCGTGGCGGGGTCGAGGTGGCCCGAAGCTTCGAGGGCGTCGCTCAGCTGCTCGAGCTTGTCGCTGCGAAAGTGGCTCACCCTGCCCTCCGCGATGGCGTCGACGAGCGCCTGGGCATCGCCGTCCACCTCCCGGGCGAGCACGGCCAGCCGCTCGATGAAGCTGTCGCTGACGGCGTCGGTGCCCTCGAGCACCGCTCGATCGACGGGGCGTCCCCGGCCGATCGCGTATGCCTCGAGGAAGCGCTCGGCCACTCCCACGGCGGCGTCCACACGCGCGCGGGCCGACTCGTCGAGCACCCGCTGGATGGCCGGGCTCTGTCGCGCCGATCGCCACTGGCCGACGACCTCGACGCGGGCCTGGTCGATCAGCCGGTGCAGGGTGGGCAGGTCGTCGCGCAGCACGTGGAAGAGGTGCAGCCCCTCGACGCCTTCGTGGGGCGACGGCTTCGGGACGCCGATCCGCATCGCGTAGCGCTCGGGCGGATCGTCGCCCGGCGCGGGGGCCGGCTCTCGCGGCGGCACCGCCAGCTCGGAGACGTCACCGAAGGCCGTCGCGAGGCCGCGCAGCTCGGCCAGACGAAAGACGCGCAGCGCCGGCGCCTTCAGATCGGCGCCGATCTGCTCGAACAAAGCCACGTCGGCGGGATTGCAGGTGAGATAGAAGATCTGCCGGCCCTCATCGGCCAGCTCGAGGAGCGCTTCGGCGACCGCCCGGAAACGGCCGGGATCGCTGGCGGTGAGCGCCTCGTCGAGAAAGAGCGGCGGGTGCTGGCTGGCCTCGGCGTGGACCGCGAACGAGAGGCGTGCAGCCAGCAGGAGCTGCATGCGGGTGCCGTCGGAGAGCTCGCCCAACGCGAGTCCGCGACCGCTCTCGGTCTCGATCGCCCGGAACGCGCCGCCCGACTCGACGCGGGCGACGTCGAGCCGGTAGCGGTGGTGGGTGAAGCGCGCGAAGAGCTCGGACGCCACTCTCAGCAACGCCGGCTGGGTGTGCCGCTCGTACTCGGCCTCGACGTCGTCGAGCAGGAAGTCGCCGGCCGTCGCCACCACCAGCTCGTCGCGCCTGGCGACCACGTCGGCCTCGGCGCGCGCCAGATCGGCCTCGGCCGCGTCGAGCGCACCGCTCGCCACCGCCGCCTCGACCCGCCCCTCGGTGCGGGCGATCGCGTCGGCGATCCTCGAGATCTGCGTGGCTCGCTCGCGGGCCTCGGCGAGCCGCTCCTCGGCTTCGCGGGGCGCGATGGCGAGCAGCTCCGGCCGATCGGCGAGGCCGCGCTCGAGCTCGCCGGCGCGGCTCGCGGCGGCCCGCCGTTGCTCGGCGATGTCGATGTACTCGCCGTACACCTCGAGGCGACGCTCGAGCTGCGCGGCGGCGGCCTCGTCCTCGAGGTGGGCCGACACCCCCGCGCGCCCGAGCAGCTCGGCGCGCCGCTCGGCGAGCGTATCGACCGCCTCCGCGGCGCGCTGGACACGCCCCTGCGCCTGCTCGAGCGCGGCAAGCAGCGAGGCCTCGCTCTGGCACGCGGCCACCAGCCGATCGGCCACCTGTGCGAGCGAGCGCGGCAGTGTGTCGTCGGTGGCGATACCCGGCGGCAGCTCGCCCAGCAGCCCGCGTCTTCGCTCTTCGACCACGCCCTCGGCGCTTGCGTAGCGCGCCTCCGCCTCGGCGCGCAGCGTCTCGACCTCGCGGTAGCGGCGGATGCGCTCCGTCAGATCTGCGAACGAAACCGCGCCAAAGCCCGGATCGATGCCCAAGCGCTTGGCGAGCGCGGCGCGGTTCTCGTCCAGCTCGCGTGCTTCTTCGTCCAGAACGGCCAGCTCGCGCCGGTGCTCGCCGTGGGCGACGGCCTCCTCGTGCAGGCGCTCGAGGTGCACGCAGCGCGCGTCGATCTCCTCGACGGCGCGACGCACGGTGGCCGCCTCGAAGCGCAGGCTCCGGCACGACGCGTCGGTGTCGGCGTCGCCGGTGGCCGGCCACTCGCGAAAACGCGCCTCGAGTGCGGCGCGCACGCCCGCCCCCGGGTCGGCCGGCACGAGCAGCCGCGCCAGCCCGAAGCCCAGCAGCAGACCGGCAAGGAGCAGCAACCACAGCGACATCCACCAGGCCGCGACGCCCACCGCCAGACCGCTGCAGAGCGCCGCCCAGTCGCCGACCCGCGAGGACGCCGGACCCGCCAACGGGCTCGACAGCCACTCGCGCAGCGCGTCGGCCCGGCGCCGCACCTGGTCGGCGGTGTCCTTGATGGCGCGCGGATCACGCGGCCCAGCACCTGCCGCGTCGACCAGCGCCTGCACCCGCGCCCGCTGTCCGGCGTGCCCGACCGCCCGCCCCACCCAGCCCGCTGCCTTTTCGATCGCGTCGCCGTCCAGCCCGGCGGCCTGCTCGACGTCGATCTCGCCGGCCAGCGTCCGGGCGGCGGCCCCCGCGGCGTGGCGCGCCGAATCGAGCGCCTCGCTCTCGCGCCGCCGGGCGTCGTCGGCCTCGCGAAGCGAAGCGGCGAGCTCCCGCAGCTGCTCGAGGGCGGCCGCGCCGGGGCGCGGCTCGGGCAGCTCGAGGGCCGACCGTTCGGTCTCGAGTTCGTCGACGGCCTGGCGGGCCGACGCGCGCTCCGACTCGGCCTCGCCGCGGTCGGCCCGCAGCGTCTCGAAAGCCTTGTGCTCGCCGCCGAGCATCTGATCGAGCACCTCCGGCCCGACCTCCAGGCCGCGGAGGCTGGCTTCGAGGTCCGCGATCTTCCCGCGCAGGCGGGCGAGCTCGAGGGCCTGGCCGAGCGGCTCGATGTCTTCTCTGGACGAGCCGGCGAGTTCGAGGTCGGCACGAAGCTCGGCCAGGGCGTCGTCTTCGAACGCGAGCTGCCGGCGCTCACCGAGAAGCTTGTCCCGCGCCTGGGCGGCCGCGTGCCGCGCGCGCTCCTGCGAGCTGCCGTGGCGGGCGGCGAGACTCGACCGCACCTGCGAGAGGTCGAACCCGCCGGACATCTCGATGCGGATCTTCGCTGCCAGCTCGAGATCGTCCGGGTGGTCTTCCTCGAGCAGATCGACCAGCCCGAGCCGGTAGACCGGAGCGACCTGGGACGCGGGCACGTCCGGGCGGCTGGTCGACGAGCCGTCGCGCTGCCATTCCACCAGCGCCACCGCCGAGCGGCCCGGCGAATGCAGCTCGCCGCGCAGACGCACCTTGGCGTCGGCGCCGTCCTCGATCCACCACGCCACCAGCTCGGTGCCCGGCACGGCGCCGGATTCGGGCCAGAGCATCGAGCGCAGCGCGTCGCAGAGGCTGCTCTTGCCCGAGCCGTTGGGACCGAGCACGAGGTTCAGCCCCGCTGCGACGCCCTCGAGCTCGAAGCCCGCCGCAGCGCCGCGCAGCCGTTGGACCTCGACCCGCTCGAGCTTCATGCGCCCTCTCCGCCGGCCTCGTCACGGCCGGCGCCTGCGGCTGCCCCGTGAGCGCCTGCGGCCGCCCCGTAAGCGCCTGCGGCTGTCCTGTGAGCGCCTGCGGCCGTCCCAAATGAGCCGGCACGCTGATCGAGCAGCGCTTCGAGGCGCCGGGTGCCGGCGCGCACGAGCGTCTCGGCGAGCGTGTCCCGCACATGCTCGGCATCGGGAAGACGCTGCCAGTGCGGCGCCGACAAGGCGGCGTCGAGGCGCTGCCCGGCGCGGGCCAGCAGCGCGTCGGCCGCGGGCCCGCCGCGCTGCAGCACGAGCAGCCGGCGGGCGAGGAGCGCGGGCGGATCGTCGCCGACGGCGATCGCCTCGAGATCGAAGTCGGGCCGCGCGCGCTCCTCGATCCTCTCGACGAAGTAGTGGGCGCCGTCGCGGACGTCGGTCGGGTGACGCTCCGGGCTGTCGAGCACGCGGCGCGCCGCGGCGGCGTGACGCCCCGGTCCCGAGAGCTCGACGCGGCAGGCCACCAAACGCACGGCCCGGGCCTCGTCGTCGCCGGCGATCCGCTCGGCGACCTCGCGCAAGCCGCGCCACAGCGCGTTGAAGGCGGCGTCCTCGGCGTCCTCGGGCGAAGAGCCCTCGGCGTTCTCGGGCGAAGAGCCCTCGGCGTTCTCGGGCGAAGAGCCCTCGGCGTCCGCGGGTGAAGAGCCCTCGGCGTCCGCGGG
>CAZETS010000021.1:55810-69905 GCA_964515335.1 uncultured Spirochaetaceae bacterium
TCTCGGGCGAAGAGCCCTCGGCGTCCGCGGGTGAAGAGCCCTCGGCGTCCGCGGGCGAAGAGCCCTCGGCGTCCGCGGGTGAAGAGTCGGCGGGGTGCGCGGCGATCTCCACGGCCACCCGCTCGTAGCGGATCGGCGCGAGCGCGAGCTGCTTCGCCCGCACCCGGCCCGGGCCCTCCACCTCGACGAGCCAGGGCCCGCGCGGACCGGACTCGCCCGGGTCGAGACCCGACAGCGAGCCGAGGTAGCCGATCGGCCGCTCGCCGCCGAGCGCGTCGGGACGATGCACGTGACCGAGCAGCCAGGCGTCGACGGAGGCGCCCTGCAGAGCCGCGCGGCCGACCGGCGCATACGGGCTCGAGCCCGCGTCGACGTCGCAGTGCAGCACGCCGAGGGTGGCGACGCCGGGCTCGGGCTCGATGCGCAGCGTGTCGAGCGGATTGACGCGCACGCGCACGCTCGGGAACGACCAGCCGAGCAGACGCACACCGACACCGCCGGGCGAGTCGACGCGCGCCGTCTGCCAGCGCCCGTCGGCGCCGAGCAGGCGAAAGCCCTCGATCTGCCTGGCCAGTCGCGGCAGTGCCTCGACGTCGTGGTTGCCCGCGACGCCGAGCACCGGCACACCCTCGCCGACCAGCCGCTCGACGCCCTCGCGCAGGGGCGCCATGGCCTCGAAGCGGTCGTCGAGGCGGTCGACCACGTCACCGGCGAGCACGACCGCGTCGACCCGCTCGGCGATCGCCCGCTCGACGGTTCGCCGCCAGGCCGCCGCCGGCGTCAGCTCGGCGTGCGAGACGCCGTGCTCGGCGAGATCGCTGGGCAGACGCGAGGGTGTTCGTCCGAGGTGGATATCGCCGACGAAGAGCAGCCTCGCCGCCACTTGCCCTGCTCCTCTGCGCGGCGCCCACAGCGCGCCAGACCAGTGTATCGGAGACGCGAGACCCGCGAACGCCGCGCCGCGCTCCGCCCGCCCGGGCCAAGCCTCCAGCCGCCGCGTGACCGATCGGGTCACACCGAAGCCGGTCGACCCACCAGCTATACTCGTAGGCTCGTGGCCCCGCCCTCTCCAACCGACGACGACCGCGGCGCGGCCCGACCCGCACAGCTCGTGCGCACGCTGTCGAGCCAGGGCGGGGTGGCGGTTCGAGCCATCATCGGCAGCAATCTCATCGCCGAGGCCATGTCGATCCGCCACATGTCGCCGACCGCCGCCAACGCGCTCGGGCGGCTGATGATGGGCGCGGTGCTGATCGCCGTCGGCACGGGGGACGACCGGGAAGGCGAGACCGTGCAGGTGCAGCTGCGCGGCGACGGTCCGCTCGGCAGTGTGGTGGCGATCTCGGACTGGCAGGGCCGCGTGCGCGGCACCGTCTCGGCCCCCAACGCGAACGCCGTGCAGCGCGACGGCCGTCCGGACGTCGCCCGGGCGATCGGTCTCGGCACGCTGACCGTGGTGCGCCACCGGCCGGGCTGGCGCGAGCCCTACTCGGGCACGGTGCCGCTGGTCAGCGGCGAGGTGGCCCGCGACCTGACCCTCTATCTCACCGAGAGCGAGCAGGTCCCCTCGGCGATGGGCCTCGGCGTGGCGACCGCACGCGACGAGAGTGCCGTCGCGGCAGCGGGCTTTCTGGTACAGATCCTGCCCGACGCGAGCGAGGACGAGATCGACGCCGTCGAGGCGAACGTCCACGGCCTGCCGCGGCTCTCGGATCTCGTGCTGACCGGCGCCGACGCGAACGACCTCGTCGACCGGCTGCTCGCGGGGCTCGGCTCACGCGAGCGGCACGCCGAATCACCCGTCTTCTACTGCCCCTGCACCCGGGAGCGCGCGCTGCACACCCTGCAGCTGCTCGGAGAGCGCGAGCTCGGCGAAATGGTGGTGGCCCGCGCCCGCCAGGAGGTTCGCTGTCAGTTCTGCGGCCGCGCCTACGATTTCGCGCCCGACGAGATCGTGCCGCTGCTCCCGGAGGCCTAGGAGCCGGTCCGGCGCGGCGGCTCTTGCTGCTACCCTGCCCGGCCAGGAGGGGGGGCCGTTGGCCGAGCAGGTGCAACAGCGCGAGCCGGGCAGCGCAGCGGACGCCGCCGCGGCGCCGACGCTCTCGCGCTACACACGCCGGCCTCCGGCGGGCCCGGACGCCGACGCGGCCGGGGCCGAGGCGGGGTTGGAAGCCGAGGCGGGGTCGAAGGCCGAGGCCGGCGGCGAGCCGCAAGCTGCCACTGCGCAAGCTTCGGCCGACGATGGGATCGAGATCTCCGCGCCGAGCGCCGAGCTGCCGCTGGCGCCCGAGATCGACGCCGCCCCGGCCGAGGCTTCCGAAGAGAGCGCCCTCGCACAGCCCGCCCAGGCGCTGGACGAACGCGAGCCCGCCGGCGACACCCCCGGCGGCGATCCGCCCGCCGCCGAGCCGGTCCGGCGCGTCGAGGCCAGCGAGGTGCAGGACGCCCCGAGCGATCCCGGCTGGTCGGCCCCGGTGGTGCCGGCGCGCACCGAGCCCGGACCCGATCACGCGCCCGGCGGCAAGAAGCTGCCCTTCTGGAAGCGCATCACCCTGCCCCGCGCCCCCGGCCCACAACCCGCCGCGCGCACGGAGGCAGCCCGGCCGCCCTCGCTCGAACCGGTGCTGGCCCGGCTGAACGCCCTCGAGAAGCAGCTGGCCGCCAATCAGGCCGCCACCGAGAACCAGCTGACGCGCTTCGAGGAGAACATCACCCGGCTCTGGGAGCTCGAGGAGCAGATGACGCTCACCGAGGTGCGCGAGCGACTCGCCCTGCTCGAAGCCAACCAGGAGGAGATCGCCGACAGCCTCCACACCGTCGGCCGCAATCTCGCGTGGCTCGCCGTCGTGCTCGCCGCTTTTCTTGCCGGAGCCCTGGCAGGACTCAGCCTGCTGCTCTGATCACCCGACCGGGTGCCGCGAACGCCGAACCGGTTGACAGAGCCCCCACGCCCAGAAACACTTCATCCGCATACAGGAATACAATTTTCTCAGTGGCCGCCGACGCGAGCCGCTCTTCCCCGGAGGAAAAACCATGAGCGAGATTGCTCGCCTTCCCTACAAGGTCGCCGACATCCAGCTGGCCGAGTGGGGCCGCAACGAAATCCGCCTGGCCGAGCACGAAATGCCGGGCCTGATGGCAATCCGACAGCGCCATGCCGCCGCCAGGCCGCTGGCCGGCGTGAAGGTCATGGGCAGCCTGCACATGACCATCCAGACGGCCGTGCTGATCGAGACACTGGTCGACCTGGGCGCCGACGTGCGCTGGGTCAGCTGCAACATCTTCTCCACCCAGGACCACGCCGCCGCGGCCGTGGCGGTGGGCCCGAACGGCACGCCGAGCGATCCGCAGGGAATCGCGGTGTACGCGTGGAAGGGCGAAACGCTCGAGGAGTACTGGGACTGCACCGAGGCCGCGCTGATGTGGCCCGACGGTGGCGGCCCGGACCTCATCGTCGACGACGGCGGCGACGCCACGCTGCTCGTCCACAAGGCGCGCGAGTTCGAGAAGGCCGACAAGGTTCCCGACTTCAACCCGGAGACCGACGCCGAAGAATGGGGCGTCATCCTGCAGCTGCTGCGCCGCACCCTTGCCGCGCACCCCGGCGAGTGGACGCGCATCGCCGAAGGCATCAAGGGCGTCTCCGAGGAGACGACGACCGGCGTGCATCGTCTCTATCAGATGCACGAGAAGGGCGAGCTGCTCTTCCCCGCCATCAACGTCAACGACTCGGTGACCAAGAGCAAGTTCGACAACGTCTACGGCTGCCGCCACAGCCTGCCCGACGGGCTGATGCGCGCCACCGACGTGATGCTCGGCGGCAAGGTCGCGGTGGTGTGCGGCTACGGCGAAGTCGGCAAGGGCTCGGCCCAGAGCCTGCGCGGCCAGGGCTGCCGGGTGATCGTCACCGAGATCGACCCGATCTGCGCCCTGCAGGCCGCCATGGAGGGCTACGAGGTGAAGCCCCTCGAAGACGTCTTGGACATCGCCGACGTCTTCGTCACGACCACCGGCAACTTCGACATCATCACCGCCGACCACATGGCCCGCATGAAGGACAAGGCGATCGTCGGCAACATCGGCCACTTCGACAACGAGATCGACATGGCCGGGCTCAAGAAGCTGCCGGGCGTCGAGGTGAAGAAGATCAAGGACCAGTACCACGAGTGGACCTTCCCCGACGGCCACTCGATCCTGGTGCTCGCCGAGGGTCGGCTGCTCAACCTGGGCTGCGCGACCGGTCACCCCTCGTTCGTGATGAGCGCATCGTTCACCAACCAGGTGCTCGCGCAGCTCGAGCTGCACCAGAACCAGGCCGACTACCCGACCGGCGTCTACATGCTGCCGAAGAAGCTCGACGAAGAGGTGGCCCGCCTGCACCTCGACCACCTCGGCGTGAAGCTGACCACGCTGACCCGCGAGCAGGCCGACTACATTGGCGTACCGATCGAGGGGCCCTACAAGCCGGAGCACTATCGATATTAGCCGCAGGCGCTCGCTACTAGCCGCGCTACTAGCCGCAGGCGCTCGCTACTAGCCGCAGGCGCTCGCCACTAGCCGCGGGCGCTCGCTACCAGGCCGCAGCCGTCGGAGCGAGACGAGGCGAGCCGGGTCGACGGCTGCGGTGGTCGGGCGGGAGCCAACGTCGTGTCAGGTCGTCTCCGCTCACTCGCCGCGCTCGTTGTCGGTGGGCTGCTCGCTTCCGGCGCGATTCTCTTCGCGACCCGGTCCGTCCAGCACGTCGACCCGACGGGTGTGGACATCGGGATCGACATCGAGCGGTGGGCCGAGCGCCTGGGCGAGGTCGACGGCGCGCCGGGATCGGTCCGCTTCGCGCTGCTCGGCGATTCCATCGTGGTCGCGAATCCGGCCGGCCGCCGGGTCAGCGACCGCCTCGCGGCCCTGCTGCGCGGGCGGCCGCTCGGCCCGACCGTGCAGCTGCACAATTTCGCGCGCGTCGGTTTCGGCCCGCCGGAGCAGTTCGCGATCGCAGACGTCATCGCCAACGCGCGCCCGGACGTCGCCGCGATCGGCATCAACCTGGCGTCCTTCGCGCCGGCCTGGGAGCAGGCGCCGCGCCGGCCCGAGCTCGCCGCGTGGATCGAGCCCGCTCGTGCACCGGCGGCCACGCGGATCCTGCTCGACATGGGAATGACGTTCGACCAGCTCGTCGGCTACATGACGGTGGTCGGCGTCGGGGCCGAGCAGCTGTGGAGCGACGTTCGACGCCGCCAACTCGGCGTCGAAAGGGCTGCTCTCGACATGCGGCAGCGGTTGGGGGGCCCGGTGGCAACGCCGGCCCCCTATCCATTCGGGCGCGCGCCTGCCTGGTACGTGCAGCACCCCGCGCGCCTCCCGCTGCTCGAAGACGCTCTCCTCGTCCAGTACGGCGCCGTGCTCGGCGGGCTGCCCGGCAACTCGCTCAGCCTGCAGCTCATCGAGGCCACCGTGCGCCGCCTGGTGGCGAGCGGCGCAGAGACCATCGTCTTCCTCTTGCCGATGAACGTCGAGCTGTTGCGAACGCTCGGCCTGCTCGACGAGGCGGGCCTCGCCCGCTCGGTCGAGCGCATCGAGCAGGCAGTCGACCGGGCAGGCGGGCGCCTGGTCGACCTGCACGCGCTGCTGCCGCGACAGGCCTTTCGGGACGTCGGTGGGCACTTCGCTCTGGCGCCGGTCGACAGTCCGCTCGAGGTAGCGCGGGCCCTGGAGCCACACATCGCGCAATCACTCGACCGCCTGGACGGAGCGCCGCACTGATGCTGTTCAACAGCGTCCAGTTCGCGCTCTTCTTCGTGTTCGTGCTCGCCCTCCACCGGGCTGCGCCGCCGGCGCGCCGCAACGGAGTGCTGCTCGGCGCCAGCCTCGTCTTCTACCTGAGCTGGGTGCCGGGCTACCTGCTGCTCCTTCTCGGAGACGCCGCGGTCAACTTCCTGCTGCTTCGACGCATCGCAGGCAGTCGATCGAAGGGCCCCTGGCTGGCCCTCAGCGTCACCTTCAGTCTGGGCGTGCTGGCGACCTTCAAGTACGCGGCGTTCATGCTGGGCGCCGCCTCCCCGGTGCTCGAGTGGGCGATCGGCAGGGGGCCGCTCGTTCCCGACATCCTGCTGCCGCTCGGCATCTCGTTCTACACGTTCCAGATGATCGGGCTGGCCGTCGATACACGGCGCGGCCACGTCGACCCCCCCGAATCGTTTCGCGAGTACCTGCTGTTCGTCGCCTTCTTTCCCCAGCTGGTCGCCGGCCCGATCCTCCGCGGCGCCGAGCTGCTGCCGCAGATTCGCGGGGGCGCCGCCGTCGACCCGGAAAGGACCCGCCGGGGCGGCTGGCTGTTGGCGTCGGGCGCCATCAAGAAGGTCGTGCTCGGCGACTTCCTGTTGGCGCCTTTCGTCGACTTCGCGTTCGAGCACCCCGGTGCAGACACCGCGCCCATCCGGCTGCTCGGGCTCTACTCCTTCGCGTTCCAGATCTACTTCGACTTCTCGGGCTACACCGACATGGCCCGCGGGCTGGCGCTGCTGCTGGGCTTCGAGCTGCCGGCGAACTTCAAGGAGCCCTACCTGTCCCGCGATCCGTCGGAGTTCTGGCGACGCTGGCACATCACGCTCTCGCGCTGGCTGCGCGACTACGTGTACATCCCGCTCGGCGGCAACCGGCGCGTCCCCACCCGTGTGCTCGGCAACCTGATGGTGACGATGACGCTCGGCGGACTGTGGCACGGCGCCGGGTGGAACTTCGTGATCTGGGGAGCGCTGCACGGGCTTCTGCTGGTCGGCCATCGACTCGTGGCGGGACAGCGCCGCAGCAGCCGGACGGGAGAGCCCACCTGGCGCGACGTGCCCTCGGTCGCCGCCCTCTTCCACGCGGTGCTGCTGCTGTGGGTCTTCTTCCGCAGCGCCACCCCGACGGACGCGTGGCGCTATCTGGAGACGATCTTCACGGGCAACTACGCGGCCCCCTGGCCGGTCGCCCAGCTCGTCATCGTGGCGCTCTGCATGGCGGCGCACGTCGCCGAGCGCTGGGCCCGCCTCCACGCGGAGCAGCTCCGGGCGAGCCTCGCCACACCCGCCGGCCGACTACTCGAGCCCGCCGCGCTCGGCGCCACGCTGGCCGTCGCCTTCTGGGTGGGGGGGCGGGGGGAGGCGTTCATCTATTTCCAGTTCTGAGGTGCCCACGAGATTGGTGCCGGCCCCGATCTCGTGGTCACGCTGCACGTCTTCACCCCTCGACCAGCCGCTCGCCGTCCCAGTCCAGCACCCGGTCGTCCTCGCAGACGCGCCACCAGTCGAAGTCCTCGAGCAGCGCCGAGGGGGTCACCGGCGCGTCGTCCGCCCGCAGTCCCACCGCCGCCGCGAGCACGCCACAGAGAGCCGCGCCGTCGTACGTGCCACGCAGCGACTCCACGCCCACCGACCCGTGCAGCTTCGCGAGCTTGTCGCCCCGCTTCTCGAGCAGCAGGAGGTGGTGGCGATACGCCGGCGTCGGCAGCTCGAGCAGACGCTGCAGGGCCACCTGCACGGCGGTGCTCGGCGCGAGGTCGCGTCCGCGCACCACTCGTGTCACGCCCCCGGCGGCGTCGTCGAGCACGCTCGCCAGGTGGTAGGCGATGGCGCCGTCGCGCCGGCGCACGACCGGGTCGCCGGTGTCGAGCGCGGGATCGGCGCCGAGATCGAGGCCGCTCTCGTCGCGCAGCTCGATACGACCGGCGGGCAGGCGCGCGCGCAGCGGCTCGTCGACGCTGCGCCAGCCGCCCGCGGACTCCGGCGGCAGGCTGCGCGTCCGGCACGTCCCCGGGTAGCGGAACGATCCGTCGCGCGCGCGCTCGCCCCGGGCGCGCAGGTCGCTCCGGGAACAGCGGCACGGGTAGAGGAGGTCGCGCTCGGCCAGTCGGTCGAGCGCCTGCGCGTGCCGCTCGGCGGCATCGCTTTGCCGCGTCACCGCGTCCCAATCCAGCCCCAGCCAGTCGAGCGCCTCGAGCATGCGGTCGGCGTGCTCGGGGTGACAGCGGTCGGGGTCGAGATCCTCGAGGCGCAGCAGGATGCGCCCGCCGCGCCGGCGGGCGTCCAGCCAGCAGAGCAGCGCGGCGAGCAGCGTGCCCGGATGGGCGGGGCCGCTGGTGGTGGGGGCGAAGCGTCCGACGCTGCTCGGCGACATCCCAGCGGCCCGCTCCGTCGGCTCTTCCCGGCTTGCCGGGCTTTCACAGGGTGGCCGGCTTCCCGGGTGGCCCGGCTTCGCCCGATCGTGCGTCAGATCGCCGCAATCGACGGGATCTGGCCCCGCCCGATCGGCTGAATTTCCGATGTCACGCGAATCGGGCTCAAGCCCAGCGGGCACGGGCCGATCAAGCGAAACATGCACACCAACGTTAGGTCGGCTCGGGCGACGATCGCCAGCTTCGTCAACCCTCGAACCTTCGCGCCGGGCGCGCGCAGCGCGCTCCGGGGACTCGGCTACGAGGTCGTGAGCTCGGCGCCGAGCGGCCGCGTGGACGCGAGCTCACCCCGCCCGGTGCTGATGCTCGTCGACGAGCGCCGCTTCGAGCACACGCCCGGGGAAGCGAGCGAAGCGGACACGCCGATCGTGCTGGTCGGCGGCGCGCGCAGCCGGCAGACCGACGACGCACGAATCGTCGGGTGCACCGCGCGTCCGATCGAGGTCGACGCGCTGTATCCGATCCTCCAGCGCATGCTCGAACGCACGCCGCGGGCGACGCCGCGCGTCGCGACCCGGCTCACCGCCCGGGGCATGCGCGACGACCGCCGCTGGGAAGGCCGGGTGACCTCGCTCTCGGCCGGAGGCTGCTACTTCCTGAGCGACGAGCGGCCGCCGATCGGCGCGGCCCTCTCGCTTCAGGTCGCCCTGCCTCGACAGGGCGTCGTGACCGCACGCGCGGTCTGCACCCGGGTCTGCAAGGACGGTGCGGGGCTCGCCTTCACCGCTTCGTCCGAGGAAGCGCGCCGCGAGATCGACGCCTTCGTCTGCGCACGACTCGCAGCCGCCTGAACGGCGCCGGGGACGCCGTCCGACCCGTCTACCGTGACGCGCGGCCCGTCTACGTTGCCAGCGGCTCCGGCACGGCGCGGGCGTCGTGCACGACGCGTCCGGCGGCCATCACGAAGAGCGGCGACTCGAGGTGCGTCAGATCGTCGAGCGGATCGCCGCGCAGCACCACCACGTCGGCGGCGGCGCCCTCGCGCAACACGCCCACCCTGCCCTCGAGCCCGAGCGCACGCGCCGAGTCGCTGGTCGCGCTGCGCATCACCTCGACGTGGGTCATGCCCGCGTAGTGGGCGAACGTCGGCAGCGCAGCGCCGAGCCGGTCGTGGCGGACGCCGGGGATGCCGGCGTCCGTCGAAGCGACCAGCGGCACCCCCGACTCGCGCAGGGCGAAAAGCACGGCGCGCATGCGCAGGTGGAAGCGCGTCTGGCGTCCGTCCTTGTCGCGGCGGCCCGCCCAGCCCTCGTTGACGGTGGGCGACACCCAGGTGTGGTGCTCGACCAGGTCGCGCACCGCCGCCGGATCGAACGCGCTCCCAAAGCCGTCGGCGCCGGCGAACGAGCAGTGCTCGACGGTGCGAACCCCCGCCCGGGCCGCGTGGCGGATGCCCGCGGCGCCGTGGCAGTGGGCCGCGACGGCGCGGCCGTGCTCGGCCGCCAGGCGCACCATGGCGGCGATCTCGTCCTGATCGAACTGCGCGCGGTCGACGCCGCTGCCCTTCGTGAAGACGCCGCCGGTCGCCATCACCTTCACCCAGTCGACGCCGTGCTCGATCTGCCGCCTGACGACGCGCGCCTGCTCGCCGGCGTCGGCGGCCCCACCGCCCCAGAAGTGGCAGTGCCCGTCCGGTGTGGTGACGGGCTGACCGGCACAGAGCAGACGCGGCCCCGGCAGCTCGCCGCGGGCGATCGCGTCGCGCAGCGCCAACTCGCGCCACTCGCCCGCGCCCAGATCGCGCGCCGTCGTAATGCCCGCGCGCACCATCGCGGCGGCGCGGCCCAGCATGCGCAGGTCGCGATCGCGGCGCGAAGGCACGAACTGATCGCCGGGCGACATCAGCAGCGGGTCGAGGTCCATGTGGACGTGGGCGTCGATCAGTCCGGGAATCGCCACCGAACCCTCGGGCAGATCGACGGTCCGCCACCCTTCCCCGGGGGCATCCAGGCCCACGGATGCGATTTCCCCTCGGTCGACCCGGATCGACACGGGCGTCTGCGAAGTTCGGGCGGACTCGCCGTCCCACACGCGCATCCCTCGGAGCTCCCAGCGCACCATCACCCGATGCTAGCTGGCGGGATCGTCGATTTCGCTTGGGGCGGGGGCCCGATGGCCGGCCCGAGGCCCTGTCGCGCCGACACCTGACCTGAGAGCGCGCGACCGCTCTCGTCGCCCTGTATTGCGTTTCGCGCAATGTGGTGCATGCTGGAGCCCGCTCGGGTGCACCCGATGGGGCCGCCGCGGGGGGCGCGGGGGGTGTTCTTCGTATGGCGGCCCGTCCCAGCGCGATCGCACTGACGATCGCGCCAACGCGCGTCAACGAAAGGGGCCACCACTCTCATGTCCGATTCGAACGAAGTGCTCGTCGTTGCATCCAAGATCAAGACCTACATCAAGAGCCAGGGCGACATGAAGACCTCCGCGTCCGTCCTGCAGGCGCTCTCCGACCGGCTCCGCTCTCTCTGCGACCAGGCGATGGAGAGCGCGCGCAGCGAAGGTCGCAAGACGGTGCTCGATCGCGACATCCCGTCTTGATCCCGCGCGACCCGCCCCCCTTCCAGGGGGCGGGTCGCCGCGCCGCTGGCCGAACGAGCACGGCTTCAGGGGGTTCTCGCGGCCGGCAGGCCCTCGAGGGCCTCCGCACGGCGAACCGCAGCCGCGCTCAGGCGAGCAGCTCTTCCAGTGCGCCCCGCAGCTCGGGGTGGGCGAACCCGTAGCCCGCGTCGCGGGCGGCCCGCGGCACGACGTGCTGACCGGGGACGACCGCATCGGCCGCCTCGCCGAGCAGAACGCGCAGCGCGATCTCCGGCACCGGGATCAGCGCGGGGCGGCCGAGCACACTGCCGAGCGTGCGCGCGAAGTCGCCCATGCGAACGCACTCGGGCGCCACCGCGTTCAGCGGACCCGAGAGCGCGTGCCCGGCGTCCTGCACGGCGAAGCACGCGAGGCCGGCGGCGTCGCGCTCGTGGATCCAGGGCGTGTAGCGGTGGGCGGGGCCGATCGGGCCGCCCGCGCCGGCCCGAAACACCGGCAGCATGCGGGGCAGTGCGCCGCCGCGCCGCGACAGCACCATGCCGAAGCGAAGGCTCACCACGCGGGTCACCGGCGACTCGGCGCCGCGCGCCTCGCGCTCCCAATCGACACAGAGCCTGGCCAGGAAGCCGTCGCCCGGCGGCGACGACTCGTCGAGCCGCTCTTCGCCGCGCGGGCCGTAGAGACCGGCCGCCGACGCGCAGACCAGCACCCCCGGCCGCACGGCGGCGCGCGTGATCGCCCGGGCGACGTTCCGCGTTCCCTCGATGCGGCTCGCCCGGATCGCCTGCTTGACGCGCGACGTCCAGCGGCTCGCCGCGATCGACTCCCCCGCCAGATGCACGACGGCGGCGGCGCCGTCGATCTCGTCCTGCCACGCGCCCGGCTGCGTGACGTCGCCGACCACGAGACGAGCGGCCCCGACTCGCGCACCGGCCCGGCGGCTCAGCGCGACCACCTCGGCGCCGTCGGCGGCGAGCCGCTCGCAGAGCCACCCACCCACGAGGCCGGTCGCTCCGGTGACGAAGATCCGGGCGCCGGCCACCGGGGTCACCTCACTCGAGCTCGTACTCGTACGGGAAGCTCACGGCGATCTCAGCGGTCGCGCGGGCCGGATCGAAAGCCAGGGCGAACAGCTCGCGGGCCACGTACTCGCCCGAGTTGAACTGGTTCTCCTGCTTCATCTCCACGAAGCGCCCCACCTCGGGGAAGTTCTCGGGCGAGCAGTCGCGGATCAGCGTCTGCATCTCGGTATCGACGACACCCGGAGCGACCGAGTAGGCGCGCAGCCCGCTCGCCTGCTCCTCGAGGGCCACCACCTCGGTCAACCGCTCGACGCCGGCCTTGCTCGCGCAGTAGGCCCCCCAGCCCGCGTAGGCGTTCGCGGCCGCGCCGGACGAGATGTTGATGAGCACTCCGCCACCGCCGTGCCGGCGGCGGTGCTCGAGGAAGATCCGGGTGCCGATCAGCACGCCGGTCAGGTTCACGTCGAGGTGAGCGCGGAACTCGTCGGTCGGGAGATCGCGCACCGGCACGATGGGCTCGAGGACGCCGGCGTTGTTGATCCAGAGGTCGATGGCGCCGAAGCGCGCCTCCACCTGCTTCGCGAAGTCGACCATCGCCGGCTCGTCGGTGACGTCCGCCCGCACCGACACCACGTCGTCCGAGCCGGCCAGCGCCGGCGCTGCGCGCGCGCAGAGCCCGAGCTGCACGCCCCGCGCCGCCGCGTACTCGGCGATCGCCGCCCCGATCCCGCGGCTCGCCCCGGTGACGACCACCGTCCGCCCGGCGAGGTCGCTCTCTCCCATTGCCGCTCGCCCCCCGATCGATCCGTTCAGCCGGCGCCGGCCCCGATGCGTTCGAAGTCCACGCCGGCCGGCTCCTGGTAGATCTCGAGCCCGAACTCGCCGACCATCGCCAGGATGTGGTCGAAAATGTCGGACTGGATGCCCTCGTAGGCCGTCCAGTCCTGGTCGTTGCTGAAGCAGTAGATCTCGATCGGCAGACCGTAGGGCCCCGGCTGCAGCTGACGGACCATCAGCGTGTAGCCCTCGGCGTAGATCTTCGGGTGCGCGCGGAGATACGCCTCGATGTAGGCGCGCAGCGTGCCGACGTTCGTCAGCCGGCGGATGTCGGCGTTGATCTCGGCGTTGCGGCCCGGCTCGGCGTTCCAGCTGTCGAGCTCGGCGTGCTTCGCGTCGATGTAGTCGCGCAGCAGCCCCCACTCTCGGTAGCCGGCGATCTCGTCGTCGCTCAGGAAGCGGATGCTGTTCATGTCGATGTAGAGCGAGCGCTTGATGCGCCGCCCCCCCGACTCGGACATACCGCGCCAGTTCTTGAACGACTCGCTGATGAACTTGTAGGTGGGCACCGTCGAGATCGTCTTGTCCCAGTTCTGGATCTTGACGGTATGCAGCGCGATGTCGACGACGTCCCCGTCGGCTTGCGCGTCGGGCATCTCCACCCAGTCACCGATCCGCATCATGTCGTTGCTGGCGATCTGCACGCTCGCCACCAGCGACAGGATCGTGTCCTTGAAGACCAGCATCAAAACGGCCGTCATGGCGCCGATGCCCGAGACGAAGATCCAGGGCGAGCGGCCGAGCAGCGTCGATACGACGACGAGCGCCGCCAATACGAAGACGACGATCTGCACGACCTGCAGGTAGCCCTTGATGGGCCGCTGACGGTTCTCGGGCGAGCGCGAGTAGATGTCGTTGATGGCGGCCAGGAACGAGCTGATCGTCGCCGCCGTCACCACGATCATCACGGCCACCGCCACCCGGCGGACGAAGTCGTCGACGGCAGCGGGCACGTGCGGAACCGCGGAGATGCCCAGATAGATGACCAGGGCCGGGGCGACGTGGGCCAGGCGCATGAACACCCGGGCGTCGACCAGCGCGTCGTCCCAGGAGGTCGTGCTGCGTCGCACCAGCGCCCGCAGCGCGCGCACCACCACCGTGCGGGCGATGGCGTAGACCGCCGCCGAAGCGGCGAGGAGCCCGAGCAGCGAGAGCAACAGCTGCGCGACGTCGCCCTCCGCCCACTCCGGAATGCTCACCACATCTTCCTCCGAGGCCTCCGAGGCGGACGCCGCGCGGTCGGGTGCTCCGCGGCAGGAGAGCCTACTCGATCGCGACGACCCGCCCAGCCGGGCGCCGGCCGAAGGCTCGACACGGCGCCGGGCCGGACGGCGCGATATCCTCGGCCTTCATCCCGCGACGCCCTGCGTGGACCATTCGGAGGCCGGCCCGACCGGACGCCTGCCCGGCGCCCGTCGTCCGCCCGCCCCCGCTTCGACGCGCCTCGTTGCCCCAGCCACCCGGCCGGTTCCCCCCAGCCACCCGCCCG
>CAZETS010000022.1:0-69546 GCA_964515335.1 uncultured Spirochaetaceae bacterium
TGCCAGGCACAATCCTCGATCCACCGTTCATCCAGCGGAACTTCTTCCTTCCGTCGGGGTTGAGAAACGTCGACGACAGCCGTCTACCAGCCCCAGGCCCAACCGACGCCCATGCGCACGCTCGATCTCGGAAGGAATTCATCATGCGATACCGACAACTTCTGGCCCTCCTGCTCGTCAACTCTCTCGTTGGCCTTCCCGCCCTGGCTCAAGTGACCACAGCCACTCCGATCTCGCCGGGCCTGAGCTGCAAGATGCCCGTACCCAAAGTGGATCCGCGTCGTTCGCTCTTCGTCACGGAAGTAGAGGTCGTGCAGAACGCGATCTCCCTCGAGGACGTGCTGGGTCAACTGGCCAGGGAGAGTCGGATTCCCGGCCTCGAGGCCATCGACCTCTGGGACCAGTGGTGGGATACCCAGAACACCTCTCCCGGGCTCGGCCTCGGGCCGAATTGCGACGACGTCGTGAACGCACAGGGAGAGCCGGCCATCAACGGCTTCCCCATCGAGTGCCCCCGCAACGAAGGCGCCGAGATCAACGCAACGCCTTTCGACCCGTTCTCGAACAGCTTCTACGAGCCCATCGCGCTCGTGAACCGTATGGACCTGATGCCCGAAGACGGCTCGAATTGCGGCGAATATCGCGTGATCTTCGCCCGGCGGTCCGGTCAGAACAACGGCCTCCGGCGAAACCTCCTGATCTTCGAAGCCACGCTTCCCAACCCCAACCCGGGTTGCGAAGCCGACGGCTGCCGGGCCGTCGCGGAGTTCTGGGCGCGGTTGTCCCAGGTCGAGGATCCGATGCTGCGGGCGCGAATGCTGCGGGGCTTCTACCTGCGCGGCTTGCCCGATGCGGGCGTCGAGCCCGTCATTCGCATCGGACACTTCGGTCCCGGCGCCGGGCAGATCCGCACCAACCAGTTTCTGAACACCCCTGCATCGCCCGTCTTCTGGCAGCTTCGCGAGTACAAGCTCGCGATGTTCTGCACCGATTCGGCCAGCAGCCGCTGCGGGCTGCAATTCGTGCCCGTGACGGTCAAGACGAACCCCTGGGGCGACCTCTTCGACGAGAACTCTCCGGAGAACCGCGCGCTGCCCTTCATGCGGCACTTCATCACCCAGGTCGACGAGCTCGCCGCCCCCGACCTGAACGGTTTCTTCAACACCATCCCCGATCGGTTCAACGCAGGCCAGAGCAACTCCCAGGGCAGCGAGAACGACTACGTCTCGCACTTCGACCCGAACGGAAACTTCGCCCGCGCCATCGACCGGAAGCTCAGCCGGATCGGGAGCGCCCTGACTCCCAGCGAGATCATTCGGCGCTCACAGACCCAATCCTGCGCCGGTTGCCATCAATTGAACAACCAGGCCCCCGCCAGCCTGCTCGGTGATGGGTTGGTCTGGCGGCCTTCGCTGAACTTCGTGCACGTGACCGAGCAGGACACGGACATCATCGGCTCGGATCTTCACTTTCGGATCTCGCCCGCGCTCGAAGACGTCTTCATCCCTCACCGGGAGCGGGTCTTCGAGCGCTATCTCGCATCCCGACCGTGCACGACCTGCGTGAGCCTGCCCCTCACCGGTTCGGGCTCGGGCCCGGACGATGCCATCATCACGACTTCCGCCACCGCCGATGCGACGCCACTCCCCCCGAGCGCGGAGGAAGTGCGGCGACTCGACCTCGAGCTTCGAGCCGGCGAGACCAGGGAAACGATCGGCGGATCACGCTCGGTCCACTGATCGGCGCGACCTTCAGCGCAGCCGCACCGGCATCCATTTGATGCCGTTGATGAAGTTCGATTGGAGCCGGTGCGGCGGCGCCGCGACCCGCGCAGCCGGGAAGCGCTCGAGCCACGCCTCGAAGGCTACTCGCATCTGCAGCCGGGCCATGTGACTGCCTGCACAGAAGTGCGTGCCGGTGCCGAACGCGAGATGCTGGTTCGGCTTGCGCGTAATGTCGAAGGTCTCGGGCTCCTCGAACACCTCGGGGTCGCGATTGGCCGCGCCGTAGTACATCACCACCTTGTCGCCCGCGCGGATCAGCTGACCACCGAGCTCGACGTCGCGGATGGCGGTGCGGCGGAACTGCATGACCGGCGTGACCCAGCGCAGCACCTCGTCGATGGCGGTGGCCAACAGCTCGGGCTCGCCCTGCAGGCGCTCGAGCTGCTCGGGATGCGCACACAACGCCTCGAAGCCGCCGCTCAGGGCGTTTCGTGTCGTCTCGTTGCCGGCCACGATCAGCAGGAAGTAGTTCATGCCGAGCTCGAGCTTCGAGAGCCGCTCACCGTCGATGCGGCCGTTCACGAGGGACGAGAAGATGTCGTCGCGCGGGCGGCGCTCGCGATGGATCCGGGCCCGGCGCGCATAGAGGAAGATCTCGAGCACGGCGAGCCGGCCTCGAAACTGACTGCTGACCTCGGGATCCGAGGAGCCGATCAGACGGTTCGTCCACCTGTAGAAGCGGCGCGCATGTTTGTCGGGCACGCCGAGCAGGTTGGTCAAGCCGCCGAGTGAGATCGGCGCCGAAACGTCGTCGACGAACTCGCAGGTGTCGCGCCCATCGAGCTTCGAGAGGGTGCGGTCGACGATCGATCGCAGCGTCTGCTCGGTGCGACGCACGGCGCCGGGCTTGAAGTACGGGTTCATCAGGTTGCGCACCGCCGTATGGCGAGGCGGATCCATGTTGATCAGCTGCTTGCGCATGTTGTCGCGGTCGCGGTCGCGCATCTCACCGACCACGCACGTGCCCTCCTCGGAGGAGAAGAGCTCGGGATGCTTCGAGACGAACGCGACGTCCGCGTGGCGGGTGAGCGCCCAGTAGCCGGGGCCGGGCAGCAGGCCCGGCAGCGCGAGCTCGGGCTGCCAGTGCACGGGGGAGTGCTCGCGCAGCCAGCGAAAGGTCTCGTGGGGCGGGCCCGAGAGGTAGGTGCGCGGGTCGGAGAGGTCGGCGAGCGGCGGGCGCGTCGCGGAGGCGGATGCGTGGCTCGGCGCGTGATCGGCCGTGCTCATCGTGGGGTCTCCTGCTGCGGGGTGATGGGACGGGCGGGCCCGGCCCGCGCCACCTGCGACTCGACGTCGGCGCGCTTCGGCGCCGACGGCTGCGCCCCCTCGACGGTAACCGAGCACGCCGCGCCGGCGTTCGCGAAGGCCAGGGCGTCGACGAGGGGCCGCCCGGCGGCCAACGCCGCCGCCATGCAGCCACTGAATACGTCGCCCGCCCCGGTGGCGTCGACCGCCTCGACGCCGTGAGCGTCGACCTCGAAGCTTCCGTCGGGCCCGGCCATCACGACGCCCCCCCGGCCGAGCGTCACGCAGACGGTCTCGACGCCGCGCTCGCGCAGCCACGCCGCGGCCCGCTCGGCGCCCCGGCGATCCGCCACCTCGAGCCCCGTCAGCTGTGCGGCCTCGGTCGCGTTCGGCGTGAGGATCGAGACCCGGGCGAGCAGCGAGTCGGGCAGCCGGCACGCCGGCGCGGGGTCGAGCACGACGCGCACACCGGCGTCGGCGGCCATGCGCGCGGCGGCAGCAACGGTCTCGAGCGGGGTTTCGAGCTGAAGCAGCAGCACCGCCGCCGACTCGATGGTTTCGCGAGCCGCCTCGAGGTGCGCCGGCGAGAGGGCCGAGTTGGCGCCGCTCGCGACCGCAATCGAGTTCTCGCCCTTCGCGTCGACGAAGATGAACGCCACACCGGTCGGCTGCGACGGCTCGATCGCGACGGCGCTCGCGTCGATGCCCTCGGCCTCGAAGCCCTCGCGCGCACGCCGGCCGAGATCGTCGTCACCGAGACAGGCCACGAAGCTCACTGCGGCCCCGGCCCGCGCCGCCGCGACCGCCTGGTTGGCCCCCTTGCCGCCGGCCGCTCGGGCGAACCGGCCGCCGAGCACCGTCTCACCCGGCCCGGGCAGCGCCGGCACCCGCACGATGAGGTCGGCGTTCGAGCTGCCGACGACGACGACCGACGCCGCGGCGCTCACGTTGCCGCCCCGGCGAGCCAGATCTCCATCAGGTGCGCTTCGAGCCTCGGCGTGTCGACGCTCGTCGCGACTGCGACGTCGGCGCCGTCGGCGGCCTCGCGATGGGTCACGGCCGCGTCGTCGATGCGAATGCGCTCGCTCGACCACTCGCAGACGTCGGGCTCGATCATCGTCATCGCGGCCAACGGATCGTGGAGATGGACGGCGGGGTGTTTCGAGCCGAGCCGGTCGCGCAAAGCCGCGATCCACTCGCCGCAGAGCACGGCCAGGCACCGCGCCAACGCATCGCCGGACCGAAGACGCTGCCACTGCGCCTCGGGCAACACGGTCTGCATGGTCACCTCGATGGGCGCGATCCGCGGCGGCGCGCCCTGCCCGGCCTCGAGCACGGCGGCGACGGCGTGCGGGTCGCACCACCAGTTCCACTCGGGGATCTGCCGCAACGTGCCGGGGATCTCGACGTCGGCGACCTTGCCCCCCATGATCGTGAGCGGCGGCAGCGCGACGCCCGCCCGTGCCAGCGCGCCGAGATTGGTCATCGGCCCGATCGAGAGCATCGCCTCGGGCCGTGTGCGCTCGATGGCCTCGGCCAGCCGCGCGACGGCCGCCTCGCCGTCCGCCTCGCGCTCGACCTTTGCCAGCGGCGCCGCGTCTTCGAAGAGCCCGAGCCCCTCGTGACCGAACATGCGGCCGTGACGGCCGGGCGTGAGGGGCACGCCGAGCCCCGTCACGACGGGCACGTCGGGGGAGCCGGCACGCGCGCAGAGCTCACGGGCGATGCGCGTGCGCAGCGCGACGTCGCCGAAGACGGTCGAGACACCCACGAGCTCGACGCCCGGGTGACGCAGCGCCCAGGCGAGCGTGAGCGCGTCGTCGACGTCGCTGCCCACGTCGGTATCGATCCACAATCGCATCGTCTGCGGGCCCCTTCTCGGTCGCCGGGTCGGCCGGCTAAGCCGGCGTCTCCCCTTCGACGGTCACGCGCTGAAGCACACGCTCTTCGTCACCGTGGTCGTGAATCGCGTAGTGGAGCACACAGCGGTTGTCCCAGACGACCAGATCGCCCGGCGACCAGCGGACCCGCGCCGTCAGATGCGGCCGCGTCCCCCACTCGTACAGGAACTCGAGCAGCGGCCGGCTCTCTTCGGCCGTCATGCCCTCGAAGCGGCGCGTGAAGGCCCGGCAAACGTAGAGGGCGCGGCGCCCCGTCCCGGGATGCGTGCGGACGGCGGGATGCACGACCTCCTCCGGCGCCTCGCGCCCCATCGCGCGCGCCAGGGCGGCACCGCTGTGCACGGCGCGCAGTCCGAGCAGCAGCCGCTGCATGGCCGGCGAGAGCTCTTCGAAGGCGCTCACCTGGTCGGCGAACTGCGTGTCGCCACCGACCTCGGGCACGCGATGCGCCTGCAGAAGCGTGTAGGCCGGCGGCCGCGGCGCGAACGTGACGTCGCTGTGCCAGTGCTCGTTCAGCGTCAGGCGCTTGCCGAAGTTGCGGATCTCGATCACGCCCGGGTGCCCTTCGATGTGCGGGACGACCGGATGAAGCTGCGGCTCGCCGAGCCCACGCGCAACGCGCAGGAGTGCGTCGGGAGAGAGCACGGGGCCGGGTAC
Source organism: uncultured Spirochaetaceae bacterium (assembly GCA_964515335.1). GTDB lineage: Bacteria > Myxococcota_A > UBA9160 > UBA9160 > UBA4427 > TMED88. Next base: position 5,588 of record CAZETS010000022.1, read on the forward strand.
GACCACCACGAGGTGCTCGTGCAGGGCCTTCACGAGTTGATCGCGCGCCGAATCATCGAAGCGCTCGAGGTCGAGCCCCTCGATTCGCGCGCCGAGCGATCCGGCCAGGCGTCGTATGTGCAAGGCTCACTCCTCCTCGACCCGAAACATGTTGACACAGACGGCAGGCCGACTCTTCCTCGCCCGCCGGGCCGCCTGTGGCCCGATCGGCCGCCACGCGGGTACAGTGTCGCCGCACTGCGGCTCGCGAACGTCCGTCCACCAGCGAGAATCCACGGGATGCCCGAACCCCGCCCGAAGAAAGCCCCATCGTGTTGAGGAAGTTCGTCATCCGGGGCTTGCTGCCGCTCGCCGGTCTGGCCGCGGCGGGAGCGGTCTTCGTCTATCTCGTCGGCATCGGCGTCGGCGGCCAATTGCGGGGCCGCGGCGAGGTCAGCCCGCACCCCATCTCCGAAGCCCGGCTCGACGCACGCCTCGCTGCGCAGCGCGATGCGGTGCCCGACCTCGCCGAGCCCTCGCAGATCCTCTTCGGCGACCTGCACGTGCACACGACCTGGTCGGGCGATGCCTTCGTCTTCTCACTGCCGATCTTCCAGGGCGAGGGAGCACACCCGCCTGCCGATGCGTGCGACTTCGCACGCCACTGCGCGGCGCTCGACTTCTGGAGCATCAACGATCACGCCGAGGCGCTGACTCCGCGCCAGTGGGACGAGACCCGCCAGGCCGTGCGTGAGTGCAACGCCGTGGCGGCCGACGCGGCAAACCCCGACCTCGTGACCTACCTCGGCTGGGAGTGGACGCAGTCGGCGCCCCCGAACCCCGGCCCCGACGACCGCATCCACTACGGGCACAAGAACGTGGTGCTGCTCGAGCAGGAGGAGGGCCGCGTCCCGACCCGGCCGATCGGCGCCGGCTCGGGCGGGCTCTTTTCCGGAGGCGTGCCTTCGGGGGCGTGGCCGCTGGTGCGGTTCGGCATGACGCTGCGAGACTGGCCCGACCTGCAGCCCTACCTCGACTTCAACGCATTCGCCGACGAGGTGGCCGGGCTCGAGGTATGCGAAAAGGGCGTGCCCGTGCGCGAGCTGCCGGACACGTGCCTCGAAGGCGCCGAGACGCCCGAGCTGCTCTTCGAGAAGCTCGACGACTGGGGCTACCCGAGCCTCGTGATTCCGCACGGGACGGCGTGGGGCATCCACGCGCCGCCCGAAGCGAAGCTGGCGCAACAGCTCTCGAGGGCCGACCACGACCCCGAACGGCAGCGCCTCTTCGAGGTGTACTCGGGGCACGGCGGCAGTGAACGATTCGTGGAGATGCAGGACAGCACCGTCGACGAGAACGGCGCCGCGGTGTGCGCGCCGCCGACCGACGACTACGAGCCGTGCTGTTGGCGCGCGGGCGAGATCGTACGCGAACGCTGTACGGCGAACGGCTTCGATGCGGCCACCTGCGAGCGCCGCGCGATCGACGCGCGAGCCGCGGCGCTCGCGACGAATCCTCCCGAATCGACCATCGCCGGCTCGACGGCCGCCGATTGGCGCGAGTGCGGGCAGGCCGCCTCGAGCTTTTTGCCCGCGTATCTCTATCGACCGGACATGAGCGCACAGGCGGGGCTCGCTCTGCGCGCAGGAGATGGCTCGACCTACCGCTACGGTCTGATCGGCTCGAGCGACAACCACAAAGCGCGCGCCGGGGCCGGCTACAAAGAGGTGGACCGCAAGGCCTTCGGCGACGCCTATGGGCTCAGCGACCCCTGGCACGAGACCCTCTCGCCCAAGGACGCACCGGGCGACGCGACGCTCGCCGAGCCCCGACTTCTGGCGGGGTTGATGGTCGGCTTCGAGCGGGGGGCTTCCTTCTACTACACGGGCGGGCTCGTTGCCGTACACAGCCGCGGCCGGGACCGCGAGTCGATCTTCGAGGCGCTGCACGCCCGCAACACCTATGCGACGTCGGGTCCGCGAATTCTGCTCTGGTTCGATCTGCTGAACGGCCCGGGCGGCCTCGAGCGACCGATGGGCAGCGTCGTCGATGCCGGCGCCGAGACGCCGCGCTTCCGCGTGCGCGCAGCCGGAGCATTCGAGCAGCAGCCGGGCTGCCCCGAATCGGCCGTGCGCGGGCTCGGCCCCGAACGCCTCGAGCTGCTCTGCCGCGGAGAGTGCCATCACCCCGGCGACTCTCGCCATCCGATCACCCGCATCGAGGTCGTCCGCATCGTCAAGCAGGCGCACCCCGAAGAGCCGATCGAGCCGCTCATAGAGGACCCGTGGCTCACCCTGCCCTGCCCCGGCGACGGCAGCGGATGCAGCGTCGAGTTCGCGGGCGAGCCGGCCGAGCCGGGACGCGAAGTGGTCTACTACGTGCGCGCCCTGCAGGCCCCGACGCCGGCAGTCAACGGCGACCCGATGCGCTGTGAGCGAGACGCCTACGGGCGCTGCATCGAGGCGCGGGGCTGCCCCGCGGCCGGGCCCGAATTCGACGCGAGCGACGACTGCCTGGCGCCTGTGGAAGAACGCGCCTGGTCGTCGCCGATCTTCGTTCGGGGTTGAGCGCCGCGGCCGAGCGCGCCGGACCCGCTGCGCGCTCAGCCTCCCGAACCCGGCTCCATCGCGGCGCCGGCCCCGCCCCCGCCGCCGCGGAGCCGCTCCGCGACGCTCCGCATCGTCGGCCATTCGACACCCGCGAGCCTTCCCAGCAGGCCTTCGAGCCCGGCGGCGGCGGCCTCGTCCATGATCTCGTGGTGCAGCTCGATTCCCGCGTAGCCCCGGTCGGCCAGGAGCGCCTCCACCTCTTCGAACGTGGCATCCCATGGCTTGTGGACCGGCTGCGGGCGCCACTTCACCGGGTCGGTCGTCATCGGCACGCGCGGCACTCGAGGGCTCTCGGGGGACGATGACGTTTCGATCACCGAGACCGCGAGGTACTGCTCGTCCGCGAGGACCTCGAGGGTCGATTCGCCGAGTCGGTCCCACGGCGGAACGAAGATCGGCTCGAACAATGAGCCGAGTCGCCGCTCGAGAATTCGACGACCCGCGAGAACGTCGCTGCGCTGCTCCTCGACCCCCCGCTCGTCTCCGAACTCGAAGCGGCGCTTGCCGGTGCCGCGGTCGAGGTGAAGGTAGCCGTGCTGTTGGGCCGAGACGGGCGTCCGGGAGCGTGCCGCGCGCTCGAGCAGCCGTCCCGCTTCGTCGGCCGTGAGATCGGCCGGGATCACTCCGAGGTGGACGGGAGCACCGTGATCCTCCAGCACCGTCCACACGCGCTCGAGCCGGTCGCAGAGGCCTCGAACATCGTCGAGGCGGATCACGACTTCACGGTTCATTGCCATCGGGAGCCCAGCGCATCGACGTAGGTCCGCGCACGCTGCATCCAGCCGTGACGATCCACCATGTACTGCATGACGCGCGGGTCGCGCGCGCCCGAACCCAACGCCTCGATCGTCTTCGCTGCGAGATCGTCGAGATCGTCGTATGCCGCCACCGCACCGTGGCCCGTTTCCGCGATGACGCCTCGGTTCGGAACGACCGACTCCGTGACCACCGGAAGGCCGCTCCGGAGGTAGTAGTAGATCTTCGACAGCTCGGACTCGAAGACGTCTGCACTCGGAGCCAACGCAACCCCTACGTGGGCATGCAGCATGTACTGCCACGCCTCCGCCTGGTCGACCGGGCCGTGAACGTGCACCACGGATTCGTCGAGCGGCTCCGAATCGCCGGCATAGTGCAGCAGGCTGTTCTTGCCGACGAAGTGCAGCTCGATGTCCGCGCTCTCGCTCCGCAGGCGGCGGGCGAGCCGGTTCAGCACGCCCGGGAAGCGGTGCGACGTCAGCGACCCGCAAAAGAGCACGATGCGGCGGTCGCCGGGGAAGGGGTTGGCGGCGGGCTCGGGAATGACTTCGGGGCAACCCGTCGGCACGATCAGGACCCGGGCCGACTCACCGTAGATGCGCCTCCAACGCTCGGCGTTCACCTCGTCGTTGAAGGCCACCATGGACGCCATCTCGCTGATGCGCTGCTGCTGCCGCATCAGCTCTTCGCGCCGGCCGTCGTCGCGGCGTGGATGCCGTTCGTCCACGACACGGCACATGCGCACGATCAGGTTGGGATGGGGCGGGACGAGATCGATCGAAGCCTGATAGCAGACCTTCAACGCATCGTAGTCACGCCATTCGGCCGACCGCGCGGACTTGACCTTGACGCCGCCGAATCGCTCCACGTCCCGCCTCCGGTCGGTCACGAGGTGGGTCTTGAATCCGTGGGACTTGAAGCACTTGCCCATCGCGGCCCAACGGATCATGTCCATGCCCGCCATGCCGTGCGCGGGGTTGGCTGAGTAGACGAGTGCGATTCGCCTCACGGTCGCCATTCTCCGGGTCGAAGATCCGATGAGCCGGCTCGAATGCTAGCCGCAGAGTCCCGCAGACGGGGCCCGCCCCGCACCCCCCGGGAAGAGCCGGCACTCGAGCGGCCGGAACCGCTCTGCGTGGAAAATCGATCGGTGCTACCGAGCGGTGAGCGCTCGGGTTGGCGCGCACGGGGAGGGGCAGTGGCGAAGAGTGCGGTTCTCGTTGCGGGATTGGCTCTGTGTTCGGTGATCGGCTGCAACGGCCCGCTGCCGTTTCTATCCGGCGGGCGTCTCCACGGCGAGGTGCGGCCGGCGCCCGCCAGTTGGGCGTTTCCGGAAGACTTCGGGGTCATCCAGCTCGAGACCGATCCCGAAGATCCCTATTCGGTGAACATCGCCTACACCCAGCTCGACAGTCGCCTCTACGTCTATGCCGGAGACACGAAGACCCGGTGGGTGCAGAACATGGAGGCGGATCCGAGGGTCCGGTTTCGCATCGGCGAGGTGATCTACGAGCTCGAAGCCGAACGGGTGACGGACGACGCCGAGTCGAACGCCTTCGCTCGGGCCTGGGTGGATCACTCCGTGTTCCACCGCGATCCCGCGACGCTCGACGAACGCTGGCTCTACCGCCTGGTGGCGCGAACCCGGGACTGACGGCCCTTTGGTCTGCTCCCATCCGCCGAGGGTCCGGGCGGATGCCGCCGAGCCGAAGACGTGGGGCTCTACCGCGGCCCTACGGCCAGATCCCCCGAGCCAGCGCTACGCGAGCCAGCTTGCGCACCGCCATCACGAAGGCGCTCGTGCGCAGATCGATCGGATCGAGATCGCCCTCGAGAAACGGCCGCTTGTGGACCAGCTCGTGCCGCTGAGCCTCGATCTCCTCGCGCCTGGCGACCAGCTCGCGTTGCGTGAGCAGCACCCGGTCGGCCGCGCGGGTCATCCTGCGCTCGAGCTTCTCGTGGACCTCCGATAGATCCCACTGCTGGTTCTCGTTGTTCTGGACCCACTCGAAGTAGCTGACCGTCACGCCGCCCGCGTTCGCCAGGATGTCGGGCACGACCGCAATCCCCCGCTCGAAAAGGATCCTGTCCGCCGCCGGCGTGGTCGGGCCGTTCGCGCCCTCGACGACCATGCGGGCCCGGATGCGCTCCGCGTTGTCCTCCCGGATCTGACTCTCGAGCGCCGCCGGCAGCAGGATGTCGCAGGGCAGCTCGAGCAGCTCGTCGCTGCCGAGCGTGATCGCGTGCGGGACGCCGACGATCGTGCCGGCCGTCTCGCGATGGGCCTCGACCCGATCGAGGTCGAGGCCCTCCTCGTTGCAGATCCCGCCCTTCGAGTCGGCGAGACCGACGATCCGCGCGCCGGCGTCCCGAAACAGCCGCGCCGCGTTGCGCCCCACGTCGCCGAACCCCTGGATGACTACGCGCGCTCCATCGAGCGACGAGAGTCCGTCGACGACGCCCTTCTCGAGCAGGTGCCGGGCGGCGATCAGGCAGCCGTAGGCGGTGGCCTCGAGACGGCCCACCGAGCCGCCGATCTCGATCGGCTTGCCGGTGACGACGCCGAGATTGTTCTCACCCGGGTGGAGCATGTGATAGGTGTCGTAGATCCACGCCATCGTCTGCTCGTTGGTGTTGATGTCGGGCGCGGGGATGTCGCGGTGCGGACCGATGTTGTCGCCGAGCGCGGCCACGTAGCGGCGCGTGATGTGGCGAAGGTCGGCGTCGCTGAGCTCCTTGGGATCACAGACGACGCCGCCCTTGGCGCCGCCGAAGGGCACGTCGAGGACGGCGCACTTCCACGTCATCCAGGCGGCGAGCGCGCACACCTCGTCGGCGGTGACGTCCGGATGGAAGCGGATGCCGCCCTTCCCGGGCCCGCGTACACGATTGTGCACGACGCGGTACGCCTCGAACGAGCGCACGTCGCCGTCGTCGAGCAGGATCGGCAGGCGCAACGCGATGACCTGCACGGGATACTGCAGGAATTCGACGAGTCCCGCCTTCAGCTCGGGCAGAAAGCGGATCGCGTGGGCGAACTGCGCCCTGGCGATTTCGAATGGATTCAGGTTCTCGGCCATCGCGTCGTGACTCGGGCGACTCCCGGCCAGCATACCCCATCGGATCGTCAGCTTCGCCGCACACGCGCAGCTGTGTCGTTTGGCGACATCCGCTCGCGAGCCAGGCGAGCGAGCTGATATGATCCGCACGGAGGTCGCCGGTGGAGACGACGGGCACCGCGGAGCGCTGGCTGCCGCGCGGATCACTGCAGTCACTCCTCGACGAGCTCTTCGCAGGCGGGTACGAGACGCTCGGCCCGGTGCTTCGCGAGGGCAGCGTCACCTTCGCCCCGGTGCGTCGGGTCGACGAGCTGCCGGTCGGCCAGCGCGACGAGCAATCACCCGGGCGCTACCGCGCCGAGCCCGTCGGCGGCGAGCGCGTCTTCGACGTCGTCCATGGACACGCCGGTCTCAAGGGCCTCTGCTTCGCGCCGCGGGAAGAGCTGCTTCGCGTAGAGACCGAGGGCATCGGGCGCCCGTTCACCGCGGCGCCGACGCTGCCGCCCGCCCGCAAGCTCGCCGTGCTCGGCGCGCGGGCCTGCGACCTGGCCGGCCTGCGCGTGCAGGACCGCGTCTTCCTCTACGACCGCTACCCCGACCCGTACTATGCCGCCCGCCGAGAGGGCCTCCTGCTGATCGCGGTGAACTGCACGCGATCGGTGTCCACCTGCTTCTGCACGTCGATGGGCACCGGCCCCGAGGCGAACGAGGGCTACGACATCTCGCTGACCGAGCTCGGCGAGGGCTTCGTCGCCCGCGCCGGAAGCCCAGCCGGCGCCGACCTGCTGGCGGCCCTGCGGCTCGAAGCGGCGCCCGCAGACAGGCTCGCCGAGGAGCGCGGCGCCCTCGACGCGTGCGCGGCGGGCATCGAGCGCCGCCTCGACACCGACGGCCTTCGCGACGCGCTCTTCGAGAGCCTCGAGCACCCGCGGTGGGACTCGGTCGCCGAGCGCTGCCTCTCGTGCGGCAACTGCACGATGGTCTGCCCCACCTGCTTCTGCCATGACGAGCGCGACGAGCCCGCCCTCGACGGCACCGGCGCGATCCGGGTGCGTCAGTGGGATTCGTGCTTCGATCGCGACCACGCGCAGATCCACGGAATCAACTTCAGGCCCCAGGTGCGCGAGCGCTACAGGCAGTGGCTCGTCCACAAGCTCGCGGGCTGGATCGACCAGTTCGGCACCTCGGGCTGCGTGGGTTGCGGGCGCTGCATCAGCTGGTGCCCGGTCGGGATCGACCTGACCGAGGAGGTGGCGGCCATTCGGGGAGAGCCCTCGTGACGGCCGCCTCCCGGGCTTCGGCGCGAGCGCTCGTCCCCGAGCCGGCCGAGATCGTCGAGAAGCGCTCGTTCGGACCGGACATCCACGCCTATCGCATGCGGCTCTGCGATCCGGCGGCGCGGCCGCGCTTCGACTTCATGCAGGGACAGTTCAACATGGTCTACGTGCCGGGGGTCGGTGAGGTCGCCATCTCGATCTCGTCGGATCCGGACGACGCCGACCTCGAGCACACCATTCGCATCGTCGGCCGCACCACGCGCGTGATCGACCGGCTCGGCGTCGGCGACATCGTCGGCCTGCGCGGGCCCTACGGGGCGGCCTGGCCCCTGCTCGAGGCGCGCTTCAAGGACGTGCTGGTCGTGACCGGAGGCCTCGGCTGCGCGCCGGTGAGCGGCGCGATCGACTATATGTTCCGCCGGCGCGCGAGCTACGGCCGCATCACGCTTCTGCACGGCGTCAAGAAGCCCGCCGACATGGTGCACCGCGATCGCTTCGAGGCCTGGCGGCGCGAGCCCGACACGCGGGTGCTGCTCACCAGCGACGAGCCCGATCGCCAGTGGCGCGACCGGCTGGGCGTCGTCACCGAACTCTTCGACGAGGTCGAGGTCGACCCGGGCCGGACGATCGTGTTCATGTGCGGCCCCGAGGTGATGATGCGCTTCGCGGTCCGGATCCTCGGCAGCCGCGGCGTTTCGATGGAGCGGGTGTGGGTGTCGCTCGAGCGGAACATGAAGTGCGCGGTCGGCCTGTGCGGCCACTGCCAGTTCGGGCCCGAGTTCGTCTGCAAGGACGGACCGATCTTCCCCTTCGCGCGTGTCGCGCGCTGGTTCGGAGTGAAAGGCCTGTGAGCGAGCGACCGAAGCTGGCCGTCTTCAAGTTCGCCTCGTGCGACGGGTGCCAGGTCTCCATCCTGAACCTCGACGAGACGCTGCTCGCCCTCGCCGACCGGGTGGAGATCGCCTTCTTCCTCGAGGCGACCAGCCGCGTCGACCCCGGCCCCTACGACGTGGCCCTGGTCGAGGGCAGCATCACCACCGCGGCGGACGTCGCGCGGATCGAGCAGGTGCGGGCCTCCTCGCGAACGCTGATCACCATCGGCGCCTGTGCGACCGCCGGCGGCATCCAGGCGCTGCGCAATCTCGCCGACGTCGAGGAGTGGAAGCGGCACGTCTACCCGCACCCCGAGTGGATCGACGCGCTGGCCAGCTCGACACCGATCGCCGACCACGTGCGCGTCGACGAGGCCATCCACGGCTGCCCGGTCGACCGCGAGCAAGTGCTGCGCGTGCTGCTGCGCGCCCTGCTCGGCGCGGCCTCCGACCTGCCGAGCGGTCCGCTGTGTCTCGAGTGCAAGCGCGCGGGCCACGCGTGCGTGGTCGTGACGAAGAACGCGCCCTGCATGGGACCGGTCACCCGGGCGGGCTGCGGAGCGCTCTGCCCGAGCCTCGGACGCGACTGCTACGCGTGCTTCGGCCCTGCCGACGACCCCAGCCCCGAGGCGCTCGCCGACCTGCTCGCGCGAAACGGCGACACCCGCCGCGACGTCACCCTGCGATTGCGCGGGGTGGCCGGCTGGGACCCGAAGTTCCGCGAACTCGCCGATCGACTGGAGGAGCGCGGTGGCTGAGCGGCGCACGATCGAGGTGGGCGCGCTGGCGCGCGTCGAAGGCGAGGGAGCGCTCCACGTCACGGTCGAGGGCGGCGCGGTCAGCGACCTGCGCCTCGAGATCTTCGAGCCGCCGCGCTTCTTCGAGTCGTTCCTCCGCGGGCGCGCCGTCGGCGAACTGCCCGACCTGGTGGCGCGCATCTGCGGCATCTGCCCGGTCGCCTACCAGATGAGCACCGTCCACGCCCTCGAGGCGATCTTCGGCGTCGAAGTCGATCCGGCGGTGCGCGCGCTGCGACGGCTCTACTACGCGGGCGAGTGGATCGAGAGCCACGTCCTCCACATGGTGTTCCTGGCGGCGCCCGACTACCTGAATCTCGACGACGCCATGGCGATCGCCCGCACGCATCGCGCCGAGGTCGAGCGCGCGCTGCGCGTCCGGCGTGCCGGCAACCGCATCCTCGAGCTGCTGGGCGCTCGCGCCGTCAATCCCGTGGGCGTGGTGATCGGCGGCTTCGCGCGCGTGCCGACCCGCGCCGAGCTCGACGCCCTCGCCGACGAGCTGCGGGCGGTGCGCGCCGACGCAGAGGCGCTGCTCGACTGGCTGGCCTCGCTGCCGGTGCCGAGGCGCCCGCAGCCGATCGAGCTGGTCTCGCTGCGCCATCCCGACGAGTACCCGATGAACGAGGGACGCATCGTCTCGAGCGCGGGCATCGACATCGCGGCCGCCGACTTCGACGCGATCTTCGAGGAGACGCAGGTCGAGCACTCGACGGCGCTGCACTGCCGCGTGCGCGAGCGCGGCGCCTACCAGGTGGGGCCCCTCGCGCGACTGCTGCTCAACCACGAGCGGCTGGCCCCGGTGGCGGCCGGCGCCTTCGCGGCGCTCGCCGACCGCTTCGCCGAGCCCGACCCGGCGGCCTCGGTGTTCGCCCGCGGCATCGAGGTGCTGCAGGCCATCAACGAGGCCATCGCGGTGGCCCACGACCTCGACCCGCCCGCCACGCTGCAGCCCGAGTGGTCGCCGCGCCCGGGACGCTTCGCCTGGGCGACCGAGGCGCCCCGCGGCGTGCTCTGGATCGAGCTGGCGACCACCGGGGACGGACACGTCGAAGAGATCCGCATCGTGCCACCGACGTCCCAGAACCAGGCCCGCATCGAAGAAGACCTGCGCGGGCTCGTCCCAGGTCTCCTCTCGGGCAGCGACGCCGACGTGAGCCGCGCGTGCGAGTCCGCGATCCGCGACTACGATCCGTGCATCTCCTGCGCGACACACTTCCTGACCCTGCACCTCGATCGGGGAGACCCGCCATGCGAATCCGCGTAGTCGGCCTGGGGACCTCGTTCGGAGACGATGCCGCCGGTCCGCTCGTCGCCACCGCCCTGGCGAACGGACCGCCGCTTCCGCCGGACGTCGACGTGGTCACCTGCTACCGCCCGGTCGACCTCGTCGAGCTGCTCGACGGGGTGGACGCGGCCGTCGTCGTCGACGCCGCCCGCTTCGGCGCCCGGCCGGGAACCGTGCACGAGGTCGCACCCGGGCGCGTCGCCGAATCGGCGCGCACCTCGTCCCACGGACTCGGCCTGCGCGAGGCCCTCGCCCTGGCCGAAGCGCTCGATCGCGCGCCGCGCCGCATCTCGGTGGTGGCGATCGAGGCAAGGGGCGAAGACAGCCGCTCGCTCTCGCCCGAGGTCGAGTCGGCGGTCGACGAGGCGGCCGCCGTCGTGCGCGCCCGCTGCCGCGCCTGGCGGACCGGGGCCGCCCCGGCGTCGACGGAGACCTCGACGCATGCATGAGGCGAAGCTCTGCCTGTCGATCGTTCGCATGGCCGAGGAGGTCCTCGCCCGCGAGCACGCCGCCGTGGTGCACCGCGTCGAGCTGGCGATCGGCGAGCTGTCGGGGGTGGCGCCCGAGGCCCTCGAGGCCGCGTTTCCGATCTGCGCCTCGGGGACGCCGGTGGAGGGCGCCGCACTCGACTGGCGGCTGACCCCGGGGCGCGACCTGCGGCTTTCGTCCGTGGAGGTCGGGTGATGTGCGGCACCTGCGGCTGCGGCCGCCCCGACGCGAGCGACGGGCACGCCGCGCACGCCCACGCGACGCAGACCCGGCGGGTCGAGGTCGAGCGCTCGATCCTCGCGCAGAACGATCGCAACGCGGCGCACCTGCGCGAGCGGCTCGCTTCCCAAGGCATCGAGGCGATCGGCCTGCTCGGCGGCCCCGGCGCCGGCAAGACCGCGCTCCTCGAAGCAACCTTCGCACGGCTCGGGGACGCCGCGCGCCACCACGCCGTGGTCGAGGGCGACTGCGCGAGCGATCTCGACGCCCGCCGCATCGCGGCCACCGGCGTGCGCGCCACCCAGGTCGCCACCGGCGGCGTCTGCCACCTCGATGCGCATCTCGTCGATCATGCGTTGGAACGCCTCGACCTCGAAGACGTCTCGCGCCTGTGGATCGAGAACGTCGGCAACCTGGTCTGCCCCGCGCCGTTCGCCTGCGGCGAGTCGCGGCGCGCGCTGTTGATCTCGACGCCCGAGGGCGACGACAAGCCCACCAAGTACCCGGCCAGCGTGGCCGCCGTCGACCTGCTGGTGGTGTCGAAGGCCGACCTGCTGCCGCACGTCCCCTTCGACCCCGACCGCTGTGCCGACGCCGCCCGCCGCATTGCACCCGATCTTCCGGTGCTGACCGTGTCGGCCCACACCGGCGCCGGCATGCGGGAATGGCTGCGCTGGGTCGAGACCGGAGCGCTCTGAGATGTGCCTCGCCGTGCCGGGACAGGTGATCGAGGTCGCCCACGAGGAGGGCCTTCGCAGCGCGCGGGTCGACTTCGGCGGTGTGCGCCAGCGCGTCTGCCTGGAGACCCTGCCCCACGCCCGTCCCGGCGACTGGATCCTGGTGCACGCCGGGTTCGCGCTGCAGATCCTCGACGAGGAAGCGGCCCGGCAGGTGCTCGCCTGGGCGGCCGGATCGCCGCCGGACGCCTCGTGAAGTTCGTCGACGAGTACCGCGACCCGGAGGCCGTGCGGCGCGCCGCCGCCCGGGTGATCGGCCGGGCGACGCGGACCTGGCGCGTGATGGAGGTCTGCGGCGGACAGACCCACAGCATCGTCGAGAGCGGGCTCGACGAGCTGCTCGGCGACGCCGTCGAGCTGCTGCACGGCCCGGGCTGCCCGGTCTGCGTCACCCCGGCCCCGGTGCTCGACCGCGCCATCGCGCTCGCCGGCAGGGACGACGTCACCCTCGCGAGCTTCGGCGACATGCTGCGTGTGCCGGGCAGCGGCGGCGACCTCTTCGGCGCACGCGCACGGGGCGCGGACGTGCGCGTCGTCTACTCGCCCCTCGATGCGCTGCGCCTGGCCGAGGAGCTGCCCGATCGCGAGGTGGTCTTCCTCGCGGTCGGCTTCGAGACGACCGCGCCGGCGGTGGCGGGCGCCCTGCGCGCGGCGCGCGCACGCGGCACCGAGAACTTCTCGGTGCTCGTCGCCCACGTGCGCGTCCCCCCGGCGCTGCGCGCGATCCGCGCCGCCCCGGAGTGCGGGGTGGACGCGTTCCTGGCGGCCGGCCACGTCTGCACGGTGATGGGCACGGGCGAGTACGCGCCCCTCGTGCGCGAGCTGCGCGTGCCGATCGTCGTGACCGGCTTCGAGCCGCTCGACCTGCTGCAGGGTGCGGCGCTCGCCGTCGAGCAGCTCGAGCGGGGCGAGTCACGGGTCGAGATCCAGTACGACCGCGCGGTCCGGCCCGAGGGCAACCCGGATGCGCGCGCGCTGCTCGACGAGGTGTTCCGCATCTCGGACCGGGAGTGGCGCGGCATCGGCGTCGTGCCGGGCGGCGGGCTGTCACTCGGCGAGGCGTACCGGGCGTTCGATGCCGAGCACCGGTTCGCAGACACGACGCCCATCACGGCTTCGCGCGATGCCTCGCCGCATCCGGCGTGCCATGCCGGCGAGGTGCTGCGCGGCGTGATGCGGCCGCCCGCCTGCCCGCACTTCGGCACCCAGTGCACACCCGAACGGCCGCTCGGCGCGCCCATGGTTTCGTCGGAGGGCGCCTGTGCGGCGTACTACCGCTACCGGCTCGCCGACCCCGTCGAGGAGGTGGCTGCACGATGACACGGCCGCTCGATCCGCAACGACTCGCCCAGCCGAGCTGCCCGACGCCCGAGGCCCCGGATCGGGTCGTGCTCGCCCACGGCGCCGGCGCCGGCGCTTCAGCGCGGCTGCTGGCCGACCACGTCCTTCCGCACCTCGACAACGCCTGGCTGCGCGCCGCCCACGACGGTGCGCTGCTCGAGATCGACGCCTCCCGCATCGCCGTCACCACCGACACCTTCGTGGTCTCGCCCCTCGAGTTTCCGGGCGGCGACATCGGAAGCCTCGCCGTACACGGCAGCATCAACGACCTGGCGATGTGCGGCGCGCGCCCGCTCGCGCTCTCGTGTGCGCTGGTGATCGAGGAAGGCCTGCCGATCGAGACCCTCGAGCGCATCGCCGCGCGGATCGGCGAGGCGGCGCGGACAGCGGGCGTGCCCGTCGTCACCGGCGACACCAAGGTGGTCGAGCGGGGCAAGGGCGACGGCCTGTTCGTCAACACGACCGGCATCGGCGTCGTGCCGGCCGGCCGCACGCTGCGGCCCGACCGGGTGCGGGCCGGCGACGCGATCCTGGTCTCGGGCCCGATCGGCGACCACGGGGCGGCGGTGCTGTCGGTGCGCGAAGGATTGGGCTTCGAATCGGATATTCTTAGTGATTCCGAGCCCTTGTCAGGTATCGCCGAGAACCTCCTCGAAGCCGTTCCCGAGGTGTCGTGCCTGCGCGATCCGACCCGGGGCGGCCTCGTCGCCGTGCTCCACGAGATTGCCCGGGCGGCCGCAGCCGAAATCGAGATCGAGCCGGCGCGGGTCCCCGTGAACGGACCCGTGCGCGCCGCCTGCGAGCTGCTCGGACTCGATCCGCTGTCGCTCGCCTCCGAGGGGCGCTTTGTCGCGTTCGTCCCCGAAGCACGCGCCGAGCGTGCGCTCGAGGTGCTGCGGCGTCATCCGCAGGGCACCGAGGCGACACGCATCGGCACGGTGCTCGCCGGTCGTGATCGCGTCGTCGCCCGCACCGCGTACGGGACGCGGCGATTGCTGCCGCTGCCGGCCGGCGACCCGCTGCCGCGGATCTGCTGATGGAAGCCCGCGATCGTCGCGAGGTCAGGCTCCTCGGTCTCGTGCAGGGCGTCGGGCTGCGACCCTGGATCGCGCGCCGTGCCCGCGCGCTCGCTCTCGACGGCGAGGTGCGCAACGAGCCGTGGGGCGTTCGTGTGGTGCTCGAGGGATCGCGCGACGCGATCGACCGTTGGCTCGGCGGGGTCCGCGACCAGCTGCCGGCGGGTGCGGAGATCGAGTCGATCGAAGTGGTCGAGGCCACCGCGCAGCGAGCACGCGGCTTCCGCATCGCGCCGAGTGCGACGTGCGCCGACGACACGCCGACCCGCATCCCGCCCGACCGCCCGGTGTGCGCCGCCTGCCTCGAAGACCTCTTCGACCCTGCGAGCCGACGCCACCGCTACGCGTTCGCCCACTGCGCGCAGTGCGGCCCGCGCGCTTCGGTGCTGCTCGCCCTGCCCTGGGATCGCGACCGCACGACCATGCGCGAGTTCCGGATGTGCGGAGACTGCGCGCGCGAGTACACCGACGCGAGCGATCACCGCTTTCACGCCGAGTCGATCGCCTGCCCGGCCTGCGGGCCGCGACTCGAGGCGCGCACGACCGACGGCAAGCGCCTCACCGGCGATCCGATCGAGCAGGCTGCGGCCTGCCTGCACTCGGGCGGACTCGTCGCCGTGAAGGGATACGGCGGCTACCACCTGCTCTGCGATGCGACCCGCGCCGAGCCGGTGGCGCGGCTGCGCAAGTGCAAGGCTCGGCCCACACGGCCGCTCGCGGTGCTGGTGCCGGACGCCGCATCGGCCGCCGCGCGGGTCGAGCTGGCGAACGAAGACCTGCGTTGGCTCGACGGCCCGGCGCATGCGGTGGTGGTGGCGCCCCGACGCAGAGAGCCGCCTTCGGCACCCGCCCGCACCCCCGACATCGCCTCCGAGATCGCCCCCCGCACCCACGACCTCGGCCTGATCCTGCCGGTTGCCCCCGTCCACTGGCTGCTGATGTTCGGCCCGGGTTCGCGGCCCGGCGTCGACGCGGCCCGCTTCGGGGCGCTGGTCTTCACGTCCGCGAACCGCAGCGGCGAGCCGACGCTCCACGACGACGCCGACGCGCTCTCGCGGCTCGCCGGGCTGGCGGATCTCGTGGTCGGCCACGATCGGGCGGTGGCCCGGCCGAGCGACGACCCGGTCGTGCGCAGCGCCGCGCCCGGCCCGATCGCGTTGCGGCTCTCGCGCGGGACGGCGCCGCTCGTCCTTCCCGCGCCGCAAGCCGCCGGTGGCGGGCCGGTCGTGCTCGCCGTCGGCGGCGACCTCAAGGCGGCGCCGGCCCTCGCACTCGACGGCGAGATCGTGCTCGGCGAGCACGTCGGCGACCTCGCGAGCGTGGACGCCGCCGATGCGCTCGAGGCCCGAGCCGCTTCGCTCTGCGAGCTGACCGGGGCGCGGCCGACGATCGTCGCCCACGACCTGCATCCGGGCTACGCGGGCACCGCGATCGCCGAGCGGCTCGCCGGCGCGCTCGGTGCGCGAACGATCGCCGTGCAGCACCACCACGCACACGCGGCGGCGGTGCTCGTCGAGCACGAGCACGAAGGCCCCGCCCTCGCATTGGTGCTCGACGGCGGCGGCTTCGGGCCCGACGGCACGGTCTGGGGCGGCGAGCTGCTGCGCGTCGACGCACTCGGGGCGACGCGCGTCGCGCACCTCGAGCGCGTTCCTCTGCCGGGCGGCGACGCCGCCGTCCGCGAACCGTGGCGCATGGCGTGGGCGTGGCTCGAGCGCGCGTTTCCTTCGGGCGATGCGCCGGTGCTGGCCTGGCAGCGGCGTCGCGACGCGTCGTCGCTGGCGGTGCTGGCGCGGGCCGCGCGGCGCGGCGTGGGCAGCCCGCTCACCTCGTCGTGCGGCCGGCTCTTCGACGCCGTGGCCTGCCTGCTCGACCTCGGCGACGAGGCACAGCACGAGGGCGAGCTCGCGATCGCCCTCGAGTCGCTCGCGGCGGACGGCGACTGGACGGCGAGGCCCCGGCGCGCGCTCGCTGACGCCCAAGCGTCGATCCCCACGGCGCCGCTCGTGGCGTCGATCGTCGCCGACAGGGCGCGCGGCGCGGATCGCGGCAGCCTCGCGCGCCGCTTTCACGTCGAGCTGGCGGAAGTCCTCGCCGCGCGAGCCGCCGCGGCCTCGCGCGAGAGCGGCCTGCGCGACGTGGCGCTCTCGGGCGGCTGCCTGCAGAACCGGATCCTGCAGGGCGAGCTCCTGCGCGCCCTGCAGGACTACGATCTGCATCCGCTGCCCCACCGCCGGCTGCCGCCCAACGACGGCGGCCTCGCCGCCGGCCAGGCGGCGGTCGCGCGGGCCCGCGCGAAGGGCGGGATCAGCCCGGCCGGAACGCCCCCGTCATGACGACGAGCACCGCGAGCACGCTGCCGAGTGCGGCGAACACCAGCAGACCGAATCGCGCACTCGCCCGCGCCTGCTCTTCGCGCCACCAGTCGCGCGGCCGCATGCCCATCAGCCGGAAGACCGCCATCGCGGCGAAGGTGACCGCCGCCACGTTCGCCGCCATCAGCAGCAGCGCCTCCCAGGCCAGCCGCAGCTGACCGCCGCCGACGAACAGGCCGGCGGCCACCGTGGGCGGCAGCAGGGCGACCGCCACCATCACGCCCACCAGGTAGGCCGGCGCCCCGCTCGTATAGGCGACGGTCCCCGCCGCCCCCGCCGCCAACGCGAGCAGCATGTCGGTGAGCGCGACGTCCGTGCGCGAGGACAGCTCCGGCGTCGACGAATCGACACCGAGCACCAGTCCGAGCAGCACCGCGGCCACGAACGCGGCAACCACACCGATTCCGCTCGAGCGCAGTGCGTTGCGAAGCAGCGTGCGATCGCCGAGCGTGAAGCCGAGCGCGATTCCCATGTTGGGCCCGAGCAGCGGCGCCACCACCATCGCCCCGATCACCGCCGGCGTGTTGTTGCGAACGAGCCCGATGGCGGCCACCAGGGTCGCCAGCAGGACGAGCAGGAGATAGGTGGGCGTGAGCCGACTGCCCTCCTGCACGGCGGCGTAGACCTCCTCGCGACTGACCGCGGCGAACGAGGTCGGCCGATCCCGCGGCGCGACCTCGTCACTCGCCACGGGCCGGGGCAGCACGGCATCGAGGGGCGTGACGAGCACCCGGAAGTCCTCCTCGCCGCGCAGCCGCTCGTACAGGGCGTCGAGAACGCCGCCCGTCCGCTCGGCGCCGACGACCGCGCGCACGCAGAGCCCGAAGGCGCCACCCGCCTCGGACCACACGTCGGCGGCGCCCACGTCGTAGAGGACCTGCTCGGCCTCGGGACCGATCCCGGCGCCGAGCTGAACCTCGACCATGCGTAGAGCCATCCCTCTCCTCCCCGGGGCCCAGCCCCGATCCGTCCTGCATTCTCGGCTGAAAGCGCTTCGGGCCGGCGAGAACGTATGACGGATCGGGTCCGGAAGCCTGTCCGGACGGAGGGGCGGGCGGGCCCCAGAAGACGGAAGACAGGGCGACGGGAGACGGGCTCGCGACCCTACCCGCGGCCGAGGTGGGCGAGCACGCGCTGCGAGAGCTTCTCGGGTGTGAAGCCGAAGTAGTCGGCGAGCACCTTGTAGGGCGCGCTCTCGCCGAAGCGCTGCAGGCCGTGGATCAGACCGCGCCGCCCCACGTAGCGGCGGAAGCGCTCGCCGCATCCCGCCTCCACGGCGACGATCGGCGTGCCGTCGTCGGGCACCAGGGCGAGCTGCTCGGCCTCCGGCCGGGCGCCGAACAGCTCGAGGCTAGGCGCCGACACGACGCGCGCCGACACCCCCGCCTCGGCGAGCCGATCGGCGGTGTCGAGACAGAGCGCCACCTCGGACCCGCTCGCGAGCAACACCACCTCCGGCGCGCCCTCCGGCTCGCGAACCGCGTAGGCGCCGCCGAAGACGTCCGAGAGCTCGAACGATTCGGGACGCTCGAGGGCGGGCAGCCCCTGCCGCGAGAGCGAGAAAGCGACCGGCCCGTCGGCCTTCGAGAGCGTCCACGCATAGGCCATGGCGGTCTCGATGCCGTCGGCGGGGCGGAAGAGCGTCATGCCCGGCATCGCGTCGAGGCTGTCGAGCTGCTCGACCGGCTGGTGGGTGGGGCCGTCCTCGCCCACGAAGAACGAGTCGTGGGTGAACACGAAGAACGTGCGCAGCTTCATCAGCGCCGCCAGGCGGAGGGACGGCCGCATGTAGTCGCTGAAGATCAGGAACGTCCCGCAGTAGGGCACGAAGGTGCCGTCGAGCGCCAGGCCATTGGTGACGGCCGCCATCGCGTGCTCGCGCACGCCGAAGTGGATGTTCCGGCCGGCGAACGGGTCGGCGCCTTCGCTCGCACCGGGACCGACCACGCCGTGGTCGTTCAGGATCGGCGGCGCCGCGCTGCCCGCGAGGTCGGCGGAGCCGCCGACCAGATGCGGGACCAGCTCGGCGAGCTTGGCGAGGATCGCCTTCGAGTGGTTGCGGGTCGCGTCGGTCACGCCGCTGCGGTCGCCGGCGAGCAGCGCGCCGAGATCGGCGGGCAGCTTGCGGTCGCGGGCGGCGTCCCAGGCCGCCGCGCGCTCGGGGTGTGCGTCGCGCCAGGCCTCGAGGCGCGCGTCGACCTCGCGCCGGGCCGCGATCTTCTCGCCCGCCCGCGCCTCGCAGTAGGCCCGCACCTCGTCGGGCACGAGGAAGGTCGGCTCCTCGGGCCAGCCGAGCGCCTGCTTGGTGAGCGCGACCTCCTCCGGGCCGAGCCTGGCGCCGTGGGCCTTGCTCTTGCCCGACACGTTCGGCGAGCCGCGGCCGATGACCGTCTCGAGGACGATCAGGCTCGGCCTGCCGGTCTCGGCACGCGAAGCCTCGAGGGCGCCGCGCAGCCCACCGACGTCCTGCCCGTCGATGCCCTCGACGACGTGCCAACCCCGCGCACGAAACAAGTCGGCGGTGTTCTCGGTGAAGCTCAGCTCCGTCGAGCCGTCGATCGTGATGCCGTTGCTGTCGTAGACGAAGATCAGGTTGCCGAGCCCGAGGTGCCCGGCCAGCGACGCCGCCTCGCCGGCGACGCCTTCCATCATGTCGCCGTCGCCCATCATGCCGTAGACGAAGTGGTTGCCCGGCGCCTCGGCGTCGGCGGAGGCGGCCCCCCCGAGCTGCGCCCGGGTGAGCCGGGCCGCGAGCGCCATCCCCACGGCGGTGGCGAAGCCCTGGCCGAGCGGACCGGTCGTCGTCTCGACCCCCGGCGTGTGACCGTACTCGGGATGGCCGGGCGTGCGCGAGCCGAGCTGACGGAACCGGCGGATCTCGTCGAGCGGCAGGTCGTAGCCAAAGAGGTGGAGCAACGCGTACAGCAGCATCGACGCGTGTCCGCCGGAGAGCACGAAGCGATCACGCAACGGCCAGTCGGGGTCGCCGGGATCGAAGCGCAGGTGGTTGTCGAAGATCTCGAGCCCGGCCGCCGCCAGGCCCATGGGCGCACCCGGATGTCCGCAGCCCGCCTCCTCGACCGCATCGACGGCGAGGAAGCGTATGGTGTTCTCGATCTTCTCCCGCAGCTCCGGGGTGCACTCGACAGGCATCCAAGCCCTCCGTCTGGCTGTCGTGGTGGTCGCCGACCTTCCGGCAGGGCACACCTTACCACCCGATGCGGCGGAGGGGGTAGCGCGAGGCCACGCCGTCGGCCCCACGACCACCTGGCGGGCCGCCTCCGGCCCCCGCAGCGACGCAATGGCCTCCCCCGGGCTCCCCCCGGCCATCGCGGCCACCGAGTCGATCTCGGACACGTCGACCGCGAGCGCTGCTCCCGGCCCCGACCGACCGCCCGTGAGCGCCTCGGCCGTGAGATGATTCCCTCGACCCGACGGGATGCGGACTACACCTGAATCGCCGCCTGCTCCCGAATCCGCCGCACCGAGCCTTCCTTGTGGACCACCCACAACACGAGCTTGTTGAAGGCGTTCAGGTACCAGGGAAGCTTCCGCGCCACGTCGAGGAACAGCACCACCCGCACGTCGTCCGACCCGTTCTTCGCCTCGTGGAGGAACGTGTCGTCGAACATCACCCCCTGACCGTTCTTCCAGAAGTACTTCTCGCCGCGGTCGATCAGCCCGTAGTCGTGCTTCGCGTTGTCTTCGAGGTCGGCGTTGATGCGGATCCAGCACTCGTCGTTCTCGTTGTCGTTCGGGATGAGAACGCCGATGTGGTAGCGGATGAAGCCCTTGTAGTAGCCGAAGTGCGGCGCGATGTGCTGGTGCGGGTCGATGACCGAGAAGAACGCGGTGTACACGTTGGGGATGCGCTTCAGCAGCTCGGCGGTGCGGGGCGCCAGGCGGCAGTTCGCCTCGACGAAGTCGCCCGACTTGAACATGAAGGTCTTCCACTTCGCGCTGTGGATGCCGCCTTCCGTGTAGCCGCCGCCGAGCGCCTCCATGGGGATCATCTTGTCCTTGATGCCCAGCAGGCCCTCGCACTCGTCGCGGATCACCTTGTAGTTGTCTTCGAGGATCTCGAAGTCCGGGTAGTCCCTCAGATAGTCCTGCTCGAAGGCGGGTGCGGGCTCGAAGAGCCCCCGGCGCTCGGCGCGAACGAACACCTCGTTGATGCCGTTCTTGATCGCCATCTTCTGGTCGCCGCTGAGGCCCTGCACCTTGCGCCAGCCCAGGTAGCCGAGCACTGCGAGCACCACCAACACGATCGCGAAGGTCACCATCGATCCACCCCCAATGGCCCGTTCTCGACGGGACCAATAGCCGTCTGGAGACGACGTCGAGCATGCCGCCCGCGCGCCGATCGACAAGCCCTCGAGGCGCGCCAAATCGCTGCGCCGGGGCCGCGACACCGCCCGAACGGGCTGGTCGGGGTGGCGGGACTCGAACCCGCGACGCTGAACCCCCAAAGTTCAGGCTCTACCACTGAGCTACACCCCGCCTACGACGGGACGCTACCACGAGCCGTGACGCGCCACCGAAGGCGCCCGGGCTGCGGCGAATCGCCCGGAATCATCGCGAACGGGGCGGCTCGCCCCATGCGGCGGGACGACTACGGAGCGAAGTGCTATCCCCGTCCATTCCTCGGCAACCGCCCCGGGCAGGATCGCCGGCCCCCTGAAGGCCGACCCGCGGGGCGCAAGCGCCGGTAGCTGCTGCGACCCCGCGCCGCAGGTGCGGCCTGCGCGGCCAACGCGCCAAATGGCAATATGGATGGACGGACGACCATGAGCGAGCCCCGCAGCCTCTTCGACAAGGTCTGGGAGGCGCACCGCGTCCGCGACCTGCCCGGGGGCCAGACCCAGCTCTTCATCGGCACCCACCTGGTGCACGAGGTCACGAGCCCCCAGGCGTTCGCGATGCTGCGCGAACGCGAGCTGCCGGTGCGCTTTGCCGAGCGGACCTTCGCGACCGTCGATCACATCATTCCCACCGACAGCCACGTGCGCCCCTTCGGCGACCCGCTCGCCGAGGCGATGCTGCGCGAGCTCGAGAGCAACTGCCGCGACCACGACATCGCATTCTTCGATCCGGCCAGCGGGCACCAGGGTGTCGTGCACGTGGTCGGCCCCGAGCTCGGACTCACGATTCCCGGCTCGACGATCGCCTGCGGGGACAGCCACACCTCGACCCACGGCGCGTTCGGCGCGATCGCCTTCGGCATCGGAACCAGTCAGGTACGCGACGTCCTCGCCACCCAATGCCTGGCGCTCTCGCGCCTGCGGGTGCGCCGCATCGAGGTGAACGGCGCGCTCGGCCCCGGCGTATACGCCAAGGACGTGATCCTCGCGATCATCCGCGAGCTCGGGGTGAAGGGCGGCGTGGGTTACGCGTACGAGTATGCGGGCAGCGCGGTCGACGCGATGTCGATGGAAGAACGGATGACGCTCTGCAACATGTCGATCGAGGGGGGCGCGCGCTGCGGCTACGTCAACCCCGACGAGAAGACCGCCGAGTACCTGCGCGGGCGGCGCTACGTGCCCGAGGGCTCCGCGTTCGACGAGGCCGCAGCCGGCTGGCTCGCGATGGCGAGCGACCCGGGCGCCCCGTACGACGACGTGGTGCGGCTCGACGGGGCGGCGATCGCGCCGTCGGTCACCTGGGGCATCAACCCCGGCCAGAACCTCGGCGTGAACGAGCGCATCCCGAAGCCCGCGGAAGTGCCCGAAGACGAGCAGGCCGGCGTCGACGAGGCGCTCGACTACATGGGCCTCGCCGGCGGCGAGCCGATCGCGGGCACGCCCGTCGACGTCGCCTTCATCGGCTCGTGCACGAACGGCCGCATCAGCGACCTGCGCGAGGCCGCGAAGGTCGCCCGCACCGGCAAGGTGCACGAGCGCGTGCGCACGCTGGTGGTGCCGGGATCGCAGGACGTGCAGCGGCAGGCCGAGGCCGAAGGGCTCGACGAGGTGTTCCGAGCGGCGGGCTTCGATTGGCGCGAGCCGGGATGCTCGATGTGCCTGGCGATGAACCCGGACAAGCTCGTGGGGCGCGAGGTCTGCGCTTCGTCGAGCAATCGCAACTTCAAGGGCCGTCAGGGCTCGCCGGCCGGCCGCACGCTGCTGATGTCGCCGGCGATGGTGGCGGCTGCGGCCATCGCGGGTCGCGTCGTCGACGTCCGCGACGTGCTGGACGAGGGAGCCTGAAATGAGCGAGCCGACACGGATCGAGCGCGTCGCGGGACGCGGCTGCGTGCTGCGGGGCGACGACATCGACACCGACCGCATCATCCCGGCGCGCTTCATGAAGGTGGTCACTTTCGACGGCCTCGGCGAGCACGCGTTCGAGGACGACCGCAAGGCCGCCAAGGGCGACCACCCGCTGGACGACGACCGCTTCGACGGCGCGTCGATCCTGATCGTGGGCCGCAACTTCGGCTGCGGGTCGTCCCGCGAGCACGCCCCCCAGGCGCTGCTGCGCGCCGGCTTCCGCGGCTTCGTGGGCGAGTCGTTCGCCGAGATCTTCGCGGGCAACTGCACGAGCCTCGGACTGCCGTGCATCACGCTCGACCACGCCGGCCTCGAGAAGCTGTCCGAGAGCGTCGATCTTGCGCCCGACCAGGAGGTCGTCATCGACGTGCGCGAGCGCAGCGTCACGTGCCGGGCCGGCGTGCTCCCCGGCCGCATTCCCGACGGCACGGCCGAGCAGCTGCTCGGCGGGCAGTGGGATGCCCTCGGCATGCTGCTCTCGGCCGGCGCCGAGATCGACGCCACGGCGGAGCGCCTCCCCTACCCGGCGCGGGGCTGACGGGCCGGGCGGGCTCGGTCGAAAGTACGATTTCCGGGGCGACTTCGCCCGGTCGGGCTCCAGTCCCGGCGCCGGGCGTGCGAAGATTCAGGCATGCGCATTCGCAAGACCAAGATCATCGCGACCATCGGCCCCGCCTGTGACGACCCGCGCTTGCTCGAGGAGATGATCGCCGCGGGCATGGACGTCGCGCGGGTCAACCTCTCGCACGGCACCCTCGACGAACAGAAGCTTCGCGTGGAGCGACTTCGCGACGTCGCCGCGCGCATGGGCGCCAACGTCGCGCTGCTCGTCGACACGCGCGGCTTCGAGATCCGCACCGGCCACGTCGACGGCGGCGGCGTGGTCCTGGTGCCGGGCATGCGGTACACGCTGCGCGCCGGCGGCCACCTGGGCAACGACAGCGGCGTGCCGGTCAGCTATCCCGAACTCGCCGAGCACGTCGCGGTGGGGCACCGGGTGCTCATCGACGACGGCAAGATCGAGCTGGTCGTCCACAAGGTGTCGGGCCGCGAGGTGGAGTGCGAGGTGACCTGCGGCGGGACGCTCCGCGACCGCAAGGGCGTGAACCTCCCGGACACCGACCTGCTGCGCGAGGCCCTCGACTCGGGCTCCCACGAAGACCTCGGCTTCGCGGCGGAAAACGGCGCCGACTATCTCGCGGCCTCGTTCGTCCAGACGCCCCGCGACGTGGACGAAATCCGCCGCCACCTCGAGGGCCGCGGCGCCGACATCCCGGTGATCGCGAAGATCGAGAACCGCATCGGCGTGCGCAACCTCGAGGCGATCATCGAGCGCGCGAACGGCACGATGGTGGCGCGCGGCGATCTCGGCGTCGAGCTGCCGATGGCGCGCGTGCCGCACATCCAGAAGCAGATCATTCGAACCACCGTGAGCAACGGCAAGCCAGTCATCACCGCCACCCAGATGCTCGACTCGATGGAACGCAATCCGCGCCCGACCCGCGCCGAAGCCAGCGACGTCGCCAACGCGATCCTCGACGGCAGCTCGGCGGTGATGCTCTCGGGCGAGACCGCGGCGGGGCTGCATCCCGTGGAGTCGGTCGCCACGATGGCCGACCTGGCGATCTCCGCCGAAGCGTCCTTGTCGGAGTTCGGGATGCTGCAGCACATCCACGGCAGCGCGTCCAACCAGCTCGTCGAAGCCGTCGCCCAGGCGGCCATCTCGATGGCGAACCACATCGACGCCGCGGCGATCATCGCCCTCACAGACACCGGCTTCACGGCCCGCAGCATCTCGAAGTTCCGGCCCCAGAGCCCGATCTTCGCCGTCACGAACTCGGAGTCGGTGCGCCGGAGGCTGGCGATGAACTGGGGCGTGACGCCGATCCTCTACGCCGGCGAGGGCGACGACGACGAGCGCATCGAGTTCGCGGTGCGCCACGGCCACGAGCGGGGTCACCTGCGCACGAACGACATCGTGGTGGCGACGGCGGGCCGCTCGCAGATGACCGGCGGCACCGACATGATCCAGGTGCGGCGGGTCTGAGACCGGAAGCGGCTGCTACGGATAGACCGGCGCGACCACGCCGATCAGCACGCAGGCCGAGACGAGCGCCAGCGAGACCGGCAGCGCGAACTCGACGGCAGTCCGCGGGCGGTCTCGCAGCAGGGCGCCGAGCGCGGTGTCGAGGCCGCCGGCGAGCAGCACGCCCACGCCGGCGATCGACGGAAACAGCAGCCGCGCCTGCGCGGAGTGGAACGTGAAGTTGAGGTAGACGAGGGCGGCCAGCGACAGCGCGAAGGCGCCGGCGCAGAGGGCCAGGCACGCGCGCTCGCGCGCCCCGGCGTCACTCGCCAGGCGCACGGCGAGGCCCGCGACCGCCAGGCCGCCGAGCACGCCGTACAGCCAGTAGAGGGGCCCGGGCAACGGCAGCGTGATCCAGTCGAAGAGACCCCACCACGACTGGAAGAGCCGCGCTCCGAAGACCTCTCCGAAGAACGCCGCGCGGCCGGACGGCGGCAGCACCAGGTCGGGGTTCTGCGCGGCGCGCAACGCGAATCCCAGCGGATCCGTCCAGCCGTAGAGGCGCGCGCCGCGCACGAAGAACCAACCCGCGACCACCAGCACCGGCACCGCGACCCGCCCGCAGCCCGCCAGGGCCGCCAAGACGAAGCCCGGCCCGCGCGCCCGCCAGCCGATCGCGCCGAAGGCGAGCGGCAGCAGGAACGCCGCGTTCGTCTTGGCCAGCAGCGCGAGGCCGATCAACACGCCGAGCCCCCACTCGCCACGGGCGCGCTTCGCCCCCTCGTCGTCGCCGACGAGCAGTCGCGTCGCCACCAGCAGCGCGGCGGTCGAGATCAGGATCACGCCGTTGTCGTTGTTGATCGATCCCGACACGAAGGCCAGCTGCGGGTCGAAGGCGACGAAGGCCGTCGACAGCGCGGCGAGCTCGACACGCTCGGGCCAGACGTGCCGCGCCAGCCGCCAGGCCAGCCAGACCGTGCCCGCGCCGCAGAGCACCGACAGCACCCGCAGCCAGTGAACCGTGCGCGCGGCACCGCTCCAGGGGAAGCGGTCCTCCGGCATGCGCAGGAACATGTTCGGCTCGTCGCCCCGTCGCCACTTGACGTAGCGGGGATTGAGCGGCGGCCGCAGCCTCGCGGGCATGCCCCGCCCCGGATCCGCGACGAATCGCTCGATGTCGGCGTGCTCGTGGAGGACGAGGTCCGCGCCGAGATCGCCGTCGAGCGCGCGAAGGGCCAGCGCCAGCGGCGCGTAGTAGAGCGGCGGCCCCATGCCCTCGCTCGAGATGCGGCGCGCGGGGTCGGTCTGATCGGGCAGCGCACCGTGACGGGCCAGAGCGCGCACGTAGTCGAAGTGGAACGGCTCGTCCGGCGCCGCGAAGACCGGTACGACCGCCGCGTAGCCGAGGGCGAGGGCGGCGAAGCCCGCCACCAGCCCGGCCGGCAGCGCCCGCGCGAGTCGCTCGGCGCGGGCCACCCCTTCGCTCAACGCCCGGTGAACTCGGGATCACGCTTCTCCAGGAAGGCGTCCATGCCCTCGGCGTGATCCTCCGTCGCGAACACCAGCCCGAAGGCGTTCTGCTCGAGCGCGTGCGCGGTGCGCACGTCGGCATCCTGCCCCTGATCGAGCACGCGCTTGGCGATGGACACCGCGACGGGCCCCTTCGCGGCCGCGCTCTTCGCCGCGCCGATCGCCTTCTCGAGCAGCTCCTCGGGCGCGAACACGCGATTGGCCAGACCGATGCGGAGCGCTTCGTCGGCCTTGATGGGATCGCCGGTCGTCACCAGCTCCTTGGCCCACGCCACCCCGACCCGGCGCACCAATCGACTCGTGCCGCCGAAGCCCGGGATCAGGCCGAGCGCCACCTCGGGCTGTCCGAAGCGCGCCTTCTCGGACGCGTAGATCCAGTCGCACGCCAGGGCGAGCTCGCACCCGCCGCCGAGCGCGAAGCCGTTCACGGCGGCAATCGTCGGGATCGGCAGCGCTTCGAGGTCGCTCATGGCGCCGTGGCCGAGCCGCGAGAACGCCTCGGCCTCGGCGGGTGAGAGGCCTCGCATCTCGGCGATGTCGGCGCCGGCCGCGAAGGCGCGCCCTGCCCCGGTCAGCACGAGCGCCCGTACCCCCGGCTCGGCCGCCACGGCAGCAACCGCGTCGCGCAGGGCCTCGAGGGTGGCGCGGTCGAGCGCGTTCAGCGCGTCGGGTCGGTCGAGGGTCAGCAGGGCGACTTCGTCCTGCCTCTCGGATCGCACGAGCTCGCTCATCGCGAGTTCCTCCTCACAGGGTCTCACAGGGTCTCACAGGGTCTCATCGGGTCTCACCCGGCCAGCACCGCCCCCACCGGGTCGCCGTGACGAACGACTGCGCGCGTGCGGCGGAGAGGCGCGGGAGGGGAACTTAGCCCGCCAGCTGCGCACGTCGTGCACGAGCGGAAAATGAGGCGGCGTCCATCGCAGGCGGGATCGGGCGGCCGCCGTGGTATCCTTGCCGGCCATTTCAAGCTCGAGGGACGGATTCGATGACGGAGACCAAGAGGTCGCGACTGGCCGCGTTCGCTTTCGCGGTGGGAATCGCGGGACTGGTGGCGGTCGTGGGGGGCATTCTGGGCATCCAGGTCGGGCTGCTCGCTCCGCTGCAGGGCTTCTACCTGTTCGGGCTCGGCACCGGTCTGTGCGGCGTGGTCGCGATGATCTGCGGCGCGATTTCGCTCGTGCGCGTGCGGGGCGGCCGCTACGGAGCCAACGACAGCGGCCGCTCGCTCAGCGCGACCGTCATCGGCCTGGTGCTCACCACGCTGATCGTCGTGTCGGCGGCCGGCGGCCTCGGCAAGCCGCCCATCAACGACATCACCACCGACCTGACGAACCCGCCGGCCTTCGCGCCGGCGAACGAGGTGCCCGCGTACGCGAATCGCGACATGACCTACCCGAGCGACTTCGTGACCATCGTCGAGCAGGCCTACCCGGACCTCGAGCCGATCCGCCTCTCGGCCGCTCCGGACGAGGCCTACGCCCGCGCCCTCGCCTCGGCCCGCGCCCTCGGCTGGACGATCACCCACCAGGACCCGGCCGCCGGCACCTTCGACGCCTCCGAGTCGACCGCCATCTTTCGCTTCGTCGACGACGTGACGGTCCGCCTCCGCCCCAACGACTCCGGGACCCGCATCGACGTCCGCTCGAAGTCCCGTGACGGCCGCGGCGACCTCGGCGCCAACGCGGACCGCATCCAACGCTTCGCCGCCGAAATCCGCCTGCCCCCCGTGGCCGCCGAGTAGCCCCGCAAGAGCATCCCGTCGACCACAGCAGCCCCGCGTGCCCGGCGCCTACAGGCCGAGCGCCTCGACCGCTGCCTGCCTGGCCCAGCGATAGTCGGCCTTGCCGCTGGGCGCCCGCACCACCTTCTCGACGAACACGTACACCTTCGGAAGCTTGTACCGGGTGATGTGCTCGTGGGCCGCGGCCGACAGCTCCTCCTGCGTCGCCGCCGACCCCTCGCGCAGCTGCACGAGCGCCGTCACCTGACTCCCCCAGCGCTCGCTCGGCGTGCCGCAGACCACGCAGTCGTACACCGCAGGATGGTGCTTGATCGCCAGCTCGACCTCCTCGGCGAAGATCTTCTCGCCGCCGCTGTTGATCGTCACCGAGTCGCGGCCGAGCAGCCGCAGGCGACCGTCGGCCCCCACCTCGGCGCGATCGCCGGGCACCGCGTAGCGGACGCCGTCGATCTCGGGGAAGGTGCGGCGGGTCTTCTCCTCGTCCTCGTAGTAGCCGAGCGGCATGCGGCCGGTGCGGGCCAGCCAGCCGCGCTCGGTGTCACCCGGCGCAAGCCGCCGCGTCAGGTGTTCCGAGAGCACGACGTTGTCGTCCAGGATCTCGAACTGCCCGGTCGAAGCGCCCGACTCCCGGCTCGACGTGTGCGAGCCCTGTGCGCCGGACTCGGAGGAGCCCAGCGCGTCGCGGATACGCAGCTGCGGCAGCAGGTCGAGCAGCTCCTGCTTGAGGGCCGCCGTGAGGATGGCGCCGCCCGAAGTGATCATGAACAGGCTCGACAGGTCGTACTCGTGCTCGCGCAGCCGATCGATCAAGGGACGCGCGAAGGCGTCGCCGACGATCGTCAGCACCTGGACGCGCTCGCGCTCGACCGTCGACCAGATGTCGTGCGGGTCGAGGTGGTCGACGTCGTCCTGGATGATCACCGTGCCGCCGATGTGCCACATGTTGAAGGCCGCCCAGTGGGCGGCGCCGTGCATGAAGGGCGGCGACGGCAACGCGCGGATGCCGTCCCGGGCCCGGGCCCGCTTCTGCATGTCGGCGATCGTTCCCGGCGGACTGGTCGTCAACGCCGCGTGGAAGACGTCGTCCTGCCGCCAGAGCACCCCCTTCGGCATGCCCGTGGTCCCGCCGGTGTAGAGGATGTAGAGGTCGTCGGGCGACAGGTCTTCGGGCGGCGGCTCGGGCGTGGCGGCGGCGAGCGCGGCCTCGTAGTCGAGCGCGCCGTCGAGCAGGGCGTGGCCCGAAGCGTCCGCCACCTGCAGCAACAGGGAGAGCGGCGGAATCCGGTCGCGGATACGCTCGAGCAGCGGCGCGAAGGCGGCGTGGTAGACGACGGCCTTCGCGGTGGCGTTCTCGAATAGGTAGACGAGCTCCTCCTCGACGTAGCGGTAGTTGACGTTGAACGGAGCGCAGCGGGCCTTGAAGGCGCCGAGCATGCCTTCGAGGTACTCGCTGCCGTTGTGGAGGTAGAGGGCGACATGGTCCTGGCCCGATTGCCAGCCGGCGAGCCCGGCCCGTTCGCGGTGGCAGCCGAGGCCATGGGCGCGCAGCACCTGGCCGAGCCGGCGGGTGCGGTCGGTCACCTGCGACCAGCTGAGCCGCCGGTCACCGTGCACGATGCACTCGCGGTCGGGCAGCGCCTCGGCGAGGGCTTCGTGGACGCGGGCGAGATTCATGGCTCCGTTCGTCACCTCGGCTCGTCTCCTGCTCGATCGGCCCGTGCTCGCCCGGGCGCCTGCTCAGATCACGCCGCAGAGGCGGATCGCGCCCAGCATCGCGTCGAAGGTCGGCTCGACGCGAACGGCGTCCGATCCCATCGCGAGCTCCGCGAAGCCGCCGTCCCCGCCCTGCTCGCCGAGCAGGCGATCGAGCAGCTCACCGGGGGCCAGTCCCGCTCCGGGCACCGCCGAAGCATCGCAGTGCAATAGCACCCGAACGGTGTGCACGGCATCGTGCACACCGTCGCGGAAGCCACGTTCGAGCTCGCGCCCCACCCACTGCAGCGCCCCATCGGCCAGCTCGTCTTGATTCCCGACGCTGCTGAACCACGCGCCGAACGCCGCCAGCGCCGGCCAGCTGCGCCCAGCCACCGCGTCCGGCGACCAGCGATCCGCCAGGAAGGCCCCGGCGCGGTCGAGCACCTCGGGACGCACCACGCGCGTGCGCGCCAGATGGCCGGCCAGCATGCCGGTCGCGAACAGACGCTGCTCGGGGGACGCGTCGGCAGCGCCCCACGAGCCGTCGGCTCGCTGCAGCGCGTGGGCCCGTCCGGCGATCTCCTCGACGACGGGCGCGCCGAGCGCGCCGAGATCGTCGAGCACGATCAGCGGTTCGAGGCAGGCCAGCCAGTCGGCCGCCAACGCGTCGCCAGCGAAATCGCAGAGGCCGGGGGCGCCCTGGGCGGCCAGGCCGAGGGGCGTCGCGGCCTCGCCCCCACCGAAGCCTTCGGCGATGCGGGCCACGCAGTCGGCGACGGGCCGCGCGCCGAGCAGCGCGTGGGTGCGCAGGATCGCGAGCGCGTCGCCGTGCCGCTCGACGAAGCCCAGTCCCCGCTCGAGCGCGTCGGCGGCGCGAAACCGCAGCCGGTCCTCGGGCGACGCGTCGGGGCCCGGCGAGGCGCCGGTCGGATCTCCGCCCTGCCCGCTCACGCCCCCTCCCCTGCACGGTCGACCCCGAGCAGCCAGCCGTCGCGCACCCACTCGATCACGCGCGGACGATCGTCCATCCGAGGCGCGCCAACAACTGCGCGGCCCGCGGCCGCTAGACTCGCCGCCCGGAGAGCCCCGAACCGATGCCGACGTCCACCCGAGAGAACCGCCTCGCCGACGAGACGAGCGCCTACCTGCTGCAGCACAGCCGCAACCCCGTCGACTGGCATCCGTGGGGCGAGGCCGCCCTCGCGCGCGCCCGCGAACTCGACCGGCCGCTGCTCGTGTCGATCGGATACAGCTCCTGCCACTGGTGCCACGTGATGGAGCGCGAATCCTTCGAGGACGACGAGACGGCGGCGCTGATGAACCGCCACTTCGTGTGCATCAAGGTCGACCGCGAGGAGCGGCCCGACGTCGACCAGATCTACATGGACACTGTCACGCGGCTCACCGGCCACGGCGGCTGGCCGCTCCACGTCTTCTGCAAAGCCGACGGAAGCCCGTTCTTCGGCGGCACCTACTGGCCCGGCGAGCCGCGCCAGGGGATGCCGAGCTTCCGCCAGGTGCTCACACAGATCGCCGACGCGTGGCAGACGCGAAGGGGCGAGGTGGACGACGCTGCCGAGCGGCTCGTCGGCGCCCTCGATCTCGGCCTCGGCCCGAGCGGCGGCGCCGGCCCCGGACGCGAGGCGGTGGTCGAGAGCGCGCGACAGATCATGAAGAACGCCGACTGGGAGCGCGGCGGGTTCGGGGCGGGTCCCAAGTTTCCGACGCCGACGAACCTCGAGCTGCTGCTCTGCGCCCTCGACTTCCTCGATCAGGAAGAGGCCCGCGCAGTAGCGAGCCACCTCGAGCACACCGCGCGCGAGATGTCGCGGCGCGGCCTCTACGACCACCTGGCCGGCGGCTTCCATCGCTACTGCGTCGACGGTGCGTGGACGATCCCGCACTTCGAGAAGATGCTCTACGACCAGGGGCTGCTGCTGCGATTCTACGCCGAGCTGCACCGCCGCGGCGCCGCCCCCGACGAGTGCGAGTGGCCGATTCGCGAGACCGCCGACTATCTGCGCCGCGAGATGACCTCGCCCGAGGGCGGCTTCTACGCCAGCCAGGACGCCGACGCCGGCGGCGTCGAGGGAGCGTTCCAGGTGTGGACCCCGGCGCAGATCGAGGCCGAGCTCGCCGACCGCGCGCCGGGCTTCTGCGCCGCGTACTCGGTGACGGCCGAGGGCAACTTCGAAGGCGGCGCCACGCACCTGATCGACACGGCCCGCGCGCCGCGAAGCGAGTGGGCGGCCGAGCGCGCCGCCCTGCTCGAAGCGCGCAGCCGGCGCATCGCCCCGGCCACCGACCGCAAGCGGCTCGTCAGCTGGAACGCCTATGCGATCTCGGGGCTCGCTCGCTCGGCGAGCACGCTCGGCGACGAGACCATGCTCGCCGACGCGATGCGCGCCATGCAGTTCATCGAGGACGAGATGATCGACGACGACGGCCGCCTGCGCCGCGTCTTCGACGTCGGCCGCCCCGCCGTGCCCGCCTTCCTCGACGACCACGCCGCCCTGCTCGACGCCTGCCTCGACCTGCACCGCGCCGGCGCCGGCGACCGCATCCTGCTCGTCGCCCTGCACCTCGCCCAGCAGATCGGCGACCGCTTCATCGACCCCGCCACCGGCGCCGTCTACTTCACCCCGTCCGACGGCGAACGTCTCGTCCACCGCCCCCGCACCGACCACGACGGCGCCACCCCCGCCGCCGCCGGCCTCGCCGCGATCGGCCTCTCGCGCCTCGCCCAGCTCTCCGGCCTGCGCGCCCACGCCGCCCAGGTCGACGCCATCCTGGCCGCCGAGTCGCCCCTCCTCGAGCGCGCCCCGCACGCCTTCCCGACGCTGATCCGCGCCGCCGCTCTCCGCGCGCGCGGCCTGTCGGTCGCGGTCGTCGTCGGCGACCCGGCCGATGCGATGACGGCGCGCCTCGCCGACCGGGCGCGGCGGCTGCTGCTTCCCGAAGACGCCGTCGTCGTGCACCGGCCGGGGGACGCCGTGCCGACGGGCATCACCTCGGAGTGGCTCGAGGACCGCCCCCCCGTCGACGGCGCCCCCACCGCCTACGTGTGCCACGGCACCCGCTGCTCCCTGCCCGCCACCACCCCCGAAGCGATCGAGCCCCTCGACTGACGGCCACCATCCCCGGCAGCCGACCCCGCACGAAGTTATGCTGCCCGCATGCGCGCAGCCGCCTACGTCGACGCCAGCCACTTCGAGATCCAGGACCGCCCGGTCACCGACCCGGGCCCCGGCGAAGTGAGGGTGAGCCTCTCCGCCTGCGGGATCTGCGGCAGCGACCTGCACTTCCTCCACCAGGGATTCATGCAGCCCGGCGCCACCCCGGGCCACGAGATGGCCGGCCGCATCGATGCCCTCGGCGCCGGCGTCGACGGCCTCGAGACCGGGCAACTCGTCGCCATCGAGCCGCTCGACACCTGCGGCAACTGCCCCGACTGCGCGGCCGGACGCGACTCGATCTGTCGCGCGTTCCAGCTCTACGGCGTCCACAAGCCCGGAGGCTTCGCCGACGGCATCGTGGTTCCCGCCCATCGCGCCCACTCGCTGGCCGAAGACCTCGACGCGGCCGTCGCCGCCCTGTGCGAGCCCCTCGCCGTCGCTGTGCACGGCCTCTCGCGCGGCCGCTTCGAGAAGGACCAGCGCGTGCTCGTGATGGGCGCCGGCGCGGTCGGTCTCGTCACCCTCGTCGCCGCGCGCAGCCTCGGTGCGCGGGAGGTCTTCGTCACGGCGCGCCACGGCCACCAGGCCGCAGCCGCCCGCGCCCTCGGAGCGGCGCGTGTGATCGACGAGCGCGATGCCGACGCCGCCGGACTCGATGCACTCGGCCGCGAGTGCGACATCGACGTTGCGGTCGAGACGGTGGGGGGGCGCGCCGACACGCTGATGACCGCGTCCGCCGCGGTTCGACCCGGCGGTCGGGTCAGCGTGCTGGGTCTGTTCACCGAGTCGCCGCAACTCTCACCGCTGTCGCTGTTGATGAAGGAGATCGATCTCTGCTGGTCGAACTGCTACCACCGCGCCGCCGGCCAGCCGGCCGACTTCCGCGTCGCGGCGGACATCGTCGACCGCGAGCGCGAGCAGCTCGCCTCGTTGATCACGCACCGCTACGGGCTCGACGAGATCGATCAGGCCTTCGCGACGGCCTCCGACAAGCGGGCGGGCGCGCTGAAGGTCGCCGTCACGCTCGCCTGACGCGGCCCTTCAGTCGGCCGTCAGCACGAGCACGTCGTAGAGGGCGTGCGACCAGGCTGCCACCGCGAACCCGCGGTAGAGGTAGATCAGCCCGAAGATCGCCCCGGCAAACACGCGATAGGTGAACGCGACGGCCGTGAACGGCTCGCCCGCCGCGCCCAGGTGGTGAACGGCCGAGAAGGCGAGCGACGAGACCAGCAGCGCGATCAGCCCGCCGGCGACCCGGCCGAGCGGCACGAGCGGCAGGGCGAACACGCGCATCAGCCCGGCCATCAGACCCGCCCGGAAGACGAGTTCCTCGTGCAGCCCCGCACCCGCCGAGATCGCCAGTACGTCGAGCGGCCCGGTCGCCCCGATCGCCAGAACCGGCACCAGACGGTCGAAGTAGATCATCAGCAGCTGGATGACGCCGCCCATGAAGAACGCGTACACGCTCGACTCGAGCAGCATCGGCAGGAAGAGCCGTCCGTGCAGGGTGCGGCGTCGCCGCAGCGAGAGCAGCACGCCGACCCAGCCCAGCGTGAGGCTCGCGAGCAGCAGCAGGTAGAGGCCGAGGTCGCGATCGACCAGCCGGATCAACCCGAGCGAGATGAAGTCGGCGCCGTTGCGGCCCTGGGCGCCGAGCAGGATCGCCGCCTGGTAGACCAGGAAAAGCGGAAACGAGAACAGCGCACTGGTGAAGCCGCTCTGCCGCCCGCCGAAGTGACGCTGCAGCACGGCACCGAGTCCGAGTCCGTCGGGCACCCACGCAGCGTAGCGCCGACAGCGACTGCTAGTCTCTCCTCGTCCACGTCCGGGAGCGCTTCGTGATCCGCCTCTGCTTCGTCTGCATGGGCAACATCTGCCGCTCGCCCACCGCCGAGGGCATCATGCTCGCGCTCGTCGAAGAGCACGGCCTCGGCGAGCACATCGCCGTGGACAGCGCGGGCACCGGGGCCTGGCACGTCGGCGAGCCGCCCGACACGCGCGCCCGGGCCTGCGCGGCCCGGCGTGACGTCGAGCTGAACAGCATCGGCCGGCAGTTCGAGACGTCGGACTTCGGGCGGTTCGACTACGTGCTCGCCATGGACGACGAGAATCACGCCGACCTGCTGTCGATCGCACCGGACGACGACGCGGCCGCCAGGCTGCACCTGCTGCGCCGCTTCGACCCCGAAGCCCCCGTGCAGGCGCCCGTCCCCGACCCGTACTACGGCGGCAGGCGCGGCTTCGACGACGTCTTCGACATCTGCGAAGCCGCCTGCCGTGGGCTGCTCGAGCACATCCGCGAGCAACACGATCTGCCGCCGCGATGAACCCGGCCGCCCGGGAACGGCTCGAGGCGCTGCTGGGCTCGCCGATCGACCACGCGCACGGCATCGGCGGAGGCAGCATCGCCTCCGCGTACCGCGTGCAGCTCCGCGACGGGCGGCGCGTCTTCGTGAAGGACTACGGGGACGCGGACGCGGAGATCGTCCGGGCCGAGGCCGACGGCCTGGCGTGGCTCGCCGAGGCCGAAGCGCTGCCCGCTGCGCGGGTGCTGGCCGTCGACGAGGCGCGCCCGATCCTCGCGCTCGACTGGATCGAGTCGGGCCGCCCCGCCGCCGGCTTCGCCGAATCGCTCGGCCGCGGCCTCGCGGCGCTGCACGCGGCGGGCCCCGCCGGGTTCGGCCTCGATCGGTCGAACTTCATCGGTCCGCTGCCGCAACGCAACGAGCCCGCAGCCACCTGGCCGGAGTTCTACGCCGAGTCGCGCCTGCGCCCGCTGCTGCGGGGCGCCCTGGACGCGGGCGCGCTCTCGCGCGAAGTCGTCCGCGAGGCCGAGGAGCTGCTGACGCGGCTTCCCGATCTCTGCGGACCGCCCGAGCCGCCGGCCCGGCTGCACGGCGATCTCTGGGGCGGCAACCTGATGATCGACGCAGCCGGCGGCCCGGTCCTCGTCGACCCGGCAGTCTACGGCGGCCATCGCGAGATGGACCTCGCCATGATGCGGCTCTTCGGCGGCTTCGCGCCCCGCGTCTTCGACGCCTACGCGGAGAGCACGCCACTCGCCGCCGGCTCGGCCGAGCGCGTCGCCCTCTGCCAGCTCTACCCGATCCTGGTGCACGTGGCGCTCTTCGGCGGCGGCTACGCGAGCGACTTCGCGGCGGCGGTGCGCCAGTACCGCTGAGCCCGAGCAGGCGAGGCCTGCCCGCCTCTGTTACGGTTTCGGCGCCGAAGGGTGGCCACTCACCGGGCGAGGCGCGAAGGTCGCGCCGCTCCGCCGCGCAGGAATGCGCTCGAAGACGCGGGAGAGCACGGGAGAGGGCCCAAAGGGAAAGGGGTGACTCCGCGGCGATCCCTCGCCTCGGACATTCCCCTGCGGTCGCGCCGCCGTGATGGACGGCGGCCTGCCCACGAAGCCACTGTCGAAGCTCCGGGACCTGCGAAGGCAGGCGGAGAGCGCGATGGGAAGGCGGGCAGGTCGCGAGGGTCCTCAGCCGGAAAACCTGCCTTTCGGGTGCCAGGAGTCCTCGCGACTTGGGATGACCTGGGCGTGGCGCTGTCGTGTGCCCCGATCGACGTCCGTTCCGCCCGTGGTCTTCGCAGGCTCCTCGAACGAGGGGAGCGTCCCGCGCCTACGAAGGGACGCCAAGGGAAGACCGACAGATGAAGCTTCACGGAACCCGTGCGTTGGCGATCGCACTGCTGACGAGCTGCTCGTGGGCGTGGGCGGCGGCGCCCGCATCGGCCCTGTCTTTTCTCGACGTCGCCACAGAGGGCACCGTCGGTGATCCGGGCGGCGCCAACCAGGCGATGATCGTGATCGACTGGGACTCGGGGGTGAGCGCATCGCACGCGTGGCTGTTCCGCTGGGATGGCAGCGCCCGCTTCGCCGACGCCTACGACGCGATCCTGGCCGCCGAGGCCGGCGCGTTCTCGTGGTCGCAGGCCGCCTTCGTGCAGTTCGTGCACTTCAGCGACGGCGACGGAGACGACCACCTGACCGGCGCACCCAGCTGGCTGTCGTTCTGGAGCAGCAGCGACGGAGAGAGCTGGTCGATCACCAATCTCGGCGTCTACGACGAGCCGCTGGTGGACGGAGGCTGGGCGGGCGCCAACGCGAACCTGCCCTCGGGCACCTGGCCGGGCTCGGCGCCCGCGGTGCCGGTCCCCGAGCCGGGCAGCGGCCTGCTCGTGGCGCTCGGACTCGGCGGCCTGACGGCGCGCGCGCGCTGCCGGCGGCCGGCCTGCCGGCAGCCGGCCTCCCGGCGGGCCTCGAGCGAGCCGTGACCGGCACTCGACGTCTCGGCGTGTCGCTGCTGTGCGCGGCGGCCTCTCTTCCCTTCTTCGCACCGGCCCCGCAGGCCGCCACCCACGCGATCGACGCCATGACCGCCTGGGCGACCTGGGTGGACGACGTCGTGCGTGGACCGCTCGATATCGCCCAGCCGGGCCTCGGCAACGCAACCTATGGCGCCGAGGCCTACGTGCTGGGACCGGCCGCAGGCGACTTCCTCACCGTGCTGAGTCTGGGCGACGGCGGCCACCTCACCGTCGAATTCGAGGACCCGATCGTCGACGGTCCGGGCGACGACTTCGCGGTCTTCGAGAACGGCTTCATCGACAACGGCTCGGGCGAGCTCTTCGGCGAGATCGCCTTCGTCGAGGTGTCGAGCAACGGCGTCGACTTCGCCCGGCTCGGCACCCTGACGACGAACACCTCTGCCGTATCGAGCGGCGGCACCATCGATCCGGCCGACTACGCGGGCTTCGCGGGTGTGGACGTCGCCGGGTACGGGACCGGCTTCGATCTCGCCGAGCTGATCGGGCACCCGCTCGAGAGCCAGGGGCTGCTCGACCTGCAGGACGTGGGCTTCGTGCGCGTGGTCGATGCGATCGGCGACGGCTCGACGTTCGACGACACGATGAACCCGGTCTACGACCCGTACTCGACGATCTTCGCCAGCGGTGGCTTCGACCTCGACGGCGTGGGCGCGCTGAACGTGCCCGAGCCCGGCGCGACGGGCCTGCTCGCCGCCGGGCTGACCGCGCTCTCGCTGCTCGCCCGCCGTCACGCCCGACGCAGACGGCGCTGAGCGGACGGGCCTCGCGTGCGCGTCCGCAAGTGGCTGGCGGGCCTGGCCGCCGGGGCGATCGCGATCGCCGGCGCGGGGCCTGCCAGGCCCGACGACGAGAGCGCCGGGACGAGCGCGCGGGCCGGCGAGCCCGTCGAAGAGATCGTCGTGCGAGGCGTCCGAACCGAGCGGCTGCGGACGCCGCCCTCGGCGTTCGCGTCCACGATCGACTTCGACGACTACCGCGGCGAGCACAAGACGGTGGCCGACCTGCTCGGCGAGCAGGTGGGCGTGCAGATCCGCCGCTTCGGCGGGCCCGGCGAGCCCGCCGAGATCTCGATCCGCGGGTCGACCGGCGCCCAGGTCGTCGTGAAGCTCGACGGCGTCCGGATGAACAGCGCGCTGACCGGTACAACCGACCTGTCCGAGCTCTGCGTCGGCCTCGTCGAGGGCGCCGACATCACCCGTGGCGGTGACCCGGTGCGCTCGGGCGACGGATCGATCGGGGGCAGCGTCTCGCTGCGCACGCGCCGACCGGGCGCGGAGCCCCGGAACCGCGTGCGGGTGAGCGGCGGCGCCTTCGGCACCTGGGAGGTCGACGCGCAGCGCAGCGGGCGCGCCGGACCGCTCGAGTACGGCCTCGGCTACTGCGGGTTCACGACCGATGGCGACTACACGTTCGCGCGCCCGGACATCGTCGTTCCCGGCCAGCCGCCGACCGTGCGGCCGCCGATCACACGCGTCAACAACCACCGCGTCCGGCACTCGGCGAATCTCAGCCTCGGAGGCGAGATCGGTGATCACGGCCACCTGAGCCTCGACGACTACCTCACCTACACGAGCCACGGCGAACCCGGGCTCGACTCGGGGGACGGCGCACTCGGCGGCCAGAACCCCTTCGCGCACTCGTGGAGCACCCACAACCTCGCGCGCCTCGCCTACACGGCCGACTCGCTCGGCGCCTGGGGCGACTCGTTCGAGGCGAGCGTGCACCATCGCTACCAGCGCCTCGCCTTCGACGACCCGGGCCTCACCGCCGTCGATGCACCGGTCTCGACGCTCACGCAGGTGCACACCGTCGGCGCCGACGTGACCGACGCCTGGTCGTTCGACGCGCTGGCCGCCGACCACGAGCTGACCCTGCTCGGCAGTACGCGACGCGACGTCCTCCACGACGACGACCGCCCCGACCGGGCTCGCTCCACGGCCTC
The DNA here is from genome assembly GCA_964515335.1 of uncultured Spirochaetaceae bacterium. GTDB lineage: Bacteria > Myxococcota_A > UBA9160 > UBA9160 > UBA4427 > TMED88. Next base: position 45,179 of record CAZETS010000022.1, read on the forward strand.
GGCGGCGGCCGCCCTCGAGGCGCGCTGGCTCGACGACCGCGTGGCCATCGTGCCCGGCGTCCGGCTCGAGTGGGTGCAGGGCCTCGGCGAGAGCTGGCTGCCGGCGCTCGGTGTCGTGCTCACGCCGCTTCCCTGGCTGCGCTTGCAGGGCAACGCGCAGGAGACGTTCCGGGCGCCGAGCTTCGACGAGCTCTACCTGCCCGACAAGGGCTTCATCCGCGGCAATCCCGGGCTGCGGCCCGAGCGGGCGCGCAACTTCGACGCCGGTCTCGTGGCGACGCTGGCCCGGCTCGGGCCCCTGAGCGAACTGCGCTTCGAGGGCGGCGTCTTCCAGCAGGACATCGATGATTCGATCGTGTGGATCCCGATCAGTCCACGGACCATCCAGCCGAGCAACACCGGACCGGCACGGGTGCGCGGCTACGAGCTCTCGCTCTCGCTCTCGTTGACGCGCTTCGTGCAGCTCACCGCGAACCACACCGGGCTCGAGAGCCAAAGCCGCACGACGGGCCGCCCCCTGCCCGGCCGCACCGACAACGAGACGCTGGTGCGCCTGCGGGTCGGCGAGAAGCGCCGCTGGAAGCTGGTCGGCGAGCTGCAGCGCACGGGCCCGATACCGGTTTCGCCGAGCGGCGCGATCCGCCTGCCGTCGCGCATCGTCTGGTCGGCCTCGGCGGGCGTCGATCTCGCGCAGATCGGCCCCGAGCGGCTGCGGGCGCGCGTCCGCGAACTCTGGCTGTACGCCACGCTCACCAACATCGGCGACGTCGCGGTGCGCGACGCACTCTTCTTCCCGCAGCCGGGACGCAGCGGCTTCCTCGGCTTCGAGGTCGAGTGGTGATGCGGCGCGCGATGCGGACGCCGCGCGACGCCGGGCGCGGGAAGCTCGCGCTGATCCTCGCGCTGGTCGCCCCGCTGGCCCTCGGCAGCGTGTGCGAGGGCACGGGCAGCAGCCGGCCGGGCTCGATCACCCAGGAACCGATCGATCCGCGCTGCACGCCGATCGGCGGCCCCTTCCCGGCCGGCTTCGACTGGCTGCCCGGCGCCGGCGAGACCGTCGTCGCGATGCGGTTCAGCCCTGCCGGACTGCTGCGCTACGACGCATCGGTGGCGCCGCCTTTGCCCGACAACGCCGGTCCGGTACCCGCCCTGCCGGCCGACAGCGACGGCGACGGCCTCGACGACGCCGCCGCCTACCGCGCCGCCGGGCTCTGCCCCTCCACGAATCCGGCCTGCCTGACGACGCCCGTGCCCGGCAGCGTCCACGCCGCCTTCGGCGACGTCGCCCTCGTGACGACGAGCGGCTACGAGCAGGTGCTCTTCTACGACGCGCGCGACGGTCGACTCGCCGGGCTCGAGGTCGGCAACCCGAGCGACGCGGGCGCCCACCATGCGGCAGACCGACCGCTCCTTCCGGCGGCCGGCTCGTTCGCTTCGCGCACCGGCCTGTCGACCACCGCCTGTGCGTACCCGCCCACACCGGTCGACTCGGCGGGTGCGGGGATCGCGCCGTCCCCGCACTGCGATCCCACGAGGATCGGATTCCTCACGCGGTTCACCGCGGCCACCGCGGTGTCCGCCGGCCGGCTCTTCGTCGCGACGTCGAACCTCTTCTCGTCATCGCAGGCGGCGTTCCATCCCGGAACGGTGCTCGTCCACGACGTCACGGTGGACGCGGCGGGCCGGCCGACCCGCGTCGCACCCAACACGAGCGCGCCCGTGCTCTTCACCAGCGCCTTCAATCCGACCGGCCTCACCGCGCACCGCACGCCGGGTGGCCGCGACGTCGTGCTCGTCACGCTGACGGGGGCGATCGATGGAGCGGGCGACCTGCTCGGCGACAGCGCGCTCGACGTGATCGACGTGGCCGGCCTGCGTGTCGTGGCGACGGTGCCGCTCGGACGCGCCGGGGCGTCCTTCGGCCGGGTGGCGATCGATCCGGGCGGCTACGTCGCCGTGCTCGGCGCCGAGAGCGCGCCCCACGTCTACGCGGTCGACCTGGCCTCGCTCGACGATCCGGCCCTCTACGCCCCGCGCCCCTCGCCGGTGGTGCTCGACGGCAGCACGCCGGGCTTCGCGGACGCGCGCATCTTCCACGCCGGCGCTCCGCTCGCGCTGCCGCGCCGTGCCGACGGTCCGCCGGAAGTGCTCTGCCGAACGCGCGTGAACGTGGGCGCGAACGCGGCGGGCGACCGCGTGTACGCGACCGACTGGTGCGACGGAAGCCTGTCGACCGTGCGCATCGACTGGACGCAGCCCCTCGAGCGGCCGGTCTCGCCGGCGCGCTTCCGCGTCGCCGAGCGTCTGGACTGGTTCGCGCCGAAGTGGCCGGCGAACTTCGGCCAGCCGTCGGCGCCGAGCGGCCCCCTGACGCGACCGGGCCGGCCCGGCGTCGACTTCGACGGCCCGGACCTCTTCTTTCTCATCAACGAGCCCGAGGGACAGCTGTGCGCAGCCCGCGTCGAGCCCTGAGCGTCTGCACGGTAGGCCTCGCCGTCGCGACACTGGCGGGGGGGTGGAGCGCTTCGCACGCGCCGGGGGCTCCGGGCACGGCGGTCGGCACTGCAACCGGGCGATCCCCGGCGGCGCGCGTGGCGGCGGCGAGCCGTGCGGGGTGGCGCGATGATTGGGCCCCTCGCAGCGCGGGCAAGGCGGCCCTCGCGAACGCGCCCGAGGCCTCTCGCTTCGGCGGGTCCACCGGGCAGGCCCAAACTTCGAGCCAGCTCGCCCGGCAGACACACGCGCGAGCTTCGGCCGACCGGGACACCCGACCGGCGCCCGCACCCGTTCCCTCGCCCGCGGCGCCGGACCCGTCACTGTTCTGGCCCGTCCTCGACCGACCGACCCGCGAGCGTGGCTGGCTGACGGTGCACGTCACGGGTCGCGATCCCCTCGGCGATCGCGAGCTCGTGCTCTGGTGGATCACCGACGAGCGGCCCGAACCGCTGGCTCGAACGCGCAGTCGACCCGACAACCGCTTCGACTTCGGACACGTCCCCCTGCCCGACGGCGGGCACCGGCTGGTCGTCACACCGGCGGGCGAAGATCCGCTGGCCCGCTGGCCGGTCGCGGTCGAGCCGGCGCTGACACGCCCCCGCACACGCACGCTCGCAGACGGCTAGCGGCGGACGCGCCGCGAGGCGCCGGGCGCCCGGTTCGACGCCCCAAGCGGATGTGCGAAGCTACGAGACCCGTCGCGCCGCGACTCGGCGACCCACACCCTCGGAGGTTCCCATGTCGTCTCTCCAACTCGGGCTCCAGCTCGGCTACTGGCAGGCACAGCCGCCCAACGACATCATCGGCGCCGCGAAGCGCGCCGAGAGCCTGGGCTTCGACGCGGTCTACACCGCCGAGGCGTGGGGCTCGGACGCTTTCACGCCGCTCGCCTACATCGCCGCGCACACCGAGAAGATCCGCCTCGGCACATCGGTCGTGCAGCTGTCGGCGCGCACGCCCACCGCCACCGCGATGGCGACACTGACGCTCGACCACCTCTCGAACGGACGCGCCATCCTCGGACTCGGCGTGTCGGGCCCGCAGGTCGTCGAGGGCTGGTACGGCCAGCCGTTCAGCAAGCCCCTCGCGCGGACCCGCGAGTACATCGACATCATCCGGCAGGTGCTCGCCCGCGAGGCGCCGGTGACGAGCGCCGGCCCCCACTACCCGCTTCCGTACACCGGCGAGGGCGCCTGGGGGCTCGGCAAGCCGCTCCGGTCCATCACGCATCCGCTGCGTGCCGACGTGCCGATCTTCATGGGCGCCGAGGGACCGAAGAACGTGGCGCTCGCCGCAGAGATCGCCGACGGCTGGCTGCCGCTCTACTACTCGCCGTTCCGACAGGACGTCTATGCCGACTCGCTGAAGGACGCGAAGGACGACTTCGAGATCCACCAACTCGTGATCTGCAACGTCACCGACGATCTCGAGGCCGGGCTGATGCCCGTCAAGGCGATGCTCGGCTTCTACATCGGCGGCATGGGGGCGAAGAAGCGCAACTTCCACAAGGAGCTGATGAGCAGGATGGGCTTCGAGGCAGAGGCCAACAAGATCCAGGAGCTCTTCATGGAGGGAAAGCGCGCCGAGGCCACCGACGCCGTGCCGGACCAGTTCGCCGACGAGATCTCGCTCTGCGGCCCGGTGGACCGGATCAAGGACCGCATCCAGGCCTGGCGTGAGACGCCGGTCACGTCGCTGCTGATCGGCACGACCGACGCCGACACCATGCGAACCATGGCGGAGCTGGTGCTGTCGTAGCTCGGGACACGCGAGTCGCGAACGTCCGGCGCGAGCCAACGAAGGCCCCTCCGGACGACCGGTAGCGGATCGCCCGCGGGGCGAGCGACCGGCACGCGGCGGCGGCCGGTTGCCGGCCGAGCGCGTGTGTGCAGGTTGCCCGGCCATGATCTTCGAACCGCTCTACCTCATCGCCATCCTGCCCGGCCTCGCGCTCTCGCTGTGGGCGAGCGCGCGGGTCGAGTCGACGTTCGCCCGCTGCCACCGCGTGCCGGCGGCCAGCGGCCTCTCCGGCGCCGAGGCCGCCGCCGCGATGACCTACGTGGCCGCCGCGGTATCGGCCATCCCGCAGCTGTTGTACTTCTTGTGGCGCGCCGGGCTGTTCGGCGGAGACAGCGATTGACGGCGCACCGCGACGAACCCCTGCACCCGGAGCTGCCCAGCGGACTGCGGCTCGGCTCGCCCTTCGGCATCGCGCTGCGGCTGCACTGGAGCTTCCTGCTCGTCGGCGGCTGGCTGGCGCTGTCCGTACTGGGCCAGACCGGCTCGGTCGCCGCGTTGATCAGCCTGATCGTGCTGGCCACGGTGGTGTTCGGCTCGGTGGCGCTGCACGAGTACGGCCATGCGCTGACCGCTCGCCACTACGGGATCGGCACGCGGGAGATCACCCTGCTGCCGATCGGCGGCATCGCCCAACTCGAGCGGGCGCCCACGAACCCGAGCCACGAGTTCTGGATCGCGCTGGCGGGACCCGCCGTGAACTTCGTGCTCGCCGGGGCGGCGATCGGCGCGCTGATGGCCACCGGCGATGCCGCCGCGCTCGGCGACGACCAGCCGATCCAGGCCTCGGTGCTGGGGTTCGGCGTGTACGTGAACCTCTTCATGGGCGCCTTCAACCTGTTGCCGGCGCTGCCGATGGACGGCGGCCGCATCCTGCGCGCCTTCCTCGCCATGCGCATGCCGGCCCTGCGGGCCACGCGCATCGCCGCCGGCGTCGCCCGGGCGCTCGCCGCCGGCATGATGACCTACGGACTGTTGGGCGGGCAGCTGATGCTCGCGGTGATCGGCGGATTCGTGTGGATCACGGCGGGCGCCGAGCAGCGACGCATGGAGATGGAGGCGGTGCTCCGCGAACGCGCCCGTCGCATGGCGCGCGCCGGCTTCGGGGCGCCCTTCGGCGAGATGCCCGCGAACCCCGCCGGCGAGTGGCACCACCCCGACGGCGACGAGCCGCCACCCGACGCGCGGGTCGTCGGCCGGGGATCGACCCGCCGGCGCTGAGAGCCGAGCGTCGGGCGAGCCCCCGAAACGCAGAGAAGACCCCGACGGGTCGGGGTCTTCTCTCGTTGTCCTGCCTTCGACCCGATCGGGTCGAATTCAGTCGGTCCGGTGCTCAGACTGCGCGGACGTTCTGGGCCTCGGGGCCCTTCTGTCCCTGGGCTGCGTCGTACTCGACGGCCTGCCCGTCCTGCAGGTTCCGGTACCCATCGCCCTGGATGTTCGAGAAGTGAACGAAGAGATCCTTCCCGCCATCGTCCGGAGTGATGAATCCGTACCCCTTCTGCTCACTGAACCACTTGACTGTACCCTTGGCCAAAACCCTGTCTCCATCGGTCGCGATCGCCGTCGGTCCCGATCCAGCTGCACCCGGACGCGCCCCCGATCGGTTCCCGGAGACGCCGCAATCGTGTCCGTCGTGCCATTCGTGTCACCTGATCCCCGCTATCAGAAGACGAACCACCCGACTACCGGAGGTCCGCCACGGGGGGCATCCTTCCCTGGTTGGCCAACTACTTCCCGCCAACCCGATGCCGTTTGTCATCCTACAATACGGAGACGCGCGGGCGGCGAAAAAAGGGCCTCTCGCGCCCGGGGGGTGAGAGAACGAAGATGGGCGACAGGTGGGTGGGAGTCACCCTAGTTGGCCGTCGCGAGCACGGGCGCAGGGTCGATTGAGCCGGCGCCTGCTGCGAGCCGCCCTCTGGTCGGCGCTGGTCCTGGCGCCCGTCGCGGCCCTGCTGCCGGCGCGTCCGCTGGCCGCCGACCCTGGCGATGCGGCCGAGGACCCGCTCGGGGGGCACGCCGCCCAGACCTACACCGCCGACCTCGAAACCGTGCTCGAGCGGCGCTTCTTGAGGGTCCTCACCTCCCACAACTCCTTCGACTACTACATCCACGGCGGCAGGCGCGCCGGCTACCAGTACGAGATGGTGCGCGCCTTCACGCATCATCTGAACGAGAAGTACGGGAAGGACCCCGGCGACCCCGCCATCCAGTTCGAGCTTCTGCCGGTGCGATCGGATCAGCTGATCCCGCTGCTGCGCGCGGGCTACGCGGACATGATCGCGGCGCGTCTGACGATCACCCACGAGCGGGCCGAGCAGGTCGCGTTCTCGCGACCCTACCGGCGCGTCGACGAGTTGCTCGTCGCCCACGACGAGGCGCCGGTGGTCGACTCGGCGGACGATCTCACCGGGCGATCGGTCGCGGTGCGTCCGAGCAGCAGCTACTACGAGAGCCTCCTTCGCGAGAGCGAGCGGCTGCGCGGCGAGGGGCGCGCGGCGATCCGCATCGTCCAGGTCGACGAGGCGCTCGAGACCGAGGCCATCCTCGCCCTCGTCGCCGAGGGGCACTTCGCGTACACCGTCGCCGACTCGATGGTGGCGGAGACCGGCGTCGCCGTCTTCTCGGGTCTGCGGATCGAGCCGGGCGTCAAGCTGCGCGAAGGCGGGCAGCTGGCGTGGGCCGCCCATCCCAGCGCGTCGGCGCTCGTCGAGGAGATGAACGCCTTCCTGGCCCGCTACCGGCACGGCAGCCTGCTCGGAAACGTCGGCGTGAAGCGGTACTTCGAGGACCACCACGGGCTGCGCAGCCGACTCGGCGAGGGCGGCGGGGCGAGCGGGCTGTCGCCGTACGACACCCACTTCCGGCGCTTCGCCGAGCGCTACGGCTTCGACTGGCGGCTGCTCGCCGCCGTCGCCTATCAGGAGTCGCGATTCGATCAGACGGCCCGCAACCGCTGGGGCGCGACGGGGCTCTTCCAGCTGAAACCGGCGACGGCGCGCGAGCCGTACATCGACATTCCCGAGATCGCCGGCGAGCACAACGCCGAGAACAACGTCCACGCCGGGGCGCGCTACCTGGCGTGGATCAAGGGCCGCTACTTCGACCCGGTCGAGGGCATGCGCGAGCGCGACCGGATCCGCATGGCGCTCGCCGCCTACAACGCGGGCCCGCGCACGCTCATCAACGCGCGAAGGCGGGCCGAGCGCATGGGACTCGATCCGGCCCGGTGGTTCCGCCACGTCGAGCTCGCCCTGCTGTCGATGAATCGATCCGAGCCCGTCAAGTACGTGAGCGAGATCAACCAGCGCTACCTGTCGTACGTGCTGCTCGGCGTGGAGTGAGCGCGGGTGGTTGGGCGAGGCCCGGTCGAGCCTCAGGGCAGCTCGCAGGCGAGAGGGATGACGTTCGGCCTCTCCGGATCCGGGGGCTGGGGGGTGCAGGCGCCCTCGCAGCAGGGGACGTCCGACTCGAAGAACTCCGAGAAGCCCGCCGCGTCCGAGCAGTCCGTGCCCAGCGGAAAGCACGACTGCGCGCCCTCGCCGCAGCCCACGAGCGCCACAGCGAAGAGCAGTGCGGGCAGGACACGCACGGAGTAGCGAGCTCGTCGGTGACTCAGCTGCTCGGGCTTGCGCGCCTTCACCCGGATCCTCCACGTCCCGCGCGGCATCAACCGATGCCCGGGTCGGACTATACTAGAGCTTCTTTCGGACACTGCGTAGGGGCGGCCCGGTCCCCCAAGCAGCCCTCACACGAAGTCGGATAGAGCCGTGCCCGCAGCCCCCGACGACCCCGAAAGCCCCGCTCTCCGACCCGGTCGCGCACCCCGCCGCGCAGCGCCCGGCGTGCTCCTGCTGGCTGGCGGCGTCACTCTTTCGATCGGCATCGCGATCGGCTGGTCGGCCCGCGGCCTGCTCTCCGCCACCGGGATCCCGGCCCACCGCTCAGAAGAACGCCTGTCGAGAGGCACCGCCCCGCCGTCGATGAGCGAGCACCTCGAGCGGGCCGACGACGCGGACGAGACCGCCCGCTTCTGGTCCGCGCTGGCCTGGTCGCTGGCCGCGCGCTCTCGAGACCTCGAAGGTGCGCTCGAAGCCCTGCGGAGCGAGAGCGACGACCCGCGGCGCTCGCTCGAGCGCGCGATCGCCGCCTCGAGCGACGCCGAGCTCGCCGCGATCGTCTCGGCGATCACGCGCATCGACGAAGAAGAGCTGCTCGCCTCGGAAGATCTCCGTCCCTTCGCGTCCCGGCTGGTGGACGTGGCGCTCGATGGGCTCGACGGTCCGTCGAGCGAGCCCCCGCCCGAGCGACGCGTGCTCTTCGCCGAGACCACTCGCGACTTCGATCCGGACGAATCCGCACGCGAAGCGTTCCCGGCCGATCAGGGCCGGATCTTCGCGATGGTCGAGCTGAACCGGCACCGGGGCGGGCGCGTGATGGTCAAGTGGCTCAACACCGAGACCCGACGCATCCACAGCCTGCAGAGCATGCCCCACGACGCGAGCCGGCCGCTCTGGTCGTACCTCGGCCGCAACGACGACTGGGATCCGGGTCGCTACGAGGTCAGCTTCTACACGCAGGACGCCGAAATGCGCCTGCTCGGCCGAGGCGAGTTCACCGTCTTCGATCCGCGGGAGCGCAGCTGACCCCGGCCGCGGTGGCCCGCCAAAGCCTCATCCGGCCGACAGCTGCGCGCCCTGCGCCGCCATCCACTCACCGATCGCCTCCTGGGCATGTGACACAGCATCGGATCACCCTGGCCGACTACTCGTTCAACCTCCAGTCGTAGTCGAAGTACTCGATCTCGACATCCCGACGATTGCCCTCGAGCCACTGTCGCTCGGCCTCGGGCGCGTAGCGGGTCGCCACGGCGAGAACACCGCCCGAAGCCGCGAAGTCGTCCTCGAACCAGTCGAAGATCGGACTCAGCGTGAGTTCGCGTCGATCGCGGTCGAGGGCGAGGCCCTTCTCGGGCCGGGCCAGCCAGGCGCGCATGTTGTCGTCGAGCTGGGCGTCGAGCGTCTCGGCGCGATAGGGCTCGCGGCGCAGATCCGGACACGAGACCGAGGCGCAGACGATCGCCCCGTGGATGCGCGGCTCGCCGAGGGGCCGGAGGATCTCGTGCTCGACCTCGTCGAGGCTGTACTCGCGCCCGGCGATGCGGCCCGCCGGGCGCTTCCAGACGGGGCGGAAGAAGGATCCGACGTCCTTGATGCTCTCGACCGGGTGGTGGTTCAGTACCACGTCGATCGCGAACACGTTGTAGACGTTGATCCAGAACGCCAGCTGCTCGTCGCGAGTGGTGATCTGCCGCGGATCGACGGCGTCGATCTCGGCCAGCAGCAGCGGCCACGCCGGCTCTGCCGACAGGGCGCGGTAGTCGACGCGCGTGCCCACCTTCGCGTCCACGGAGCGGGTGTGGCGATCGAGCAGCCGGGCCCAGCGGGCCGTCCAGTCAGGCTGCGCGGGCGGCTCCCGCGCGGCGGCCAGCGCGGCCGAAGCGCCTAGGCACGTCGCCGCGCAGGCAACTGCCAAGAGCAGGACGAGCGGAAATCTGCTGGGCGGCATGGGAGGCCTCCGACCCGTCACTACGGACGCGGACCCGCTTCGGTCACACCCCGCGCGCGGAAACCGTCCACCGACCTAGCGCGGCGCCAGATCGCGCACCGTCTGCCGCAGGTCGCCCGAGTGAAGGATGGCGAGCGCGGGGGTGTGCACACCGCACTCGACGTAGCGCTGGACGTGCTCGCGACAGGCCTCGGGCGAGCCGTTCACGATGAGCGCGTCGACGACCTCCTCGGGGATCGCCTCGAGGGCACCCGGGCGGTCGCCCTGCTTCCACTTGCTCCACATGCCGGCCAGCTGCTCGCCCCGGCCCAGCCACTCGTGGAAGGCCGCGTAGACCGGCACGTTCAGGTAGGCGGCCACGGCGCGGCGGCCGATCGCCAGGGCCGTGGCGCGGTCCTCCACCGGCAGGACGAAGATCCGCGCGACGATCTCCTTGTCCGGGCCGCCGGCGTGCACGTGCGGGACCACCTGCTTCACGTCCTCGGCGGACAGCCAGTTGAGGATGGCGCCGTCGCCTTCACGCCCGGCCAGCCGCAGCATGCCCTCGCGCAGCGCGGCGACCAGGATCTTCGGCGGCTGCTCGAGCGGGACGCCGCTGCGGAAGCCCTTCACGCTGAACGTCTCGTAGTCCTCGGTCACCTTCTCGCCGGCGAGCGCCCGGCGCAGGAAGCGCACCGTGTCGCGGGTGCGCTGATAGGGGCGCTCGAAGGGGATGCCGTTCCAGCTCTCGACGATCACGTTCGAAGACGATCCGACGCCCATCACGAAGCGACCGGGCGCCGCGTCGGCGAGCGAAGCCACGGACTGGGCCATCAGGGCCGGGCCGCGCGTGAAGGCCGGAATGATCGCGACGCCGAGCCGTGCGGTCGGCGCCCACGCCGCCGCCATCGCGAGCGGCGTGAAGCCGTCGTGCCCGTTCGCCTCGGACGACCAGAAGTCCGTGTAGCCGAGGTCGACCATCTCGGTCAGCCAGTCGCGGTGCTCGTGCAACGGCACGCCCGCCATCGGAATCGTCATGCCGTATCGGGCCATGCCGTGCCTCCCCTTCTCTTACTCTTGCTTTCTCGATCAGGCCTTCTTCGCGATCTTCGCCCAGGAGTCCCGCAGCGTGACGGTGCGGTTGAGTACCAGGCGGTCGCCGGTCGAGTCGCCGTCGACGCAGAAATACCCGGTGCGCTCGAGCTGATACGTGGTGCCCGGCGCCGCGCCCGCGACGCTCGGCTCGACCCACGACCCGGCGAGCACCTCGAGGGAGGCGGGATCGAGGTGGTCGAGGAAGCTCTTGCCCGCCTCGACGGCGGCGGGATCCTCGACGTCGAAGAGCGGCCCGTACAGCCGCACCTCGGCGGGCACCGCGTGCCGGGCCGAGACCCAGTGGATGGTGCCCTTCACCTTGCGCCCGTCCGGCGCATCGCCACCGCGGGTGGCCGGATCGTAGGTGCAGCGCACCTCGACCACCTCTCCGTCGTCGTCCTTCACGACCTCCGTGCAGGTGACGAAGAAGGCGTAGCGCAGCCGCACCTCCCGGCCGGGCGCGAGCCGGAAGAACTTCTTCGGCGGATCCTCCATGAAGTCGTCCCGCTCGATCCAGAGCTCGCGCGAGAAAGGCACGAGCCGCGTGCCGGCGCTCTCGTCCTCGGGATTGTTGACCGCCCCGAGCTCGTCGACCTCGTCTTCCGGGAAGTTCTCGATGACCAGCTTGAGCGGCCGCAGCACGCCCATCACCCGCGGCGCGTGGCGGTTCAGATCCTGGCGGATCTCGTGCTCGAGCCGCGCGAGCTCGATCGTGTTGTCGCGCTTGGCGATACCGATGCCCTCGCAGAAGCCGCGGATCGCCGCCGGCGTGTAGCCGCGGCGGCGCAGGCCGGCCAGCGTGGGCATGCGCGGGTCGTCCCAGCCCGAGACGTGCCCCTCCTCGACGAGCTGGCGCAGCATGCGCTTGCTCATCACCGTGTGGCTCAGGCTGAGCCGCGCGAACTCGATCTGCCGGGGCGCCGGATCGATACCGAGCCGCTCGAGGAACCAGTCGTAGAGCGGCCGGTGGTCCTGGAACTCGAGCGTGCAGATCGAGTGGGTGATGCCCTCGATCGCGTCGCTCTGACCGTGGGCGAAGTCGTACATCGGATAGATGTGCCAGTCCTCGCCCGTGCGGTGGTGGTGGGTCTTCTGGATGCGGTACATGATCGGGTCGCGCAGCGTGAGCACCGGCGACGCCATGTCGATCTTCGCGCGCAGCACGCGGCTGCCCTCGTCGAACTCGCCTTCCTTCATGCGGGCGAAGAGGTCCCGGTTCTCCTCGACCGAGCGGTCGCGGAACGGGCTCTGCGTGCCGGGCTCGGTGAGGCTGCCCTGGTTGGCGCGAATCTGCTCGGCGCTCTGATCGTCCACGTAGGCGTGGCCGCCCTCGATCAGGGCGACCGCCATGCCGTAGAGCTGCTCGAAGTAGTTCGACGCGAAGTAGAGGCGATCCCCCCAGTCGTAGCCGAGCCAGCGCACGTCCTCGATGATCGACTCGACGAAGGCGCTCTCCTCGGCGCTCGGGTTCGTGTCGTCGAAGCGCAGGTTGCAGGTGCCGCCGAACTCCTGCGCGAGGCCGAAGTTGAGCACGATGCTCTTGGCGTGGCCGATGTGGAGCCAGCCGTTCGGCTCGGGCGGGAAGCGCGTGGCGACCTTCCCGCCGCGCCGGCCCGCCGCCACGTCGTCCTCGACGCGCGTACGGATGAAGTCGCGGAGCTTCTTGCTTCCGCTGTCGTTGCCGTTGCGGTTGTCGTTGCCGTTGTCGTCGGAAGAGGACACGATGGATCTCGCTCGGGTGGGTGGCTCGGCGGATCTGGGCAGGCAGCAGGAATCGGCCGCTCAGCTCGGAGCCGAGCTCGGAGACGCCGCCCCCGCAGCAATGGCCCGCGATGTACCGGGGGCCGTCACGGCGGCGGATCGTAGCACCCGCCCACCCGTGGCCGGCCGCGGAAGCCCGCGCCGCGGCTGCTATCCTGCGCCGGTCCGGTCGAAGCCCGCCCTGCGCGCCGCCGCCGACGAGACCTCCGCCATGCCGATCCTCTCCCGCGATCTCATCCGCACCCTCCGCGCCGATTTCGGCACGCCGGCCTACGTGTACGACCAGCGCGCCCTCGAGCAGGCCGCCGCCGAGGTGCTGGCCTTCCCGAGCGCCTTCGGCCTGACTGCCCGTTACGCGATGAAGGCGCTGCCGACCGCCGCCATCGTCCGGCTGCTCGCCGGCACGGGCCTGCACATCGATGCCAGCAGCGGCTTCGAGGTCGAGCGGGCGCTCGCGATCGGCGTTGCCCCCGAGCGCATCCAGCTCACCGCGCAGGAGCTGCCGCGCGACCTCAAGCAGCTCGTCGAGCGCGGCGTCCTCTTCAACGCCTGCTCGCTCCATCAGCTCGACGCCTACGGGCGGCTCTTTCCGGGCAAGCCCGTTTCGGTGCGCATCAACCCCGGTCTGGGCAGCGGGCACAACAACCGCACCAACGTGGGCGGCCCCGCCTCGGCGTTCGGCATCTGGCACGAGCGGCTCGACGAGGTGCTCGCGCTGCAGCGCGAGTACGATCTGCGCCTGACCGGCATGCACACCCACATCGGCTCGGGCAGCGATCCGGAGACGTGGAAGCACTGCGCGCGGCTTTCGCTCGACATCGCCGCCCGGCTGCCCGACGTCGAGCGGCTGAGCCTCGGCGGCGGCATGAAGGTCGCCCGCATGCCGGGCGAATCCGCCACCGACCTGCAGGAGATCGGCCGCGCCGTGCAGCCGGACTTCGAGGCCTTCGCCGAGCGGCACGGCCGGAGGCTGCACCTCGAGATCGAGCCGGGCACCTACCTGGTCGCGCGCGCAGGCGTCATCCTGGCCAGCGTGATCGACGTGGTGGACACCTTGCCCGCCGCAGGCGCCCTACCCGCCGCAGGCCCTCCACCCGCCGCAGGCGCCGGTCCCACCGGCTACCGATTCATCAAGACCGATACGGGCATGACCGAGTTCCTGCGCCCCAACCTCTACGGCTCCCAACACCCGATCGAGGTGGTGCCGATGGACGGCGAGCCCCGCGGCGAGGACGACTACGTGGTGGTCGGCCACTGCTGCGAGAGCGGCGACATGATGACACCGGCCGCCGAAGACCCCGAGACGCTCGAGCCCCGCCGCCTCGCCCGCCCCGTCATCGGCGACGCCCTCTTGATCGGCGGCGCCGGCGCCTACTGCTCCGGGCTGGCCGGCAAGAACTACAACTCCTTCCCCGAGGCCCCGGAGATCCTGATCGACCGCGACGGCCAGCCCCGGCTCATCCGCGCCCGCCAGACCCTCGCGCAGCTCACCGCCAACGAGATCCTCGACTGACTAGCCCGCGCTGTCGGCAGCGCCAGCGATGATCAGCTCGAGCAGGTCGTCGCGGGTCACCGCCTCGCGCTGCACGGACGCGACCCGGGCGCCGTTCTTCATGACGGTGAAGCGGTCCGACAGGGCGTGGACGTCGTGGAGATCGTGGCTCACCAGCAGGATCGCCATCCCCTCGCCGGCCAGGCGGCGGATCAACTCGCCGACGCGTCGTGTCTCGGCGGGACCGAGCGCCGCCGTGGGCTCGTCCATCACCAACACGCGCACGTCACCGAGCAGCGCCCGGGCGATCGCTACCGCCTGACGTTCGCCGCCCGAGAGCCGGCCGACCGGCGACCGCCAGCGGGGCCGGTCGGGCCGCACGCGCGCCAGCGCGTCGAGGGCCGCGCGCTCCATCGCGCCCTCGTCGAGCAGCACACCGAAGCGCGTGCGCTCGCGGCCGAGGAAGACGTTGGCGACCGGATCGAGGTTGTCGGCCAGCGCCAGGTCCTGGTAGATGGTCTCTATGCCGAGCTCGCGGGCCCCGCGCGGCGAGCGGATGCGCACCTCGTGGCCGGCCACGAGGATGCGGCCCGTGTCCGGGCGCAGGGCCCCGGAGAGCACACCGACCAGCGTCGACTTGCCGGCGCCGTTGTGGCCGAGCAGCCCGTGCACCTCTCCGGGAAAGAGCTCGAGGGATACGTCGTCCACCGCGCGGACACCACCGAAATTCTTGGCGATTCCCTCCATCGCGACGGCGGCGGTCACGGCGTCTCCCGGCGCGACGAGACCCACACGTCGGCCTGCACGGCGAGCACCAGGATGGAGCCGATCGCCACCTGCCGGACGGCACTCGACACCCCGAGCAGCACCATGCCGTTCTCGAGGCTCTGCATCAGCAGTGCGCCGAGCACCGCGCCCGCCACGCTTCCGACGCCACCCGAAAGGCTCGTTCCGCCGATCACCGCGGCCGCGATCACCGCCAGCTCGCTGAGCGTGCCCATCGAGCTCGTGCCCGCCCCGAGCCGCGCCGCCGTGAGCGCGCCCGACACCGCGGCCAGCGCGCCCATCAGCACGAACACGCCGAGTGTCACCCGCCGCACGTCGATGCCGGCGCGCGCGGCGGCGGCCGGGCTGCCGCCGATCGCGTACACGTGCCGGCCGAAGCGGGTGGCGCGCGAGATGCCGTGCATCAGGACGGCAACCGCCGCGAGCACCAGCACCGGCAACGGAACGCCCCGGCCCTCCTCGCTGCGCGGCAGCGTGTGGGCGTTCATCAGGGCGACGAAGCCGAGCACCGCGGCGGCCGCGACGAGCACGCGCGCCGAGTCGGCGGCCGGCGAGCGGCCCGCGACGCCGTGGCGCGCGCGCTCCCTTCGCTGCCAGGCCACCCACCCGGAGTAGAGTGCAACCACGCCGAGGCCGAGCGCCCAGCTCGCGGCGACGCCGAGCGATCCGTCGAGTCCCCCACCGATCCGCTCGAAGCCCGGGGCCAGGGGCGCCACGGTCCGCCCGTCGGTCAGCAGGTAGGTCGCGCCGCGAAAGATCATCAGGCCGGCCAGCGTCACCACGAAGGCCGGCAGCCCGCGCCAGGCCACCCACCAGCCCTGAACGGCGCCGATCGCGGCGCCCGCGAACAGACCGAGCGCGACGGCGATCGGCCACTGCCCGGCATCGGGCAACACCTCGGCCTGCAACACGGCGATCGTCATGCCCGTCACCCCGAGCAGCGAGCCCACCGACAGGTCGACGTGGCGCGCGACGATCACCAGCACCATGCCACAGGCCATGATGCCGACCGCGCTGGTCTGCACGGCCAGGTTGTAGAGGTTGCGGGGCGTGAGAAAGGCGCCTTCGCTGGCCCGGTCGAACGCCAGACCGACCAACGCGAGCGCCGCGGTCATGGCCGCCAGTCGCGGATCGAAGCCCGCGCTCCGGATCGCCTCGGCGGCGTGGGCCACGGACTCCGCGCCTAACCGTGCATCGTCAGCCCGCCGGACACGCTGATGGTCTGGCCCGTGATGAAGGCCGCATCGTCCGAGAGCAGGAAGGCGATGAGTCCGGGGTAGTCGTCGGGCCGGCCGAGCCGACGCATCGGAATCGCGCGCTCGAGGGCGGCCGCGAGCTTGCCGGAGGGGTCGAAGCTGTCGAAGAGCGGTGTATCGCTCGGCCCCGGCGAGACGACGTTCAGCGTGATGCCCGAGCGCGCCACCTCGCGGGCCACGGACTTCGAGAGGGCCACCACGCCGGCCTTGCAGGCCGCGTAGACCGCCTCGCCGCTCGACCCGACACGCCCCGCGTCCGACGCGACGCTCACGATCCGGCCGTGCCCGGCGTCGCGCATGCGCCGCAGCACCGAGTGGGTGACGTGGAGCGGCCCGAAGAGGTTGATGTCGACGACCTTGTGCCAGAGTTCCGGGCCGGTGTCGAGGAAGTCGGCGGCGTGGTCCCAACCGGCGTTGTTGACGAGCCCGGCCACGCCGCCGTGACGCTTCGCGAAGACGTCGACGGCGGCCTCCACCGCGTCGCCGTCGCGGATGTCGAGCACCGTCGCCTCGGCGCACCCACCCGCGTCGCCGATACGCGCCGCGGTCTCGTGGGCACCGGCGGCGTCGCGGTCGAGCACGCCGACGATCGCGCCCTCGGCGCCGAGCCTCAGCGCGGTCGCCCGGCCGATGCCGCTCGCGCCGCCGGTCAGCAGGATCGGCTGGCCGGTCAGACCGCGCAGGCCCTTCGCCCCGGCCCGCACCCCGGCCCTCACCCCGCCCTTCACCCCGGCCCGCTCGCCGCTCGTGCCGACGCCCCCGCCGCTCATCACGCCTCCTCGCATCCGGACGCCGCGCCGACCGGACTCACAGCGCGCGTCGAGGCTAGCACCGCGACCCACGTGCCCCGGGCGGTGCTCAGCGACAGGCGGGCGGCGGGTCCGCGCCGGCGCTGCGGCAGGCCACGTCGCGCGGCACCCAGCCCGCGTCGATCACCACCTCGAGGTTGTCGCGCGTGATCGCCACCGGCTCGAGCAGGATCGCGTCGACCGCCACTGCGCCCGGCCCGTCGCGGTAACGACGCGCGCCGTCGATCTCCGGCGGCGACGTGCCCGAGGCGAGCGCGACGGCGACCTCGGCGGCCTTGCGACCGAGGGCGCGCGCGTCCTTCCACACACTCACGCTCTGCTTGCCGGCGGCCACCCGCGCGAGCGCGGCGTGGTCGCCGTCCTGACCGGACACCGGCACTCCTTCCAGCCCCTGCCCGGCGAGTGCCGCGATCACCGCGCCCGCCATGCCGTCGTTCGAGCACACCACCGCGTCCACCCCGTCGGTGTTTCGCGTGAGGATCTGCTCCATCACGCGCTGGGCGAGTTCGGGCAGCCAGCCGTCGACGTACTGGTCACCCACCACCCGGATGCGGCCCGCCTCGATGGCCGGCTGCAACACGTCGAGCTGCCCCGCATGCACGAAGTCCGCGTTCGGATCGTGGGCCGATCCCTTGACGAACACATACCGGCCCGTGGGACGCAGGGCCTGGATGGCGCGGGCCTGCAGACGACCCACCTCGCGGTTGTCGAACGAAACGTAGAAGACGCCGGGCCACTCGATCAGCCGGTCGTAGGCGATCACCGGAATGCCCTCGGCGCGCGCCAGGACCAGGGCGGGCCGGATCGCCGCCGCGTCCTGCGCGAGCAGCACCAGCACGTCGGCGCCCCGGGCGATCAGCGCCTCGACGTCGGCGATCTGCTTCTCGGTCGAGCTCTGCGCATCGGCCGAGAGATAACGCGCCCCCCGCAGCGCCAGCGCCGCCTCGAGGGCGGCGGCGTCGGTCTTCCAGCGCTCCTCCTGGAAGTTTGCCCAGCTCACGCCGACCACGAGCTCGGCGCTGACGGCGCCCCAAGGCGCCCCGGCGAGCGCCAGCGCGGCGGCAGCGATCGCGAGGCGACGCACGAAGCCCGAGGTCACTCCCCACCGCCTCCGAGTCACGCGTGCGGGTCGTCGCTCAGCCGCGACGCTTCTGCTTGCGCACCTTCGCCCGCATGCCGCGGTGCGTGCCCGGCGCGTACTGGCGCAGCGAGGCGGGCGGCTTCTCGAGGCGCAGCGCGTACCACTGCATACCGAAGCGCTTCATGTTCAGCTTGCGGTCGTTCTGCAGTCGCAGCAGGTTGTCCTTCGTCGACTCGTTGGACGGTTCGACCTTGAGGCCGCGCTGGAGCTGAGCGATCGCCTTCTCGCGAGCGCCCTGCTTGTTCAGCATGAAGGCGTACGCGTTGTAGGGCAGGACCTGCTTCTTGTTCGCCTTGATGAGGGTCTCCATCACCTCGAAGGCGCGGTCGTACTCCTTGCGGCGGAACAGGATGGCGGCCAGCGCCATGCGGGCGTCGGGCGCGCGAAGCGACGACTTCTCGAGGTACTCGACGGCGCGCTTCTCGTCCTCCATCCCGTAGGCGAGAATGCCGAGCTGGGCATGGATCTGGCCCTCGAGCATCACCTGCCAGCGCGCCAGCGGAAGCAGTCCCTCGAGCGTGGCGATCGCCAGCTGATGCGAGCCCGCCTGCAGCTGCTTCTGCGCCTGCAGGAAGCGCGGCTCGAAGCGCTTCATCAGGATGCGCGACATCACCACGAAGGTCGTGATGGCGACGACGACGCCGAGGATGATCCCCATCGCCCAGCCCTGCCAGAGGTCGAGCAGCGTGTAGCCGACCCCGACGAGGATGCCGGTGAGGAGGGCGATCAGGACGGTGTACACGGCGGGCGAGGCTCCGGGATTCGGACGCGCGGGCGGGCAGTCGCCGGCGACGAGCGGAATCTACCCGAAGGTCCGACGGCCCGCATTCGGCGAGGCCCCGTCGTCCGCCTCGAGACGCAGCGCCGCGACCGCGCCGCCGGGCCCCGCTCCCGCGTCCCCCGGCGCACCCGCCGGCGCCAGACCGAGACGCGCGAGCACGCCGGAAGCCGCGCGCCTCAGGTCGTCGAGCACGAGGTAGCCGCAGGGCACCAACACCAACGTGATCAGCGTCGAGAACACCACCCCGAACGCGAGCGAGATCGCCATGGGAATCAGGAACTGCGCCGACATGCTGCGTTCGAGCAACAGCGGCGTCAGCCCCGCGAAGGTGGTGAGTGACGTCAGCACGATGGGCCGGAACCGCGCGACGCCCGCGAGCGCGACCGCGCTCACGATGTCGGCGCCGTCGGCGCGGCGTGCGTTCACGTGGTGGACGAGAACCAGGCTCGCGTTGACGACGACACCCGAGAGCGCCACCACGCCCATCACGGACATCATGCTCAGCTGCCTGCCCATCAGCAGGTGGCCGCCGATCGCCCCCACCAACCCGAACGGGATCACCGACATGATGATCAGCGGCTGGCCGTACGAACGAAGCGGCACGGCCAGCAGCGTGTAGATCAGCAGCATCGAGATCGCGGCGAGCGGCAGCATGCCGGTCGACATCCTCCGCTGCTCGCGCTGCTCGCCGTGGAGAGAGAACTCGAGCCCCGGATGGCCGGCCAGCAGGTCGGGCAGGAAGCTGCGGCGCAGGTCGGCCATGATCTGATTCGAGTTCGCCCGGGCGCGGTCCACGTCGGCGCTCACCGTGATGACGCGCGCGCGGTCGGTGCGCCGGATGGTCGCGAAGCCGCGCCCCGACTCGACGCGGGCCACCGTGTAGAAGGGCACCTCCGCGCCGCTCGGCGTGCGGATCCGCATGCGCTCGAGGTCGCCGAGGGTGCGCCGCTGCGACTCGGGGAAGCGCACCATCACGCGCACGTCGTCGCGGTCGCGCTGGATGCGCTGCGCCTCCGCGCCGTAGAAGGCCTGCCGCACCTGCCGCGCCAGGTCGTCGAGGGTGAGGCCGAGAGCCTGCGCGGCCGGCAGGATGGCGAGCTTGAGCTCGCGCTTGCCCTCCTGGAACGAGTCCTTCACGTCGAAGACGCCGGGATACTCGGCGAGCTTCGCCTTCAGCTCTTCGGCCGCACGCTCGAGGTCTTCGACGTCCGGCGAGCGCAGACGCAGCGCGATCGGGTCGCCGGAGTGGAAGAGCGCCGAGGCGAAGACGAGCGAGTCGGCGTCGGGCAGCTCCGGCGTCTCCTCGCGCCAGAGATCGACCACCGCCTTCGCGTCGATCGGCCGGTCCTGCCCCCCGACCAGCTCGATGCTCACCTCGCCCACGTGGCTCGAGCTGCTCCCGCCCCCGGACGGGCCCGGATCCGTGCTCGCCGGCTGCTCGCCCACCGCCGTCATGACGTGCCGCACCAGCGGCTCACCGAGGTCGGCGTACTCGGCGTTGAGGCGCGACTTCACCCGCAGCGCTGCCGCCTCGAGCTGCTCGACCGCCTCGACGGTGTGATCGACGTGGGTCCCGAGCGGCATGGTGAGCGAGGCGCTCACGTAGTCGCTCTGCACGGGCGGCATGAACGAGAAGCGGATCAGTCCGGCTCCGATCATCGCCGACGTCCACATCAGCAGCACGAGACCGGCTGCCAGCGCCGCATAGCGCCACTCGAGCGCGCGGCCGAGCGCCCGGCGGTAGGGACCGTGAGCGAGTCGGGTGAGGCTGCCCGCCAGCGCCTCCTGGACC
The DNA here is from genome assembly GCA_964515335.1 of uncultured Spirochaetaceae bacterium. Taxonomy (GTDB): domain Bacteria; phylum Myxococcota_A; class UBA9160; order UBA9160; family UBA4427; genus TMED88. The sequence goes on from CAZETS010000022.1 coordinate 65,935, forward strand.
CTCTTCCACCACCCGCGCAGACCGGCGTCCGGCGGCGGGCCCTCGTCGCGGATCCGCATGTGACCGAGGTGCGCCGGCAGGACCAGCTGGCTCTCCACCAACGACACGGTCAGACACAGGATCACGACCAGCCCGATCCGACCGAAGATCTGGCCCATCGTGCCCGGCGCGAGCAGGAGCGGGAGGAAGGCGACCATCGTCGTCAGCACACCGAAGACGACGGGCACCGAGACCTCCTGGGTGCCCGTGATCGAGGCGCGCAGCGGATCCTCGTGGCGCTCCTGGTGGGTATGGACGTTCTCGCCGACCACGATCGCGTCGTCGACGAGCAGACCGAGCACCAGGATGAAGCCGAAGAGCGTGGCCAGATTGACGGAGATGGCCAAGGTCGGAAACAACGCGAGGGCCCCGAAGAACGCGATCGGCACGCCCAGCGCCACCCACACCGCGAGGCGCAGCCGCAGGAAGAGCGACAGCAGCACGAAGACCAGCACGAAGCCGGTCAGCCCATTGTTGATCAGGATGTCGAGGCGGTTGCGCAGGCTCTCGGATGCGTCGCGCCACACGGTGAGCGAGAGCCCGGGAGGCAGCTCCGCCTGGGCCTGGCCGACGTACGCCTTGACGGTCTCGACGAGGTCGAGCACCCGCTGATCGCCGATCCGGTAGACGACGATCAGCACCGCCGGCTCGCCGTCGAAGTGCGCGTAGCGGTCGTCCTCTTCGAATCCGTCGCGAATCGTCGCGACCTCGGAGAGCATGAGCCGCGTGCCGTCGGGTCGCGTCACCACCACGACGTGCTCGAACTCGCGCCCGGTGTACGCCTGCCCCTGCGTGCGCAGCAGCACCTCGCCGTCGCGGGTGCGGATCGAGCCGCCGGGCAGGTCGAGCGACGAGCGACGCACGGCCTGCACGACCTGATCGAAGGTGAGCCGGTGCCGCCGCAACGACTCCTCGGACACCTCGATCGAGATCTCGTCGCGCCGCTCGCCGACCAGGTCGACCTGGGTTATGCCCGGCAGCGCGGCGATCTCGTCGCGCACCCGCTGGCCGATCGTCTTGAGGGCCCGCTCGTCGGCGTCCCCCGACAAGGCGAGCTGCAGGGCGACGCGCCGCAGCTCGAAGTGGCTGACGACCGGCTTCTCGGTCTCCTCGGGAAAGGTCGTGATGGCGTCGATCGCGTTCTTGATCTCGGAGAGCGCGCGGTCGACGTCGTAGCCCGTGATCAGCTCCGCTCCCACGGTGCACGCGCCCTCCGCGGCGATCGCGGTCAGCGTGTCGATTCCCTGGATGCCCTGCAGCTCTTCCTCGATGCGCAGGCAGACACCGCTCTCGACCTCCTCGGGCGCCGCGCCGAGGTACGGAACGGTCACGCGGATCACGTCGACCTCGATGTCGGGAAAGGTCTTCTGCTGGATCGCGGGCAGCGAGACCAGTCCGCCGATCACCATCACGGCCATCAGCAGATTGGCAGCCACGTGGTTGGTGGCGAACCAGGCGATGACGCCCCTCACGACCGCCCGCCCCGGTCGCTCGGCCCGAGCCCCACGTCGCGTCGGCCCTGTTCCGCATCCGGATCCTCGAGCGGCCGCACCTTCATGCCTTCGACCGCGGATCGCAGCGGCGTCACCACGACCCGCTCGCCCGCGGCGAGGCCCCCGCCGACCACCACCCGGTCCGCCTCGACGCGCAGCACCTCGACGGGGCGCGCGTGCACCTCGGATTCGTCGTCGACGACGATCACCGTGCCGTCCTCGCGCAGGGCGACCCTCGGCAGCTCGACGGCCGCCTCCACGCGGTGCCCCGCGATCTCGGCCTCGACGAAGAGACCGGCGGCGAGCGGCATCCGGCCCCGTCTCTCCTGCTCGGAGAGGTTGCGCCCGTAGGGGTCTTCGACCTCGGCGATCACGTGGACCATGCGGCTCTGCGGATCGATCTCGCCCTCGGTGCGCACGATCCGGCCGCGCCAGACACGGTCCCGCCCGGCGAAGCGGGCACGCAATCGCACCTCGGGGCCGGGCAGTGCGTCGTCGCCGCGATCGAGCAGCGGCAGCTCGACGTAGCCGAGATCCGAGTCCGGAATCGGCAGCCTGACCTCCGCGTAGTCGACCGCGTAGATGCGGCCGATCGGCGCGCCGCGCGAGACGAACTCGCCGACGTCCACGTCGGCGCTGCGCACCCGGCCCGCGTAGGGCGCGACGAGCGTGGTGCGCCCGAGGTCGCGCGCCGCCTGGTCGAGCCGCGCGCGTGCCTCGCGGAGCGTCGCCTCGGCGACCCGCGCCGCGTTCTGCGCGTCGTCGAGGTTGGTCTGGCTCGCCACCGAGCGATCCGCCAACTGCTGTTGCCGCGTCAGCTCGCGGCTGCCGCGGCGGCTCTCGCTCTCGGCGCGCGCCACGGCCGCGCGGGCGCTCTCGAGGGCGACCTCGTAGTCGGCCCGATCGACGCGCAAGAGCTCCTCGCCCTCGTCGAAGAAGCCGCCCGAGGCGAGCGCCGGCGAGACCCACTCGACGTTGCCCGATACCTGCGGCACCAGGTCGCCCTCGCGCCGCGGCACCACCGTACCGTGGGCGCGGACCACGAAGTCGTAGGGGGCCGGGGCGACCCGCGTCACCCGCACCACCGGCGCGCGCGGGGGCCGCGGCACCGCTTCGGCGCGAGGCTTCATGGCGAAGATCAGCGCCGTGCCGGCAAGACCGACGACGAGGATGCCCGCCGTCACGAGGGGCTTCGCGAAGCGGGTCACGACGCCCCCTCTGCGCCGCGCCCAGCGACGGCGCCGCCGCTTCGCAGGCCAGCCGCCGCGAACGCGATCAGGTGGCGCAGGAGCGACTCTTCGCCCCGGGGATGCGAGAGACCGGCGGCCTCGAGGGTCGGAGCGAGGTGTCCGCCGGTGGTGTGCAGCAACATGCCCAGCACGTAGCCGAGTCCGACGCGCAAAGTGGTCGGGTCGTGATCGGTCAGGATGCGACCCACCACGGCGAGGTAGCGATCCATCACCGGCTCGAGAAGGCGCCGCTTCAGCTCGTCGAGCCGCGGCGCCCGGTCGACGTGCAGCTGGGCCAGGATGTGGGGCGTCGCGGTGCGGCCGAGGGCCTCCGCGCGACGCCAGGCCTCGAAGCTCGGGCGCACGAACGACTCGATGACGTCCTCGAGGGCCGGCGCGTCGGGCGCCGAGGCGGCGACCACTGCGTCGAGCCGCTCGAGCCGCAAGTCGTTGACAGGGGCGACGCGCGCCTCGAAGAGGGCGGACACCAGCGCGAGCTTGCTGCCGAAGTGGTAGTGGGCCGAAGACACGCTGGTGCCGGCGCGCGCGACCAGAGCGCGGATCGACATGCCGTCGAAGCCCCGTTCGGCGAGCAATTCCTCGGCGGCGTCGAGCAGGCGCTCTTTGGTGGCGTCCGAGGAGCCCGCGCCCGGCAGATCACGCAGCGGCGCGCCGGCCAGCGACCGGTCGGGGAGGTGGCTGGCCAAGGGGGGCTCCTCGGGTCGCGATGGAACGACCGTTCCAAACGTACGTTCGAAGCGGCGGGACCGCAAACCGACAACGGTGAATCGAGGACTGTGCCTGGCATGATTTCTGCTTGATCTCGGTTCATGGCAAGAAATCGACCGGGA
>CAZETS010000023.1:0-68831 GCA_964515335.1 uncultured Spirochaetaceae bacterium
GGGGAAGGCATGGTGGGGTGGTCGGGAACGAAGCGAGTGGCTGGTTGGATCGCGGGGCTCGCGCTGCTGGCGCTCGTCGGGGCCTGCGCGGGGTCGGACCCCGAGAGCGCTGGCTCGGCCACCGATGGGGCCGCCGCCAGGCCGGCCGCCGCCGGCGTCGATCGGGCCGTGCTGCGCGCACAGGGCCGGGCCATCTTCCGCACTCTGCCCGCCACCGCCGCCACCCAGGCCCGACCCATGCCGGAGGCCCGCGTCGACCTCGGGCGCGCGCTCTACTACGACCCGCGGCTGTCGAAGAACCACGACATCTCGTGCAACTCCTGTCACCAGCTCGATGCTTTCGGGGTGGATGGACAGGCCACCTCGCCCGGCCACCGCGGCCAGCGCGGCGACCGGAACTCGCCCACCAGCCTCAATGCCGCGCTCCACATCGCGCAGTTCTGGGACGGCCGCGCGTTCGACGTCGAGGCCCAGGCGAAGGGCCCGGTGCTGAACCCCATCGAGATGGCGATGCCGTCGGAGGACGCCGTGCTCGTCGTGCTGCGGTCGATTCCCGGCTACGCGCCGATGTTCGCGGCGGCCTTCCCCGGCGAGGCGGACCCGATCACCTACGACAACATGGCGATCGCGATCGGCGCCTTCGAACGCGGCCTGATCACGCCGTCCCGCTTCGACGCGTTCCTGGCCGGTGACGACACGGCGCTGACCGACCAGGAAGTCGTGGGCCTGCAGGTCTTCGTCGGAAAGGGCTGCGTGATCTGTCACAACGGTCCCGCGATCGGCGGCGGGATGTACCGCAAGCTCGGCCTCGCCAAGCCGTTCCCCACCGAGGACCCGGGGCGCTTCAACGTGACCGGCCGCGAAGAGGATCGGCACGTCTTCAAGGTGCCTTCCCTGCGCAACGTGGCGAAGACCGGCCCGTGGTTCCACGACGGTTCGATCGAGGGGCTCGACGAGGCGGTGACCATCATGGCCCACCACCAGCTCGGGCTGACGCTCACGCCGCAGGAGACGAGCGCCATCGTGGCATTCCTCGGCGCGCTCACCGGCGAGGTCGACGCCGACTACGTGGCGAAACCCGAGCTGCCGCCGAGCGGCCCCGACACGCCCGCGCCCGACCCGAGCTGAGCCGCTTGCCTCAGGCGGCGCCGAAGTGGTCCACGAGCCGCTCGCGGATCTCGCTCACGGCGTCGATGGTCTGCTCGGGCGAGCGGGCGACGCCCATCACGTTCAGGTCTCGGCAACCGGCCTCGACGTAGGGGGCGAGGAACTCGGCGATTCGCTCGGGGGGGCCGGAGGGGCTGTACTTCTCGAACGGCGCGAAGGGGATCCGGTACATCCCCTCCATGCGCCGCGCCAGCCGTTCGCGTGCGGCGGTGGCGTCGTCGCCCACGCCGGCCCACATCTGCAGGCCGTGCCGCCAGGAGACGTCGCGGCGGCCGGCCGCGTCGGCGAGGGCGTCGATCTCTGCGACCACCGCGCCGAAGCGACCGGGCGAGCACCAGGCGGCGAGCCAGCCGTCGCCGAGCAGGGCCGCGCGCCGCACGGCGGCGCTCGAGCGGCCGCCGATCACCAGGGGCACCGCCGGATCCGGCGCGGGCAGCACGAGTGCGTCGCGGATCGTGAAGAACTCGCCCTCGAAGCTCGTCTTCTCGCCCGAGAGCAGCCCGCGCAGCACCTGCAGCGACTCGTCGGTGCGCCGCCCGCGGGTCTTCGGGTCGACGCCGCAGACCTCGATCTCGCGCCGGTCCTCACCGCCCACCCCCACGCCGAGCACGAGACGGCCCGGAGCCGACTCGCAGAGGCTCGCGATCTGGCGGGCGACCGGCGTCGGGTGCCGCAGCGCCAGCAGGTACACGCCGACGTACACGTCGAGGTGCTCGTTCAGCGCCGCGGCCGTGGCGGCCTGCAGCAGTCCGTCCATGCCCAGGCCCGTGTGGAAGCTCACGTGGTCGGCCATGAAGACGTGGTCGAGGCCGCCGGCCGCAGCGCGGTCGAGCAGCCGGCGGCGCTCGGCGTGGGGTCCCGTGAGCATCTCGCTGCTGGCGAGCGTGCCGACTCGCGGTGCTGTCTTGGGCATCTCCGGCTCCGCTTCGTTCGAATCGTTCGAGAGGGGTGGGGGCGCGAACGATCAGGATAGCGGCGGTGGCGTGGCTCAGAAGCGGATGCGCACCGTGCCGCCGTACTGCCGGGGGGGCGCCGCCACGGTCGCGTAGCCGCTGATGATCGGGACGTCGAAGCCGGTGACGAGATAGTTGGCGTTGGTCGTGTTGGTGACCCAGAAGACCAGCTCCCAGAGCTCGTCCTCGGCGCGCAGGCCGGCGTGGAGGTTCAGCAGGTGGTAGCCCGGCTGCAGGAGGTTCGGATCGAGGTCCTGTGAGAGGTACTGCTTGGCGGTGTACGTGTAGTCGCCGCGCACGAACCACAGGGCGGGACGCCCGGGGATCGGCCGCTCGTAGGTGCTGGTCGCCGTGACGGTCCAGCGCGGGGCGTTGTCCAGGACCCTGCCGGAGAGGTCCTGGCTGCAGTCCAGAGCGTTCCCGCAGATGAGCAAGGCGGGCACGACCGGATTCAGGGCCTTCGCCAGGGCCACCTGGTTCGGCACCGTGTTGTCGGCCCCCTTGAATTCGTCGTACTCGGCGATGTTCAGGCCGACCTGCAGGCCGATGCTCCAGTGCTCGTGCCAGTCGGGCCGGTAGAACAGATCCGACTCGAAGCCGTAGCTGAACAGGCGGCCGGCGTTGCGCACGTTGATCGCGGCGCCGTCGAACAACTGCGCCTGGAAATCGTCGTAGTCGGTGAAGTACGCCGTCAGGTTGGCGGTGAGCTGGCGGTCGAGCCACTGGGTGCGCGCGCCGGCCTCGTAGCTGAGTGACTGCTCGTCCTGGAATTCCGTCTGGTTGTTCGCGACGCACAGCTGGTTGAAGCCGCCGGACTTGAAGCCGTTGGCGAAGCTCGCATAGACCATCACGTCGTCGACGGGCCGGTAGCGCAGGATCGCGCGGCCCTGGACGTTGGTGACGCTTCGCGTTTCGTCGAGCGGGAGCTGCGGGCAGAGGATCGGCGGCGCCACCTGGATCGGCGGCGGCACGGTGGTGCTCTGACCGACCCGCGTCTTGCGTTCGTAGGTCACGCGCAGTCCGCCGGTGAACTCGAGATCGTCGATCAGGGTGACCGTTCCCTCGCCGTAGGCCGCCGCACTGAGCGTGTCGTGCTGGTTGTCGTTGATGTTGTTGGTCGGGGTCGTGAAGATGAGCGCCGGCAGACCGCCGACCTGGGCCGCGGCGTCCACCATCCCCTGCTCCCAGCCGTTGCGGTCGAGGGTGGACATGTCCATGTAGAAGAGGAAGAGCCCCGCCTGGTACTCGAACCGGTTCCACTGGGGCGAAACCACCGTCAGCTCGCTCGAGTACTGGTCGAGGTCGACATCCTGGAAGGCGATCACGCCGTCGAACTGCGAGAAGTCGCCGTCGAAGCGGCTGTCGGTCGAGTAGGTCCGCCACGCGTTCAGCCAGCGGAGGTCGTACTCGCCCAACGTGAAGTCGGTGTCGAGCGACACGCCCCCGTTCTTGACGATGTTCCTGGGCGACACGCTGGCGCCGACGATCCGGTCGAAGGGATCCGCGTTGGGAAGCGGCACGCCCGTCGTGGCCGAGAAGGCGCCGAACGGGATGTCGGTGAGCGAAGGGCCGTTCGGCTTGTAGTCGAGGATGTCGGCGACGAAGCTGCGGGTGTTCTGCTCGCTGTAATCGCCGATCAGCTCGAAGGACAGCACGTCGCTCACGTCCCACGCGATCTTGCCGCGAACGCCGTACTGATCGGCGTTGTTGACCCGCTGGTTGTCGACGCGATTCAGGTCGAACCCGTCGCGCTTGACCTTGTAGCCCGACAGGCGCACCGCCAGCCTGTCGTCGATGATGGGGGCGTTGACCGAGCCGCGGAACTGCATGTCGTCGTAGTTGCCGATCTTCGACTCGAGAAAAGTCTCGTACTCGTAGCTCGGCCTCTTGGTGAGCACGTTGATCGCGCCGGCGGCGGTGTTCTTCCCGAAGAGCGTACCCTGCGGCCCGCGCAGCACTTCGACCCGTTCGATGTCGAGCAGGTCGCCGACGCTCATGCCGGCCCGGCCCTGGTAGACCCCGTCGATGAAGACGCCCACACTCGGGTCGATGCCCGCGTTGTTGCCCACCGAGCCGATCCCGCGGATGCGGATGCTGGTCGAGCGCGTGTCGGTGACGGGACGGATCTGCAGGTTGGGCACGAACTGCTGCAGCTGGGTGAACTGCGTGATGCCGGCTTCGACGATCGTCTCCGAGCCGAGGGCGGTGATCGAGATCGGGACGTCCTGGATGTTCTGGGCCCGCTTGGTGGCGGTGACGGTGAACTCCTCGACGTCCTCGAGCGCCTGCTCTTCGTACATCGCGTCGCCGAGTGCCGGGTCGAACTCGCTCGGGCCGGCCACCTCGGTCGAGTCTTCGAGGGGCGCTCCCTCCGCGCCCTGGCCGGCGTCCTGGGCGAAGGCGGCAACGGGACATGCGGCCACAGCCAACAGGACCAGCCCCCCGATCAGACGCGACCTCTTCATAACGCCCCCTCGTTTCGGCTGCGTTCCACCTCCCCCCGAGGAGGTCCACTTGGGAGGATAGTGATCAGAGCCGCCCGAAATTCATATCCCCAACCGCGACGGATCCGTATAGAATCCCATTGATGATCCAAGCGAGGTGATGTGGCCCCATGTCAATCATCTTTCCGAGTGTCGCCGAGTCCCTGAATGTTCGTTTGTTTTCGGCAGGTTGCATCCGTGTGGCCGATTGGTGGACTGAGACCGATCGCCTCCGCGACTTCTGGCGTTTGTATCGGAACGAGCACGACGGTGCCGGTCTGCGGATCGGGTCGCGGCTCTTCCCGATGCCGGCCGGGCGCATCGTCGTCGTGCCGGCCGGACTCGACTTCCAGGCCACCCTCGAGGCGCCGGTCGAGCAGTTCTTCCTGCAGTTCGAGTTCGTCGGTTGGCCCGCGCCTGCCGCGCTCGAGGTCGTGCCGGGGCCGGTGGCGTTGGCGCCCGACGAGGAGCGGGATGCGCTCGCCCGCGCGCTTCGCGACGAGGTTCGCGACGTAGCGGAGATCGAGCCGATCCTCGCCAGCCGCATCAAGGCGCTGATCCACCTGTCCACCGCCGAGCTGCTGCGGAGCGTCCCCGAGGAGAACGCGATGCGCTTCCTGAGCATCGCCGAGGGACGCCAGGAGCTGCTGGCGGTGCTGCAGTACATCGACGAGCACATCGAGCAGCCGATGTCCAACGCCCGCCTCGCCGAGATCGCCCTGGCGAGCGAGTCGCGTTTCATCCGCCGCTTCCGCGAGGCCACGGGTCGCACGCCGGCCCGTTACGTCCAGGACCGGCGGGTCCGGCGCGCGGCCGAGCTGCTGGTTTCGAGCGACCAGACGATCGACCAGATCGCCGACTCCTGCGGGTTCGCGAACCGGTACTACTTCACGCGTGTCTTCGCACAGCGCATGGGCTGTCCGCCTGCCAGGTATCGCACCGACCGGCCGTACATCCCGAGTCAGGACGCCGCGCAGGCCCCTAGTCCGCCAGCGGCTTGACGACGCGTTCGCCGAACTCGGCCAGCCTGTCCAGGCCGCCGGGGCCGGCGAAGAAGAACGCCGGCACCATTGCCCGCTCGACGCCCTGCTCGCGCATGCGCGCCGCGCAGGCCTCCGGGTCGCCGAGTTCGGCGAAGATCGCGTGGATGCGGATCTCGTCGCGCGAACGCCCCTGCCGGTCGGCCTCGCGGCCGAGGGCCTCGATCAGGCTCGACAGCTCTTTCGGATCGGTCGTGCCCGGGAAGTATCCGTCGGCGATGCGGACCGCCCGGCGTATGGCGGCGGGTGTGTCGCCGCCGACGAGGATCGGGATGGCGCCGTCGACGGGCCGCGGGCTGCAGGTCGCCGGTGCGAAGTCGACGAACTCGCCGTGGAACTCGGCTCCGGGGCCGGCCCACAGCGCCTTCATGGCAGCGACGTACTCGTCGTTGCGGGCGCCGCGTCGCTCCCAGGGAACGCCCAGCGCCTCGAACTCCTCCGCGAGCCAGCCGACGCCCAGGCCGAGCTCGACGCGCCCGCCGGTCAGCGAATCCAGCGTCGCAAGCTCCTTGGCGAGCACGACCGGGTTTCGCTGGGGAACGATCAGGATGCAGGTCCCCACTCGAACGGTCGGCGCGGCGGCGGCCACGTAGGCGAGCCAGATCAGCGGATCGGGGATCGGCGTGTCGGGCTCGCCCGGCATCTCGCCGTCCGCCGTGTACGGGTAGGGGGAGGAGATGCTGTTCGGCACGATGACGTGCTCGCCGCCCCACACCGAGTCGAAGCCGGCCGCTTCGGCCTGACGGGTGATCTCGAGTGCGGACGAAGGATCCGTCCCCACACTGCTCGCGAACGCTAGACCGAACTTCACGCTGCTCCTCCGAGGTGTCGATGTGCCGCAAGATCATATCCGGCGTGTGCGGTGATCTTTCCGATCCGACAAAGCTTCGCCGCGATCGGACACGGCGCCCGCGGGCACTCGAAGGAGTTGCGGTACGGGCGGCTCGTTTCACTGGACAAGCGGAGCACACTCGTTGGATGATGGGGCAGATTGCCAAAGAGGAGGGCTCATCCGATGAAGCCGATCTGCTTCGCATCGACGCTCGTGGTGGTGTTCCTGTTGGGGGCCGGGACAGCCGGCGCGGGGCACCTCACGGCCACCTACGATCTGGCGGGCAGCACGGTCCAGACGACGACACCGCTCGGCACGTTCACCGATCCCCTGTCGGGCACCGTCACGATCGTCTATGTGACGGCCACCGAGTTCGAGACGCCGAGCGTGGGATTCATCAAGTCGGGTGCGCAGCACCTGACGATCAACCAGCCCAGCCCGGGCGTGCTCACGCTGACGGGCACCGCCGACACGACGTGGGGAAGCGCGCCTGCAACACTGAGCGGCACCACCTTCTCCCAGGCCAGCGGCACGACCGGCGACACGACGGGGTTCCTGCACTGCTTCGGCGGCCTGTGCGGCCTGGCGGGCTTCACGGCCTCGGTTCCCCTGCCGCAGACGCGGACGGCACCGGTCACGCTGCCGCCGCTGGTCTTCACGAGCGGGAACGCGGGCGTAGGCAACTTCACGGGGATGGGCACCGGTATCGTGACGACGCCGGCGACGGTCACGGTGGTCAGCAGCTATGTCGGCACCGAGATCAGCCGCACCTTCGTTCCCGAGCCCGGCGCGCTTCCCATGCTGGCGGCGGGAATCGTCTGCCTCGGCCGGCTCGGATCGCGAAGGGCGAGAAGGCGGCGATAGCGGTTCGTTCGAGAGTTCCTCGGCGGGCGACCAGCGGAGACTCGTCCCCCTGACGAAGCGCCTGCTCTGCCCGGGGCTGTTGCTGGCCGTGACGCTGTCCTGCGGCCCCGGGTCGCAGGACAGCGAGGCGGCTCGCGCACGCTTCGACTCGGCGCTGGCCGCCCACGACGTGGCCGGCGCGCTCTCGGCGATCGACGCGCTGTCGGCGGCGCTTCCCGACGCGCCGGTCTCCGACCTCGAGCTCGCGCAGCGGCTCGGCCGCGCTGGCGAGATGACGCGCGCGCTCTGGCTGCTCGAGGAGGCGTCCCGGCGGCATCCGGAGAGCACCGAGATCCGGCTCGCCCTGGCGGAGACGGCGATCATCGTCGGCGCACCGGAGCAGAGCCTGGCCGTGCTCGACGGCCTCCCCCCCGCGGCTGCCGCCGGTCTGGTGCCCGTGCTGCTGCGCTACCGCGCCCTGCTCGCCCTCGGCCGGCTGGACGACGCACTCGACACGCTCGAGCGGGCCGAGAGCCGCCACGCCGGGATCGAGCTGGCCACCGCGCGGCTCGCGCTCCTCGCGTCGGAGAAGCAGTACGCACGGGCGCTCGAGTACGTGCGCCGGGTGGCGGCCCGCGACGGCCAGAGCGGCCCCGAGCGGGCGTGGCTGGCGCGCACCGAAGCCGGTCTGCTCGCCGAGCTCGGCGAGGGCGACGCCGCGCTGGCGGTCCTCGAGCCGCTGACCACCAGCGCGCCGGGGGCCGTGGACGTCGAGGCGTGGCGCAGCCGGGCCGCTCTCCTCACCGGCCAGGGACGCGTACAGGACGCGATCGCGGAGCTCGAGCAAGCGTCGACCGAGCACCCCGACTCCTCCGGCCTGCAGTCCGTCCTGGCGAACGCCTACATCTCGGTCGGAGACAGCCCGGCCGCGGAATCGGTGCTGCGGGCGCGCTTCGAGCGGCATCCGACCGCGGCGAACGCCATCAACCTGGCCGACTTCCTGTACCGGACCGGTCGCTCGCGCGAGGGCGTCGCGGTGATCGACGGCCAGCTCGCCCGCGACGCCCAGGAGCGGGCAAACGAGCTCGAGTACCTGCGCGTCGCGCTGCTGCTCGACGCCGGCGATGCAGCCGCGGCGCGCGAGCGCTTCCGGGCGTTCGCGCGCGCGTTCCCCGACGATCCGCTCACCGGCTACCTCCGGGCGCGCTTCGATCTGCTCGACGGACGGCCCGAAGCGGCGGTCGTGCGGCTCAAGCAGCTGCTGCCGCGACTCGATCGCGCCGACGTGCACCACTGGTTGGCGGTCGCCCTCGAGCGCAGCGGCGACCACGCGGGCGCCGAGCAGCGCTACGGCATTGCGGTCTACGCGGATCCCTCGCAGGTGCCCTCCTACCACGGCCTGCTGCGCACGCTGGCCCGGCGCGGCGCCTGGGCGCAGGTCGAGCAGTGGGCGCTCCGGCTGCTGCGCATCGTGCCCGACGGCGCGACCGCCTACGAGGCGCTGCTGCGGGCGCGGATCGCCGCGGGCGACCCCGCTTCGGCGGAGGCCCTGACGAGGGACTGGGTGCTGCGCCACCCCGAGCTGCTCGCGCCGCGCGTCGCCACGTCGATCGCGCTGCGCCGGCAGGGACGGCCGGAGGCGGCGCTCGCGGCCCTCGACGAGGTGGGGGAGCGCTTCGCCGATTCACCCGACTGGATCGCCGAGCGCGGCATCGTGCTCGGACGCCTCGGCCGCGGCCCGGAAGGTCTCGCCTCCGTGGACGCGGCCGTCGTCCATCACCCGACGAGCCAGGCGCTGCAGCGGTCGCGGGCCTTCCTGCTGTTCTCGGCGGGTCGCGGCGACGAGGGGCTGCGCGCCGTCGAGGCGCTGCTGCGCCTGGCCCCGGACGATCCGCAGCCGCTGCAGATGGCCGGGGACTATCTCTCGCTGCAGCGAGACTTCGAGAGGGCGCGCTCGCTCTACGAGCGCCATCTGGCGATCGATCCACGCGACGTCGAGGTGCTCTTCCATCTCGGCATCGCGCTCGAGGCGCTCGGCGAGCCCGGCGCGGCGATCGAAGCCTACGCGCGTGCGGCCGAGGTGGCGCCGTACTTCGCCCCCGCGCACAACAACCGGGCGCTGCTGCTCGCGCGGGAGGGGCGCCGCGCCGAGGCCCTGACGGCCGCCCAGGCCGCCTACGCGAGCGCGCCGTCGGATCCGTCGGTGCTGGACACGCTGGGGTGGCTCTATCACGAGGCGGGCCGCGGGGGACGGGCCGTCGCGATGCTCGAGCGGGCGGCCGAGCTCGCGCCGGGCTCGGTCGAGATCCGCGACCACCTGAGGCGGGCGCAGGGCGAACGGCGGCGCGACGGGCCGGCGCGTTCGCGTCGGGCGCAGCCCGCCACCAATGCCGGGGTGATCGAGCAGCTGCGCGCGCTCGCGCCGCCGAACATCGTGCTGGTCGTCGTCGACACGCTGCGCGCGGACTGGCTCGCTCCCTACGACCGCGGCTCGCGCCTCTCGCCCGAGCTGGCCCGCTGGGCCGAGAACGGCATCGTGTTCGAGCGCGCACGCGCGCAGTCCTCGTGGACGAAGGTGTCGATGGCTTCGCTGATGACGTCGCTCTGGCCGCGCACCCACGGCATCCGGCTGCCGAGCGACGGGCTCTCGTCCGACGCCGTCACGCTGGCGGGCGTGCTCAGCGGGCACGGCTACCGGACCTACGGGGTGCAGAGCAACGGCTGGCTCGAGCAGTCCTTCGGCTTCCAGAACGGCTTCGACCGGTACGTCTTTCCGCGCGCCTTCGCGGGCGGGCAGACCCTCGGCCACGCCTCGCTCTGGCCCCACGGCGAGCGGGTCCTCGAGGAGGGACTCCGGCTCCTGGCCGCGCACGACCCGGCGTCGCCCTTCCTGCTGTATCTGCACTTCATGGACGTCCACGAGTACGCGGCTCCGCCCGAGTACCGGGTGCACGGCGACGACAAGCAGGGCCTCTACCGAGCCGCCATCCGCTGGGTGGACGACCTGCTGGTGCGGTTGCGGGAAGCCCTCGAGCGGCACGGCCATGCCGAGCGGACGATCGTCGTCTTCGCCAGCGATCATGGCGAGACGTTCGGCGAGAACCACAGCGAGGGACACGCGCGCCACGTGCTCACCTCGGTGCTCGACGTTCCGCTGATCGTGCGACTGCCGTTCGAGGTCGACGGAGCGAGGGTCTCGGCGCAGGTCCGGAACATCGACATCGCGCCGACGCTGCTCGAGCTGGCCGGGGCCCCGGTGCCCGACGGCTTCGAGGGCGAGTCGCTGCTTCCGCTGCTCGATGCCTCCGGTCCGCATGCCGATCGCCCCGTCTACGCGGGCCTCGGCGCCCCCATCCTGCACGGTGTCGTCGAGCAGAATTCGTTGAACGACGGAAGTTGGCTGTACGCGCGGAACGTCGGAGGCGGCGACGCCGAGCTGCTCTTCGACCGCGCGCTCGATCCGAGCGAGGACGTCAATCTGATCGAGTTCGAGCCGGCCGTCGCGAAGCGGCAACGCGCGCGCCTGGACGACCACCTGGGTGGCGGGGCGGCCGCCGGCGTGCGCGAGACGGATGTCCGCATCGATCCGGTGATCGCCGAGCGACTGCGGGCGCTCGGCTACCTGCAGTAGCGGCCCGTCGGGATCCGCGAGCCGGAATGCCCGGGTGGCGTCCCGCGCGCCCTCACGACCGCCTGCGCGGCCGTGCGTGCGTTTCCGATTGCTTCCGCCGCCCCCCGCCGAGTAAGCTCGGTGAATGGCCCCCGGTCCCCCCCGAGCCGAGCCGATCGGCGCCGATACGAGCCGCTCACCCTTCGATGCCGTGGTGTTCGCCGGCGGCGGGTGCCGCTGCTTCTGGCAGGCCGGCTTCTACGCCGTGGCCGCACCGGCGCTCGGCATCACGCCGGAGCGGATCGGCGCCGTCAGCGCCGGCGCCGCCTTCGCGTGTGCAGCGCTGCTCGATGCCACCGACGAAGTGCTCTCCGACTTCAAGCGGCGCACGGCCCGCAACCCGCGCAACGCCTATCCGCGCAACCTGCTGCGCGGGGACCGCGTCTTTCCCCACGAATCGATGTACCGCGGCGCCGTCCTCACCGGCCTCTCCGCAGGGGATCTGCGCCGGCTGCGCGGAGGTCCCGACCTGCGCATCCTGCTGGCCCGCACGCCGCGCTGGGCGGGCGACCGGCTCGGCTACGCGATCGGTGGCTTCGCGTACGCGCTCGATCGCTACGAGCTGCGCGTGCACGCGCGCTGGGGGCTGCGCTTCGGCTTCGAGGCCGAGGTGGTGTCGGCCCGCGAGTGCGGCGACGCGGCCGCACTGACCGAGTTGATCCTGCAGTCGTCCTGCACGCCGCCGCTCTTGCCGCGCTACCGGCGCGACGGTCGACTCGTGCTCGACGGCGGACTGATCGACAACGCTCCGGCCGACTTCGTGGGCGACGCGCGCTCGACACTGGTGCTGTTGACCCGCGACTACCCGGGTGGCCGCATTCCCAGTCGTCCCGGGCGCACCTACGCGGCGCCGTCCGAGCCGATCCCGATCGTCAAGTGGGACTACACGAGCCCCGACCTGATCCAGCAGACCTTCGATCTCGGGCGGCGGGACGGCGAGGCGTTCGCGCGGCGGCACTCGACCAGCGCCCCGTGCGTGGTCCGGTCCACGGGGCACGCCCGCGGCGAGGACAGGCGGTTGGCGGGCTGAGCCCGGCGCACGGCGCGATAGACTTCGCGGCGTGAGCAGCACAACCGTGCGTGTCGCGGCCGCTTCGGCCCGCCCAGTCAGGTCTGCGATCGATCGGCGGGCACTGGCGCTCGCGCTGGTCGGGCTCTGGATCGCGGGGCCGGCGCCGGCGCAGATCGGTCTGCCCGATCTCGGCAGCGAGAGCGCTGCCGCCTCGCCCGAGCCCACGCTCGAGGAGCGCATCGAGTCGGTGCGGGCCGACATCGCGACCCGCGTGGCGGCGCTCGGCGAGGGCGCCGCCCTCGATCAGCAGATCGTCGGGCTGCGCCGGTTGCTCGACGTGTTGCAGCGCACCGGGGAGGCCGGGCGGATCTCGGCTCAGCTGCGCGCGGGGCACGACGAGGCCAGCCAGCGCGCCGCCCGGCCACCGAGCGCCTACTTCAAGGTCGACCCGCCTTTCGCCGTGCCGCTGCTCGACGCGGTGTTCCTCTCCTGGGAGGCGCAGCAGACGCAGCTCGAGCGGCTCGCCGCCGTGGCGGCGGACACGCGCGCCGCCCTGGAGGCCGCCCGCGAGGACTTCGAGCAGGCCGAGCGGCGTCGCCGTCGCGCGCGCGACGAGCGCGACGAGGCAGCGGCCGCGGCCGAGCGGGCGCGGCTCGCCGAGCTGCTCGGCCGGCGCGAGCTCGAGAGCCGGATCGCCCGCGCCGATCGCGAGCTGGCGCGCGTCGCGCTCGAGAACGCCGAGCTCGAGGTCGCAATGCAGCGCGCCGCCGAGCGCCAGGCGGCCGCGGCCCTCGAGTGGGTGCGCGGGCACCTGCTGCCGGACGACGGCGATCTCGAGGAGGTGATCGCCGATCTCGACAAGCGGGGCTTCGATCTCGAACGCGCCCTCGAGTCGACCCGGCTCGACCTGGCCGACGCCGCCGGCCGGCTCGACGCCGCGCGCGCGCGCACCAGCGCCGCGGCGCCCGACGAGGCCGCGGTGCGCGCCGCCGAGGTGGCGGCCCGGCGCCTCGCCTACACGGCCGCGCAGCGGCGTGCGGCGCTGCTCGGCGAGCGCGCCGAGCGGCTCGGCCTCGCCAAGCAGGCCTGGCAGCGGCGCTACCGGGTGCTGGCGGGACCGCTCGACGCCGCGGACAGCGGCCTCTGGCGGATCGAGTCCGAGGGGCACGTCGACGATCTGCGCCGCCAGCGCCGCATCAAGCAGGCGCGGCGCGACGAGCTGTCGGTCGACCTCGACGAGCTGCGCGGTCGCATCCTTGCGTTCGTGACCAGCGACGCCGCGGCGGGTCGGCAGAGCGGGCTCTCGCGTTGGCTGCGTGCCCAGGAGAACGACTACCTCGCCCTGACACGGCTCTACGACTCCGACCTCGCCAGCCTCGACGAGACGCTCCGCCTGCAGGAGCGACTGCTCGCCGAGCTGCGGGCCCACGACGAGGGCCTCGCGCTGCGGGAGCGGCTCGCCCGCCTGCGCGAGACCGCCACCGAGGTCTGGGCCTACGAGGTGATGGCCTCGGAGGACCGGCCGATCACGATCGGCAAGATCACCACGGCGCTCTTCGTCTTCGTCGCCGGGCTGATGCTCGCGCGGCGGATTGCGCGGGGCCTCTCCGGGCGGGTGCTGTCCCGCTTCGGCTGGGACCCCGGCGTGCGCTCGGCCTTCGAGTCGCTCTTCTTCTACTCGGCGGTGGCGCTGGTCTTCCTGATCGCGCTGCGCACGGTGAACATCCCGCTCACCGCCTTCGCGGTGGTGGGCGGCGCGCTCGCCCTCGGCATCGGTTTCGGCAGCCAGGCGGTCGTCAGCAACTTCATCAGCGGGCTGATCCTGCTCGCCGAGCGGCCCATCAAGGCGGGGGATCACGTCGAGGTGGAGGGCATCTACGGAATGGTCGAACGGATCGGGCTGCGCAGCACCCGCATCCGCACCGGCGACAACTTCCACATCATCGTGCCGAACGCATCGTTCCTCGAGCGGAGCGTCATCAACTGGACCCACGACACGAACAAGGTCCGGCTCAAGGTGGCGGTGGGCGTCGCCTACGGCTCGCCGACCCGTCTGGTCGAGCGCTCTCTGGTGGAAGTGGCGGCCGCCCACGACGCGACGCTGCCGACGCCCGCGCCGATCGCGATCTTCATGGACTTCGCCGACAGCTGCCTGCTCTTCGAGGTGCGGTTCTGGATCCGGGTGCACGACATCGGCGACAAGCTGCTGATCGAGAGCCAGGTGCGCTTCGCGATCGACGATCGGTTCCGCGAGGAGGGCATCGAGATCGCCTTCCCGCAGCGGGATCTGCACATCGACGCGGCGCGGCCCGTGCCGGTGCGCATCGAACGCGACCCGGCAGGCGAGAGCTCCCGGACACCGCCGGCCTGAGCGACGTCGGCTGCCGCCATCCCGCGCTCCTCGCCGGGCGGGATCAGTGACGCGGTGGGGCGATCCCGCGGCCGCCGAGTGATTCGCCGAGGCCGTGGTCGAGCCGCTGTCCGGCCGCTGACCGGATCCGCTCGACCGCGCTGCTACGCTCGTCCCGTGAGCGAAGCCGCCGATCCGCCGATCACCACCTCCGAGGCCGTCACCGAAGGCGTCCGCGTGAACGTGCGCGCCCGCTACTCGGCCGAGCACTCGGATCCGGGCCGCAGTCGCTGGTTCTTCCTGTACACCATCCGCATCAGCAACGAGGGCGTGCAGGCAGTTCAGCTCACCGACCGTCACTGGTACATCGTGGACGGCTCGGGTCGCACCGAAGAGGTGCAGGGCCCGGGTGTCGTGGGCGAGCAGCCGGTGCTCGATCCCGGCGGTGCGTTCGAGTACACCTCGGGCTGCCCGCTGACGACGCCCTTCGGCAGCATGTCGGGCGCCTACCGCATGCAGCGCAACGACGGGACGGCCTTCGAGGCCGAGGTGGGGCTGTTCGAGTTGGTGCAGCCCGTGGCGATCCACTGATCAGAGGAAGCCAGGCACCTCCGTCTCGAGCCATTCGACGATCGCGGCCGCGGCGATGCCGTGTGCGGCGCGATTGGGGTGGTGGTCGCCGGGGTGAACGCGCAGATCCCGGGGATCGCTGTCCGCGAACCGCGGCGCCAGGTCGAGGACCGGAAGGCCCGCATCTCGCGCGAGCCGGCTGACCGTCTCGTGGGCAGCGTGGAAGGGATAGGCCCCCCCGGCGCGCTCGAGCAGCGGATAGATCACGAGGGCGACGCGGCAACGGTCCTGGCCGGCGAGCCTGTGGAACTGCTCCGCGAGAACCCGCAGCCCGTAGGGATTGTGCTGCTCGTCGTACAGGTCGTGGTACCACTCGATGGTCTCCCGCTCGATCCTGCGTAGCTCGAGGCGGGAAGCCAGCAGCTGGACGAAGCGCGGCATGCGGCTCGTCCAGGATCCCCGCCGATGCTCGTCGAGCTCTTCGTCGCGCACCAGGATGAGGTCGTTGATGTATCGCTGCCGCGATGCCAGGTCTTCTTCTGCGGCGATGTCGTTCAGTACGTAGGTGACGATCGCGCGTGAGGCGTCGAGGATGCGGCAGGCCGCCTCCAGATCCTCGATCTCCCGCTCGGTGTCCGCGCCCGGGACGGCGGCGTTGACCACCTCGTAGCGCGGCCCGAGCAGCCCCTCGACCTGCTTGTAGAGCGAAGCGTCGAGGGGCACGCCCTCGCCGTACGCGAAGGAATCGCCGATTCCGACGATCCTGGTCAGCCCGGGCGTCCCCGGCCCGTAGTAGCGATCCCGGATGTTCTGGAGCGACTTCCTGTATTCGACACAGTAGGGAGTCTCCACCAGGCGGCTCAGCGCGAGCTGCTCGGGCGGGATGCCGATCGACTTGAGGAACCACGTTCCGCCGCCGAGGTCGCCGAACTCACGGAACTCGCCGTCCGGATTCGACGGGTAGCACTCGTAGTAGACGCTCGGATCGGCGTAGTCGTAGAGCTGCCGCTTGGTGCGAAGGGCGGTCGGCTTCCAGTCGAAAGTGTGCAGCAGGCCTTCGACGATCAGGAGACCGACGACGCATCCGAGCAGCAGGGCGAGGAGTCGGGAGCGCGTCATGCCTCCTGCTCAGAAGTCCCAGCCGAAGCCGATCGTGAGCCGGTAGTCGTCCGGGAACGGGGAGCTCGGCAAGGGGCGGTATGTGGCGGCCTGGTTCCGATCCCAGATGAACGTGGTGTCGAGGTCGAGGCTGGACCACACGTCGACCGAGAGCGTCGTCAAGGCGTGGTGGAAGGTCTCGGCGGTCTCTGGGACGCCCATCTGCACCTGATACTGGCCGCTCCACTCGATGTCGTTGGTGATGTCGGTGTCGAAGTCGAGCCGGAAGATGATCGCAGCCGAGGTGTGGTCGGTGACGGTGAGCGGCGGCCGCGGCACGAGGTCACGCGTGACCGTGGCCCCGACGTTGATCGCGACGTCGATCTCGGTGCGGCCGCTGTCGACGATCGCATAGCCGACGCCGGTGGCCGGAGTGAACCGGAAGTCGACGTTCTGGAAGAGATCGGTGTAGTACTCGAACGACAGGACGGTCACGTAGAACCGCCGCGTGATGAAGATGTCGCCCTTGGTGTTGACCCGGTGGTTGTTGTCCGTCTGCACGCCGTTCACGTTGCTGATCGTGCCGTTGTACCTGTTGTCGAAGCGGCTGCGCGCCGTCTCGCGGGTCAGGGAGGCCACGGTCGTCAGGTCGCTCTGGCTCGTATTGCCGGCGCGCAGCGTGAGGCCGAGGCTCGCCTTGCCGCTCCAGTAGTTCCGTTCGGTCGGCATGCCGGGCACCATGCCGACCAGGTCGCTACGGCTGTAGGTCTCGATGCCGGAGGCGGTGCGCACGCGGACCACGGCGCCGCGAATGGCCACCGTGCCGGACACCTCGCGTTTCGGCTCGACGCGCAGTGTCTGGGGCCCCGCGGTCAGCACCGCGAAGACGTCTCCGAAATCGAGCTTGAGGTCGTCGAGCTCGTCGCTGTCGAACTCGAGCGAGTCGATCCGGATGCGATCGACCGTCCCCTGCAGCCACTCCCCCGAACTGAGCTGGATCCAGTCGGGCCCCTCGTGGCCTTCGGGGCGCGGCTCGAAGTCGCTGTCGGCGATCAGCTCGGCGGGAGGGTCGGCGCTCGGCGTCGTCCAGCCGGCGGCCACACCCGCCGGCAGGAGCGCCAGGGACAGGCTCCAGACGAGCAGGCCCGCGGCGGCGAGGCGGCCGCTCGCGTTTCGCGCGAGCGCCGGAGCCGCCGGCTTTCGAGACGACTCGCTCACTTCGAGTCTCGTCATGGTGCTGCGTGCCTTCCTTTCCGTTCCCTGTATTCGGGGCGCCCGTTTCGGACCGGCGGAACCATACGGAAGACCGTGCGCGGACGGCAGGGGGCCGGATGGGTTTCCGCAGTGATTCCGGATTCGCTCGTCATTCCACCCCATTCGCTCGGGTATGCTCGGCTGCTTGGGGGGCGGGGACCACCGCATGCTCGCCTTGGCGAGCCGGCAGTCCGGGAGGATTCGCGTGGGCATCGAAGAGTTCTCGCGCGTGAGCGGGCGCGTGCGGCGTGGGGGGAGGGGCACTTCGATCGCGACGCCGGCCGAGCAGGGCACGCGGCGGTTCGCCGCCGAAGTGCTGCCGGAGATCCAACGTTGGTAGACGCTGCCCGGCGAGGCCAGGCATGACGATCGATCCGCGCACGCCGGTCTTGATCGGATGCGGCCAGGTCAAGCAGCGGGTCGACGACCCGCTCGATGCCGCGGAGCCGCTCGAGCTGATGCGCGAAGCGGCGCGCCTGGCCGAACGCGACACGGGAGCCGGTGGCGTGCTCGCTTCGGCCGACGCGATCTTCGTGCCGAAGGGCCTCTGGCCCTACGCGAACCCGGCCGCGTGGCTGCGCGACGAGCTGGCTGCGCCCGGCGCCGCGACCGGGCTCGCGCCGATCAGTGGCAGCATGGTGCAGCACATGGCGAGCCTCGCCGCGCTCGACGTGGCGGCCGGCCGGCGCGATCTGGTGCTGCTGGTCGGAGCGGAGGCCGAGCACAGTCGCCGGCGCGCGAAGGCGCGAGGAATCGAGCTGCCCTGGCGCGAGCTGCCCGAGTCGTCGCCCGACGTCGAATTCGGCAGCGGCGACCGGATGGCGAGCTCGCACGAGTTCGATCGCGGCATCGGTCGACCGCCGGTCTTCTTCTCGCTGTACGAGAACGCCATGCGACACGCGCGCGGCGAGTCGCTCGACGCCCATCGCGAGCGCGTCGCCAGGCTCTGGGCCGGCTTCAGCCGCGTCGCTGCCGACAACCCCCACGCGTGGACGAGCGATCCGTTGGACCCCGAGGCCATTCGCACGCCGAGCGACGACAACCGGCTGATCGCCTGGCCGTACACGAAGCGCATGTGCTCGAACATGGTGGTCGATCTCGGGGCGGCGGTGATCCTGTGCGCCGAGGAGGTCGCCGATCGGCTCGGCGTGCCCCGGGCGAAGCGCGTCTATCTGCACGCCGCGACGGACGCTGCCGGCTCGGCGCTGCTGTCGCACCGGATGGACTTCGTGAGCGAGCCGGCGATGCGCATCGCGGGGCGCCGGGTGCTCGACCTCGCCGGCACGAACATCGAGGAGGTCGATCATCTCGATCTGTACAGCTGCTTTCCGGCGGCCGTGCAGCTGGCCGTACGCGAGCTCGGCGTGCCGCCGGGCAGGGCGCTCAGCGTCACCGGTGGACTCGGCTTCGCCGGCGGCCCGTTCAACAGCTACGTGCTCCACTCGATCGCCACCATGATGGACCGACTGCGCGGCCGGCCGGGCCGGCGCGGCCTCGTCACGTCGATCGGTGGGTGGGTGGCCAAGCACGCCTTCGGGGTCTACGGCAGCGATCCGCCCGCCCGGGGGCTTCGCTACGAGGACGTCAGCGCCGAGGTCGCGGCGCTGCCCGTGCGCGAGCTGCGCGAGCAGATGACCGGTGCGGCGACGATCGAGACCTACGCGCTGCGCTACCGGGACGGCGCGCCGGAGGGGGCGACGGCGGCCTGCCTCGACGACGCCGGCGTGCGGGCCTGGGCGTGGACCGACGACCCGGTGCTGCTCGAGCGCATGACCCGCGAAGAGCCGATCGGCTGGTTGGTCCGTCTGGACGAGGCAGGCAGGCTGACCCCGGCTTGAGGCTCCCGGGGCAGGGTGGGGCCTCCTGCGGGGCGACGCCGCTCTGCGCT
Organism: uncultured Spirochaetaceae bacterium; assembly: GCA_964515335.1. GTDB lineage: Bacteria > Myxococcota_A > UBA9160 > UBA9160 > UBA4427 > TMED88. Next base: position 19,161 of record CAZETS010000023.1, read on the forward strand.
CGCGGTCGTGCGCAGGCCGGGGCAGAATGGGGCGGGTCGGATTGGGGAGGATCTCGATGAGCCGGGGCTTCGGGCGGGGTGTGTGGGCGTGGGGTGCCGCCGGGCTGGTCGCCGCCCTCGTGGCGGGCGGATGCGCGAGCAGCCGTTACAAGACCCAAGCGAACGTCGACACCGAGTACGACTTCGCGAAGGTCGACTCCTTCGTCCTGCAGCCGATCCGGCAGAAGGCCGCCGTGTCTGCGGGCGGCCAGCGGCTCCAGGAGGCCCTGCGCGACGGTCTCACCGCCCGCGGCTACGCCGAGGCGCCGGCCGACCAGGCCGACGTGATCATCAGCTACGACCTCGGCCGCTACGCGCCCGCCAAGCTCTCCGGAGCGAACAGCTTCGCGATCACCGAGGGCACGCTCACCGTGCGCGTCATCGACCCGCAAAGCGGACGAACGGTGTGGTACGGCTGGGTCGAGACGCGCCTGCGCACCGACGACGACCAGGAGATCATCCGCGAGGCGGTCGACGCGCTGTTCCGCGACCAGATCCCTCGCGTGCCGGCGGCGGACTGAACCGGGGAGGCCGGGTCAGCCGTCGGTGCCGACGGCCCGCGTGCGCACGGTGTAGACCGTGTCGCCCGAGAGCACGCCGCCGCGGCCGAACAGGCGGCCCCACTGCCAGTTCGACAGGCCCAGCTCGGGCCGGTCGAGGGCGAGCTGCCCGTCGACCCAGCGCGTGTAGCCGTCACCGACGAAGGGTGCGTTGACGGTGTCGTAGAAGCGCTGGTGCTCCGCGGTGTCGGCGCTGGCCAGACAGGCCACGAACTGCGGGCTGTAGCGATTGAAGAGCGCGACCGCCTGCGCGACGTCGTCGACGATCTTCAAGGTGATCTCGGGAGTCTGCTCCCACTCCCACTCGTGGCCGAGCCGCTCGACGTCGATCCGCTCCGCCTGTCGTTCGGGGACGTCGCCTTCGGCGCGCCGCACCGCCACCTCGCGCTCGAAGAGCTCGGCGGGCAGGCAGCCGGCGTCCTCGTCGACGACGTGCAGCTTCCACGCCTGGCCGAGCCGCTCGCCCGCGCGCTCGAGCGAGGAGAGCAGCACGGGCACGAGTTCGTCGGCGCGAGAGCGCACGATGCAGCAGACGTTCAGCGTGTTGCAGACCTTGCGGTCGAGCGAGCGGCAGACGGCCTCGCCGAAGGCGCCCGCGTCGGCGCTCCCGGCCGCCACCAGCCAGGCGCCGCCGGTGCCGTGAAGGCTGACGGGCACGCCGGCCTGCTGGGCCAGGGCGCCCAGGGTCGCGACGGCGGGCCCCGAGCCCCGGGCGACGGCGAGCGAGAGCCGCGCGTCGGAGAACAGCGCCCAACCGGCGGCGTGCGCGCTGCTCTCGACCAGCGAGACGGCGCCGGCGGGCAGGCCCGCCTCCTCGAGGGCGGGCGCCAGCGCCTCGTCGATGATCGCCCGGGCCGTACGCAGAGCGTCGCTGCCGATCCGGAAGACCACGCTGTTGCCGCCCCGCAAGACGCCCGTGGCATCCGCCAGCACGTTGGGCCGGCCCTCGAACACGAAGCCCACCACACCGAGCGCGTCGCCCACCAGCTCGGCCCGCCAGCCGTCGTGCTCGACCGTTTCGAGCACCTGCCCGCGTCGGCTGGGCGCATCGATCCAGCCGCGCAGCCCGTCGATCATGCCGGCGCGGAGCTTTTCGTTGGCGACGAGTCGCGTGGTCGAGCGGCCGCGCTGCTGCGCGTCCTCGACATCGCGGTCGTTGACTTCGCGGATGCGCGACCAGACGTCCTCGTCGGCCAGCCGGTCCGCGAAGCCCGCGTAGAAGCGCGAGATGGCCTCGTCGGGCGCCGCCGCCAGCACGCCGAAAGCCTCCGCGGCCCGCGATACGGCCGCCTCGGCGATCTCGCGCTCGGCCGCGGGCACCAGCAGCACCTGCTCGGTGGCCTCGACGACCACCACCGAGTCGCCGGGCCGGAAGCGCTCGGCGACGTCGGCCGGCACCGGCAGGACGCGGTTGCCGCCAAAGACGAGGGGCATGCCGGCCTCGAGCCGGTCGAGTGTGCGGACTTCGCTCATGCCCAGAGCCTATCTCATGGGCCCCGGGCCGAGCCGCTCTTCAGCGCGCGGCCTCGTCGGGCGCCGCGACCGCTTGCTGGTCGATCAGCGCCCGCAGCTCGCGGAGCTTCGCCCACGCGTCGGCCGGCAGGTCGCTGCTCGAGGCGCCCCCCCAGCCGATGATCACGTACTCCTCGAGCACCGCGTAGGCGTCCTCGGCGAATGGGGCCTCGGGGGCCAGCCGGATCGCCGACTCGAGGTGCACCTCGGCCTGGGGCACCCAGTGGGAGTCGACCGTGCGCGACTCGACGAGCCCGAGCAGGTAGTAGGCTTCGGCCCGGCGCAGTCCGGTCGTCGACTCCTCGTCGAGCAGCCGCAACAGCAGGCTCGAGGCGACCAGGTCGTAGACGACCTGGTCGCGCCCGAAGGGCGTCGGGCTCGGCACCTGATGGCCGACCACGAGCTTGCGGGCGCGGCCCAGCTTGTCCGCACTGGCGAGGTCTCCGCCCGCGGCGTCGAGTGCGCTCACCCAGCCCGAGAGGTGCCGCTCCAGGTACAGCGGGACGTCGGGCCGGGCCGCCACCTTCTCGAGTGTCGCCCGCACGCGAGCGTGGTTGCCGACGACGCGCAGGCCGATCGTCATGTAGTCGAGCAGGTAGCCGCCCAGGTCGAGCTCGCCGGGCGGAATCTCGCGGTCCTCGAACATCTCCTCCCAGGTCTCGAGCGCCTCGTCGAACTGGCGGGTGGCCACCAGGATCTGCGTCTTCTCGTGGACCGACAGATCCTCGACGTCGATGCGCGCGAGCAGGCGATGGGCCATCGGGAAGCTTCGCGAGCTCGGCAGCCGCGAGTGGCAGGCCACGCAGTTGCCCGTGGCCTCGATCATGAAGAAGCGCGCCTCCTCGTAGCGGCCATTGCGGTAGCGCTCGCGGACCTCCTCGATGTCGGCCGAGAGCGAGCGGCTCAGGTGCCGGAAGCCGGCGTCTCGGCTCATGCCGTGCTCTTCGACGACGACGCTGCGGGTCGCCAGCGCGTCGAGCCACCTGCGGATTTCGGTCTGGCTCTGCGGATCGGCCCACTGCTGCTCGGACAGCGCCAGGGGGAGGAGCTGGCTCACGGCCTCGAACACGGCCTGCATCTCGCCGCGGGGCCGCGCTTCGGGCTCTTCGTCGGCGGCGCTGGCCGGGCTGAAGGTGCCGGCGAGCAGCAGCACCGTGATCGTCCAGGTCGAGGCGTGGCCGGAGAATCGCTTCATGGCTTGGGCTCCTGATGTTGCTGCGTTGACTGCCTTGGCTGCGGTTGCAGGCGCGACGTCAGCGCGCCCATCCAGTCGACCTCGTCGGTGCGGACCACGATCGACTCGTCCGCGCCCCACTCGGTGGGGGCCTGGTAGCGATCGCGCAGCGCACGATAGACCTCCGGACCCGCATCGGATATACGGCTCTCGTCCTGGAGTCGAGCACGCAGGCGCTCGAGCGTCTTGGCCTCGTCGCAGCGTACATCGAGCAGCCGCGCGGGCACCCGGTGCCGCCGCGCGAAGGCGCGCGCCGCGTCGCGGTGGTCCCGGCGTGCGTATGTGGCGTCGAGCACCACCGGCCGGCCCGACGCCAGCGGCGCCTCGGCCCGCTCGAGCAGCGCGGTGTAGACGGACTCGGTCATCTCCGCCTGGTACAGGCCGCCGCCCGGGACGTCCGCCGGGTGCGTCCGCGGTGCGACGCCGGCCAGGTGCTTGCGCACGCGGTCCGAGGCGATCACGACGCCGCCGATCGCCTCCGCGGCGGCGGCGGCTGCCGTGCTCTTGCCCGTGCCCGGAAGCCCCGTCACGACCAGCAGCACCGGCGATCGCGGCCGGTCGAGCCAGCCGCCCATCAGGGCGAGGTGCCGACGCGCGCTCTGCGCCGCGGCCGTTCGTTGCTCGGATTCGATCTCGGGCTCCTGGGCGGCCAGCGCGGCGACGCTGGCCCGCACGAGGGCCCGGTGGAGGATGTGGTAGTCGACCACCCCGTAGAGTCCGTAATCGTCCGCCTCGGCGGCGTACCGGTCCAGCAGGCGCTCGCCCAGTTCCGCCCGGCCCCGATAGGCGGCGTCCATGGCGAAAAAGGCGAGCTCGGCGGCGGCGTCGACGCAGCGCAAGTCGCGATCGAACTCGAGGCAGTCGATCACCACCGGGTCGGCGTCGTCGTGCTCGTACCAGACCGCATCGAGGTGCAGGTCGCCGTGTCCCTCGACGACCCGCCCTTCTTCGCGACGGGCCAGGAAGCGCGCCCGGTCGCGCTCGAGCAGCCCGTGCATCGCCCGCTCGAGTCGCTCGAGCTCGCCGGGGTCGAGGACGTCGCCGTCGGCGTTGCGGGCCAGTGCGAAGCTCGCCGCGACCGGCCGCTCGACGCGCTCGATCCAGGCCTCGGGGCTCCAAGGCGCCGGGCGACCGAGGCCTACGCTCGCGTGAAAGCGGGCGATCAGGGCGGCGAGCCGATCGATCTGCGAAGGCAGGAGCGCGCCGCGCTCGAGCAGGGTCTGGGCGTCGCGGCCCTCCGGCAGCCGGCGCATCACCACGCAGTGCTCGGCGGGACGCGCCTCGCCGGCTGGCGTCAGGCAGGTCTCGCCGGGCGGGCCGAGCACGAATCCCCCCTCCGGCCCGGGCAGCACCGGGGCGAGGCCGAGGTACACGTCGGGGGCGAGCCTGCGATTCAGCGCGACCTCGGCGAGGCAGTCGGCGTTGCGCGCCTCGCGCGAGGCGAACGACAGGAACGACAGGTCGACGGCTTTGCGCAGCTTGTAGACGCGGTCGCGCGTGAGATAGAGGTGCGAGATGTGGGTCTGCCGGTGCTCGATGCCCTGGCCGGCGGCGACATCCTCGGGATGCGCGGCCGGCGAAGCGAGCGCTTCCGCGAGCCCGTCGGGCAGCGCCTCGATCGCGGTCGGAGCCACGGGACCGATGTTAGATCAGCTTGCGCAGCTTCTCGTAGCCGCCCTTGATTTCGCTCACCAGCAGCTCCGCGGCCTCTCCGATCTGCTCGAGCGGCTCGCGCGCCTGCTCGCGCAGGTGCGCGGCCTCCGCCTCCAGCTTCTGCCAGCGGCGCTCGGCCTCCTCCCAGAGGTCGCGCACCTCGGCGCGTCCGAGATGGGCCTGCACGTTCAGCTCGTCGCGCACGCGGCGCAGCACGTCCAGCTCGCGATCGATGGCGTTGCGGTCTTCTGTCATCTGTTCCTCTCCAGTGTTCCCTTGCGGGGGTGTCCCAAGCACCACGCAACGCGACCGGCGGCGGCCTGCAGACACCCGTCCTCGCCGTGATGCTTTCCGTCCCCGCATTTCATCGATGCGATCGCGCCCGGGTCAAACCCTCCCGGGCTCGTGCCACGATTCGTTGCAGGTGGGAACTGCCGCGGCGGGGCGGGGTGACGCAGGGGCGCGGGGGCCTATCGTTCTGATGCGCGCCGCGGGGGGCGCTTGGAGGTGGCTCATGAAGATCCAGAGCATCCTGGTCCCGGTCGACTTCTCGGGTGGGTCGGACGCAGCCGTCGAGTACGCGCTCGTGCTCGCCCGCGAGTCCGAGGCGAAGATCCAGCTGCTCCACAGCTACCCGGTCAGTCCCGGGGTCGCGACCCCCTACGGGCCGGCCTTGCCGGACGCGGTCTTCGAGTCGATTCGCGGCGGCGCCGAGCGCAAGCTCGCGGACGCGAAGGAGCGTCTCGAGCGCGAGGGCGTCACGGTCGCCGCCCACCTCACCGCCGAGCCGCCGTCCTTCGCGATCGCGGAGGCCGCCGAGGAGCTCGGTGTCGACTGCATCGTGATGGGAACGCGGGGATTGTCGGGCCTGAAGCACGTGCTGCTCGGCAGCGTGGCCGAGCGGACGGTCCGGACTGCGCCCTGTCCGGTGTTCACGGTGCCGCTGCGCGAGCGCCGGGCGGCCTGAGCGCACGCCTGTCGATTCTGCTCGAATCCCGGTAGGTTCGGGGGCACCCTTCGAGTGCTGCGTGTCGTCTCGCGCGGCCACTCGTCGTGGTCGGCGAGGCGGGCGGATCCCGCGCGGCGGGCGGGCGGAAGCGGAGGCGGCATGATGCGGCGTCGAGCCGGTCGACGGTCGATGAGGACGGCGTGGGCGGGGCTCCTCGCAGCGGGAGCGTTCGTCGCGCCCGCCGCCGCCAGCGAGCGCGCCCGGGGCGTCGTGTTCGAGGACCGCAACGGCGACGCGGTGCGTGATGCGGGCGAGCCCGGCCTTGCGGGTGTGCGCGTATCGAACGGCCGCGACGTGGTCGTCACCGGCGCCGGGGGCGCGTGGCAGCTCGACGTCGAGGAGGCAGACGTCCTGTTCGTCACCAAGCCGGCGGGCTTCATGACGCCGGTCGGCGCCGACATGCTGCCGCGCTTCTACTACATCCATCAGCCGTCGGGTTCGCCGTCCGGCATGCGCTACCCGGGCGTCGCGCCGACCGGGCCGCTGCCGGACTCGATCGACTTCGCGCTCCACCGCATCGACGAGCCCGAGCGTTTCGAGGCCATCCTGATGGCCGACCCCCAGCCGCAGACCGAGGTCGAGCTCGACTGGCTGCGCGACGACGTGATCGCCCCGATGATCGGCACACGCGCGCGCTTCGGCATGACGATGGGCGACATCCTCTTCGACGACCTCTCGCTCTTTGCGCGCTACAACGCGATCGTCGGGCGGGTCGGCATCCCCTGGTACAACGTGCCGGGCAATCACGAGCTCAACTTCGACGCCGAGAGCGACGCGACTTCGCTCGAGACCTTCAAGCGCAACTACGGCCCGACCTACTACTCGTTCGAGATCGGTCGCGCGGTCTTCTACGTGCTCGACGACATCGAGTACCGGGGCGGAGGCCAGGCGGACCCGGGCGACTACCGGGGCAACGGCGGCTACGAGGTGGCGTTCGGCAAGCGGCAGCTGCGCTGGCTCGAGCGCGACCTGGCCCACGTGCCGAACGACAAGCTCGTCTTCCTGGCCATGCACGCTCCCCTCGAGTCGTATCTGTACGGCCCCGAGAGCGCGCCGCGCGATCGCCGCAAGCTCTTTCGGCTGCTCGAAGGGCGTGAGCACCTCTTCTCGGTGGCCGGCCATACCCACACCACCGAGCACCACTACTTCGGCCAGGCGGACGGCTTCCCCGGCCCGGGCGAGCTCCACCATCACGTGCTCGCCACGGCCTCGGGCAGCTGGTGGAGCGGGCCGCTCGACGAACGCGGCATTGCGGTCGCCGAGCAGCGCGACGGCACGCCGAACGGCCACCACGTGCTCGAGGTGGACGGCGTCGACGTAGGCGTCCGCTACCAGGCGGCCTCGGCCCCCGCCTACTTCCAGATGCGCGTTTCGCTCGACGCCCACGAGCATCACCACCGGCCCGAGACGCTCTGGCAGTTCCGGCCCGGCGAGCAGCTCGGGCTGCGGCTGTCGGTCGACCGGGTGCCCGCGGCGCGGGTCGTCGTGAACCTGTTCGACGGCGGTCCGCGCTCGGAGGTCACGATGGCCGTGGACGGCGGGCCGCCGGTCACGCTGGAGCGCGCGAGCCTGCCCGACCCGTTCGTGGGCGAGCTCTTCGCGCGAAACGAAGACACGAAGAAGCCGTGGGTGGAGGCCGTGCCCTCGTCTCACGTCTTCGTCGCGGAGCTGCCCGATGACCTCGGGCCGGGGACGTACCGGCTCACGCTGCGCGCCCGCGACGAGTTCGAGCGGGTCCATCACGCGCATCGCATCCTCGAGGTGACGGGAAGCAGCGCGCCGGCGGCGGGCCCCTAGCCGGCCCTGGCCCGGCCTCGAGCGAGGCCCGATACTCGACGCATGGGTGGACAGCTCTACGTGAGCGAGGCCGTCGAGGCGGCCTGCGGCCCGCAGCTCGACCGGGTAGGGCCGGGCATGCCGCGGTTCGTGGCCCGGGCGGGCGGTCCCGATCCCGACTTCGCTTCGATCGAGGCGCTCTACTTCTCGGGAGACGTCTTCCCGCACCGCTCGCGCGAGTTCGCGGTCGTCGCCCTCAAGGCCGAGAACCTGCGCTGGCTGCACACCTTCAGCGCGGGCGTCGACGATCGCTTCTTCCGGATGCTGCTCGAGCGCGGCGTGAAGCTCTCGACATCGTCGGGCGTCCACGCCGTGCCCATCGCGCAGACGGTCGCGCTCTACCTGCTGGCGTTGACGCGCGACCTGCCGGGCTGGCTCTCCGATCAGGCCGCTCACCGCTGGAATCCCCGCGACGTGCGCGATCTTCAGGGGCTGCGCCTCGGCGTGCTCGGGATGGGGCCGATCGGCGTCGAGACGGCGAAGCTCGGGCAGGCGCTCGGTATGCGGGTGACCGGCGTGCGCCGCGCACCGCAGGGCGACGAGCCCTGCGAGACGCTGCCCCTCGCCGACCTCGACGAGCTGTTGCCGCGGCTCGACGCCGTGGTGGTCGCGCTGCCGCTCGCCGAAGCGACCCGGGGCCTGATCGACGCCCGGCGGCTCTCGCTCATGAAGCCCGGGGCGTTGTTCGTGAACGTCGGTCGGGGGCCGATCGTCGACGAGCCGGCCCTCGTCGAGGCGCTACGCTCGGGGCATCTCGGGGGCGCCGGGCTCGACGTCTTCGCCGAGGAGCCGCTGCCCGGATCGAGCCCGCTCTGGGAGCTGCCGAACGTGATCATCACCCCCCACAGCTCGGGCGACACCCCCGCCAATCACGACCGCGCCAACGAGATCTTCGTCGAGAACCTCGGGCGCTTCTCGAAGGGTGAACGGCTTCGCAACGAGGTCGAGGCAGCGGGGGCGACATGAGCGCCGCTCCGGTGATCGATCCCCGCAACCGGGACTTCGTCTGGGTCGACCGTTCGGGTCCCTCGAGGCTGCTCACTCCGCAGCAGGTGCGCGCCTTCGACGAGCAGGGCTTCGTGGTGATCGAGGACGCGTTCGACGCCGACACGGTGGCCGGACTGGTGGCGGATCTCGACGAGGCGGAGCGGGCCACGGACGCGTTCCTGCGCACTCGCCCGGACGGCCGCCTCTTCATCGCCCGGGCCGACGAGATCACCTTCTCTCCCCACCTCGTCAATCGCTCGGAGCGCGCGCGGGCCTTCACGCGCGGGAAGTTCTTCCAGGACCTCGTCCACGACCTGATCGGCCCGAACGTGCGGCTCTACTGGGATCAGGCCGTCTACAAGAAGCCGGGCACCGAGGTGCCGTTTCCGTGGCATCAGGACAACGGCTACACGTTCGTCGAGCCGCAGCAGTACGTCACCTGCTGGGTGGCCCTGACGGATGCGGCGGTCGAGACGGGTTGTCCGTGGATCGTGCCGGGCTTGCATCGGGGCGGCACGCTCCGCCACGAGATGACCGATCTCGGCTGGGAGTGCTTCGCCGAGCCGCCGGCCCCGCCCGTGGCGGCGCCGGTCCGGGCGGGCGGTGTGGTGGTGTTCTCGTCGCTCTCGCCCCACAAGACCGGGCCGAACCGCAGCGCCGACCACGTTCGCAAGGCCTACATCGTGCAGTTCGCACCCGACGGCGCCCAGGTGTTGGAGTCGGTCGAAGGTCGCACCGTGCGCACGAGTTGCGACGCCGCCGATCGCCAGTACCCGGTGCTGATCGATGGGAAGGCGCCTGCTTGACGCGACGGCGGGGTGGCCGCTCAGCGGACCCGGTCGACGTCGATGGGTGACGACAGGGCGCGCTCCTGGTCAGCGGCCCAGCAGTCGCCGCGCCGCCGACAGCACCGCGTCTTCGTCGATCAGCACGTGTGTGGCCGCCGGGCCGAGGGGCACGTAGCCGTCCCGAGCCCGGACCGAAGCCAGCGCACCGCGGTGTCCGCGCTCGGCGAGGGAGGCCACGACCGCGTCGGCCACACCGCCGCTGGCGCGGCACTCGTCGACCACCAGGCACGGCGCCGCATCGGGCAGGCGGGCGACGAGGTCGTCGAGCGGCAACGGCGCCAGCCAGCGCAGGTCGACGACGCGTACGGCCAGGCCGTCCTCTTCGGCCAGCCGCCGGGCGGCGCGCAGGCTCATGCGCAGGCCGTTCGCGTAGCTGACCAGCACGACCTCGGGCCGCTCGGCGCCGTAGGCTCCGCAGCGCCCCGGCGGCAGGTCGCTCGCGCCGGCCTCGAGGAGCGGGCGCAGCCAGCCGCCGTCGCCGTGGTCGTGCAGGTCGCGCTCGAAGTACAGCGCGATCGGCTCGAGGAACGCGACGACCCGTCCTTCCGTCTCGGCCAGGCGGGCCGCGGCGTGCAGCATGCGCGCCGCATCGTCGCCGAAGGCCGGGGCGGCCACCAGCAGGCCGGGGATCTCGCGCAGCGCCGCCACCGCGTTGTCGTTGTGGAAGTGTCCGCCGAACCCCTTCTGGTACGCGAACGACGCGATGCGCACGATCAGCGGATTGTGGAAGGCGCCGTTCGAGAAGAAGCCGAGCGAGCAGGCCTCGCCGCGCAGCTGGTCGATGGCGTTGTGGACGTACGCGAGATACTGGATCTCCGCGATCGGCAGCAGCCCGGCGAGCCCCATGCCCTGGGCGGCGCCGAGGATCGCGGTCTCGTCGAGCTGTGTGTCGAACACCCGGGTCTCGCCGAAGTGGCGCTGCAGCCCGGCCGTGATGCCGTAGGCCCCGCCCTTGCGTCCGACGTCCTCGCCGAAGATCGAGGCGCCGGGATGCGTGGCGAGGATCGTTGCGAGGGCGTTTCCGAGATGGGCGGCCAGCGTGCCGGGCTCGGCGTGGCCGGCCGGGGCTGGGCTGCTTGCGGACGAGGGGGCCGGCGACGGGATCGCGTGGCCGGGTCCGCAGGCTGATTCGGGCGGTGGCAGCGGGGCGAGCACCTGCTCGGCCGTGGTGAGCGCGCGTGCGTCCGCGACGGCCTCGTGATGCGCAGCGATCTCGGCCTCGGCGGCGTCGCGCAGCGCGAGCAGCTCGTCGGGCTGCGCGAGCCCTGCGGCGACGAGCGCCCGGGCCGTCTCGCGCAGCGGATCGCGCGACTCCATGTCGGCGATCTCCGAGGCGCGCAGGTAGGCGGTCTCGGCGTCGCTGCCGGCGTGACCTCCGAGGCGAACCGTCTCGAGGTGCAGCAGCACCGGGGCCCGCGCGTCGCGGCAGCGGCGGATCGCGTGATCGATCGATCGCCACACCTCGTCGAGGGCGCCCGCTGCCCGCACGTACTCGAGATCCGGCAGCCCGCGCCACGTCTGCTCGAGCCAGCCGGGCGGCGTGCGCTCGGAGATGCCGAGCCCGTTGTCCTCGCAGACGAAGAGGATCGGCACCGCGTGCCCGCGGCGATGGGCGTAGCGCGCGGCCTGGATTCCCGACAGCGCGGTGGCGTGGTTCGACGAGGCGTCGCCGAACGAGCAGACGACGATCGCGCGCTCGTCCACCGGCATGCGCAGGCCGAGCCGCCGGCGGCGGGACAGACCGAACGCCAGTCCCGTCGCCTTGGGGAGGTGGGAAGCGATCGTGCTCGTTTGCGGCACGATCCAGAGCGGGCGGCTGCCCCACACCTTGTGGCGGCCACCGGCGATGGGATCCGCCGCGGCGGCGCGAAGCGACAGCAGCACGTCGCGGATCGCGTTGTGTTGGCCGGCCCGGGCGGCGCGGGCGAGGAAGAGCGCGCCCGAGCGGTAGTGGAGCAGGCACGGGTCCTCGATCTCGAGCAGTCGGCCGAGGATCGCGTTCCGCTCGTGCCCGGCGCTGCCGATCGTGTAGTAGCCCGTGCCCTCGGCCCGCATCCTTCGAGCCGCCCGGTCGAGTGCGCGGCTGCCGATCTGCGCGGCGAAGAGCGCGATCGACTCGTCGCGTGACAGCAGGCGTGTCAGCGGGTGTTTCCGGCTGTTTTCGGGCGGAACCTCACGCATTTCCTCGAGCTCGGAGACGAGCTGCGCGTCGAGGATGTCGAGTCGGTCCATGTCCGGCGTGTCGGCCGTGCGGGGCGTCGGCCAAACGGCCGATCGCGGATTGCAGTCGGGCGAAAGCTCTCCGCGCCGGGCGGAACCTCGTCGGTCGACCCGATCGCAACGCGCCCGGCATTCGTCCGCCGGGGGTGATTGCCATCACATCGTTCGAGGCGTGCCTGGGCGATTCAAGGGCCGGCTCCGGGATTCGGACGGGATCCAGGCCGGAGTCCGTGCCTGGGAAGGACCCGACCGATGGGCAAGATTTCACTGCATCGATGTATCGCGCACGCTCGCTTCCGCCTCGCGGCGGCGCTCGTCGTCGCGCTGCCGCTGCTGCTCGCGACCGGCAGCGCGCAGGCGCGGCTCGCGACGATCCAGTGGACCGACCCGAATCCCGCGCCGTCCCCGGTGACGAACTTCCGCCTCCACGTCGGCACGACTTCGGGCTCGTACGGCGCGATCGTCGACCTCGGCCTGCCCACTCCGAACGCGAGCGGCGTCTTCACGGCCTCGGCGAACGTGCCCGACGACGTCGACGTGTACATCGTGATGACGGCCTTCGAGGTGAGCGGTCTCGAGAGCGCCTGGTCGAACGAGCAGGTCCTCGCCGCGCCGCCGCCGGCCGGCGACCAGCTGCCCGACGGCCAGATCGACTCGCCGACTGGCAGCCCGGTGATCGCTGCTGGGCAGAGCATCGCGTTCGCCGGCTCGGGCTTCGATCCCGACGGCGGACCGGTGACGTACTCGTGGGACTTCGACCCGATCGGATCCGACGTGCCCGGCTCGACGCAGCAGAACCCGGGCGCCGTCACCTTCCCGAACGCGGGCACCTTCGTCGTCACGCTCACCGTGACCGACGACGAGGGCAACTCAGATCCTTCGCCGGCGACGATCGTAGTCGACGTGCAGCCGATCGCGTCTCAGCCGCCGGGCGGCGGCAACGCCGGTGTCACCGGGCTGCGGCTGGCCGGCCGCGTGACGACCGACTCGTCGGTGGCCGCCGCGCCGGACGGCGACACGCGCCTGTTCGTCGCGGCGCGCAGCGGACTGATCCGCGTCGTCGAGGGCGGCTACCCCCGCGCGACGGCGTTCCTCGACCTCTCCGACGACGTCTCGGCCGCGGATGGCTACGGCGGCGTGCTCGGACTGGTCTTCGACCCGGACTACGCGACCAACGGCCACCTCTTCGTGACGCGCGTCGATGCCGGCGGCGACCTGGTGCTCTCGCGCTTCAGCCTCGGCGCGCACCCCTACGTGGCCGATCGCGCGAGCGAGGTCCAGCTGCTGCGTCTTCCGCTGCCGCACGCCGGCAACCCGGGCGGCGGGCTCGCCTTCGGGCCCGGCGGCTTCCTGTTCGTGGGCGTGGGCGACGGCGGCGGGGCGGGTGATCCCGACGATCGCGCCCAGGACCCGACCGCTCTGCACGGCAAGCTGCTGCGCCTCGACGTGGGCGTACCCGCGGCCGCGGACAGCATTGCGGCCGGGGCGTACTCGATTCCCGCCGACAACCCGTTCCTCGGCGGCTCGACCCGCGACGAGATCTGGGCCCTCGGTCTGCGCGACCCGGCGCGCATCAGCGTCGACCGGCAGACCGGCGCGCTCTGGATCAGCGACCCGGGCGCCGGCGTGCGCGAGGAGATCAACTTCGAGTCCGGCACCGACGCGGGTGGCCACAACTACGGCTGGGACGTCACCTCGGGCACGCTCTGCAACCCGACCGACCCGTCGCCGGCGCCTTCGTGCAGCGACCCCGGAATCACGGACCCGATCTTCGAGTACGCCGCCAGCGCCTCGAGCTGCGGAATCATCGGCGGCCACGTCTACCGCGGCGCCCACCTCGAATTCCAGGGCCAGTACTTCTTCGCCGCGGGCTGCTCGGGCAATGTCTGGAGCTACGACCGCGTGAACGACCAGCTCTACAACCGCACGCTGGAGTTCCTCGAGGGCGGAACCGCGAACCCGGCCGCGATCGCTCTGGCCGAGGGGGGCACGGGCGAGCTCTATGTGCTGGCTGTCGACGGACGGGTGCACGAGATCCGCAGCGACGTGCCGAGCTGTCGCGACGGCGTCGACAACGACGCCGACGGACTGATCGACTATCCGCAGGATCCCGGCTGCGCGGATCCCGACGCCGAGACAGAGGTGCCGCTGTGCGACGACGGCTTCGACAACGACCTCGACGGCCAGATCGACACGAACGACCCGGAGTGCGGCGCCTCGCACCAGAACGTCGAGGCCGAAGCGGCCGCCCTCCACGAGATCGCCGGCGAGGAGATCTTCTGCGGCCTCGGCGCCGAGCTGGTCTTCATCATCCCGGCCTTCATGTGGCTGCGGCGGGCGGGGCGGCGGGCGGTTCGGCTGGTCGGCGCCTGAGGGGCGAGCTCCGCTACTCGACCTCGAACGCGAGGCCCGCGTGCTCGACGAGTCGCTCGAGCAGCGACTCGCCCATCGCCGCGGCCGGCGTGGAGAAGCCTCCGGGCGCCGAGAGGTCGTCCCTGGCCAGGCACACGGCGGCCTCGCCGAGCATGCGGGCCGTCGACCCGTAGCCCGGGTCGCGGTCGCCGGTGACCCTCGCGCGCAGCGACGAAGCGGGCTCTTTCGGGTGCTCGGCGTGCAGTCGCAGATCGAAGTAGCCGGCCTCGCGGGCGGCCTGCGACGGTCCCTCGCCGGGTGACGGCAGGCCGCGCGCCAGCAGCCTTCGCAGCGGCCCGATCGCCGCCAGCGCCATCCCGCCGCCGATCGCAGCCGTGGTTGCGGTCGCTCGGGTGGCGCCGAGGGGGCCCCGGCCCATCAGCACGCCCTCGTCGTAGCGGAAGTCGCGTCCGTACGCGTAGTCGAGCAGGGCATTGGTGCGCCGCACGATCTTCGTGTCGACGCCCGCCATCACGAAGGGCGCCACCCACTCGTCGAAGTCGCCGTCGTGCCAGGGCGAGCGGCGCTCCGGTTCGTCGGGCCCCGAGCGCTCGTCCGCCGGATTGATCGAGTACGGCTCGTTCATGGCGCGCATCACGGCGGGATCGTGCCGCGCCTCCTCCATCATGTTCAGCATGCTCGCGATGGTGCCGCCCGAGGCGCCGCCGCTGAACCCTTGCACCCGGAGCTTGACGTGCGGCGAGGTGACGCCGTGGCGCGTCTGCATCTCGCGCTGGACGAACCACGTGCCGAGGTCCGAGGGGATGCAGTCGAACCCGCAGGCGTGGACGATACGGGCGCCGCTCTTGCGGGCCGCGTCGTGGTGCGTGTCGATCATGCGCTGCATCCAGTGGACCTCCCCGGTGAGGTCGCAGTAGTGGGTGCCGCCGGTCGCGCAGGCTTCGACGAGGGGCGACCCGAAGCGCGCGTACGGGCCGACCGTCGTGCACACCACCCGTGTGCGGGCCGCCAGGAGTCGCATTGCCTCCCCGTCGCCCGCATCCGCGACGATCAGCGGCAGGTCCGTCGCGCCCGGACCGAGGCGGTCGCGCACCGCGCGCAGCTTGGGCTCGCTGCGGCCGGCGAGGGCCCAGCGCAGGCCGCCGCCGGCGCCGTGTCGTTCGCAGAGGTACTCGGCGACGAGGCCTCCCGTGAAGCCGGTCGCGCCCTGCAGCACCACGTCGAACTCGCGGTCACTGTCGGCGGTCTGCATGCGCTGTCCTCCTGGCCGCGGTTTCGCGGTGGGCTCTCGTGCCGGATCGCCGGGAGCGTCGCGCTACGACGCGGCCGCGCGGGTGGCGGCCGCGTCCGAACCGGCGCTGACGGGGGTCCCCGCTTCGGGCCGCTCGGCCCGGTACTGCGAGTAGCGCCACGCCAGGAAGCGGTCCACCGCCTGGGCGGTCGCGCTGGTGCGCTCCGAGTGGAAGACTTCGAAGGCGTGCTGGGTGCCCGGCAGCTCGGCGAAGACGACCGGCTCGTTCGAGACCCGCGCCAGCGACCAGGCGAAGTGCCGCGCCTCCTCGATGGAGGCGAGGCTGTCGTTGGTCCCGTGGATCACGAAGAAGGGCGGGGCATCGGCGCGCAGCCGGTGCAGCGGAGAGGCGCGGCGCATGGCCTCGGCGTCGGTCTTCGGGTCGACCTTCAGCACCGTCTTCGCGATGAAGTCGCCCATCCGGTCCTGGGCGTGCAGCCCCCAGTGGTTCGAGAAGTCGTAGACGCCGTAGAACGGCACGGCGGCGGCGACGCGGGTGTCGACCGACTCGAAGCCCGGCTGGTACTCGGGGTCGTTCGCCGTCAGGCCCACCATCGCGGTGAGGTGCCCGCCGGCGCTGCCGCCGGTGGCGACGATGAAGTCGGGGTCGCCGCCGAAGCGGTGGATCTCGGAGCGGATCCATGCGATCGCGCGCTTCACGTCGACCAGGTGGTCGGGCCAGGTCGCTTGCGGACTGAGCCGGTAGTTGGCCGCCACGCACACCCAGCCCTGCTGGGCGAGGTGCACCATCAGGGGCTGCGCCTGCTCGTGCTTGTTCCCGATCGTCCAGCCGCCGCCGTGGATCTGGAGCAGCACGGGGGCCTTCTCGGCGCCGTTCGTCGAGACGTACACGTCGAGGTGGTTGCGCTTGCCGCCGCCCTCCACGTACGGGATGTCGCGGTGGATCTTCACCTCGGGGTGCTTGAAGCGGAAGGGATTGAGGGGGCGGGGCGGCGGCGGGGGCGTAGTGGCGATCTTGTCCTGCAGGTCGGCGTCGATGTGGTGCGTGTAGTCGTCGCCGAGCCCCGCCTGCAGGGCCGCCTCGTAGACGGCCCCCGACTCGCTCGAAAGCCGCAGGTGCGCGACCAGCGCGGCCCAGGAGACCAGCGTGATTCCCATGCCGGCCCAGCCGGGCCACGCCTCGAGGGCGCCGGCCCAGACGAAGAGCAGAGTGGCGACGACCTGCCAGCCGATGTGGTGCGCCGGCAGCTCGGAGGTCAGCCAGCCTCCCATGAAGCTCGGGATGCTGAGCATGCCGGTGCGCCGCTGGGGCATGTAGGCGTTGATGGTGAAGAGCGCGCCCCAGACGGACACGGCGAGGAAGAGCCAAGGGGCCATCGGATTTCGTCTCCAGGGTGGCGACGCGGGCTCCCGACGGCGGATTGCGTCCGGCCTTCCGGACGTCCGCGTCGGGCGCGTCGAAGCGTCGAGCCCGGGAGGGTACCGTGGCCGCCGCCTCCGAGCCGTCGCCCCCGCGACCGGTGGAGCCAGGCCACGCCGGTCCAGGGTCGCAGGCGACGGCGGCGAACGGCCCCTCCGGCGCGCCTGTGGGCTGTATCGTATGGCCTGCGGGGCAGCCTCCGTGCCGGCAGGTGCCCGCTTGGATTCGAGGTCGATGGCGAAGGACCCCCTGGCGACACGGCTCTGCGAGGCGCTCGAGGTCGAGCTGCCCATCGTCTGCTTCACCCACTGCCGCGAGGTGGCGGTGGCGGCCCGTCGCGCCGGTGCGTTCCCGGTGCTCGGCGAGGCGCTGCGCAGCCTCGAGGAGATCGAGCGCGACATCCGTTGGATCCGCGAGCGCATCGGGCCGGGCTTCGGGATCGACCTGGTGCTGCCCGCCCGGGCGCCGCGACAGGCGGGGGCGGAGGAGCTGTACGCCGAGATCCCGGCCGAGCACCGCGCCTTCGCGGAGCACGTCGAGAACAAATACGACGTTCCGGCGCCCGCGGGCGAGGTGGCGCTCCACAAGTGGGGCGGCAACAACCAGAAGATCGCCCGGGCGCAGATCGAGGTCCTGCTCGACGAGAAGGTGCCGGTCATCGCCACCGGGCTCGGCGCGCCCGACTTCCTCTTCGACGAGGCCAGGCGCCGCGGCGTCAAGTTGATCGCTCTCGTCGGCGCCACCCGGCAGGCCCTGCGGCAGATCGAGCGCGGCGCCGACATGGTGGTCGCCCAGGGCTACGACGCGGCCGGACACACCGGCGGCGTCGGAACGTTCTCCATCGTGCCCGAGATCGTCGCGCGCGCCGGCGATGTGCCGGTGATCGCCGCCGGCGGCATCACGTCCGGCCGGCACCTCGCGGCGGCGCTGTGTCTGGGGGCGGTCGGCGTGTGGACCGGCACGGTGTGGCTCGCCTCGGAGGAGTCGGACGTCGACCCGATCATGAAAGAGCGCATCCTCGGCGCGACGGGCGCCGACACCACGCGCACCGCCACGATCTCGGGCAAGACGATGCGGGTGCTGAACTTTCCCTGGGCGACCGAGTGGGAGAGCGAGGTCGCGCCGCCGCTGCTGCAGAGCCCGTACCAGATGATCCTCACCTCGAAGTATCTGCAGGGAGCCAACGACGCACGGCGGGCCGACCTGATGACCGAGGCGGTCGGGCAGGGTGTCTCCTTCGTGAGCCGAGCTGCGCCCGTGGCGGAGATCGTCGACGACCTCGCGAGCGAGGCGCGACGCGTGCTGCGATCCGCGGTGGCCTGACGGCCGGCGTGATGCGCGCGCTATCGCGGCGCCCGGCGGCGCCGGCCCGGCAGGAACCGGATCGGCTCGGCGGACTCGAAGGGTGTGGTAGCCTCGGGTCGCATCGCGGCTCGGGGGACGTGGCGGAACCGGGGGGGAGCCACCGCGCACGAGCCAGGTGGGGGACGATGCACCGACGACGCGTCAACGCGGCGGGCACGGCGGGTCGGTTCGCCTACTTCGTTGCGGCGGTGGGCTTGCTGCTCGGTGTCGGGGCCGGCGCGGCGCGCGCTCAGGGGGCGGCGGGGCTCGAGGTGGGTCGCATCAGCGACCTCGACCTCGAGGCCGTGCGCGAAATCGTCGACGCCGCCGAGGCGGGCGCGTCGCTCGAGCCCGCGGAGCGGCGCGCGCTCTCGCTCGAAGCGGCGGTGAAGGTCGCGCTCGAGGAGAACCTCGGGCTGCAGATCTTCGCCCTCGACGTGGCCTCGAGCGAGCGGGAGATCGACGCGGCGCGCTCGAAGTTCCATCCCGTGGCCGGGCTGACCGGCGATGCATCGGGCACGAAGCGCGCCGAGAACGACCCGCTGGTCGAAGACCAGACGAGCGATGCCCAGCAGGCCCGAGCTCTGGTGCGGCAGGAGGTCCCGACCGGCGGTGACGTCAGCGTGGGTGTCGGCTATGGCCGCGAGTTCAAGAACGAGCTGGTCACGCAGGTCGGTGGCGGCCGGTCGAACCTCGAGAACATCAGCGAGATCGCCGGCCTCGGCATCGAGATCAGGCAGCCGCTGCTGCGCGGGGGCCGCACCTACGTGGCGCGCCAGAAGATCCTGGATGCGCGCTACGACACGGAGATGCGCCGGGCCGAGCTGCGTGCGCGGGTCCTCGCCGTGACGGCAGAAACGAAAGGCGCCTACTACGCGGTGATCGGCGCACAGCGGCAGATCGAGGTGGTCGATCAGGCGCTGGTGCGCGACGAGGAGCTGATCCGCGCGTCGGCGGCGCTCTTCGAAGCGGGACGGGTGAGCAAGGTAGACCTGTTCAGCGCCGAGATCAGCCGCTCGAACGACCGCGCCCGGCTCGCCAGCGCGGTCGCCGATCTGGAGGTCGCTCAGAACGGGCTGCGCAAGGTGATCGGGTTGCCTGCCCACGTGCAGGTCGACGCGACGGACACGACGATTCCGTTCCGCCCGATCCGCATCGATCTCCCGGGCTGGGTGGCGCGCGCGATGGACAGCCGGCCCGAGCTGATGGCGCTCGAGAGCCGGCTCGCCAAGGCCGAGCTCGCCGTGAAGGTCGGGCGCAACGCCAAGCTTCCGGGCCTCGAGGTGAGGGGCGGCTTCTTTCCCGGCTTCGACTGGAAGAGCTGGAACTACAACGCCGGCGTCAGCTTCGACTACCCGATCGGCAACGTCGCCGCCGAGGCGCGGCACGATCAGGCGCGCCTCGATCGCGACAAGGTCCGGCACGAGATCGCCCGCACCCGCCGCGACATCGAGCTCGAGGTGCGCGAGATCGAGATCCGGCTGCGCGAGAACACGGAGCGCGTGAAGAACCTCACGGCTGCCGTCGCGAGCGCGAGGCAGAAGCGCGAGATTGCCCGCGGCCGCTTCGAGATGGGCCTGGCCAACAACCTCGACATCACCAACGCCGACGAGGAGTTGATCCGCGCGGAGAGCATGCTCCTGCAGGCGCTCGTCGACTACGCGACGAACGTCGCCGAGCTCGAGGCGCGCGTCGGCGGCGAGGTCTGAGCGCGCCGCCGGCGCTCAGCCCGCGTCGTCGTCGAGGTCGCGCAGCTGGGCGAGGCGGCGGGCGAAGCGCTGCAGCGCCGTGACCTGGGTCATCACCGCGACGAACCAGAGCACCCAGAACATCAGGTCGTAGCCGAAGATCGGCGGACAGAAGGGCGTCGCCACGAGGCCGATGCAGAGCGTGCCGATGCGCTCGAGCCGCTCGAAGAGGTCGGGCAGGCCGCCGCGGCCGTCGCCGTCGGCGCCGAGCATCGAGGCGCGCGCCGCCGCGTAGCTGGTGATGAGCGAGCCGGAGATGGCCACCGCGACCGGCAGCCAGTGGTCGGTCACGTAGCCGATCGCGAGCAGGATGAACACGTCCTTGTAGCGATCGGTGGTGGCGTCCAGGTAGGCGCCGCTCCGGCTGCTCTGGCCGGTCACGCGGGCCACCGCACCGTCGACGTTGTCGAGCAGCTCGACCACCGCCACCAGCAGTCCGTAAGCGATCAGGTTCCGGTGCAGCGTGAAGGCGAGGGCGTTGGTTGCCGACAGGGCGAACCCGATCCAGGTGACCGCGTTGGGCGTGAGGCCGGTGCGGGCGACCACGCGGCCGAGCGCGTCCCACCAGCGGTCCATCCGATCCTTGTAGAGCTCGTCGATCATCGGTGGCGCGATCCCCGGGGTCGATCAGTAGCGGTCGGTGTGCCACATGAACGGATGGCAGCGCGGGAAGACGACGTCGAGCAGGGCGATGTCCTCGGCGCCCGGCGGCGTCGTCTGCCAGCCGGCTTCGCCGGCGAGCACCTCCGAGGCCGCGCGGTAGCCCATCGCGAGCTGCAGCAGCGCACCGGGCGAGAGCACGAGGTCGACCTTGCGTGTGTTCCCGGCGGCGCCGTTCAGCAGCACGCGCGTTCGCTCGCCGCCGCTCTCGACGCCGAGGTCGAGGGCGACCTGGCCGCTCGTCGAACCGCGCAGTCGCTCGCCGAGGGAGTCGGTCAGCCGGCCGAGCAGGCGCAGCGGGGCGAGCGGCATGCCGAGGCAGCCCGAGCGCTTCGAGTAGGTGGTCGTCAGCGTGGCGCCGTGTGGGGTGGCGGCGGCTACGAACGGGTGGTCGGCGGGTACGGCGCCGCAGATGCGCCGCAGGTTCGCCTCACGGGCGAGCTCGCCGAGCTTGCGCACGGCCGCGGCGTGGAAGGCGGGGCCGGCGCCCGCGACCTCGCGGATCTCGAGCCGGTCGTCGAAGAAGGTGACGCCCACGTAGCCGTCGTCGCAGAGGTACATCCGTTCGGGTCTGCGCACGAGCCACGGCCAGAGCGCCTCGCTCCGCACCAACGGGCCGCTGCCGTGACGATTGCTCTCGTTGTAGCAACGGATCAGCGTGGGCAGGTCGGCGTCGATGGACGGCCGGAAGGGGTCGTCCTGGAGCCGCGGGATGGCGCGCGCGTCGAGCTCGAGCATGTAGTCGGCGCAGAGCGGCACGCCGCCGAGCCGCGTGTAGAAGCCTCCGCGCTGCGCAAAGCCGAAGACCATGTCGAAGCCCTCGTTGCGCACCTCGCCGATGGCGTGCTCGGCGATCAGGCGCGCGTAGCCCTTGTGGTTGGCGTCCGGCTCGGCGACCACACCCTGGATGCCGGCCGTCCGCACCGGCGTGCCCGCCACCCACATCTCGAAGTCGAGCATCTGCCACTTGGCGACGATGCGTCCTTCCTCCTCGGCGACCCAGCACAGCTCGGGCGGCATGAAGGGGCAGGTCTCGTAGGCGGCGCGCATCAGGGCCCGCAACGGGGCCACCTCGTCGGCCTTGCCGAAGACGCGGGCGGTGAGATCCGCGACCGCGTCGATCTCTTCCCTCTCGAGGCGGCGCACGACCGTCATGGCGGCAGAGGTTACCGGCGGGTGCGGGCCGCGCACCCGAGCGCGACCTCAGGCCGTTCCCCCTGGGCGATCTGGCTGGGCGCCGATCAGCCATGCTAGGGTCGGCGCCGGCGTCCCCCTGCCGCGCCGAATCACCGATCAGCCCCGTCCTCCGCGGGTCCGACCCGCCCCGTCGCCGGCCCACCAGCGGCCGAGAGCGACGTGCGAGGAGCTTCATGCACGTTGGCATCGTGGCGGAGTACTACCGGCCGTGGCCCGGCGGTATCTCCGAGCACGTCCATCATCAGGCCGAAGAGCTCGAACGGCGCGGTCACGCGGTCACGATCCTCACGGGGCCGGCGCCGCCCGACTGGAGCGACGCCGGACGAACGGTCGAACGGCTCGGCTTCGGGTACGAGTTCACGAGCAACGGCGCCCTGTCGCGGCTGGTGCTCGGCAGCTATCTGCTCCACTTCCGGGGGCTCCTGCGCCGGCACGACTTCGACGTGATCCACGTGCATGCGCCGATGGATCCGTTCCTGCCGCTCGGTGCGGTGTACGCCGCCGAGTGCCCGGTGGTCGGCACGTTCCACGCGAACTTCGACCAGGGCCCGCTCTGGAATTTCCTGTATCGCTGGCTGCGGCCGCTCACCGCACCAGCCTGGGAGCGCCTCGCGGCGCGCATCGCGGTGGCCGACGAGGCGCGGCGCAGCATCGGTCGCTACTTCGAGGGCGACGTCGTGATCGTGCCCAACGGCGTCGACACGGAGCGCTTCAGGCCGGATGCCGAGCCCCTTCCGGCGCTGTCGGAGGACCGCCGTCGCATTCTCTTCGTCGGCCGTCCCGATCCGCGAAAGGGCCTGCCGCTGCTGCTCGAGGCGTTTCCCGAGGTGCGCCGGCGGGTGCCCGGTGCCGAGCTGGTGGTGGTGGGCGTGCGCGAGGAAGAGGTGCCGGAGCCGCTCGCGGCGCTCGATCGTATCGACCCCGATGCCCGGGCCGACGTCCGCTTCGAGGGCTACGCGGCGCCCGAGGACATGCCGCGCTACTACGCGAGCTGCGACGTCTTCTGCTCGCCGGCCACCGGGCAGGAGAGTCAGGGCATCGTGCTGCTCGAGGCGATGGCGGCCGGTCGCACGCCGGTCGCCTTCGCGATTCCGGGCTATCGAGACGTCGTGTCGCACGGCGTCGACGGCTGGCTGGTCGACGACGTGTCCGCCGCGGCGCTCGGAGACGGTCTGGCCGGCCTGCTCGCCGATCGGGACGCGCTCGCGCGCATCGGCGAGGCGGGGCGCAAGACGGCGCTCGGCTACTCGTGGCCGAGCGTGGTCGAGCGAGTCGACGCGATCTACAGCCAGGTCTGCGAGCGCGCGGGCTGAACGGCCCGCAGCTATCCTCTGGAGCGGCCGGCGCCCGGCTTCGCCGCATCGACCGCCGCCCGCTCCGGAGGGGGAGCGCCCGCACCCGGCTCGCCCGGGGCGGGCGGGAGAAGGACGGAACGAGCATGACCCAGACGAACTCGAAGAAGCTTCGCGATCTGCTCCAGAGCCCGCGGGTCGAGCAGATCCTCGAGGCCCACAACGCGCTGTCGGCCACGATCGTCGAGGAGGCCGGCGTTCCGGGGCTGTGGGCCAGCTCGCTCACGCTCTCGTGCGCGGCGGGCATGCGCGACAACAGCGAGCTGACGATGACCGAGGTGCTCGACGTGCTCGAGTCGATCACCGCGAAGGTCGGGATCCCGATCCTCTTCGACGGCGACACCGGCTACGGACAGTTCAGCCACTTCCAGCAGCTGGTCCGCAAGCTCTGCCTGCGGCAGGTCGGAGGCGTCTGCATCGAGGACAAGGTCTTCCCCAAGACGAACTCCTTCCTGCGCAGCGAGTCCCAGGACCTCGCGCCCGTCGAGGAGTTCGCGGGCAAGATCCGCGCGGGCAAGGACGCCCAGACCGACGAAGATTTCGTGATCGCCGCCCGCACCGAGTCGCTGATCGTGGGACTCGACATGTCCGAGGCCCTCGACCGCGCCGAGCGCTACGTCGAGGCGGGCGCCGACGCGATCCTGATCCACTCGAAAGTGCGGACCTTCTCGCAGGTGCGCGAGTTCATGTCGCGCTGGGAGCGTCCGACGCCCGTCATCTGTGTGCCGACCACCTACTACAGCACGCCGATCGACGCCTTCCAGCAAGCCGGCGTTTCGCTGGTGATCTGGGCCAACCACATGCTGCGCGCGGCGATCGGAGCCATGCAGGGCGTCGCCCGGGAGATCGGCGAGAAGGGCACCGCGCGCGATCTCGAGGACACCATCGCTTCCGTCAAGGAGGTGTTCCGCCTGCAGGACGCGGACGGTCTGCTCGAGGGCGAGCGGCTCTATCTCGCCCAGGGCAGCGCCTGCTCGGCGGTGATCCTGGCGGCGAGCCGCGGTGCGGGGATGGACCAGCTCACCAGAGACAAGCCGAAGTGCATGATCGAGGTGAACGGCATGCCGGCGATCGAGCGCATGCTGCAGAGCATGCGGGCCGAAGGCATCAAGGACATCTCGGTCGTGCGCGGCTACAAGCCCGAGGCGCTCGCGCCGGCCGGCGCATCGTTCTTCGACAGCCCGCGCTGGGAGGAGACCGGCGAGCTCGGGTCGCTCGAGGCCGCGCGGAGCGCCCTCAAGGGCGAGGTCCTGATCGCCTACGGGGACGTCGTCTTCAAGCGCTACATCCTGCACGAGCTGCTCTCGTCGGACGCGCCGATCACGATCGTCGTCGACGGCACGCGCTCGATCGTCGAGTCGGGCCGGGTCGGCGACCGCGTCAAGGTGAGCGCACCGGCCCCCGAGCGCTGGGACGAGCAGGAGTACACGCTCGAGCGGATGGCGGCCGACCTGCCCGACGAAGCAACCGACGGCGAGTGGATCGGCATGTTGCGCGCCAGACCCGAGGGCACCGAGTGGCTGCTCTCGGCCCTCGACGCCGTGCTGGCCGAGCCCGATCACGAGCGCCTCGACATGAGCGCCGTCTTCGAGCGGGTGCTGGCCGAGCATCCCGGTTCGGTGGGCGTCGTCTACGTCTCCGGCGATTGGATCGACATCAACGACCTCGCGGACGTGGCCCGCAGCGGCGGCGTCTGAGTCCGCCGCTCGAGGCCGTGAAGAAGGGAGCGCATCGGTCGTGACGCTCGACCCCCGACTTCTGTTCAGCGCGCTGCGCGCCGCGGGCATCCGCTCGTTCGCCGGCGTGCCGTGCTCGATCCTCACCGATCTGGTCCTCGCCGCCGAGGCGTCGGACGACGTCGACTACGTGGCGGCGTCGGTCGAGGGCGAGGCGGTTTCGGTCGCGGCCGGCAGCTGGCTGGCGGGCGGCCTCGGCGCGGCATTGATGCAGAACTCGGGGCTCGGCAACGCCGTCAACCCACTGGCCTCGCTGTGCCTGCCCTACGAGATTCCGGCGCTGCTGATCGTGTCGTGGCGTGGCGAGCCCGGGCGCAAGGACGCCGTCCACCACGCGCCGATGGGCGCGGCGACGCCCGGCCTGCTCGAGCTGTTCGGCGTGCCGGTGACCGTGCTCCGCGAGGACTCGGACGTCGAACAGTGCGTGGCGGACGCCGCGCGCTACATGCAGAAGGAGCGCAAGCCCGCCGCGCTGATCACTCCGCGCGGGCTCTTCGCGAAGTCGCAGGGGAACGCCTCGCGCCCGCCGCCGGTGCTAGCCGGGCGAACGCCGACGAGCGGCGCCGCCGCGCAGCGCTTCGAGGGCGGCGCGCTGCCGAGCCGCAGCGAGCTGCTCGACGCCTGGTTGGCGCGATTCCCCGAGGCCCCGGCGGTCTCGACCACCGGCTACATGTCGCGCGAGGTCTCCGCGCACGGGTCCTTCGATCGCCACTTCCCCATGCAGGGCTCGATGGGATTCGCTTCCGCGATCGCGCTGGGCGTGGCGCGCACGCGCCCCGAGTCGGCGGTTCACGTGCTCGACGGGGACGGCGCGCTGATCATGCGCATGGGCTCGCTCGCCACGATCGGCGCGTGCGCGCCCGCGCAGCTCGTTCACGTGGTGGTCGACAACGGCACCTACGCGTCGACGGGCGGGCAGCTCACGGTCTCGCCCGGGGTCGACTTCGCGCGCGCCGCGCTCGCCTGCGGCTACGCGGCCGCCGCCTCGTGCCGGGGCGGGGACGCGCTCGACGACGCGCTCGCGTTCGTGGCGGACGCGGCCGGCTCGGGGCCGGTCCTGCTGCACGTGGCGGTCGACGAGCGCGAGGCCGAGGGGCTCGAGCGGCCGAAGCTCTCGCCGCAGGAGATCGCCGCGGCCTTCCGGGCCGGTCGAGGGGGTGTCCCGGCATGAGCGCCACTCCGCGGGCCGCGATCATCCTGGCGGCCGGGATGGGGACCCGGCTTCGTGACATGTTCTCCGACCTGCCGAAGGGCTTCGTCGAAATCGGCGGCGAGTCGTTGATCGACCGCTCGCTTCGCCTGCTCGGCGATCACGGCGTCGAGCGGGTGGTGATCGTGGCCGGCCACCTCGGCGAGACCTATCACGAGCTCGCGAAGTCGCGGCCGGGCGTCGAGGTCGTCGACAATCCCGCCTTCGCGACGACCGGCAGCATGGCGTCGCTCGCGCGTGCGCTCGAGATCGTCGACGAGGACCACTTGCTGCTCGAGAGCGACCTCTTCTACGAGGAGCGTGCGCTGCAGCGCGTGCTCGCCTGCGAGGAGCGCGACGTGCTGCTCGTCTCGAGCCCCACCGGCGCGACCGACGAGGTGTGGGTCGAGGCGGCAAACGATGGTCGCCTCGTCGACATGTCGAAGGCGGAGAACGAGCTCGACCACATCTCGGGCGAGCTGGTCGGCATCGTCAAGGTGTCGGCCGATGTGGGGCGGGCGCTCTCGGGCGCCTACGAGGGCTTCGTCTCGCGCCACGGCCACGGCCGTATGGCCTACGAGATGGACGCTCTCGTCGAGGTGGCGCGCGAGCACCCGGTGCGCGTCGAGCTGGTGCCGGATCTGCTCTGGGGCGAGGTCGACTACGAGCGGCACTACGTGCGGGTGCGCGACGAGGTGTACCCCGCCTGGCGGCGCCGGGGTGTGGACGGCGAAGACGTCGAAACGGAGGCCATCGAGGCATGAGCATGGGCGAGACGGTCGAGCGCAGGATCCTGCTGAACCCGGGGCCGGCCACCACGAGCGACGGCGTCAAGCAGGCGCTGGTGATCCCCGACATCTGTCCGCGCGAGCGTTCTTTCTGCGATCTCTACGCCGACGTGCGCCGGCGGCTGGCCGAGCTGGTGGGCGATCCCGCCGAGGTCGCTGCGGTTCCGCTCGTCGGCTGCGGCACCACCGCCCTCGAGGCCGCGATGGTGAGCCTGCTGCCGCCCGGCGCCCGGCTGCTCGTCGTGGACAACGGCGACTACGGGACCCGGCTCGCAGCGATGGCCCGCGAGCTGGGCATCGACCACGACGTGCTCGAGGTGGGTTGGGCGGTGCCGATCGACCCGGCCGAAGTCGAGGCGAAGCTCGGCGACGCCTCGACCCCGTTCACCCATGCCTACTTCGTCCACCACGAGACCAGCTCGGGTCTGCTGAACCCGATCGACCCGCTGCTCGCGGTGTTCAAGCGTCACGACGTGCGGGTGCTGCTCGACGCGATGTCGAGCTTCGCGTGCCTGCCGACGCCGGTCGGCGCGGAGGGCGTCGACGCGGTGGTGTCGAGCTCGAACAAGTGCGTGCAAGGCATGGCGGGGCTCGGCATCGTGGTGGCGACCCGCGCGTTGCTCGACGAGGCGCGCGGCACGCGGCGGCGCTGTTTCAGCCTCGATCTCGTCGCCGAGCTCGACCACCTCGAGAAGACGGGGCAGAGCCGCTTCACGGTGCCGCCGCAGGTGGTGTCGGCGCTGCACCGGGCGCTGATCGAGTTGGAGCGCGAGGGGCTCGACGGCCGCCGCGCGCGCTACACGCGCAGCATGGAGGTGTTGGTTTCGGGGCTGCGCAGGCTCGGCTTCGAGTTGTTCGAGGGCGACGGCGAGCCGAGCCGCATCCTGGTGGCGATTCGCGCCCCCGAAGCGCCCTGGTACGACTTCGAGGACATGCACGACGCGCTCTTCGAACAGGGCTTCACGATCTATCCCGGCAAGCCCGGAGCGGTGCCGACCTTCCGCTTGGCCGTTCTCGGCGCGATCGACGCCAGCGACATCGAGGCGTTCCTCGAGGCGCTCGAGCAGTATCTGTCGCGGGCGAGGCGCTGAGTCCGAGCGGCGCGCGGGAAGACGTGTGAAGGAAGAGATCGCCGTCCGGCTGCTCTACACGCTGAGCGCCATCTTCGCCGTGGCGGCGCTCGGCCTGCTGGTGAGCTTCGCGATGCGCGGTCGCACGACTGCCCAGAGTCAGATGGGCACGCGCTTCGGCCTCGAGGTGCTGTTCCTGGCCGCGATCTTCGTGCCCACGTATCTCGGGGGCGCGTGGGTGCTGGCGACGGCGGTGCTGCTGGGCTGTCTCTGCGCGAGTGAGTTGTACGGCACGTTCGAGTTCGGAGGCGACACGCCCTGGAAGCTTTCGGGCATCCTGATCGGGCTCGGCTTCGTGTTCTACGCCTACGTTCGGCCCGACGGCGTCGCCCCGATCTTCCCATGGGTGCTTGCGCTCTACTGGGGGCTGCGCTTCGCCGCGGGTGGCGGCAAGACGGGCCTGCTGGCGCGCAGCAGACGGACGACGTTCGGCATCCTGTACCCCTTCATGTGCCTCGCCTTCTTCGTCGACCTCGGCGTGCGTGAGGAGGGCTTCGGCTACGTGGTGCTCTACTACGGGCTCGCCGAAGTGAACGACTCGGCGGCATACCTGGTAGGGTCGAGCATCGGCCGCCACAAGATCTTCCCGAAGCTCAGTCCGAAGAAGACCGTCGAGGGGGTGGCCGGAGGCATCCTCGCGACCCTGGGAATCGCGTTCGCCCTGAGCTTCGCGGTGCCCGAGTGGGGCGGCTGGCGGCTGGCGGGGGCCGGGGTGCTGATCGCGGTGGCGGGGCTGGCGGGCGACCTCTTCGCTTCGCGCCTCAAGCGGCGGGTCGGCGTGAAGGACTACGGCGAGGCCGTGCCCACCCAGGGCGGCGTACTCGACGTCTACGACGCCTTCATCTTCGTGGCGCCGGTCTTCTACTATTACGTGCAGCTCACGGGCGGCTAGGCGAGGCCGGCCGGGGGCGGGGGGAACGGTCATCTCCGATACCACGCGGCGACGCTTCACCGTGGCTGACGTTCGCGCGTCGTTTCCGCCCGAGAAGGCGTGGAGCGAGATGCAGGGCGACCTGATCTGCTTTCTCGTCTACCGGCAGATCTCCTTCTACGTGACGCCGCCCCTGCTGCGCCTGGGCGTGCCCGTGCTCGGCGTGACCTGCTTTGCGCTGCTGGTCGCGCTTGCCATGGTGACGATCGCGTGGCTGGGCGGGCCGTCGGTCTGGTGGGCGGTGGCCGCCATCGGCTTCGCCTACCACGTGCTCGACTGCGTGGACGGCAACATGGCGCGCACCCTGGGGCAGACGAGCCGCCTCGGCGCGATCCTCGACGGCACCGTCGACATGGGCTTCTGGTGCGGGCTGCTGTTCTCGCTGGGGCTGCTGGTGGATCACGCGGGCGGCGGCCTGTTCGGCGAGCACGCCGTGGCGTTCTCGCTGGGCCTCTGCGTGCTGCTGCTGCTGAACCGCCAGACCCGCGACAACTTCGCGGTGCAGAACGCGACGGCCACCTACTTCAAGCCCTCGCGGCCGGAGCGGATCCCGCTCGGCGACTGGCTGATGATGGCCGTCACCGGCCTGGAGTTCGCCTACGTGTTCGTCATCGCCCTGGCCGGAGCCCTCGACGCCCTCGACTGGGCGCTCGCCGGCATCGGGGCCTACGTGGCGGTGATCTTCGTCGGCGCCCTGTGGATGACCTTCGCCAAGGCGGCCGAGCTGGACCGGGCTACTTCTTCGTCCGACCCTCGTTGAGGCGGCGGAACCAGGAGTGCGTCCGGTCGTAGTAGTCGCGGTAGGCCGCGTAGCGCTCGTCGTAGAGTGACGCGTAGGCGGCGCGGGGCTCGAACCGGTCGGTGACCTCTACGAGGTGTCCGGTGTCCTCGAGGCGCGGGATCTCGCCGAGGGCGCGCAGCGCGATCACCGCAGCGCCGCGCACGCCACAGAACTGCGGATTGGCCACGCGGTGGACCGGGCGCTGCAGCACGTCGGCGGTGATCTGGCACCAGATGTCGCTCTGGGCGCCGCCGCCGGTGATGCGCACGTGGGGCACCGGCTCCTTCAGCAGCTTCTCGACCACGCCGAAGGCCCAGCGCGTGTTGAGCGCCACGCCCTCGTAGATGGCGCGGAGCACGTGGCTCTTGTCGTGGTCGAGCGAGAGGTTCACGAAGCCGCCTCGCACCGACGAGTCGTCGACCGGAACGCGCTCGCCCATCATCCACGGGAAGAACGTCACCCCGCCGGCGCCGGGCGGGCAGTCCTCGACGAGCGCGTTGATCTCGTCGTAGCCGATGTGCTCGCCGAGCAGATTGCGCCGCAGCCACTCCATCGAGGCGCCGGCCGTCTCCTGCGTGGCGATCAGGATGTACTTGCCGAGCTCGGCGGCGCAGAGGGTCCCGGTCGCGGAGAAGGGGTCGACGCAGCGGTCGTCCCGATGCGACGCCACCCAGGAGCTGGTGCCGAGGCAGACGTGCACCTCTCCGTCGCGTACGGCGCCCGAGCCGATCGCGCACGACGGCACGTCGCCCGCGCCCGCGACGACCGGCGTGCCCGGCGCGATGCCGAGGTCGGCGGCGGCGTCCTCCTGCAGGAAGCCGGCGACCTCGGTCGAGCGGATCACCGTCGGCAGCCGCGAGGTGTCGAGGTCGAGCATGTCGAGGATCGGCTCGGACCAGCCGAGCTGGTCCTTGCGGGTGCGGAAGAGCCAGCCGCCGCTCGCCAGGTCGTAGGTGGTGACCGTGCGGCCCGTCGAGCGCAGCAGCAGGTAGTCCTTCACGTCCAGCAGCTTGTGGGTGCGCTCCCAGACGTCGGGGCGCTCCTCGCGCAGCCAGATGTACTTCGAGATCGTGTCGCGGCCGGCCAGGTTCGGCGCGCCGTTGGTCTCGCGCAGCCACTTGATGACTCGGCCCAGCCCGTAGCCCGCGACCTTCGGGAAGCCGTCGGTGATGGCCCGGGCCTGCTCGCGCGAGCGGGTGTCGAGCCAGATCATCGCGTTCATCAGCGGCTTGCCGTCGACGTCGACGGGCAGCACGCCGAACATCTGGCACGAGAAGACCATTCCGCTCACGGTGTCGCGCCGCTCGGGGGCGTTCTTCCAGAGGTCGCGCACCGCCGAGGCGATCGCGTGCCACCAGCCGTTCGGGTCCTGCTCGGCCCAGGTCGGCCGGGGATGGAGCACCTCGAGGTGGCTGCGCGCGCAGTCGCGGATGACACCCTCGTGCGAGACCAGGGCGGCCTTCACCTCCGAGGTGCCCACGTCCACCGCCAGGATGTTCCGCTCGGTCATGCTGGTCTTCCCTCGACGGGATGCCGGCCGCGTCGTCGAGCACGGCCGGGGACGGACGGCGATGAGGCCACCGGGTCCGGCTGCATGGCAGGGGGAGGCGCGACCGACCGTAGCCGAGCGCCCGGGTGCTCGAAATACCGTCAGCCGCTGCTCGGCGCCAAATCGAAGGGATTGGCCCCCGCATTCCCAAGGGGGGCGCGGGAGGTCCTCAGACGGCGATACGCCTGTCCGAGTCGATCCGGCCGTCTACGAGGTTGATCAAGCGGTCCGCCGATTCGAACACCCGGGCGTCCTGCGTGACCATCAGCACGGTCGTGCCGCGCTCTCTCGCGAGTCTCCCGAACAGTCCGAGCACGATCTCTGTGTTGGCTGCGTCGAGCGCAGCGGTGGGCTCGTCGGCGAGCACGAGGGCCGGCCGGTGGATCAGCGCCCGTGCGATCGCCACGCGCTGGCGCTGGCCGCCGGAGAGCTTCTCGGGCCGGTAGTCCTGCCGTTCGCCGAGGCCGAGCTCGGTCAGCAGGGCGGCGATGCGCTCGGTCTTGTCGGCGTCCGGGTCCGGATGCAGGTCGGCCGCCATCTGCACGCTCTCGAAGGCGGTCAGTGCCGGAAAGAGGTTGTGCAGCTGGAAGATGAAGCCGAGGTGCGTGCGGTACTCCTCGAGTCCGATGCCGCGCAGCTTGCGCAGATCGTGACCCACCGAGATCAGCCGGCCGCTCTGCGGACTGCGCAGCGCACCGATCAGCGAGAGCAGGGTGGTCTTCCCCGAGCCGGACGGCCCGGTCATGATCACGAATTCGCCGGGAGCCACCTCGAGCTCGATGTCGAACAGCACCTGCTTGCGCGCCTCGGCATCGCCGAAAGCGTGGTCGAGGTCGCGGATCTCGATCGCGGGCTCGCTCACCGGCCCCTCACTCCGCCGCGTGAGTCGATCCGAGGTGGATGCGCAGCTCGCCCTCGAGGTTCGTCAGTCGCCGGGCGAGCTCGTTGTCGTCGAGGCGCACCCGCACCTCGACGACGCGCAGGCCGCGGGGGCCGGTCGGGTCGACCCCGGTGATGAAGTTGCCCGAGATGATCTCGCCGACGGACTCGACGTTGCCCTGGATCGGGCCGTTCAGGGCCGGGCTGGCGAACGTCGCGGGCTGCCCCTCCTCGACGAGGCGGATCTCGTTGGCGTGGACCTCGGCGACCGCGTACATGCTCTGCGTGGTGCCGATCTTGATGACCGGCCCGGCGGCGCCGACGCGCTCGCCCTCGCGCGCGAGCACTCGCAGCACCGAGCCGTCGAGGGGCGAGCGCACCAGCGTCTGCTCGAGCCGCGCCTCGGCCTGTACGACGGCGTTGCGCGCTTCGCGGGCTTCGAGACCGGCGTTGGCCTCGAGGCGCTCGAGCACCGCGTTGGACTCGGCGAGCTCCTCCTCGGTGCGGCGGACGCGCAGCTTCGCATCGCGGAACTCGCGGCCGGCGCTGAAGCCCTTCTGGCTGAGGTCCTTCTGGCTCGTGACCTCGTTCTGTGCGTACTCGAGCTCGGCCTCGATGGCGCGCAGCCGGGCGCGCTGCGCCTCGACCTCGAGCGGCTGCAGGTTGGCGCGCTCGAGCCGGATGCGCGACTGCTCGAGCTCGGCGGAGCGCAGCTGATAGCTCTCGAGCAGCACGAGCACCTGTCCCTGCACCACCTCGTTGCCCTCGCGCACGAGGATCTGCTTGACGACGTCGGTGTTCGCCGAGGCGACGTTCACGACACCGCTCGCGGGCTCGAGTCGTGCGAGGGCCACGAGGCTGACCCGGCGGACCGGCTCCTGGGCCCAGGCCGTCCCGACGTCGACCGCGTCCCCACAGCCACCCGCCCCCAGCTCGATCGCGAGCAGCGCGATCGTGGCGAGGAGGGGATGGGCTCGCGCGGCGTGCCGCGCGCGAAATGTGCGGAGCATTTCCATCATCGGATGCGGATCGGCTTCCCGATCGCCGGCCGCTCGGCACCCCGGCGACGGCGTGGCAGGGCGGCCGGGTCCTGTCCACGGGCCGCCGCGATGGAGGCCCGACAGTATAGGTCAGCGGTTCGCGTTCACCCGCTCGCCTGCGATCCAGACACCGGCGACGTCGAGCGCGTTCAATCGCCCTCGCGCGGCGGCCCAGCTGCGGTCGAGCAGACACAGATCGGCGCTCGCGCCGGCGCAGAGTCGACGCGGTGTCCCGCCCGGCATGGCGAGCGGCGCGGTGAAAAGACCGAGCGCCTCCTCGGGCGAGAGCGCCTCTTGCGGGCCGAGGGGCGCGCCCGCGTCGGTGCGCCGCTCGACGGCCGCGCGCATGGCACGCCACGGATCCGGGTCGCCGAAGGGCGCGTCGGTGCCGCCGCCGAGGGCGACGCCGGCATCGAGCAGTCCGCGGCCGCGGTACAGCCAGGGCCGATCGGCTTCGGCTACGTCGCTCAGGTAGGCGTCGCCGCGTTCGCCGACGAAGTTCGGCTGGGTGACCACCGTGAGCGGCAGTCGCGCCAGCCACCGGGCGCAGTCGGGCGGGGCGATGCTGGCGTGCTCGATGCGGTCGGCCTCGCTGCAGCCGGCCTCCTCGAGGGCCGACAGGGCGAAGACCAGCTCGGCCCGGGTCACGCAGTGGAAGGCCACGCCGCGCTCGTCGTGGTGCGCGGCCACGATGGACGCGAGCAGGTCGCTTCGATCGGGCAGGGCGTTCTCGTCGAGCATCACTTTGAGGGCGCCGCGCTCGACCCGCGGCGCACCGGGCAGGGGCAGCCCGGCCCGGCCCATCACGCGAAGCCGCTGCGGAAGATCGCCGCGACGGCTGGCCTGCTCGAGGATGGCGAGGCTCTGCGCGTCGTTCGCCACCGTCGCGTCGCAGACGGAAGTGACACCGAAAGATGTCAGCAGGGCGCCGACGCGCGCGAGGTCGGGCAGCGCCCGGTCGCCGAGGTGAGCGCGCAGCCAGGCGTCGGCGCGGTCGAGACGGCCGCTGGGTTGGCGGTCGCGGTCGAGCTCGAGTCCGGGCGGTCGGTCGTCGGCGGGCACCTCGCCGAGCAGCGCGATCGCGCGCGAGTTGAGGATCCAGCGCGCTCCGCTGCGATGCTGGATGCGGATGGGGCGGTCGGGGCCCAGTCGGTCGAGTGCGTGGCGCTCGAGGTCGCCCGCCACGCTCTCGTGGTAGCCGACGCCACGAAGCCAGCGCTCCGCAGGGGCGTCCGCGGCGGCGGCGTGCAGCGCGGCCGACAGGCCGGCCTGATCGGTCACCTCCGGCGGGCCGCAGCGCACCGATTCCAGCGAGGCCGCGAGGGCGAGCAGGTGGATGTGGTGGTCGTGCAGCCCCGGCAGCAAGGCGCCGCCGCGAGCGTCGATCCTGGACTCGCCGGGCTCGTCGGGCAGCGCGGGCGCGACGGCCTCGATCCGCCCGTCGCGCAGGCGCAGGTCCGCCCGCTTGCCGTCGATCTCGGCGTTCCGGATGAGCCACGCGTGTCGGGTCGGATCCGGCATCTCGCTCTCGTGCGCCCGCGTCGTCGCCCTCGTCGCCGCCCGGGTCGGTGGTCGTGGAGCCCGGTCGTCGCGATCCGGCCCTGCAGCGTGACTGCAGCCATCGCGCGAAGGGGCGGTGCGCCCGCCTAACATCCGGCCGGGATAGCGCTATTTTCACGCCCCCGCTCGCCAGGACGGCACGGGATCAGAGAGCCAGGAGGCGAGGAACGACTGTATGGCGGTCTTGAAGGCAGGAACCCGACTGAAGAGCGCGGTCTGCAACACCGAGGTGATGATCGTGGCGGCGCCGAAGGACGACGTCGCACTCACCTGCGGCGGTGCGCCGCTGGTGGACATGGCGGCCGAGAAGCCCGGCGGTGCGGTCGCGGACGACGCGAAGGAAGGCACGCAGATCGGCAAGCGGTACGTCAACGAGGCGGGCGATCTCGAGGTTTTGTGCACGAAGCCGGGCGAGGGCTCCCTGGCCGTCGGCGGCGCTGCGCTGACCATCAAGGGCGCCAAGCCGCTTCCGTCCTCCGACTGATTTCCGTCCTTGGGCTGATCCCGTCCTGCGACTGATTCCGTCCCGAGACTGAGCGACTACCCCCGTTCCCGGCCGCCGCGCCGGGGACCGTGAGCGCGGACCTCGCCCCAAGCGAACGCGGGTCTGCAACAGCCGGCGAACGAGCGAGCGATACCCGACATGAACCTGATGATGATCCTCGAGATGGCCGCCCAGGGCTTCGGAGACCGCGTCGCCTTCAAGAACGAGGGCGACGAGCTCACCTACGCCGAGCTCTTCCGGGCTGCCGGCGCCACCGCCGCGCAGCTTCGCGAGAGCGGCGCAGGGCACCTCGCGGTGCTCGACGTGAGCAGCCTGGCGCTGCCGGTCGGCGTCTTCGGCGCCGCGTGGGCCGGGCGGCCCTTCGTTCCGCTCAACTACCGCCTGACCGGAGCCGAGCTCGAGAGCCTGGTGGGCCAGATCGCGCCGTCGCGCCTGGTCACCGAGGCCGAGCGCGTCGACGGGCTGAGCTCGCTCGAGGCCACCGAGGTGCTCGCCCGCGAGCACTTCCTGGACGCCGCCCGCGACGAGTCCAACGAGCCGCTCTCGGAAGAGTGGGGGATGGATCCGGACGAGATCGCGATCCTGCTCTTCACCAGCGGTACGACCGGCCCGCCGAAGGCCGCGGTGATCCGCCACAAGCACCTCGTGTCGTACATCCTCGGCTCGGTCGAGTACATGTCGGCCGACGAGTCCGACGCGGCGCTCGTCTCGGTGCCGCCGTATCACATCGCCGGCATGGCGGCGATCGCGAGCTCGGTCTACTCGGGCCGGCGCATCGTTCAGCTGCCGAACTTCAGCGCCGAGCGCTGGCTCGAGCTCGCCCGCGAGGAGCAGATCACCAACGCCTTCGTGGTGCCGACCATGCTGTCGCGCATCATCGAGGTGCTCGAGGCCGAGGGAAGGAGCGACGCCGGCCTCCCGAGCCTGCGCGCGCTGTCCTACGGCGGCGGCAAGATGCCGCAGGCGGTGATCGAGAAGGCGATGGACCTGTTTCCCGACGTCGCCTTCGCGAACGCCTACGGGCTGACCGAGACGAGCTCGACGATCTCGATCCTCGGCCCCGACGACCATCGCTCCGCGGTGGCGAGCGACGACCCGGCCGTGCGGCGCCGCATCGTCTCGGTCGGGCAGCCGCTGCCGTCCGTCGAGGTCGAGATCCGCGACGACGACGGCAACGCGCTCGGGCCGAACGAGCGCGGCGAGATCTTCGTGCGCGGCGAGCAGGTCTCCGGTGAGTACCTCGGCAAGGGGTCCCGGCTCACCGACGACGGCTGGTTCCCGACGCGCGACGGCGGCTCGGTCGATGCCGAGGGCTACCTGTTCATCGAGGGCCGTATCGACGACATCATCGTGCGGGGCGGCGAGAACATATCTCCCGGTGAGATCGAGGACGTATTGCTCGAGCACGAGGCCGTCGCCGACGCGGCGGTGGTGGGCCTGCCGGACGAGCAGTGGGGCGAGAAGGTCTGCGCGGTGGTGGTCTGCAAGGCGGGCCAGACCGCGGGGGTGCCCGAGCTGCAGCAGTGGGTCAAGGACCGGCTGCGCTCTTCGCGCACGCCCGAGACGATCGACTTCTGGGACGAGCTTCCCTACAACGAGACGGGCAAGCTGCTGCGCCGCAAGGTCCGCGCATCGTTGATGGAGTGACGAGGTGAGGCGGGCGTGAGCGGCACCGCCGAGCCGCGGATCCACTCGCTCCCCGAGGCGCTCGCGCGTCTCGAATCGCCCTATGGTCCGGAAGAGCTGGCCACGCTGACGGGCGAGGGCGTGCTGGTGGTCGACCTGCCGGCAACCGACGGCGCCGCACAGAGCGAGCGCGTCGTCGCGCGAGCCGCGCGGGTGCTCGCGCGGCTGGCCTGTCCCACGATCGCTCTGGCGCCGCGTGGACCCGGCCGGCTCGTCGAGTCGCTCGCCGCGGCGTTCGACCTGCGCCTCGCCACCGGCGACGGGCTCGCCGAGGTGCTCGGGTCGATCCGCCGCTGTCCGCAGGCGAGTCTCGCACTCGTGCAGCTGCTGCGACACAACGCGCTGCTCGGCGTCCACGAAGGGCTGATCGCCGAGTCGCTCGTGTACTCGACCCTGCAGTCGGGCGAGGAGTTCGCGCGCTGGGGTGCGAGCCGGCCGGTGCGTGCGGTGCGATCGCCCGAGCGGCCGGTGCTGCGCGTCGAGCGGGAGGCGCAGCGGCTCCTGCTCACCCTCGATCGGCCCGAGCGGCACAATGCCTTCGGCGTGCACCTTCGCGATGCCCTCGTCGAGGCGCTCGCGCTCGCGGCCTCGGACGAATCGATCACCGAGATCGTGCTGCGCGGCGAGGGGCCGTCCTTCTGCAGCGGCGGCGACCTCGACGAGTTCGGCAGCCTGCCGGATCCGGCCACCGCCCACACCGTGCGCTCGACCCGCCACCCGGCGCGCTGGCTCGCGTCGCTGGCCGGGCGCGCCCGCGCCGAGCTGCACGGCGCCTGTGTGGGCGCCGGCGTCGAGCTGCCGGCCTTCGCCTCGCAGGTCGTGGCGTGGCGGAACGCGTACTTCCAGCTGCCGGAGCTGGGTATGGGGCTGGTCCCGGGCGCCGGCGGCACGGTGAGCCTGCCGCGCCGGATCGGGCGACAGCGCACCGCCTGGCTGGCGATCACGGGTGAGCGGATCGACGCCGAGACCGCGCTCGCCTGGGGGCTCGTCGACGAGCTTCTCTGAGGGCCGCCCGCCGTGGTTACACTCCGTGGCTCGGCGGCGCGCGGTTGCGCGGGGAGGCGGCAGCGATGGCGGGACCGATGGACGGCGTGAAGGTCGTCGAGATGGGCGTGTGGGTAGCGGGCCCGGCGGCGGGCGGGATCCTGGCCGACTGGGGGGCGGACGTCGTGAAGATCGAGCCGCACGGCGTCGGCGACCCGTCGCGGCTCTTCCAGTCGATGTTCGGCGTGGAGCTGCCCTTCAACCCGATCTTCGAGAACGACAACCGCAACAAGCGCTCGATCGTGCTCGATCTGCGCAGCGAGGACGGCCTGGCGGTGGCCCGCGAGCTGATCGACGAGGCGGACGTCTTCCTCAGCAACGTTCGCCCGGCCGGCCTCGCGCGACTGGGTCTCGATCCCGATACGCTCCTCGCCCGCAACGAGCGCCTGGTGTACTGCTCGATCACCGGCTACGGGCTCGAGGGCCCGGAGGCCGACCGCGCCGCCTACGACATTGCTGCCTTCTGGGCGCGCAGCGGTGTGGCGGCCTCGCTGATGGCGCCCGGCGGAACGCCGCCGTTCCAGCGCGGCGGCATGGGCGATCACAACACCGGGCTCGCCGGGGCGGGTGCGATCTCGGCGGCGCTCTTCGCCCGCGAGAAGACCGGCAAGGGACAGCTCGTCTCGACCTCGCTGATGCGCGAGGGCATGTACACGATGAGCTTCGACATGTCGTTGGCGGTGCGGCTCGGAGTTCCCGTGGCCGTGGCCGACCGCAAGACGATGGGCAACCCGGCGATCAACAACTACCAGGACCGCGACGGCAAGTGGTTCTGGCTGGTCGGCCTGGAGGGCGAGCGGCACTGGCCGCCGCTGGCCCGGGCGGTGGGGCATCCGGAGTGGCTCGAGGATCCGCGCTTCGCCGAGCCCGCGGCGCGGGCCGAGAACGCGGCGGCGCTGATCGGCATGCTCGACGAGATCTTCGCGACGCGCAGCCGCGAGCAGTGGGGCGAGGTCTTCGACGCCGAGCAGGACCTCTGGTGGGCGCCCGTGCAGTCGATCGAAGAGGTGGTCGCCGACCCGCAGGCCCACGCGGCGGGTGGCTTCGCCGAGGTGCCGGACGGTGTGGCCACGACGCTGCTGCCGGCCACGCCCGCCGACTTCCACGGCACCCCGATCGAGCACCGCTGCATGGCGCCGGCCCACGGCGAGCACGGCGAGGAGATCCTTCGCGAGCTCGGGCGCAGCGACGAGCAGATCGCCGTGCTGCGAGCCTCGGGGGCGCTCGGGTAGAGCCTGGGGCTCGCGCCGGTCACGCGCGGATGGGCGAGCCCGCCCGCGCGTGACCGGTGACCGAGCAGTGGCTCAGAAGTTGATCCCGGCGTAGACGCCGGTGCTCCAGTAGCTGTTGTTCGTCTGGCTCTGGGTGAAGGAGTGGTTGTAGCGGAGGTCGGCGCCGACGCTGATGCGGTCGACCACCAGTACGTCTACACCGGCTCCGAACTGCATGCCGAGGTCGAGGTAGCTGGTGGTGTTCGACGGCGGCGAGTTCACCAGGAACGCGAGACCGACGGGCACGACGAACGGCCGGATGCGGCCGCTACCGAGGTCGTCGAAGCGCACCTTGGGGGCGATCGTCACGTTCAAAGAGGTGACGTTGACCTGCCGCACGACTGTTGTGCCGAGCAAAGCTTGGGCCGCATTGACGACGTTCTGGTCCGAGAACTGGGAGAACTCGGCGAAGATCTCGCCCATCACCCGAGCGCCGCCCATGTCCTCCATCTCCATCATGCTGAGATCGAGGCCGGCGGCCATCGACCAGCCTCCTCGAGAGCTGTTGGCGTTGCCCGTAGCCAGCGTGTCCGTGAAGATCTCTCCGCCCCGGTTCGTCGTGAGCGCCGAGTACGCGCCGCGGAAGAACACCTGGTTGTTGTATTGCGCCTCTTCGTCGGCTGCTGCAAGCCCCGCCGTGATGCACGAGGCCAGCGCGGCGACGAGACTTGCCACGATGATTCGAATGGTCATTCCGTGTTCTCCTTGTCGGTCCGGTTGGTCCGGCCACCCCCTGGCGGCCTCGCCGATTCACGCGCCGTGATCGCTCCAGCGGAGCCCTCGGTGCCGAGTCGTTTCGGTAAGGGGCGAGCGGCGCTCCCATCTGCATTGCCGGGCGCCTTCGCGGCAACGACCCTGTGACGAACTCTTCGGCAGTGCGCGATCAAGCTAGCGCCCGGTCGTTCGTGCAATACGCAGCATGGCGTTGCACGTGTTGTTCGGAGCTATGTCAAATGAAATCAGGTGCCGGAATGCTCGCGCCGCAGTCCATGTT
This sequence comes from uncultured Spirochaetaceae bacterium, assembly GCA_964515335.1. Taxonomy (GTDB): domain Bacteria; phylum Myxococcota_A; class UBA9160; order UBA9160; family UBA4427; genus TMED88. Next base: position 59,488 of record CAZETS010000023.1, read on the forward strand.
TCGATGATCGTGTCGGCACGGCACACTCGGTTCCGTGGTTTGCACGCCATATGTGGCGCGCGTGCACCGAGAACTACGGAGTCACGCAGCAGCCGGAGGCATCGCGTCGCATGTGACGAATCGCGACATGATGCGCAAGGTCAGGCGAGCGCCCGGCGATCCGAGGCGTCGACCGGCTCGCTCGGCTACCAGCGGAACAGGATCCCCGCCGAGAGGACGTGGGTGGTGTGGTACTCGCCGATCTCGACGTCGTAGTGGGTCGAGAGCAGCGGCACGTCGCCGAGCATCATCACGTAGCCCAGGCCGAGCGTGAAGGCGTTGCGGTCGGGCTCGGTTCCCGCGGTGACGAACGGCGTGGCGCCCGGCGTGGCGTAGAAGACCGCCGGAACGTGGCGCCCGCGATCTCCATGGTCGACCGACCAGGCCGCGCGCAGCTCGGGCTCGATGCCGAACTCGCCTTCGAGCGTAAAGACGCGGCTGACGCGGGCGCCGAGCGTGAGCAGCAGCGAGTCGAAGCTGAGGCTCGGAACCTGCAGCGAGAGGTCGCCCGCGCCGATCTCGGTGATTGCGTCCTGTCCGGCCTGCAGGTACTGGAAGCGCGCAAACGGGTGGAGCCGGGCGCGCCGGCGGTGTCCGAAGTGCCCGCCGATCTCGACGAGACCGCCCCACTCGGTGCCCGCGAAGTCGGCGACGGCGTGCCGGTCGAGGCTCGTGAACGCGATGTGGCGGTCGGTCTGCAGGCCGCTCCAGGCGAAGCGCACGGCGGCGCCGGCGTGGAAGCGCGGGGTGCGGAATCCCGTCCACAGCGCCGTCTGGACCGTGTCGGCGGTGCCCCGAAAGAAGCCGCTGTCGTTCTCCACCCACTGCCGCGTGTAGCCGACGGCGAGACCCGCGCGCCAGTACTCCGAGCCGGGTATCGGCAGGCGATCGGAGAACCGGTAGTCGACTCCGCCCGACAGGCCGAACGCGTTCGCGTCGAGGTTGCTCGCGTTGCCGCGTCCCTCCCAGGCGCCGAAGATGCCGAGCGGCTCGAGCCACGCGCCCGGACCTCCGCGCGAACGCGGGGGCGCCTCCACGCCGGGCAGGCGAACGTCTGCCGGCGCGAGGGCGGGAGGGCGCGTCAACTCCCAGCTGCTCGCGCGCAGCCGCCGCGAGATCGTGTCCGCGAAGGCCTGCGCGTTGGCGATGCGCGGGTTCGTGAAGGCCGAGAGCGTCTCGCCGGCGAGCTGGTCGAGGACCGCCGGCGCCTGGCTCGTTCGCAGCGGGGCCAGCGCGTTGCGGATGACCCGCGCATCCGGCGAGCCCGAGCCCGTGACCTGCTCGAGCGCGTTGGCGGTGGAGACCTGATTGGGCGTCGTGCCCAGGGAGCCGAGCCCGCTGAAGTCCTCCTGGACGGAGAGCTGGACCGAGCTGCCCACGATGGTCGGCGGGTTCACGACGTTCACGAAGGCCAGGTCGTCGAGCGCCTGGCCCGCCACCGAGCCGGGCGCGATCGCGCCGGCCGAGAGCACCGTGTAGGCGACGGGCAGCGAGTAGTCGCCGGCCACCAGGTCGAGCTCCCAGCTGGGCGAGTCGAGCGAGGCGGTGCCGGTGACCGCGAGCAAGGAGGCCGCGCCCGTGTCGTCCAGGGACACCTCCAGCACCGAGCCAGCGCCAAAGGTGGCGCTGCTGCCCACCGAAAGCGTCGTCGTCGGGCCGCCCACCACGACCCGGCCGAAGCTCTCGAGGCTGCCACCGATGCTGCCTGCCACGTTGACGAGGCGTCCGCCGCCCTCGACCCGGGCCAGCGATGTGTTGCTGAGGGCGGCGTCGAGCTGAAGCGTTCCGGCGCTCACCGTGGTCCGTCCCGAGTGGAGTGCCGCATTGGTCAGGATCAGCGATCCGGCGCCGGTCTTCGAGACGTCGCCGGGCCCCGAGAGGCTCCCGCCGAAGGACTGCACGTCGTCCACCGCGAACTCGGCGACGGCCCCGATCGCCGCCACGTCGATCGTGTTGCCGAGCGCGAACGTGTCGCCGGCGAGCGTCCCCCCGGCGACCCGGGTGAGGTCGGCGGAGGTGATGCCCTGGCGCAGCACGCGGCCGGCGCCCTCCTTGTGCAGCTCCCCCGTACCGCTGATCGATCCGACGTGCGTGCCGTCAGTGGCTTGATCGAAGATCACGCGCGCCGTGACGGCCTCGAGGGTGACCGAGCCGGGCAGGCTCGCTGTCGTGCCGCGCACGTCGCCCCCGGCCACCACGAGGCCGCCGGTGAACGTGTTCGCGCCGCTCAGCAGCAGCGGCGCGAGGCCCGACTTGCGAACCGATCCGCCGCCGGTGATCGATCCGGCGAAGGCCGTCGCGCCGTTCTGCACGAGCCACAGCTCGCTGCCGCTGGCTACGTTCACGTCTCCCTGGAGCGAGTCCGGGGTGGCCTGCAGTGTGCCGCTCTCCACTTCGGTTCCGCCGCTGTGGGTCGCCGTGCCGCCGCTCAGGAAGAGCGTCCCGAAGCCCGACTTCACCAGCCGTCCCGCGCCGCTTACGTTGCCCGCGAAGCTGCGCGTCTGCGAGGTGTCGTCGATCTGGAATCGGAGGCTGGTGTCTTCGTCGAGCTGGAAGTCGCCCGGCAGCGAGACGTCGTTGCCGACGAGCGTCCCCGTGACGACGTGCGTGTTGCCCGTATAGGTGTTCGTGCCGGAAAGGGTCAGTGTGGCGGGGCCGTCGACGACCACTCCGCCGGCGCCGGTGATGTTCTCGTCGAACGTGAAGTCGTCGTCGTAGCGGAAGCCGAGCGTGCCGTTAGCGTCGACCTGCACGGTGAGGGCGATCGGGTCGTCGTCGGCGTCGGTCAGGCCGCTCCGCATGTCGAGGTTGACCAGGTCGGCCCGGCCGTTTCGAACGTGCAGCAAGACGAAGCTCTGCGCGACGTCGTCAGCGGTGGTGACGATGAAGGCCGGCGCGTCGCTGCCGTCGATGTCCACGCGTTGGCCGGGGCCGGAGGCCGTCGACAGGTCGATGGCCGGCAGCGGGTCCTCGAGCGGGATCGAGAGGTTCAGGAGGCTCTCCGCAACGCGTAGGCTCACGTAGTCGACGTTGACGCTCGCCGTTCGTTGGTTGGCCTCTTCGATGCCGGCGAAGAGCGAGCCCGGGGTCTGCGGAGTGAGGCTCACGCTCGTCGTGTTCGTGATCGGCACTGTCAGATCGGGCGTCGGCGGGTCGCTCTGCTGGGCGCGCGCCGGGCCCGTCAGGAGCAGCGCGGTGAGCGCTCCGGCCGTCGCCAGTCGCGTGAGCAAGGCCCGGCCCCTCAGCCGTCGAGCCCGCCGGCCTTCCTGATGCGGCGGCGGTACTTACGGGCCGTAGACTCCTTGCCCGTCTGCTCGAAGACGTCGGCCGCGAACCCGTAGATGCGCAGCATCTGCGGGTCGGTCCGCTCGTAGCGGCTCTCGTAGAGCTCGACGGCACGTTCGGTGTGCCTGCGCGCCTGGCGGGCATCGCCGAGGCGCATCTCGGCGCCGGCCACCGTGACGTGGATGTTCGCGAGGGCGATGGGATCGCCTTGGTCCGTCCCATCGAGGGCCGCGAGCGAGCGCAGGCCGTAGGAGCGCACGCGCTTCGGATCGTCGATCCCGGCGGCGACCTGCATCAGCTGCCCGAGGATCAGCCCCACCTCGGGATCCTTGCGGCCGCGCTTCTCGATCAGGATGTTCGAGGCCCGCACGTACAGCCGCTCGGCTCGATCCCAGTGATCGAGTTCCTGGTGGGCGCCGGCGAGCTTGACGAGCGGCTTCGTGAGCTGCTCGCTGCTCGGTCCGTACACGCTCTCGTAGACCGGGATCGCCTGCTCGAGGGCCTTCGCGGCGTCCGCGTAGCGGCCGAGCTGATAGTTCACCGCGCCCAGGTTGTAGGCCAGCACGCCGGTCTGCTCGTCGCGCGGGCCGAGCTCGCGCGTTGCCGCGAGCAGGGCGCGGCGCGCATGGACGACCGCCGACTCGAGATCCTTCGCGGCGACCGCTTCTCGATAGCGCTCGTACTGCTCCGTGTAGTCGGCGGCTCGCGCGCCGGGGCACGCGAGGGCGACCGCGGACGCGGTCAGGAGCAGCAGCGCGAAGCGATGAGCCAGGATTGACCTCGGCACGCGCGGCAGTATACGAAAGGTGCTCCGCGCGGGCTCCAGGCGGCTCGGGCCGGGCTCTCAGTCGATCCCGCCCAGATCGTCCAGGAACGCGCTCTCGACGATGTCTGCCTCGGCCTGCTCGTGGGTCAGCAGGTCGAGGGCCAGCGTCCGGAAGGTGTCTCGCGCCGTCGACCAGGCGTGGGCCGTCCCCGCGGCCTGCTCGGTCTCCTTGACGAGAGCGTCCATGCGGCGGTTGAACACGGCGTGCTGCTGCATCAGCCCGGTCGCCTGGCGGCTGAATCTCGGCGCGGCGGTCAGCGCCTCGGCCAGGTAGCCGCCGCGCTCCTCCAGCTCGAAGCGCACCGGAAGGTGGCGGCCCAGGTCGCCCAGCAGGGCGAGGGCGCTGGCCACGTCGGTCGCCGTGGTGCCGGCCTCGGAGGTCTGCTGGGCCGCCATGTCGTTGAGCACGTGCAGCACGTTGAAGACAGTGCGGCGCAGGCTCGAGTGGTGGCTGCGGAGCTGGTGGATGTAGTCGACGGGGAAGTCCGCGGAGCAAGCCGTGCAGTTCACCGTATAGGGCAGCTGCTGGAGCCGCTCGGCCGCGATCGTCCCGCCGCACTGCAGGCAGCAGTCGTACTCGCGCGAGTCGATGCGTCGCAGCGCGCTCTCGATCAGGGCAATCTCGCGCGACAGCGACTCGAGGAAGTCCGACACGATCTCGATGCCGGTGGAGGCGGACGGAGCGCGGCTGCGGGCGTCGTCGGGCGACGAGCCGTGCCGCTCCAGGTCGTTCTCGATCTGGGTGAGACGACGCAGCAGCTCTGCGTGACGCGAAGACAGCTCGGATCGGGCGCTCGCGTAGTCGTTCACCTTGGCCCCCGGTGTGTATCCCGAGAGTCTTACGAGGACCCGGTTCCGGCGCAATCGGAAGTTCCCGCGCAGGCCCGTGGGGCAAGTGAGGCGGCGCCCCGCGAGGAGCGCGCCCGTCGGGCCGCCTACATGAACGAGGGACGCTCGCCGATCACCTGCCGCTCGCGCAGCTTTCCCCGCGCCGTGGCGTCGAGTCCGAGATCGTCGGCGAGCACCTCGTCGTTGTGCTCGCCGAGCGTCGGAGGCGTGCGCCGGTGGAGCGCGCGGGGCCAGCCGGAGAAGCGCATCGGCCAGCCGGGATAGCGGGTCTCGCCGGTCCGGGGATGACGCATCGCCTGGAAGAAGCGCCGGTGCTCGAGCTGAGCGTGCGGATGAAGCGCGTGAGCGTTCACCAGGTGTTCGGCCGGAAGGCCGGCCTCCTGCATCCGCGTGACGATCGTGTCCGCGTCGTGCTGCGTCGTCCACGCCTCGATGCGCGCATCGAGCTCGTCGTGGTGCCGCCGCCGGCCGTCGGCTGTGACGAGATCGTCGCGGGCCGCGAGGTCGTCGGCTCCGATCAGCGTGCAGAGGGAGCGCCACGCGTCGTCGTCGGGGATCGCCACGGCGACGAGCGCCTCTTCGTCGGCGCTCGCATACACGCCCTGCGGCGCCGCGAAGGGACTGCGGTTCTCGTCGCGGGAGAGCAGCACCCCGTTCTGCGAGTGCTCGATGACCTGTTCGGCGGCGAGATTCATCGCGACCTCGACGAGCGGCACCTCGACGAGCTGCCCCTCTCCGGTGCGGCGCCGGTGCTCGAGCGCGGCGTAGAGCGCGAACACTGCGTGCATGCCGCCCACGGGATCGCAGAAGCCGCGGGGGACCAGCGGCAGGTCGGGGTAGCCCGTGATCCAAGCGAGACCGCTCACCTGCTCGACCGTCATCGCGAAGCCGGCGCGGTCGCGCCAGGGGCCGTCGAGCCCGAAGGCGGGCATGCGCACGAGGATCGCGCGCGGGTTGAGGGCGTGGACGTCCTCCCAGCCGAGGCCGAAGTTCTCGAGCACCCGGGCCGAGAAGTTCTCGATCACGACATCGGCGCCGGCAATCAGCCGTCGGACCAGCGCGACGCCTTCGTCGTCGTCGAGGCGAAGCGTGATGCCACGCTTCCCCGTGTTGGCGCCGTGGAAGACCGGTGACCACTCCCAGAGGTCGGGCTTGCGCGCGGCGCCCGCGAAGCGCATGCCGTCCGGACGCTGGATCGACTCGACCTTCACGACGTCGGCGCCCATGCTCGCGAGGTAGCTCGTCGCCATCGGGCCGGCCCAGAAGCAGGTGAGGTCGACGACGCGCAGACCTTCGAGCGGCAGCGCCGGCGCTGCGCCGGGCCCGTCGCGTTCCGCGGGCTCTGGTCGGCCCGCGGGCTCGGATGCGTGCCCGAAGCCGGGACGCGCGTCGCGAAGCTCGGCTTCGACCTCGGCGCGATCGGCGTTGCGCGCCGGTGCTTCGCCGAGCGGCCGCAGCGGGGCGGCGCTCAACCGGTAGGGCGGAATCGGATGCAGGGCGCCGTGTGGCCTGCGCTCGAACACGCCGCGGGCCTGCATCTGGTCCATTTCGGGAAGCGTCGCGCCGTTGCCGACCGGCGCAGCGGGAATCCGCATCAGCCCTGCCAGCTCGATCACCTCGTCGGTGGTGTGCTCGCGCGTCCAGCCGTGGATCACGTCGCGCATGAAATCGAAGTGCTCCATGCGTGCGCGCCCGTCCAGGAAGCGCTCGTCCTCGCCGATGTCCTGGCGGCCGAGCAACGAGCAGAAGTCGGTCCACTGCTGGCCGGTGATCGTGCAGAGGCCGACCCAGCCGTCCTTCGTCGGCTCGATCGACGGGATCTCGATGGCCCGGGGCAGGGGGCCTTCGACCCACTGCGAATTGACGTCGTGGTAGACGGTTAGGCTCAGCACCATCGTCTCGAACATCGAGACGTCGACGTGCTGGCCCGCGCCCGATTGCCTGGCGGAGAGGGCGGCCGAAAGGGCGCCCACCGCCGCGAACGCGCCGGTCGCCCACTCGCCGAGCCGGCCGCCGGCGAAGACCGGCTTGCGTCCGGGCAGACCGCGGTAGTCGATCGATCCGACCGCCGCCTGCAGGGTGAGGTCGGTGGCGGGGCGCGTCGCGAACGGTCCCTCGAGTCCCCACGGCGAGATCGATACCAGCGTCAGCCCCGGCTGCGCGGCGTGGAGCGCCGGCCACTCGATCCCCCACGCGCCCAGAGCGCCGGGTCCGCCGCTCTCGACCACGATGTCCACGCTCTCGATCAGGCCCTCGAGCAGTGCGCGGTCGGGCCCGCTCTGCGGGTCGATCTCGACGCCGGCCTTCGATCCGTTGAGGAAGCGGAAGAGGCCGCCGTCCTCGCCGTCGGGAATCGGCGTGCCGGAGGCGCTCCAGCAGCGCAGGGGATCGGGCCGGGCCGGATGCTCGAGCTTGATGACCCGCGCGCCGGCGTCGACGAGGAGCTTCGTGCAGTAGGGCCCGGCGATCCCGGTCGAGAGATCGAGCACGCGAACGCCGTCGAGGGGCCAGGGCGCGCCTTCGTGGCTGTCGTCGGCGGTCACGCGCGGCTCATTCCTCGACCTGCCGGAGCGAGGCCTGTCCGCTGAGCACGTTCTTCAGCACCTTGCCCGCGGCGTTTCGCGGCAGGGGCTCGTCGCGGATTTCCCAGACGGTCGGCACCTTGTAGGGCGCGAGCCGCTCGCCAAGGAAGGCGCCGAGTGTCTCGGCGTCGACGTGCGGGTCTCCGGCCGCAACCACGATCGCCTTCACCTCCTGGCCGAGCTCTTCGTGATCGACGCCGACCACCGCGCACTCGCGCACGCCGGGATGTTCGTCGAGGCGGTTCTCGATCTCGACCGGATAGATGTTCTCGCCCGAGCGCAGGATCATGTCGCGCGCCCGCGAGTCGATGAAGAGGTAGCCGTCCTCGTCGAGTCGGCCGATGTCGCCCGTGGCCAGCCAGCGGCCCGGCTTGATGGCTTCGGCCGTCGCCTCGGGATTGCGCCAGTACTCGAGCATCAGGTACGGGCTGCGGATGTGGATCTCGCCGTACTCGCCGGTGGCGACCGGCCGGTCGTTTTCGTCGCGGATCTCGATCCGGTGGCCGACCGCGGCGCGGCCGGTGGACGTGGGGCGCCCTTCGAGTTCGGCGCCGCCGATGATCGCCCCCATGCCGCCCGACTCCGACAGGCCGTACCCCATGCCGAGATTGCCCTTGACGTTCGGCAGGGCCTCGGTGACGCGGCGCTGCAGGTCGGGGCTGGTCGGGGCGCCCCCGAAGCCGACGCTGCGCAGGCTCGAGAGGTCGTGCTTGCCGAAGGCAGGGTCGCCGAGCACCTGATGGGGCGCGCTGCCGAGCGCGCTCCAGATGGTCACCTGCTCGCGCTCGATGATGCGCATTACGTCCTCGGCGTCGAAGCGCGGCGCGCGATAGACGGTCTTGATGCCCTGGGCGAGCATCATGATCGCGCACGCGTAGAGGCCCGAGAGATGGAAGAGCGGCACCGTGACGAGCGCGCAGGGCGGCAGCGGCGGCGGGGCGTCGTCGGCCGTCGCCTGCCGGGAGGCCACCATCACCCGCACCAGGCCGTGCAGGGTCTGCGTCTTCACGAATCCGGCCAGCGCACGGTGACTGACGACCGCGCCCTTCGGGCGGCCCGTCGTTCCGCTGGTGTAGAGGATGACGGCCGGGTCGTCTTCGTCGATCGGCGCGTCGGGCAGCTCGGCGTCGGGTGCGAACTGCTCGAGCTCCGCGAACTGCGACTCGATCTCGAGCTGCGGCACCGCGGTCGTCTCGCGGTCGATTCGCGCAAGCCGGCGTCGGTCGCCGATCACGAGCTTCGGCTCGGCGTGGTCGAGCCCGTAGCGGAGCTCGTCCGCTGTCCACAGGCCGTTGAAGGCGGCCACGGTGCCGCCCAGGCTCGTCACGGCCCAGAAGGACACGACCCACTCGGGGCAGTTCGCGGCCGCGATCGCGACGACGTCTCCGCGACCGATGTCGTACCGCTCGGAGAGGGCCCGGGCCACCGAGGCGACTAGCCGGACGTGCTCGAGGAAGGAGATCCTGCGGTCGTCCTTGACCATGTACTCCTTGTCGCCGTGGGCGGCCGACTCCATCAGGATCTCGCGGAGCGAGTGGGGCCGCGTGCGGAAGACGAGCATGCGCTCGCCGAGCACGTCCTCCTCGGCGAGCTCGAAGGGGCCGCCCGGGCCCGTCAGCTGATCGATGAATTCATCTTGCAGCGCCACGGTGACAATCCTCTCCGTCAGGGGGCGACAGCTTACATCCGTGGGGCGGGGCTTTCATCGCTTCAGAGGTGGCTCGAAGATTGGGCCCAAGACCACTCGAAGTTGTCGATTCGCG
>CAZETS010000024.1:0-26086 GCA_964515335.1 uncultured Spirochaetaceae bacterium
GGCCGGAGAGGCGCTCGATGGTGGTGGGGGAGACGGAGAGGCTGCGGGCCAGCTGGATCCAGATGGAAAGTGCACGAGGGGTTGGGGCAGAAGGGGGGCGTGAAGGGGGCAGCGGGCTCGAGCGGCTCGGACATGGCCCGAGGTAATGCGAGATGTGGGCCAGGACCAATCTCGTGGGCACGTCCTACGGGCCCCCCTCCGCCCGCCCAAGCGGAACGAAGTCGCGTCTGACGCGATAGATCGTGATGCCGAACGGTGTCGCTTGTCGACCTCGGATCGGGAGCGGGCCCGCGTAGGCGGAGGGAAGCGTCGACCAGGGCCACGGGCTGGGCGCTCCAATTCGATCGACGCGTGTCAGCCCGCCCCGGACGAACTTCACGCGTGGCGGAACGCTGTGGCTCGGGACGAGCAGCCAGTCGCCCCGCTCGAGTCGTGACTCGTCGGCCACGAGCCGCCGCATGCCCCGGCGCCCGGCCTCGAAGCCGAATCCCCAGCGATGGACGAACCAGGTGGTCGTATCGCGGGCGGCTGGGTCGCTCTCCTCGATGCGCCTTTCGGCCGCGGCGAGGGCCGCGAGGTGTGATCGTGCATCCAGGTGGTCGGACACCGCGAAGACCACCGCGAGCAGCGCTCCGCCTGCCGCGATCGTCTTCACGGCCGGCATGGCGGCCGCAGGAACGGCGGTCCGGGACAGGAAGTGCGCGGTGAGCAGCGTGCTGGCGACGTAGACTCCGATCACGCGGCGCGAGGCGAAGAACGGTGCGATGGCGAAGTAGCCGGCGACTTCGAGAGCCACCCACAGCAGCAGGATCAGCGTTGCACGCTGGTCCGCGTCCAGGGCGGACCTTTTCCGAAGAGTCGCGCCGATCCGGCTGGCCAGGCCCGGTTCGATTTCTCGCAGTCGACGCCACGCGATCTGCAACGTCGTGCCGATCACGCCGATGCCGACGACGGCGAACAGCGCTTGTTCGGGCATCGGGTAGTCGATCCCCCGCTGCGCGAGCCATCCCGACGCGCGCAGGCTCTCGAGCAGCGGGAGTGAGGCGAATGGGAGCGCGCAGCCGGCCGCAAGCAGTCCCAGCGTGCGGCGGCTGCGGCCGAGGGCGAGCTGTCCGAGCAGTAGCAGCGCCGGTGCGACTGCTCCGAGGATGGAGAGCAGGGCGAGCAGCCAGTCGCTCGCGGGCCACTCTTGCCAGCGCTCGACGGTGGTGAGGCCCAGCAGGAATCCCGAGTCGCCGTATCGCCAGCTCGTGAACGACTCCCACCCGACGAAGACGAGCGCCGCCAGCCCGCCCGCGGTCGTGACCTGTTTCATGCGTCCGGCCAGCACGGCCCAGGAGAGGGCGGCCACGACGGGCACGACCGCGTTGTACTTGGTCTGCATGGCCAGTCCGGCGGCGAGTCCCGCCCAGATCGCCGGAGCGACTCGATCTTCGTCGCAGGCGCGGAGCAGCAGCGCGACAGAGGCGAGGCTCAGCGCGAGGGACGGCACGTCGAGCATGAGGTTGAAGGCCGGCAGCAGGACCGGCGAGAACAGGACCATCCATGTGAGCGGCAGCTCGAAGCCCCTCGCGAATCGGCGCATCAGCTCGAAGAGCGCCCAGCTCAGGAGCAACGCGAACGGCAGCAGTGACAGCTTCCAGAGGAGCGGTCGTTCGCCCACGACGGAGATGACGGCTCCCCACCAGTACGGGAGGACGGGCGGCACCACCACGTCGATGGCCGGTTGCAGGATGTCCTGCCAGAGGATCTCGAAGCCGTACGGATCCCCCGGACTGCGGCTGACCTGCTCCGCGTAGGCGTGGTAGGTCGCATCGTCGATCACCAGCGGCTTGAGCAGGTTCGACGATGTGAACAGCAGGCCCGCGAGTAGGATCGGCAGGGCCGTGTGTAGGCGGCCTTGGCTCATCGATGAGATTCGTGCCTCACTCGCGCGTATAATGGCTCGGTGGACTCGGGGCCGTGACCAGAGCCTATCTCAGGAACCGCTCCCGCCATCCGGCTGGCCGCGCCTCGCAGAAGCGGCGTTCGGTCGTCGCGGTCGGGACGCTCGGCGGCTTCTTCGGTTTCGGCGTGGCGGGCGTTCTGCTTGCTTTCTGGATCTACGGGCCGGCGCTCTTCGGCGAGTTCGTCTCCGATGATCTCTTCTACATCAAGGACAACGCGTACATCCGGTCGCTGGCGCCAGCGGATCTCCTCGCGCTCTTCGAGCCCGGCGGGCCCTCGACCGTCTGGACGCTCAACTATGCGCCGGTCCACCTGATCGCGCTGGCCCTCGAGTGGCGCTGGTTCGGCAGCGAACCCTACGGCTACCACGTGGTGAACGTGTGGCTCCACGTTCTGGTCAGCGCCCTGGTCGTCGTCTTCCTCGGGCGCACGGGTCTGGGAGCCGCGGCCGCCCTGCTGGGTGGTCTGTTCTTTCTCGTCCACCCGGCCAACGTGGAGGCGGTGTCGTGGTCCTTCCAGTCGAAGACGCTGCTCTCGACGGGCCTCGCGCTCGGTGCGCTGATCTGCTTCGACCGGCTGCCTGGGTTCTCGACGGGGCTCTTCCTTCTGGCGCTCCTGACGAAGGTGTCGGCGTCCTTTGCTCTGCCGGTGCTCGGCGTGATGATCTGGTGCGGCAGTCCGCGGGTCGACGGTCTGCGGGGCCGTTGGGTGTGGCTGGCGGTCTGGACGCTCGTGTTCTTCATCGTCGCCTGGCCGGTATGGGCGACGGTCGACCGGATCGCGCTCGCCGGTGCCCACGTGTATCCGGATGTCTGGACGCATGCCCGCGCCATGCTGGCCGTCACCGGCCGCTACGCGGTGATGGCGGCCACGTCGTACGGCGTCTCGGCTTTCCAGAAGCCCTCGATGGACGTCTCGCTCGGCGATCCCTGGTGGCTGCTGGGCGCCCTGGTGGTGGCGGTGCTCGGTGTCCGGTGGCTCACCGCCCTACGTGCCGGCCGGCCCGAGGCGGTTCACTGGACGCTCGCGGCCGCCGCGCTGGTGCCGGTGTCCCAGCTCGTGCCGCTCCCCTATCCGGTCGCCGATCGGTACCTGTACGCGATGCTTCCCGGTCTGATCGGCGGCACGTTCCTGGCCCTGCGCGGACCGCTCGAACGGCTCGATGCCCGGGCCGGTCGCCTCGACGCGCCGGGCAAGCGCCTCGCGTCGCTCGCTGCCCGCGTCGGCGTGCCGGCGGTGCGTCCGGTTCACGCGGTGGCTGCCGCGCTGGTGCTGGTCGTGTGCGCGGGCTTCGCGGTTCGATCGCACGACCGGGCGGCTCTGTGGCGGACCGCGCATGCCGTGATGCTGGATGCGGCGGCCCACTATCCCGACGGCACCGAGGCCCATCTGATCGATGCCTACGAGGCGGCACGGGTGGGGGACGCGGTGGCGTCGGCGGCCTCGCTTCGGAGCGCGTACGAGCGCGGCTTCGTTCAGTTCAGCATGCCGCTCGTCAATCCCGTTTACGCGAGCGTGCGCGAGCATCCCGATTTCGACGCCGTCCTCGACGACATGGCGGGGTGGTGGATCCAGCGGGCCGCAGAGGTCGAGCAGCCGACGCAGCGACAGCTGGAGGCGTTCGCCAACGCCCACTACGTGCGCGGCGAGCTCGACGAGTCCATCGCGCTGCTCGAGCGCGCCCTCGAGGTGGGAGGCCCCGCCGACGAGGCGATCGCGCGCACCCTCGATCGACGTCGCCTCGAGGGCCGGCTCCGCGACCGGCTCCGCTGAGCCGACCCGGCGTCTTGCTGGGGTACCTTCCCCCACGACCGTCCACCCGCGACCGAGGAGCACGCCATGGCGTTCCTGCGCTCCCCCCGTATGCCGACCCGAGAAGAGGCGCTGCCCGGCCGCGACGAGGCGATGCGGGTTGCGCCCGCGCACTTCGTGAACGGCCACCCGATCACGCCGCCGTTCGACGGCCTCGAGCGTGCGGTCTTCGGGATGGGCTGCTTCTGGGGCGCCGAGCGGATGTTCTGGCAGGAGCCGGGCGTGTACAGCACGGCCGTCGGCTACGCGGCGGGATTCACGCCGAATCCGAGCTACGAAGAGGTCTGCTCGGGTCTCACGGGGCACAACGAGGTGGTGCTCGCCGTCTTCGACCCGGCGGCCACGAGCTTCGAACGCATGCTCGCCCTCTTCTGGCAGGGCCACGACCCGACCCAGGGTCTGCGCCAGGGCAACGACGTCGGCACCCAGTACCGCTCGGGCATCTACTGCCACTCGCCCGAGCAGCTGCGCCTCGCCGAGGCGTCGCGCGACGCCTTCCAGGCGCAGCTCGAAGCGCGCGGATACGGCGCCATCACGACGGAGATCGTCGAGGCGCCGACGTTCTACTACGCCGAGGACTACCACCAGCAGTACCTGGCGAAGAACCCGGCCGGCTACTGCGGGCTCGGCGGAACCGGGGTGAAGCTGCCCGAAGGCTGGCCCGCCTAGAGAGGAACGGACGATGGAAATCATTCGCGCAGCCGAGATCATGGCGACGCATCCCGAGCACCAGCGTCTGCCGCATCCCGACGACTACGCGCTCGGGGCCGCTTACAGCGCCGATCACTTCTGCCCGCTCGTCGAGGCGTCCGTTCCGATGATCGACTGCGGGTTCATGCACGCGGACGCGGTCTACGACGTCGTCAGCGTCAGCCGCGGTTCCTTCTTCCGTCTCGACCACCACCAGGACCGCTTCGCCCGGTCGTGCGCGGCGATCCGGCTCGAGAATCCGATGAGTCGCGGCGAGGAGGCCGACATCCTCCACGAGATCGTGGCCCGTGCCGGTCTCAAGGACGCGTACGTGTGGTGGGCGGTGACGCGCGGCCTGCCGCCGCTCGGCCGCAGCGACATGATCGACCCGAAGAAGTTCACACCGCGCTTCTACGCGTTTGCGTCCCCCTTCGTCTGGCTGGCCGACGACGATCAGCGGGCGCGCGGGCTCGACCTGGTGCTGTCGCGCGAGCGCGTGCGCATCTCGCCGCGCGCCGTCGACCCCACGGCGAAGAACTTTCACTGGCTCGACATGCAGATGGCGCTCTTCGAGGCCGGCGACCGCGGCGGCGAGTGGGCGGTGCTGCCCGACGAGGACGGCTACCTCACCGAGGCCACCGGCGCGAACGCCTTCGTGGTGAGCGATGGCGTGGTGTTGACGCCCGACTCGGGCTGTCTCGAGGGCATCACGCGGAAGAGCGTCTTCGACCTCTGCGCCGAGCTCGGTGTCGCGAGCAAGGCGACGCGCATCCACCGCGACGAGCTGCGCGAGGCCGACGAGGTGTTCCTCAGCACGACCGCCGGCAGCATCATGCCGGCGCGCAGCATCGACGGGCACCCCATCGGCGGGCGCGAGGGGCCGGGCGAGATCTCGGTGGCGCTGCACAACCGCTACTGGGAGCGCCGCTGGGAGGGCTGGGACGCCACCCCCGTGCGCTACGAACTCCCGCTGGGCTGAGCGCCGGATACGCGGTCGATGCGGCGTGCGCTATCGCGCGCCGAGGAAGACCTCGCGGAATCCGAAGTACGCCCAGGCGTCCTTGAGGTTCGAGATCAGCTGTTTGACGGGTGACATCGACGGGTCGGTGACGAACTCCATCGTGAGCAGCACGCGCTCGCCGTCGCCCTCGGCCAGCGGCGTCGCCCGGTGCCACAGGCGGTCGCCGTCGAAGAGCACCATCGTGCCGGGCTTCAGCGCGAAGGCCGTCCTGACCGTCTCGCGATCGCGGTCACGGCGATACAGGTCGCACTCGAGCTTCACCGATTCGTTGCCCTTCAGGCAGAACAGCATCGTGAAGCGCCGGCCGCGGTAGAAGGACGTGTCGTAGTGCCAGCCGATGTGATCGCCGGGCTGGCTGTAGAAGTAGAGCGCGTAGGTGTGCTGATCGGCCGCCCGGCAGGGCACGAGTGTTTCGCCGGTGAGCTGCTCGACGAACTTCCAGAGCGGACGGCAGGCGTACACCGACCCGAACTGCGGAGCGAGCTCGTCGAGATTCGCCCGGCTGACGGCGCCGCCCTTCTTCTGTCCGGGCACGTAGTTGCGGTGGACGGCCGGCCGCAGCGTCTCGAGGGCCTCGGTCAGGTTCTCGAGCAGCGGCTTCGGGACGAAGTCCTCGACGAGCAGCAGGCAGTCCTGCTCCTCGAACGACTCGGACAGGTCGTGCGCCTTCAGGTCGGCCAGGCGGCTCGAGAATTCCCGCTCGATCTCCAGGCCCTGCGTCTCTTTCCCGTTCCCAACCGTCTCCACGACTGTCCCCCGTGCCGGGCTCCACCTCCGGAGCCTCGTTCGGACGGCGCGCCGCCGTGACGGCCTCCGAACGGATCGGTCCCCGCCAGCGAAATGCGAGAGGCGTGCCAACGAATGCGGGCGCGTAGCGCCGGTCTTGCGCGCGCCCTGCCGGCGCCGGCGTCTCCGGAGTGGGGCGTGAGGCAGAGCGACAGTGGCGCGACGCCACAGTCACGGTGTGGCGTGGAGGTGCGGCGTCCGGTCTCCTGGCCCTCACCCGGTCGAGAGGCCGACGGCCGGCGGGCACGAATCGTGCGACTCTCGGTTGCATCCGCGAGCCGCCAGAGCCCAGGAGTCCCCGATGTCCTTGCCCGACCCGCTTCGATTGATCGATCCGTCCGCCTACGCGGAGCACGGCTATCCCTGGGCCGAGTGGGCGCAGCTGCGCCGCGACGCGCCGGTCCAGCATTTCGATCCGTCCGGCTGGCCGGCCTTCTGGGCGATCACGCGGCACGAGCAGATCGTCGAGGTGTCCAAGCAGCCCGAGCTGTTCCTCAACGAGCCGGGCATGACGATGGTGCCCCTGCGAGACGACGCCGAGCCGGCCTCGCCGCCCATCCGGACGATCATCAACATGGATCCGCCCCAGCACCGCGAGTACCGCAAGGTGGTGGCGCCCTTCTTCACGCCGCGGGCGGTGAACTCGCTGCAGGGCCTGGTCGAGGACACCGCGCGGTCGCTGGTCGACGGGCTCGGCGAGGAGGGCGAGTGCGACTTCATCACCCGGGTCGCGTCCATCCACCCGCTCAAGGTGATCTGCCGGATCCTGGGCGTGCCCGAGTCGGACGAGCCGTTCGTCCTGAAGCTCACCAACGAGCTGTTCGGCAACGCCGATCCCGAGTTCCAGCGCGACCCCGACCGCCGGGAGGGCATCCGGTCGCTGTTCATCGACTTCTGGAACTACTTCAGCGAGATCATGACCGATCGCCGCGAGAATCCCCGCGAAGACCTCGCCAGCGTCATCGCCAACGCCCGGGTCGGGGGCGAGCCGATGGGCGAGCTCGAGACGATGGGTTACTGCCTGATCACCTTCACCGCGGGTCACGAGACGACGCGAGGCTCGATCGGCGGCGGACTGCAGGCGCTGATCGACCACCCCGATCAGCTGGAGCGCTGGGCGAGCGAGCCGTTGCTCACGCCGTCCGCGATCGACGAGATCGTCCGCTACGTGACGCCCGTCAACCACATGGTGCGGACCGCCCGGGAGGACTACCTGCTCGCCGGCCAGAAGATCCGCGCCGGCGACAAGCTCGTGCTCTTCTACGCATCGGCCAATCGCGACGAGGCCGTCTTCGACGACCCGGAAACGCTCCGGCTCGACCGCAGCCCGAACCGCCACCTCGGCTTCGGGATCGGAGAGCACTACTGCGTGGGGGCAAACCTCGCCCGCATGACGAGCGGCACGCTCTTCCGCGAGCTCACGAGTCGACTCGAGGCCGTCGAGCCGGCCGGAGCTTTCGAGCGCACGGCCTCGAACCTGGTGCCCGGGCTCAAGCACATGCCGATCCGCTACCGGGTGCGCCCGGCCGCTTAGCGGCGCCGCGACGCTCTCCCGGGCTCCGGCCAATCATCGTCACCAGCCGTCGCCGGGCGGGCCGCGCCGAGGGTGGTCAGGGCTCGCGCAGGGAGCGCGAGGCGACGATGTTGATCGTCTCGCTCTCGGTCTCGTAGAAGATCTTCGCCTCGCCCGACTCGAGTTGGCCCATCAGGCCGGCGACCTTCTCTTCGAGGCTGCGTTCGCGCGCCCCGTAGTCGGTGCCGTCGCGCGTCACGAATTCCTCGGCGAGGTTGCGCAGGGTCTCGGGCGCCAGCGAGTCGAAGGGCACCTCGATGGCGCTCTCGGCCGGGGGATCGTTCGGATCGTCGTGCGTCATCGCTTGCTCCGCCCCCGACCGTATCCCGCCGGGCCTCTCGTCGCGAGCCCGCCACCCGCCGGGGTGACCTTCGGCGCTACCGTGCGGGTCCGGCCGGGGAGGGCCACGACCTGATCGAGATCTTCGTGGATGGCGATGCCTGTCCGGTCAAGGACGAGACCTACGCGGTCGCCGCCCGCCACGGCGTGCCGGTCGCCCTGGTCGCGAACGCTCGCCAGACCGTGCCCCACGACCTCGGCGTCGAGATGGTCGTGGTCGAGCAGGGTCCGGATGCGGCCGACGACTGGATCGTCGCCAACGTTCGGCCGGGCGACGTGGTGGTCACCGCCGACCTTCCGCTCGCGAGTCGTTGTCTCGAATTCGGGGCGCGTGCTCTCTCGCCGAGCGGGCGGGTCTTCACCGACGACTCCATCGGCGGACTGGTCGCGACGCGCAACCTCAAGGCCGACCTGCGCGGAGCGGGCGTGGTCTCCGGCGGCCCCCCGCCGCTTTCGGCCCGGGATCGCTCGCGCTTCCAGGCGAAGCTCGACGAGCTCGTCCGGCTGGGGCTGCGCGAGGCCTGAGGGCCGGCCGGCGCGCGTCCGCCGGGCGGCCGCGCGCCGGGCCCTCAGTCGAGGTACATGCCCCCGTTCGCCGCGAAGACCTGACCCGTCGTGAAGCCCGAGAGCTTCGGATCGGCGATGCCGGCCACCGTCGCCGCCATCTGCTCGGGCTCGCACAGCCGGCCGACGAGCAGGCCGCGCTCCATCGCCGCGATGCCCTGCTCGGGCACCTTGGCGAGCATCGGCGTTCTCACGGGGCCGGGCGCGACTGCGTTCGCGCGCACTCCGTAGCCCGCGAACTCGAGGGCCGTCGTCTTGGTCATCGACTCGATGGCCCCCTTGGCGGCCGTGTAGTCGATCTGGCCCACGTTGCCCGTGCGCGCACTCACCGACGAGAAGTTGACGATGAAGCGGTTTACGCCATCGCGCAGCGGCGCGTTGTCGTTCTGCTTGAAGAGCGGGTGCCAGTGCTGGGCGGCCGCCTCCCGCGTGAAAAGGAAGGTGCCGTGTACGTGCACCGCCATCACGAACTTGAAGTCGTCGAAGGACTTCTTGGAGATGCGGGCATCCCGCGTGACGCCGGCGACGTTCACCACTCCGTTGATGCAGCCGCTCGCCTCGAGGACCGTGGCGACCGCGCGCTGTACGTCGGCTTCCTCGCTTACGTTCGCGGCGACGATCAGGGGCTCGACGGAAGCGTCACCGCTGATCTCCGCACGCGCTTCCTCGAGGCGGCCGGCGTCGAGATCGACCATCGCGACCTGCGCGCCGTGCCGCGCGAGCACGGCCGCGACCGCCTGGCCGATGCCCTGGGCGCTGCCCGTCACGATGTGGGTCTCGCCGAGGAACGCGCCTTCGCGCAGGACGGCATCCATGTAGGGTCTCCTTGGTTGGGGGGCGGGAGTGTCGCGGGTGAGACCCGCCCCGGTCAAGCGGCGGGGCCCGGGCGGCCGCGGGTCGCCGGATTCAGTGGAACGCCGCGTGGGCCGTGCTGGCCAGCAGCCAGGTCGATTCGAGGCCCGCCTCGCGAAGCGGCATGGCGGCCTGGTAGCGGGGGTCGGCCAGCATGCCGATGAAGTGGGCGCGCGAGGGATACTCGACCGCGACGAACTCGTTCCACGGCTCGTCCGCGTCGGCGGCCAGTGGCCGGAGCGTTCGCGTCCTGTAGCGGATGCGGCCGCCGAGCCGGGCGATCAGCGGGACGGCCGCGCGTCCGTAGGCCGCGTAGGCGGCCTCGCCCGACGGCGCGGCGGCTTCGCCTGCTCGATTCGCTGGCCGGTAGCGCAGGAAATTCAGCATCACGACGCGGCCGTCGCGCTCGGCCGCGAGCAGGGCGGCGAGCTGCTCGGCATCCGGGTCGTTGGCGCTGCCCGTCGGCATCTCGCCCAGGCCGGCCGGCGCGGCGTCCCGAGTCGGCTCGGGGGCTCCGCCGCGCAGCCGCCAGGCGGCGAAGGCGCAGCGCACGGCGAAGCGTTGCCAGCCGGGCCACGGTCGACCGGCGAACGTCGCCAGCTCGCTCACGAAGGTCTCGGGCTGCCACTCGTTTCGCAGGGCGAGGGCGCGCGCGCAGGCCTCGCCGGTCGGAAGCTCGCTGATGATCACCTCTTCGAAGCGCTCGGCGCCCCGGCCGGCGATCTGCTGGTCGATCGTACTGCCCCACACGACGCGGCCGCCGACGCGACCCGCGACGTCCCGCATCAGCGTGGGAAAGGCGAGCCGGGCCTCGTGGCTCGGGCAACGCACCAGGTCGACGAGGGCAACGGGCCCGACTGCGGGCAGCACGGAGAAGGCATCCTGCATTGCGCGACCCAGGCTATCACGGCAGCCGGCGGCGTCAGCCGCGATTGGGATCCGACTCGACCGATCGGCGCGTCCGACGATCCTCGTGCCGCCCGGGGGGGCGCGGCGACCTCCGCGGTTGCCCGAACCGCCCGCTTCCTCGATGCTCTTGCCGGGTCGCAGCGAGCCCGCATCGCCGGAACGGAGCCCGACACGCATGGCAGTTGAGCAGCTGAGCGGCAAGGCGGCCACCCAGGAGCGGATCCTGGTGGCGGCGATGGAGCTCTTCCTGACGAAGGGCTACGAGCAGACCACTGTGGCCGAGGTGGCCGACCTCGGCGGCGTGAGCCGCGCGACGGTCTTCTGGCACTTCAGCGACAAGGCCAGCCTGTTTCGCGAGGCCTTCAACCGGCTCGTCGAGCCGTTCCGCGAGTCGCTCGAGCGCAGCTTCGACGAGCTCGAGCCCGAGAAGCAGCTGCAAGAGCAGCTCGCGACGTATCGCGCCTACACGTCGCAGCACCGCGAGGCCGTCGAGGCGTTCATCCGCTGGGCCATGGAAGCGCCGGCGTTCCGGGAATGGCTGATCACCACGCTGCTCGACCTGCACCAGCGCTTCACCGGCGCGCTGACCGAGATCATCGCGGAGATCGTGCCGCCCGATCAGGACTCGGAGGCCATCGCGACCGGCCTGGTGGTGCTGCTCGACGGCGACTACTTCCTCTCGTGGTTCGACACCTCGGCGCGTCGATCCGAGGAGCGCAGCCGCGCGGTCGACGCCTACCTGGCCATGATTCCCCGGCGCGTCAAGGCGAAAACCTGAAAGAGCGGGCCCGCTTCCGTTCGCCGGAAGCGGGGCATCCGCGGCGACGGCTCCGGGCTACTCGTTCAGCGCGATGATCGCCGAGCAGCGGTCGAGGCGGTCCGACGATCCCTCCTTGATGCGCCGGCAGCGGCTTTCGAGGTCGACCATGCGGCGGTTGATCCACGACGCGGCGAGGTCGAGGCGGCGCTCGTCGGCGCGCGCCTGGCTCAGCAGCTCGGCGCCGACGATCACGCTGCTCACGACCTCGGCGAGGCTCTCGGCCGCCATCAGCGCGTAGCCCATGTCGGCCATCAGCGCGCTCGAGGCGTCGAGGATGAGCTGCATGCCTTCGAGCACCTTGTCGGCGAAGGGGCGTAGATCCGGGTCGTCGAAGCCCTTGAGCTCGGCTTCGAGGTTCTCGAAGACGATCGAGAGGGCGCCCTTGCCGATCTCCTTCAGCGCGAAGGACACCTGGATCTCCGAGGTGCCCTCGTAGATGGTGGTGATGATGGCGTCGGCGTGCAGCTTGCCCACCTCGGACTCGGCCATGAAGCCGAGGCCCCCGTGCACCTGGATGGCGTCGCGGGTGATCGAATCCGCCGCTTCGGTGGCCATGTACTTCGACAGCGGTGTCAGCAGGCGGATGCGGGTCTCGTTGCGCTCGCGTTCGCGCTCCATGTCGGCGCGGTCGGTGTCGGAGAGCCCGGGCGCGCCGCGCTCGAAGGCCCGGTCGATGGCCCGGTTGCGGTCGATCAGCATGCAGGCCCGGTAGAGCAGGGCGCGGCCGCCTTCGAGGGCCAGCGTCATGCGCGCGAGCTTGTCCTTCATGAGCGGCTGGTCGGCGATCGGCACGCCGAACTGCACGCGCTCGCGCGCGTAGGCGATGGCGGTCGAGAGCGCTGCCTCGCCGATCCCGATGCCCTGGGCGGCGACGCCGAGACGCGCGTTGTTCATCAGGCTGAGCATCGCCTTGAAGCCCTCGCCCTGCTTGCCGATCCGGTAGCCCTCGGCCTCTTCGAAGCGGACGGCCGCCGTGGGCGAGCCGTGGATGCCGAGCTTCTCTTCGAGGCGCGTGACCTCGACGGGGTTGCGCGTGCCGTCGGGCAGGGTCCTGGGAACGATGTAGAGCGAGAGGCCGCGCGTCGTGCCCTTCGACTGCTCGAAGGTTTCGTCGTCGCGGGCGAGCACGAGGTGGATCTCGGATCCGCCGTTGGTGATGAAGATCTTGCCGCCGGTCACGAAGCAGCGCCCGTCGTCGCGCTCGACGGCTCGCGTGGTGATCTGTCCGAGGTCCGAGCCGGCCTGGGGCTCGGTGAGGTCCATCGCGCCCATCAGCTCGCCGGACGCCATGCGGGGCAGGTATCGCTGCTTGAGCTCCTCGGAGGCGAACTCCTGGATGTCATCGGCGACGCCCGCCTGCAGGCCGATCATCGTCATCAGGCCCGCGTCGGCCCGCGCGATCATCTGAAGCAGCAGGTTTGCGACGAAGGCCGGCAGGTCGAAGCCGCCGTACTCCTCGCGCACCCCGAAGCTGATGAGTCCGGCCTCGCGGATGCGCTCGTAGGCGTCGGTGATGTGCTTGGGCGGAACGACGGCGCCGTCGACGAGTTTCGCCTCCTCGGCCCAGCCGGGACGCGTCGTCTCCTCGATCTCGGCGCAGAGCTGCGCGGCCGTCTCGACGACGGAGAAGAGCGCTTCGCTCTCGGATTCCGGATCGCAGTCGGCGCCCTTCGACCACTCGAAGTACGAGTCCCAGTCGACCAGGTGCTCGAAGTACAACCGGACGGCATCACCGAGATAGGCGCTCATGGCACGCATCCTCCACGGGCACGACGCCACGGATGGCTGGCGATTGGCAGGAGCCCTCTCCCGCCTCGTGCCCGTTCACGTATCGGAGATACGTCCCAATCGTATGACGGCTACGGCAGACTTCGAGTCATCTCGAACGCACAGCCGATTCCGATGGGGGGCGATGTCTCGCATGCGACACGATGTCGCGCCGGGAGCGGGCGCCCACGCCGCGAGGCGGCCCGTGGCGTCTGCAGCCCGGCTCAGCGGCTGCCGATCGCTTCGAGGAGCGGCGGTCCCAGCACGCCCAGGCCGATCAGGGCGGCGGCGACCGCGGCGATCAGCACGCCGCCGGCAGCGACGTCCTTGGCCTGCTCGATCAGCGGATGGGCGTCGGGGGAGGTCGCATCGGCGAGGCGCTCGAGCGCCGTGTTCGCCGCCTCGGCGACCCATACGATCGCGATCGCCACGATCAGCCAGCGCCAGCCCGCCGCCCCGACGCCGAGGCCCGCGGCCACGCCCACGACGAGCAGCGTCGCCGCGAGGTGGATGCGCGCGTTCGGCTCGCCCCGGACCAGCGTCACGATTCCGCGAAACGCGTATCGGAAGCTCCGGGCTCGCGCCGCCGCGCTGAAGCGATCGTTCATCACGCCCCCGCCTGCGTGGACTGCCGTCCCGCGCCGCGTCCCGCCGCAACGGGTCGGCTTCGCTGGTCCGTCGCGCCGGTTACACGTTGCCGGCTCGCACGATACCACGCCCCGGCTCGCTCGAGCGGTGCGCGAGCTGGTGCGTTGCGCTCAGAAGTGGCGTTCGCCGTCTCCGTAGGGCGGATCGGTGTAGAGCGGATCGATTCGGGCCGGGGGAGCGGGGGGCGCCTTCGCGGCGGGCTCGCCGGCCGGCTCCACGTCCGGCCGACCGCTCGTGCGCGGAGCGGACGCCGTGGACACCAGCGGCCGCTTCGTTGCGCCGGAGGGCTCCGCGTTCGCAGGTCCGGCCGCGGGCGGCATGCGCTCGGCCAGGGGCCCCTTCGCACCCGGCGTCGACACGGCGAGCGTCTCGAGCGGGAGGGGAAGCTGTTGTTGGCGCGGGCGCACCCGGTTCAGAGCGTTCAGTCTCTGTTGCACGGACTGCGGCGCGTTCGCCGGATCGCTGCTCGTCGCGGCTCTTTCGCGTCGCTCGGCGGCCGCTCTGCTCTCGGCGCCACCGGAGCCCGACAGCACCGTGGAGGCGAAGAATCCCGCGACCGCCAGCACGCCGAGCACGATTGCCGCGGCGAGCCAGCGAAGCCCGCCGCTCGGCGCGGCTTCGCCGCCCTCGTCCGCGTGCCAGTGGTCGTCTTGCGCGGCTTCGTGGCACGGCCCGTCGTCGAACGACTGCCCGGCCACCGCCTGCTCGGGCAGCTCGGCGGTGGGGCGCTCGTCGGCTTCGACGGACGTCGGGCCGAAGAAGGCATCGAGCCCGTTCGCGGCGGTGGGGATCGAAGCGGCCGCCCTCGAGTCGGCTGCGTTCGTCGCCTCGCCGCACAGCTCCTCGACCAGCTCCGCGTCGATCCACCCCAGGCCCCGCTCGGCGGCAACCTCGAGCACCTGCTCGCAGAGCGAGCTGACCGACCGTGGCACGCCGCCCGTGTAGCGGTGGATGGCGAGCGCGGCCTCGCCGCTGAACAGCTCGCCCCCCGCCCAGCCCGCGCGTTTCAGGTGCTTGACGATGTACGAGCGCACACCGGCGACGGGGATCGGCGCGAACTCGAGCTGCAGCGTGTTGAGCGTGTCGAGCCACCAGAGCAGCGGGCAGTCGTGCTGCTGCTCGGCGTGCTCGAGGTTCGCGAGCAGCACGCAGTGGACCAGCTGCTCGTCGTCGTCGGTCCGGTAGGCGAGCAGGATGTCGAGGTGCTCGAGCGACTCGCGATCGATCCGTTCGGCTGCGTCGATCACCACGACGAGCCGCAGCCCCTCGCTTCGCCGGGCGAGCAGCGTCTGGCGCGAGAGCACGCCGTCCTCGAGGTCGAGCTGCCGGACGATCGCGCCGCGCAGCGCGTGCCACGGGTGCGCGGGATCGAACAGCACGACGGTCCGCGCCCGCTCGTCGAGCAGCCTGGGCAGCGCCCGGGCGAGGCTCGTCTTGCCGAGCCCGGACCTGCCGTTCACACAGATGCGCGGCGCGTCCTCGTCGAGGCCGGCCTGGATCTGCTCGAAGGCGTCACGCAGTGCCTTCGTGCCGAGCACGACGGGGGTCTTCGACTCCGACTCGAAGGGGGCGTGCTCGAGCTGGAAGAACTTGAGATACGCGGACATGGGGCCTCCGACTCAACGATCGGCCTTCCGTGCCGCCTCGCTTGAGCTTTGGTTGGCCCGTGGGCGGGTTCCGCCGGGAGCGGAATCCGTCCTCTCCGGTGGGCGGCTCAGGTCGCTCGGGTCGCGATCCGAAATGGGCAGTCGGCGTCGACGCCCGCGACGGGCCGGCGGCGTCTATGCTGCCCGGTGGCCGGGGCGGCTCGGCGCAGGGAGGGGCCAGCATGGAGGAGCGAGCGGCGCTGGACGTCGAGGCGATCCGCCGGAGCCTCGGCCTGGTGATCCGCGGCAAGGACGAGGCCGTCGAGCTGCTCCTGGTGGGCGTGCTCTCCGGGGGGCACGTGCTGCTCGAGGACGTGCCCGGGGTGGGCAAGACGACGCTCGGCAAGGCCCTGGCGCGCTGCTTCGACGCGGACTTCTCGCGCGTGCAGTTCACCCCGGATCTGATGCCGGCCGACATCGCGGGCTCGCAGGTCCTCGACCCGCAGACCGGCGGCTTCCACTTCCGCGCCGGCCCGGTGTTCGCCCACGTGGTGCTGGCCGACGAGATCAACCGCGCCTCGCCGCGCACCCAGTCGGCGCTGCTCGAGGCCATGAACGAGGGGCAGGTGACCGTGGAGGGCGCCACGCACCTGCTGCCCGATCCCTTCTGCGTGATCGCCACACAGAACCCGACCGGCTTCCAGGGGACGTATCCGCTCCCCGAGGCGCAGCTCGATCGCTTCGCGGTGTGCTTCGGGCTCGGTCACCCCGATCCCGACGTCGAGCTCGACATCCTGTTCGCCCACCAGGGCGGCGAGCCGCTCGCCGTGGTCGAGCCGCTCGCCACCGTCAAGGACTGGGTGCGGGCGCGGCAGGCCGTGCGCGAGGTGACGGTGAAGCGGGAAGTCGCCGCCTACATGCTTCGCATCGTGGAGCGCACGCGCAGCCACCCCGAGATCGAGCTCGGCGTGAGCACCCGCGGCGCGATCGCCTTCTTCCGGGCCGCGCAGGCCCGGGCCTTCTTGCACGGGCGCGGATACGCGAGCCCCGAGGACTTCCAGGTGCTCTCGCAGCCGGTGCTCGCACACCGCATCGCGCTCGGCGCCGAGGCTCGCTACGGCGGGCGCGGGGTCGCGGCCCTCGTCGAGCAGGTGATCGCGGACGTGGCGCTTCCGCTTTGAGCGCCGCGCGGCCGAACGTGTCGCGACCGCTCGTGCCGCGCCTGAACTGGGCGCGCCTCAACCACGTGCTGATTCCCTCCACCAAGGAGGGGCGCGACCGCTTCCGCAACGGCCGCCTGGCGCGTCTCGTCGTGGGGCCGCTGGCGCGGACCTGGCTGTCACTCACCGACGAGGGGCGCGGGCTGCTGGCGCTGTCGATGGCGGCGAGCCTGATCGGCCTCGACGTGGCGCACGGTCAGAACCATTTGCTGTGGGCGCTCTGCTTCTCGTTGCTGACGGCATCGGTGGCGGCGCGCCCGCTGCTCGGCCTGGGCGGGGTGCGGGTCGACGTCGAGGGGCCGGGAAGGGTGGCGGTGGGCGCCGACGCGCGCTTCCGCATCCGCGTCGCGAACGAGAGTGAACGGGTGCACACGGGGCTGCGCGTGCAGCTTCCCTTCCTGCCGTGGGACGGCTCGTGGGTGGGTGCCGAGCGGCGGATCGCAGCGCTTCCCGCGCATGGCCGGGTCACCGCCCAGGCCACCGCCCGCTTCGTGGAGCGCGGACACCATCACCTCGACCCGTTCGGTGTGGGTGCGTTGGTGCCGCTGGGGCTTGCCACCGGGCCCGTGCGCGAGAGCCGCGGCACGCGCTTCGTCGTGGTGCCGCGCATCCTGCCGGTGGAGCGGCTCGAGTGGCCCGACGCTCCCCGCCATCAGCGCGGCGGGGTCGCGTTGGCGTCGCGCACCGGCGAGTCGAGCGAGCTGGCGGGTCTGCGCGAGTGGCGCGACGGCGATCGCCTGCGCGACCTGCACGCGCGCAGCTGGGCGAGGCTTGGCGAGCCGGTGGTGCGCGAGTACCAGCAGGAGTACTTCAGCCGGGTCGCCGTGTGGCTCGATCGCGATGCGGAAGGCGTGGCCGAGGAGAGGTTCGAGCGGGCGGTGTCGCTGGCGGCGGGCATCGTCGAGCACCTGATGCACAGCGAGGCGCTGATCGACCTGTGGACCGGCGCCGACGCGGCGCCCCCCATCACGCTGGGCCGCAGCCTTGGTGGTCTCGACCAGGCGCTGGACGCCCTCGCCGATGTGAGAAGCGAGGGCGGCTTCGACGGTGACGCGACCTTCGCGGGCCTCACTCCGCTCGTCGATCGCCTGACGGCGGTGATCGCGGTGACGACGCACTGGGACGAGAGTCGGCGGGCGCTGCTCGACCGCCTCGAGGGTGCCGGCACCGGCGTGCGCGTCATCGTGGTGGGGCAGGACGACGCGGGCCCGGCGCCGGCCGCGCTCGGCGATCGCCGGCTCCGGCTCGTGTCGATGCGGGAGCTCGCGGCCGCCGAGCACTCGGGAGCGGGGCTCTCGCTGTGATGCGGTCGCTCGCACTCGCACTGCCGTCGTTCGTGGCGGCCGCTCTGTACGCCGGCACGACGGGGCAGGCCGGGCAGGCGCTGCTGCTCGCCTTGCCGGCGCTGCTTGCGTGCGTGCGCCGCGCCGACGCCGACGTCTCGCCGCCCGCCCAGGTGCTGCTCGCGATCGGCTGCGGGATGCTCGCGTTCGGGATGACCAGCTTCGCGCCGTCCGGCCGCGGGATCGCCGAGGAGCCGCTGGAGCCCGCCTGGTTGCAGCTCGCCCAGGCGTCGCTCCTGCTGGCCGGGCTCAGGCTGCACATGCGCCGGCCGGTGATGGGCGGCCTGGGTGGGACGCTGGGGCTCGGTCTGTTGGTGTTCCTCGCTTGCGGGACGGTGCGGACGGGCGACTTCTACCCGGCGCTGCTCGGCGTCTATGCGGTCTTCGCCTGGGTGGCGCTGCGTGTCGACGATGTGGCGGCCGGGGGCCGCTCGGGGCTGCGCTGGCCGGGCGGCCGGGTCGCTGCCGCCACGCTGGTGGTGCTCGCGGTGTCGGCCGCGATGACCGCCGGCCTGGCGGTCGCCATACCGCGCTTCTACGCGCTCGCCTACGCGTGGGCGTTGGACTGGGTGGACGAGCGTCACCGGGCGGGCTTCCACGACGGTCCGTTGCGGCTCGGCGCGCTGGGCAGCCTGCTCGAGTCGGACACCATCGTGATGCGCGTGGAAGGCGACGCGGGCGAGCGGCTGCGCGGCAACGTGTACACCCACTTCGCCCGCGGCCGCTGGCTGCCCGCGCCGCGCCGCGAGGAGCGTCCGCTTCGCACACCCGAGGCCGACGCGGGCGCAGCGCCCGGCGGTGGCGTACGGGCCGTGGTGCGGTACGCGCGGAGCGGCGCCGATCGCTACTTCCTGCCGACGCTCGGAGGCGCGATCCGGCTGGCCCCCGCCGAGGCGCGCGTCGACGAGATGGGCGTGGTGCGGACCGCGGCCGACGAAGAGGCCGAGCGCGTCGCGCTCCTCGACGCGGGCAGCCGGTCGTTCGCGCCGGCGCCTCCGCGCTCGGCCGACCTCGACGTGCCGGACGACGTGCGCGATTGGCTGGGCGGGCTGCACGGCGAGTGGGCGGCAGGCCACGCGGATCCCGGCGACCGCATCGCAGCGATCCGGCAGCGGCTCGAGGCCGACTACACGTACTCGCTCCGGGCCGACAACGGCGACGCCCAGGATGCGCTCGCCCGGTTCCTCGGCGAGACCCGCGCGGGCCACTGCGAGCTCTTCGCCTCGGCGATGACCCTGCTCGCCCGTGCCGGGGGCGTGCCGGCGCGCCTCGTCACCGGCTACCGCATCGCCGAACACAATCCCTACGGCGGCTACGCGATCGTGCGCGAACGGCACGCGCACGCCTGGACCGAGGTGCACCTGGAAGGCCGGGGATGGGTGACCGTCGACCCCGCTCCGTTGCGCGGCGACACACCGGCCGAGGCCGAGCAGACGCCCTGGGCGGCCGGACTGGTCGACTGGGCGATCGTCGCGCTCAGCCGCCACGGCCTGGAGCTGCTGCTCGGCGTGCTCGTGCTGGGGCTGGCCGGAGTGCAGCTCTGGCGCATCCGTCGCGATCGGGCGGGCAGGACCCGTGATTTCGCGCTCGAGGTGTCGCCGCCGCCCGAGTGGCTCGCCCGCCTGCTCGAGCGCCTCGAAGCGTCGGGGCTCGGCCGCTCCGAGAGCGAGCCCCTCGAGTCGCTCGCCCGCCGCGCCCGCGTGGCTGCGCGGTCGGGGCGGGCCTTCGAGATCGACCTCGGCGAGGCCGCCCTGCTGCTCGGTCGCTACACCGCGCTGCGCTACGGCGACGAGGGCAACGCCGAGGCCGTGCGGGAAGACGTGCTGCGCTTCGTCGAGCGAAGTCGACGGCTCACAGCAGCTTCCCCTTGAAGAACATCGCCGTCTGGTCGCCCCGGTAGACGAGATCGTCTCCCTGCCAGAAATCGAACGCGTAGCGGATCACCACCCGCGACTTGCCGACCCGCGTCTTCGTCTCGCGCGACTCGAGGCGCAGGGGTGGGCCGATCGTGGCGAGCTGCTTGAAGTCGGCGCGGTGGATGCGGTTGCCGAAGCCCGCCCAGCCCTCGTCCCAGCGGCATCCGTGGAAGAACCACGCGTGCATGCAGCCGAGGCTGCCCGTCACCATCAAGAGTTCGGGTGCGGAGACGTGCGCCGGGTGCGTGTCGTCGACGCGCTGAGCGGCAGAGAAGGGCAGGCGCCGCGTGGTGTCGAGCACGGCCTCCATCGAACACGTCTCCGCGTCCATGCGGAGCACCTCGTCGACGAGGAAGGCTTCCTCGCGGTAGAGGAAGGTGTCGAGAAAGCGGCGCATCTCGGCTTCGTCGTAGGGACCGGGAATGCTGCGGGTCAAGCGGGTCTCTCCGGGCGATGACTCGGGGTTCGCGGCGGCGGCAAGCATAGGCGCGCACGCCGGGCCGGCCACCGGCCGATCAGGTCTTCGGTCCGAGCCGCCGAAGACGCATGGGCGCGTTGGCCACCGGCTGGCCGATTCGCTTCCATCCCGTCTCAGGATCCGGGGCCATCGCGATGTCGGACGAACAGCGAGCGCGAGGCAGGGGCGCGGCGAGGCCGTCGCCGCCCGCCGAGCCCGCCGAGCCCGCCGAGCCCGGCGAGGCGCTCGGCGAGGCCGAGACGGTGATCCGACCGCGCGGCGGGACGCCCGCTGCGGATGCGACGCCCGAGAAGGCACGCGAGACGACGGCCGGCGACGGGCCGGCGGCGACCCGCTTCACCGAGCCGGAAAGTGCCGACGCTGGAGGGACGCCCGGGGTCGAGCCCGGTAGCGTGCTGTTCGGCGAGTACGAGATCCTCGAGGTGCTCGGCGCCGGCGGCATGGGCGAGGTCTACAAGGCGAGGCATCGGCGCCTCGGCGAGTACCGCGCCATCAAGTTGATGCACGCCGATCTCGCCTCCAAGAAGGGGGCGAACGAGTTCTTCCTGCGCGAGGCCAGGGCGCTGCTCGCCGTTCGCCATCCGGCGGTGGTGCACTGCCACGATCTGCTGAGCGACGAGCGGGGCCGCGTCTTCCTCATCATGGAGATGATCGAAGGGCCGTCGCTCGGCGACCGGATCGACGAAGGCGGGCTCTCCGCCGAAGAGGTGGTCGTGCTCGGCGCGCGCCTCGCGGCCGGGCTGAACGCGGCTCACGTCCGGGGTGTCGTCCACCGTGACGTATCTCCGGACAACGTCGTGCTGCCTGGTGGCCGGGTCGAGGACGCGAAGCTCATCGACTTCGGGATCGCGAAGATCCTGGAGGAGGGGCAGGGCACCATCGTCGACGGCTTCAAGGGCAAGCTCTCCTACGCCTCGCCCGAGCAGCTCGGCTTCTTCGGCGGCAAGATCGACGGCCGCTCCGACTTCTACAGCCTCGGCCTCGTGCTGTGTGCGGCGGCGATGGGTCGTCCGATCGGTATGGGGGCGACCGTCGTCGAGGCGGTCGACGCGCGGCGGGGCTTCGAGCACGTGCCGGCGGAGATCCCGGTGGGCCTGCGATCGTGCATCGAGCCGCTGCTCGCCCTCGACCCGCGCGATCGCCCTGAGCAGCCCGAGCGGCTCTTCCTCGCGCCGGGCAGCGAGCAGGCCGGCCTCGAGGCGATCCGCGCCGAGGCCGCGCGTGGCAGCGCGCCGAGTGCCTCGGTGGCGGCGGGCCGGCTGGGTGTTGGCGCCGCAGCGACCGCCGTGGTGCTGCTCGTGACCGCGTACTGGCTGACGGGGCCGAGCGGGGGCGAGGCACCCGCAGCGAGCGGCCAGGCGCCGGCCGAGCAGACAGCCGCGCCTTCCGCGGATGCCGGGGGCGTTGCGCAGCCCCGCCCGTCGACCGCGAATCCCCGACCGACGGAGCCCGTTTCAGGGACCGACCCCCGCCAGACCGACGCCGGCGGGAGGCAGCTCAGCGCACTCGACGAGGTCCGCATCGTCGGTCTGCTGCGCGGCGCCGAGGCCGCGCTCGCCGACGACCGCCTGCAGAGGCCGAAGGGCGACAACGCCTACGAGAAGTACCGCGCGGTGCTCGCCCTCGACGCCGGGAACACGGCAGCGCGCCGCGGACTGGAGGACGTGGCCGGGCGTTACCTGCAGCTCGGCGAGCGCGCGCTCGCCAACGGCGACGTCGAGAAGGCGCGCACGTACCTGGCGCGCGCGGCGTCGATCGCACCGGGCCATCCGCGGCTCGACGAGGTGCGGGCGAAGCTGGACGGGTCGGCGGCGGGCCGAGACTCCTAACGCGCGCTGCTCTGGATCGCCGCCTCGCGCAGCCGGGTCAGCATCGCGTCCGTGTTGGCGCCCTTCTCGTCGGCGAGCACGATCGCGTAGGCGTACTGCTGGGCGGCCGCCTCGTAGTTGGCCTCCTCGACGAAGCGCTCGGCGGCCTCGCGATACGTCCGCTCGGGCTCGGCGAGCCTCGCGCTGAGCTTCGCTCCGATCGTGGTGGACACCTCGTCGGCGAGCTCGATGAGGATCTCGGTGTCAGACGGCAGGCTCGCGAGCTTGAACTCCTTCTTGAAGTCGCCGAGCTCGACGCCCTCGCTGCTGTTGTCCTGGTGCTCGACCCTGGCCCGTGCCGAATCGGCGTAGACGACCTTCGCGGTCTGGGCATCGATCAGACGGAAAGCCACCGAGAACAGGCCGATCTTCCGGTGGACGGTGACTTCGATCGTCACGTCCTCGCGGCGCGGCGCCATCCTGGTCTTCGGCGGCTCCGGTGTCTTGTCGCGTTCCTTCGACGACAGGGCGAACCATGCGTCGTACTCGGGGTTGCGCATCTCCACCGTCTCGGTGACGACCCGCTGGGTCTGTTTGCCGCTCTTCTCCGTCGAATCGACCTTGGCCTCGAGGACGGTGCCCTGCACGAGGAAATCCGCCGCGGCGAGCTGCGAGGCGTCCTGCGTGTCGAGCTCCTTCTCGCGCATGATGTCCGAGAGCTGCTCGCGCTCGATCATGCGGACGTCCTTCGGGATCTGCTCGAAGAGGTGCTGCACCACATTCGAGGCGACGGCGTCGCCGAACTCGCTGTCGGTGTCGTCGGGCGTCTCGAAGGACGAGACCGAAAGACGCTTGGTGGCGCGCTGCAGCACTACTTCACGGGTCTCGCGCAGCTGCCGTCGCAGCGTCGGGCTCTTGGGCGAGAGCTCCTTGACGACGTTCAGGTAGCCCCAGGCCAGGCCCATCCGATCGCCCTTGCGGGCCTTGTCGTAGTCACGCTTCACGAGCGCGACGAAAGGCGCCTCCTCGGGCGGTGCGCGGCGCGTGCCCTCGCCGAGCACCTCGTGGATGTGCCGCGCCTGCGAGAATCGCGCGTAGGCCTGCGGGACGTCGCCCGCGGTAGTGGCCTCGGCGCCGGCGGCCACGTAGTAGTTCGCCATCGCGTCCGCCGAGGGCTCGAGCCGCGGCCGGAACGACGGGAACGATTCGCTGGCCGAGATCGAGACGAGCAGGTCGTAGGCGGAGTCCGGGTCGCCCTGCTCGAGCGAGCGGTAGAAGTCGCGCTCGAAGACCTTGGTGTCGACGTCGGCGAGCCTCTCCCGGGTGTCGGCGTCGGTGGGGTCGACCGTGGCGACGGCCTCGAGCAGGCGCCTCGCCTCGTCGAAGTCCTCGGCCTCGATTGCCCGGTCGGCGCCCGAGTTGAGGCGCGCGACGACGTCCCGGCGCTGCTGCGCGTAGGCGCCGCCTGCCTCGGAGCTCGCGCCGGCCAGCAGTGTCAGCTCTTTCAGCACGTCGAGGCGGCCGGCCGCGTTGTCCGCGGCCATCGAGGCCAGCTGCGCCTCGCGTTCGGCGATCGCGGAGCGAGTTGCCCGGGTGCGCTCGCTGATCTCGTTGGAGAGCGAAGCATGGTGGGTCTCCGACCAGGCGCGCATCGGCTCGATGCGCTCGCGCTGAGCGTCGAGCACCGCTGCGGGCAGCAGCGCCTCGTCGTCCTCGCCGAGCGCGGGCGCTGTTTCCGCCAGCGTGCGTCGCACCTCCTCGCCGAGCCGCTCGGAGAGCTTGGCGCCCACCTCCTGCCGGACCTGCCTGAGACGCGCCTCCTCGGCCTTGTCGAGCTCGCCGGCGGCCAGCCGGCCGCTGGCGCGCTGGTAGACGGCCTCGAGGTCGCCGCTCTGCTCGGCGGCCACGATGTCTTCGGGGGTCAGGCCGGGGGTCTCAGCGCCCCCGCCCGCGCAGGCCGCGAGCAGCGCCAGCCCGATCAGCTGGACGAGGATTCGCACGGTTCGCATGGTCGGCTCACGTCCTCCGGGTCGGTCCTGGCCGTACTGCTCGCTCGCGGTCCCGACGGGGCACCTCTGGGTGAAGCGCGGGAGTCCTGCGTAGAGGGAGGAAAAACAACGGAATTCCAGGTACTTTGTCAACCCGGGTGCAGCCAGGAGCCGTTTCGACCGATCAGTGGGCAGAGGGCTCGCGGGTTCGGGGGCGCGGAACGCCTCCAGCGGGCTCGGGGTCGTGATGTGTGTCGGGCGCGGAGCGCCGGCGGGGGAGGAATCAGCCCGGAATGAGTCGCTTCATCGTGCACGGCGGCCGGCCGCTGGCCGGCGAGATCACCGCTGGCGGCAACAAGAACGCGATCCTGCCGATGATCGCGGCCAGTCTGCTCACCGACGAGGAGGTCGTCCTCGAGAACGTCCCGGACCTGCGCGACGTCGCCCACATGCTGGACGTGCTCGCGCACCTCGGCGCGCGGATCGACCGGGCGCCGGGCCGGGTCGCGATCCGTGCGGCGGACGTCAAGGCGGACGAGATCCCCTACGAGCTCTGTGAGAAGACGCGCACGTCTTTTCTGTTCACGGCGCCGCTGCTGCATCGCACCGGGCGGGCACGACTGCATCCGCCGGGCGGCGATCAGATCGGCCGGCGCCGGCTCGACGCCCACTTCTACGGCCTGCGCGGCCTCGGCGCGCACGTCGACGACGAGTCGTTCGACTTCTCGCTCGACGGGCGCTTCGGCGGCGCCAACCTGTTCTTCGACGAGCCGAGCGTCACCGCCACCGAGCACATCCTGATGGCGGCCGTCGTGGCCGACGGCACCACCGTGCTGCGCAACGTGGCCAGTGAGCCGCACGTTCAGGACCTGGCGGCCCTGCTCGTCGCCATGGGGGCGCGCATCGACGGCCTATACACCGACACGCTCAGCGTCACCGGCGTCGAGCGCCTGCACGGCGCCCGCCACCGCGTGGTCTCCGATCACATCGAGGTCGGCAGCTTCCTCGCCCTGGCGGCCGCGACCGGCGGGCACATCACCATTCGCGACACCGTTCGCGGTCACTACTGGATGATCAACCGCGTGTTCGAGCGGTTCGGGATCGAGCTCGACGTCCAGAGCGACCGCATCGTCATGCCGCCCGGGCAGGCGCCGCGGATCCGGGCCGATGCCGGCGGCGCTACGCCGCGCATCGACGACGGGCCGTGGCCGCAGTTCCCGTCGGACATGATGAGCCCGATGGTCGTGTTGGCGACGCAGAGCCACGGCACCTCGCTCTTCTTCGAGAAGATGTTCGAGAGCCGGATGTACTTCGTCGACCCGCTGATTCAGATGGGCGCGAACATCATCGTCTGCGACCCGCACCGCGTGATCGTCAGCGGGCCGACGACGTTGCGCGGCCAGACCTTGCGCAGCCCCGACATCCGCGCCGGCATGGCGATGATGATCGCCGCGCTCTGCGCGCGCGGCCGGCCGAGTATCGTGCAGAACGCCGAGATCCTCGATCGCGGCTACGAGCGCCTCGACGAGAAGCTCGCGGCCCTCGGCGCGGACATCGTGCGCGAGTAGAGCCCCACGCGAATCGCTTCGCCCGCGCCGCCCGGTGCCAGCGGTGCACCGCGCTCAAGTATCGGGCCCAGGGTGGTCGATGAGACGGTCTGGGGAGTCCCGTTCGGGCTTCCGAAGGGGGGGCGGTGCACGCCGTGGCGAACTGCAAATCCTGCAACACCAGAATGCCGGCGTCGGCCTCGGCGTGTCCGCACTGCGGTCACCCCGTCCCGAAGCCGCGATTCATCGATTCGCTCTCGTCCGGCGAGAGAGACGCGCCCGGCGAGAGCGAGTTGCCGCTCGCCCCGCTCTCGCCGTCGAACGCGCAGGCCGACGAGTCGCTGATGGAGCCGGTGTCCGACCCGACGGGCAGCGACGCTCTCGACGAGGTCGAGTTGCCGCTCGACGACGTGATGGCGATGGGCAGCGGCAGCAAGCCGGCCGATCGCGCGGCCGACGAGCCCGCCGCCGA
>CAZETS010000024.1:26186-68198 GCA_964515335.1 uncultured Spirochaetaceae bacterium
CGATGGGCAGCGGCAGCAAGCCGGCCGATCGCGCGGCCGACGAGCCCGCCGCCGAGCCCGCCGCCGAGCCGGAGCACGTCGCGCCCGCTTCGCAGCCTCATGAGGCCCGGGCCGGCCTGATTCCTCTGTCCGCCGAGCAGGTCAGGCACCTGATCGGCGAGCAGCCGGAGCTGCTCGAGCCGGGCCTGCGGGTGCTCGGCGAGGAAGGCCGGCGCCAGCTCGGCGCAGCGGGAGGCGCAGACCTCGGCGAGATCGACTGGCTGGCGCGTAGTGACGGCGGCGACTGGGTGGTGGTGGTGGTCGCCGAGGGCAGCCCCGGACCCTCCCTGCTGTCGGACGTGCTTCGTGCGGTCGGCTGGGTGGGGAAGCACCTCTGCGACGACGGTGATGCCGCCCGGGGAATCGTGCTGATCGAGTCGCTCGACGAAGAGTTCGGCTACGCGGCGTCGGCCGTGGGCGAAACAGTGTCGTTTCGCAGCTGGCGGGCATCCGTTGCGTTCGAGCCCATCGAGGCTTGATGGCCCCAAGGGGAAGAGACTCGTCGCCGCACGGTTCCGGACGGCGGCGATCTGCCTCGATTCGTCTACGCCAGGCCGCGTACCGCCGGACTTCGTGAAGCCCGGTCGGTTCGGGTGGTATGCTTGGCGCTGGCTCGGGGGGGCCACCTGTTCCGGGTCAGGCAGCCGATGAGAGGCGGCGGATCGCAAGGCCGGGCCGGGACCGGAGCTAGCTTGGCGAAGAGGACGACGGCGGCCGTCCAGGTGATGGAGTCGTCCGCGACGAGTCCCAGAGTGCGGGTCGGACGGGCGTCCCTCGGTGGTCTGCTCGCCGTGGCACTGCTGTGCGGCGCGGTCGGGTCGAGCCCCGCCGAAGCCCTGCCGAACGAACACGCCGGCATCGAGCTGGTCTTCATCCCGCTGGCCCCGGTCGTTCGGTCCGGCACCTGGCGGTCGTCGCCCGAGGCGGTGCGGCTGGGCCTGTCTCCGATGCGCTCGCCCCTCGAAGACGAGGCCGAGCGAGCGGCCCGGGTGGACGCGGTCTTCGGCGCCGTGCGGGACGACGACCCGGCGAGGCGTGAGGCGGCCCTCGACGCCGCCCGTCTCTTCGAGTCCGCGGGCGACGTCGAGGCCGCGCGCTTCGCGTATCTGCGCGCCATCGCGAACGGGGACGACGACCCGGCGACGTTCCGGGCGCTCGGGCGCGTGGCCCTCGCCACCGGCGACGGCGTGCTCGCCGAGGCCGCTCAGCTCGGCGCCCTCGAGCGACTCGCTTCGGTGAGCGACCCGATCCTGTTCGTGGAGCTGCGGGCGAAGATCCACCGCGATCTGGTCG
This sequence comes from uncultured Spirochaetaceae bacterium, assembly GCA_964515335.1. Taxonomy (GTDB): domain Bacteria; phylum Myxococcota_A; class UBA9160; order UBA9160; family UBA4427; genus TMED88. The sequence continues at coordinate 27,519 of CAZETS010000024.1, forward strand.
TCGTGTATCGGCTGGATGGGCGCGCCCGCGACGCGGCCCTCGCCCTCGACGGCGCCGAGGGGCTCGCGCCCATGGACCGCACCACCGCCCACTGGCTTGCGCGCCAGCGCTTCCCGCTCTCGCTCGTGCCGCCGCCATTCCCGGGTGCGCCCACGCCCGACTGGCCCGAACCGTCGCGGGAGTCCTGGTGGGCGATGACGTCGAGACTGGCCGGCGGAGCCTGGGATGCCGTGCCCGAGCCGCTGCGGGTGCGTGTGGCCGCCGCCACCGCGTGGTTGGTGGACGACAGCCACCGGCGTACGGTCGTCACGGTGGCGATCGGGCTGATGGCTTTCGCTCTGCTGATGCGATTGATCCGGCAGCGCGGCGACCTGATCGTGACGGTCGCGTACCCGGACGAGCTACGCGGCGTGTTCCGCATCCGGGTGTCGAGCGTTCGCGCGCGCCCGCGCAGGCCGTCGGAGAGCTGGCAGGCCGAAGTCCGCAAGGGCGGCGTGTCGACCCGTTACGAGCGGCATCTCGTCAACCGTGAGACCCAGTTCAATCGCCTGCTCACGCGGCGCTACGCGGTGACGGTGGAGGGCGTGCTGCTCGACCCCGAGACCGAGGAGTTGCTCGGCGACTTCTCCGAGTGCAAGGAGGTGCGGCTGCGGCACCGCCGCACCGTTCGCCTCGAGTTCGACGCGCAGCCCGACGCCTGTCCGGTGGACGTCGACGTGTTCTGGCACGACAAGCCGGCCGAGGACGTGGCGGTGGTGGCCGTCGACCAGCCCGAGTCGCTGGTGCGATCACCCGAGCACCGCGTACGGCTCGGCCTCGACCTCGGGCGGCATCGGCTGGTGGTGGGCGCCGGCGATCGGGTGGTCGAGCGCGAGATAGACGTGCGCTCGTACCGGCCGACGCGAGTCAAGATGGACCTCGCCGGCGCCGAGGTGGTCTTCAAGGGCTGCCCGCCGGCCGTGAACCCGTATCTGCGCGGCGAGATCGAGGAGGTCGCCCACGCCCTCGAGCGCGACGGTCAGGCGGTGCTCGCCTACCGGATGCTGGCGCGGCACCACGCCGAGTGCGACGACCCGAGCCGCGCCGCCGACTTCTACGAGTCGGCCGGAGACACCCGTCAGGCCGCGCAGATCCGCGCAGAGATCGGCGAGTTCGTGCGCTCGGCGCGGCTGTACGGACAGGCCGGGCGGCCGCGCGAGGCCGCCGAGATGTGGCGGCGGGCCGGCAGCCTGGTGGAGGCCGGCCAGGCCTACGAGCGCGCGGAGGATCTCGAGGCGGCGGTCGAGTGCTACCGCGAAGCCAACGCGGTCGACAGCTGGATCGCCGTGCTCGAGCGGCGCGGGCGCATCTTCGAGGCGGCCAAGCTCGCCCTCGACGCCGATCAGCGGCCGCGTGCGATCCGCCTCCTGCAGGTGATCCCGCCCGACGATCCCGACTTCACCGAGGCCAGCTGGCTGCTCGTCGGAGTATTCGAGCGCGAGCTGCACTTCGATCTCGCCGCCCAGAAGCTCGAGCAGCACATCGCGAGCCACCCCGCCCGCGGCGCACCGGCGGACCGCTACGCGAAGCTCGCCGAGCTGCACGAGGGCGCCGGCCACATCGAGCGCGCGCTCGACGTGCTCGACGACCTGCGCCGTCGCGAGCCCACGTATCCCAACATCGCGTCTCGCATCGAGTCCCTCAAGAAGCAACGCAGCGCCGACCGCTTCGCGCAGACTACGGGTCTGGGCGCGGAAGCCACCGACGCGCCGACCGCCTTCGTGGCCGACCAGCGCTACGAGATCCAGGGCGAGCTCGGCCGCGGCGGCATGGGGGTGGTCTTCGAGGCGCGCGACCGTCGGCTCGACCGGACCGTGGCGCTCAAGCGCCTGCCCGAGGACCTGCGGCGCCACCACCCGCGGGCCGTGCAGCTCTTCCTGCGCGAGGCCCAGGCCGCGGCGCGACTCAACCATCCGAACATCGTCACCGTCCACGACACCGACCAGGAGGACGGACACTTCTTCATCACCATGGAGCTGCTCGACGGAGAGCCGTTCAACCGCATCCTGCGCCAGCGAGGCCGGCTGTCGGTGGCGCAGACCATCACGGTGGGCCTGCAGGTGGCCTCGGCCCTCGAGTACGCCCACGGCCAGGGCGTGGTCCACCGCGACGTGAAGACCGCGAACCTCTTCCTCACCACCGAGAACGTCGTGAAGGTGATGGACTTCGGGCTCGCCAAGATGTTCGAGGAGGTGCGCGGCGGCACCACGGTGATCAGCGGCACGCCGTACTACATGTCGCCCGAGCAGATCCTCGGCGCCTCCGTCGATCAGCGGAGCGATCTCTACTCGCTCGGCGTCACGCTCTTCGAGCTGTCGACGGGGCGAGTGCCGTTCGCGCAGGGCGACATCGCGTATCACCACCGCCACACGCCACCGCCGGATCCGCGTGCCATCCGGCCCGACATGCCGGCGGCCTTCGCGAGGCTCTTGCTCCAGCTGCTCGAGAAGGACGTCGATGCGCGGGTGGGGAGCGCGAGCGAGCTGACGACCCGGCTCCGTGCGCTCCAACGCGATCTGCGTCCACCGCCTTCATCGCCGTCCGCCACGGCATGACGAACGTCGCCTCGTGCGACGATCAAGGAGTCACCCTTGCAGCAGCAGCCGCAGAAGAAGAACGAACTCGCGAGCGCACTGGTGATCGGCTCGGTGATGCTGGCGGTGTCGCTGCTCGGGGCGAGCTGGTTCGTCGCGCAGGCGGTCGACCGGGCGTCGGGTCGGCTCGCGCTCGTCACCGTCGAGGTCGGCGACCTGGCGGGCGTGGGCGCCGAGGAGGGCGGCCGACCGGCGCCGGCGCAGCGGCAGGCCCGGCCCGATCCCGCGAAGCGTTACGAGATCGATCTCGGCCGGTCGCCCGCGCGCGGCGGAGATAAAGCAGCGGTGACGATCGTCGAGTGGTCGGACTTCCAGTGCCCCTTCTGCTCGCGGGTGTGGCCGACCCTCGCGCGCATCGAGAAGGACTACGGGGACGACGTGCGCATCGTCTTCAAGCACATGCCGCTGCCGATGCACACCAAGGCCCCGGCTGCCCACGCCGCCGCCGAGGCCGCGCACCGGCAGGGCCGCTTCTGGGAGATGCACGACCGGATCTTCGCCGCGCCGTCGAGCATGAATGGCGAGCAGTTCGGGATCTGGGCCCGGGAGATCGGGCTGGACGTCGAGCGCTTCCAGCGCGACGTGGCGTCGGCCGACGTCAAGGCGTCGATCGACGCCGACATGTCGCAGGCCTCGAAGCTCGGGGTCGCCGGGACGCCGTCGTTCTTCATCAACGGCCGCTTCCTGTCCGGCGCGCAGCCCTACGAGTCGTTCAAGCGCATGATCGACGAGGAGCTCCGCAAGGCGTCCTGACCGGACGGGCCGGATCGGGGCTAGGCTCTGAGTCGATGGCGATTCGCGCGGTAGTCTTCGATCTCTTCGATACGCTCGTCGACCTGTTCGCGGAGAGCACGCCCCGTGCCGAGTGGGCGGGCCGGGTCGTCCCCCAGAGCGTCGTCGACCTGCACGGCCACGTCAGCCGGCACCACGAGATCGCGCCCGAGGACTTTCTCGGCCACATGCGCGACGTCGACCGGGAGCTGCGCGCGAGCCACTACGCGAAGGGGCTCGAGGTGCCGAGCGACCTGCGCTTCGGCAACCTCGTCGACCGCCTCGGCATCGACTCCCCCGATCTGCGCGAGACGCTCGTCGATACCCACATGGGGGCGCTCGAGGCGCAGGTCGGTGTGCTCGATCACCACGTGAGCGTGATCGCCGAGCTCGGTCGACGAGCGCGCGTGGCCGTTTGCTCGAACTTCAGCCACTCGCCCACGGCGCTGCGTGTGCTCGCCGAGAGCGAGCTCGACGAACACCTGCACGCCGTCGTGATCTCCGAGGACGTGGGCATCCGCAAGCCGCGCCCGGAGATCTTCGAGGCCGTCCTCGAGGCGCTCGGCACCGCGCCCGAGGAGACATTGCACGTCGGCGACAACCTCGACGCCGACGTTCGGGGCGCCGCCGCGCTCGGCGCGCGTACGGCCTGGATCACGCGGCGCGTGGCCGATCCCGAGCGGGCGCTCGCCGAGTTCGACGGTCCGGAGCCGGACTGGCGGATCGCCGATCTCGCGGAGCTGCTCGAGATCGTCCCAGACACCTCGCAGCCCGCGTGAACCTCGTCCTCCTCGAGCCCGAGGACTTCGTCGGTGAGACGCGGGCGCGACTCTCGGCGCGCCACCACGCGCACGTGACACGGGTGCTGCGGGCGGACGTCGGTGACGAGATCGTCGTGGGCCGGGTGGGCGGAGCCGTCGGCCGCGGCAGGGTCGTGGCGGGCGCGGACGGCGCGCTGCTGCTCGACGTCGAGCTCGACCGCCCGCCGCCGCCGCCGATGCCGGTCACGCTGGTGCTCGCCCTGCCGCGGCCGCCCGTGCTGCGGCGCGTGCTCTCGGGCGTCACCGCGATGGGCGTGAAGCAAATCGTGCTGCTCGGAGCGCGGGCGGTCGAGAAGAGCTTCTGGCAGAGCCACGCACTTCGCGCCGAGGCCGTGCGCGAGCAGCTGGTGCTTGGCCTCGAGCAGGCCCGCGACACGGTGCTGCCCGAGGTGTTGCCGCGCCGGCGCTTCCGTCCGTTCGTCGAGGACGAGCTGCCCGCGTTGCTCGAGGGAGCCGCGGGCTTCGTCGCGCACCCCGCGCCCCGAACCGCTCCGGCCGGGTCCGTCGAAGAGCCTGCGCTACTCGCGGTCGGCCCGGAGGGCGGTTGGAGCGATCACGAGCTCGAGCTGCTCGTGGCGGCGGGGCTCGCCCCGCTCGGGCTCGGCGAGCGGCCACTGCGCGTCGAGACTGCTGTGCCGGCCCTGCTCGCTCGCTTCGTCCGATAGGCGCGCCGACTCGTGGCCGGGCCCCTGACGGGGGTCGACGCCCGAAGCGATCAACGCGAAGTGGTAGAGGATGAGCAGCGAGTAGATGCCCGCGAGCGACCACAAGCCGATGCGTGCCAGCGGGAAGTTCTTGTGCACGACGAGCAGCAGCAACCACAGGCCGACCACGAGGCACTTCTGCGCCAGGAAGGCGCCGTCGCCGATCTCGAGCAGCCACGCCATCACCGGGTTGCCCTCGGCGCCGCCGCGCCGCAGCCAGATCAACGTGAAGAGCGCGTCGAAGATGTTCAGCAGCAGGATCGAGAGGACGAGCAGCACGTCGCGGCGCGTGAACCGGTCGACGTAGATGTACTCGCGCTCGCCGGCGCGGCGTCCCTGCCGGCGCCGGCGGCGCCCCGTGAAGGCGCTCCAGAACGGCGTCGGCTCCTGGCGGCGGTCGGTCGCGACGCGGCACTCGACGTAGGGCCAGGCGCCGCGGTCAGTGGCGGCCCGGCAGGCGTCTGCGTCGGAGCCCGGGGGCGAGCCGTCCTGGCCAGTGCTGCGGGGCGGCTGCCCCCCCGAGTCGTTCTGCGTCAAAGCGGCCGGCTCCAGAGCGATCCGCGCCGCGTTGCGCAGCGGGACCCGAAGGCGGGGCCGCTGCTCGGCAGCAGCCCCGCACCCCGATGCCTATCGGTCGCTCCGTCGCCTGGCCGAAGCCGGTCGCCGTGCCGAGCGGCACTCGACCGGCAGCCCGCCGGCAGCTTCGATGCGAATTCTCAGGCTGCCTCGAAGAGCGAGGCCAGGCCCTGTCCGCCACCGATGCACATGGTGACGATGCCGTAGCGCTTGCCCTGGCGCTTGAGCTGGCGCAGCAGCAGGCCCGTCATGCGCGAGCCCGTCATGCCGAAGGGGTGGCCGATCGAGATCGAGCCGCCGCTCGGGTTGAGCTTCTCGTTCGGGATCTCGAGCTTGCGCTGGCAGTAGAGCAGCTGCGAGGCGAACGCCTCGTTGAGCTCGACGATGTCGATGTCGTCCATGGTCAGGCCGTGTCGCTCGAGCAGCTTGGGCACGGCGAAGACCGGGCCGATGCCCATCTCCTCGGCCCCGCAGCCGGCCACCGCAGTGCCGCGGTAGATGCCGAGCGGCTCGACGCCGAGCTGCTTGGCGCGGTCCGCCGACATCAGCAGGGTCGCCGAGGCGCCGTCGGAGAGCTGCGAGGCGTTGCCGGCCGTCACGGTGCCGCCCTCCTCCTGGGGCTTGAAGACCGGCTTCAGCGAGCCGAGGCCCTCGAGCGTGGTGCTCGGGCGGTTGCATTCGTCCTTGTCGACCGTGACGTCCTCGTCGTAGGGCTCCTCGCCCTTCTTCATCACCTTGCAGGTGACCTTCATCGGGGCGATCTCTTCCGCGACGTACCCCGCATCCGAAGCCGCCGCGTAGCGCTGCTGGCTCTGCAGCGAGTAGGCGTCCTGGTCCTCGCGCGAGATGTCGTAGCGCTCGGCGACGATCTCGGCCGTGATGCCCATCGGGTAGTAGAGGCCCGGGAAGCGCTCCTTGGCCGCCGCGTTCGCCAGGCGGGTCGTGTTCTGTGTGCCGTCCTGCATCATCGTGATGGTTTCGACGCCGGCACCGATTGCCACGTCCGCACCCTCGTTGATGATCTGGTGGGCGGCCATCGCGACGGCCTGCGAGCCCGACGAGCAGAAGCGGTTCACCGTGGTGCCCGCGACCTCCTTGGGGAAGCCGGCTGCCATCGCGGCGATACGGGCCATGTTCATGCCCTGACAGCCTTCAGGGAAGCCGGTGCCGACGATGACGTCCTCGATCTCACCGGGGTCGACCTGCGAGTTGCCCGCGACCACCTCGCGCAGGGTGTGGGCGAGGTAATCGACCGGCTCGGTGATGTTGAACGAGCCGCGGTGGGCCTTGGTGAGTCCAGTGCGCAGGCTGTCGACGATGACGGCTTCTCGGGCCATGTGTTCCTCCGTGGGGGCGCTGTGATCGCAGTGGTCAGAAAAATCGGGCCCCGAGCATAACGCTTCGGGGGCCGCCTGGTGGCGGCGCCGGCGAGCGGGTCCGCCGGGCGCGACTAGGCGCCCGGCCGCCGGTCCGCCCAGGGCCGGGCCGCCTCGAGCTGGCCCGCGAGGCGGTACAGTGCGCCCTCGTCGCCGAATCTGCCCACGAGCTGCACGCCGATCGGCAGGCCCTCCGGGCTCCAGAACAGCGGCACCGACATGGCGGGGTGGCCCGAGGCGTTGAAGACCTGCGTGAAGCCCACCGCCTGCAGGACCGATGGCGTCATCGTGGCGAGGTCCGTGTTGAGCAGCGACTGCACGCCGAGCTTCTCGGGCGGCGCGCCGAGAGTGGGTGAGAGGATCGCGTCGTAGTCGGCCAACCAGGCGTCGATCTGCCGGCCGATGGCATGGATCCCGCGGATCGCCCGCGCGTAGTCGACGCCGCTGCGCTCCCGGGCGCGGGCGAGCATGAGCCGCGTGAACGGCTCGACGTCGTCGTCGCGGAGCGGGCGGCCGAGCTGCGCGGCCTTGTCGTCGAGGGTGGCGACGAGGTTCGAGCCCATGACGGTCTGGCTCGAGTGGGCGAGCAGCTCGCGATCGACCGCGATCTGCACCGGCTCGACGTGGTGGCCGAGCGACTCGAGCAGCCGGCCGGCGTCCTCGGCGGCCTCGACGCAGACGGGATGGGCCACGGTGCCGTTCAGGGGCCGGGTGAGGAGCGCGATTCGAAGCGTTCCGGGGTCGCGTCCGACCTCTTGGAGATACGGACGCTGCTTGGGCGGCGCCCAGTAGGGAGATCCGACCTCGGGCCCTTCGCTCGCGTCGAGCAGCGCCGCGTTGTCGCGCACCGATCGCGAGAGCGCGTGCACGGTCGACATGCCGCTCCAGCCCTCCCCGGCGTCCGGGCCGAAGGGCGTGCGCCCGCGTGTGGGCTTCATGCCGAACAGGCCGCAACACGACGCCGGGATGCGGATGGATCCGCCTCCGTCACTCGCGTTCGCGAGGGGGACGATGCCGGCCGCCACCGCCGCGGACGCTCCGCCCGAGGATCCGCCGGCAGTGTGCTCGGTGTTCCAGGGGTTGCGGGTCTGGCCGAAGAGCGACGACTCGGTGGTGGTGGTGAGCCCGAACTCAGGCGAGGCCGAGCGTCCGAAGGTGACGAGGCCCGCCCGGTGGTAGCGGGTGACGAGCTCGCTGTCGTGGTCGGCGACGTGCTCGGCGAAGAGCCGGCAGCCGTTGGTGGTGCGCTGTCCGGTGATCTGCAGGGCCAGGTCCTTGACGAGGAACGGCACGCCACGAAACGGTCCGTCGGGCAGGCCGTGCGCGATGGCCTCTCGCGCGTAGTCCTCCATCCCGATCACCACGGCGTTGATTCCGGGATTGCGCGCCGCGGTGCGCTCGAGGGCCGCTTCGAGCAGCGCCTCGGGCGTCACTTCACCGTTGCGGACCAGCTCGGCGAGGCCGAGAGCGTCGTAGGACTCGTACTCGGGAAAAGTCACGGCGGGTTCCTCGGGGCACGGCGGCGGGGCGTGCCCGGTGCCGGGCACGGGGGACAGTCTAGAGGAGCGATCGGGCCCGGCGGGCGGTCGTCGCGGACGGCTCGCGGATCAAGGGCCGCCGGGACCGAAGGCCCGCGTGACGAACCAGAACAGCCCCACTCCGCAGACCGCCGCTCCAGCCACCTCCGCGAACACGCGATGGGGTCGGCCGTCGGCGACGCGGCGCATCAGCATCAGGATGGGCCAGAGCAGCACCACGACGGCCAGCTGGCCCACCTCGACACCGACGTTGAAGCCCAGCAGGGCGGCGGCCAGGCGATCCGTCGGCAGCGCCATCTCGGCGAGGACCCCCGCGAAGCCGAAGCCGTGCACCAGGCCGAACGCGAAGGCGAGCAGTACGCGCAGGAGGCCGGGGTCGCGGGCCACGCGAAGCAGGCCGAAGTGGCTGGCGGTGAAGAGCGCCAGTCCCAGCAGCGTGAGGGCCGGCAGACCACCGACTCCGCCGGCGGCGAGGCCCGCTGCGGCCACCAGGCCGAGCGTCGCGAGCATGGGAATCGCCCAGCCCCGGCCGCCGAGCAGCCAGGCGTTCTCGGCCGCGATCAGCGCGACCGAGAAACCGATCACCGCCTCGACGGGCCCCGTCTGCGGCTCGACCCAGCGCAGCACCGCCAGCGCCAGCGTGATGCTGTGGGCGACCGTGAAGCCGGTGACCAGCTTGGCGACCTCGCCCAGGCTTCGGGCCAGCAGCACCAGTGCCAGCACGAACGCCAGGTGGTCCCAGCCCGTCAGGATGTGCTCGATTCCGAGCAGCAGGTAGTCGCCGAGAGTGGTGCCGCCGCCGGCGTCGGCCGTCGCCGCCTCGTCGTCGCCCGCGCCGGTCAGCGCCCAGGTCGGCTGTCCCTCGGTCAGCACGCGCTCGAGGATTCGCGGCCTGCCGGGGGTATCACCCGGCACGGTCAGCCGCGCGAAGTGCAGGTGCGAGGGGGCGCGGTCGAGCAGGATGCTGGTGTGGATCGCCCGCTCGCCCGACGTGCTGCAATGCACGCGCCAGCGGTAGACCACCCAGCCCTCGTCGGCGGGCTGGGGGCTCGGTTCGGTCGCCCGCTCACACGGCTGGCCGCCGCTCGTGAGCCGGAGGTGATCGGCGAGGTAGCGGCCGACCGCCTCGGTCTCGGCGCGCCCGCTCAGGCCGGGCTGGATCGGAAGCGGAATGCCGAGCCGCGACAGCTCGAGGAGCGAGATCCGAACGCGCACGGTGGCGCCGTCGGCATCGAGCTGCCATCCCGAGTAGGACAGGCTGCGCGCGTGGGCGGCGGCGCGATCGGGTGTGGCGGCGAGCCCAAGCCCGGCCGCGGCGAGCAGCACGAGTGCGCCGAGCAGTCGGGGCAGGGCGGCGGGCCGGGCGAGCGTCGACACGCGCTGCAGCATAGCGGCGGGATCCGTTGCCAACGGATCGGTTGCAACGTGAAGCGATCCAGGCCGAAAACGACGTTGTAGAACGGTTTCCGAGCCGTCTTCGGCGAGATGGAGACGAGATCGTCCAAGTTGCGCGAAAGGCCGTTGACGGATCGACGATGTCTGCTATAATTGGTTCTGTCTTTACGAAAGGATCCGCCGGGCTCGGCGGGTCCTTTCTGCGTTTTGGGGCCCGCGGGTCCCGCCCGCGCTCGCAGAGCCCGCAGGAGTGCCGGCAGGGCAGGGTGAAGGGTGAAGCGCGCCCGGCCGAGCCGTCGGCCCTCGTGGATGCGCGAGAACCCTCTATATCCTGTGAGAGGTGCCCACGAAATTGGTTCTGGCCCGAGGGCGGGGGCCTGGTGGGCTCTTCTGGGTCGCGAAACGGGCGCTCGGGCGAGGGGAGGTCCCCGGGGCCGACTCTCGGGCCGTCGGCACCATTATCGTGGGCACGTCCTATTCTGTGCGCCTCGGCCGGCTCCTCGAGATCGTTACGGTTCGCCCGTCCTCGTCGCAGGGTGACCGCCTCGACGCCGGGCGGCACTTCGGAGGCGGCCCGATGAGCCCCACTCTCGCGATCGTCCTGCTCTGGGTGGCGTTCGCCGCGACCCACATGCTGATGTCGAGCATCCGATTCCGGCCGAAGCTGGTCTCGCTGCTGACCGACCGGGGTTTTCAGGGCGTCTACTCGCTGATCGCCTTCGGGATCTTCGGGCCGCTCTGCGTGATCTACTTCGACAACAAGCACGCGGGTCCGCTCTTGTACTCGATCCCCGTGTCGACGGGCGTCTGGTGGTTGCTCTCGATCGGCATGGCGATCGCCTTCGTGCTGCTCTTCTGCGGCCTGCTGACGCCGAGCCCGACGTCTCTGTCGGCCGGCGAGGAGACCGCCGAGCCCCGGGGCGTCCACTACATCACGCGTCACGCTCTGCTGATGTCGATGGCGCTGTTCGGGCTGCTCCACCTGATTCCCAACGGCTACGCGTCCGACGTGGCCTTCTTCGGCGGCTTCCCGGTGTTCGTGCTGATGGGCACCGCCCACCAGGATCGCCGCAAGCTCGCCCTCGACGGCGACCGCTATCGCCCTTTCTACGAGGCGACCCCCTGGATCCCGTTCACGGGCGGCTCGACGCTGCGGGGCCTGCGCGAGATCTCGCTGCTCGCCGTCGGTCTCGGCGTTGCTGCCACCGTGGTGCTGCGGTACTTCCACGCGGCGCTGTTCAGCGGCTGAGCGGCCGCCTTCCCCAGGAGGGGCTCCGCGCCGCCCGAACGGATGGTCCGCGGCTTGGACGGGTTTTCTTTCGGCCACCTATTGAAAACGATTTTCAATTCTGATAGAACCTGGGCTCCTATTGATTGTGACATTCCATTTCATTCGGATACGATCCGTGGCTTGCCCGGCGTGGCCGCGGGGGATGGGGAGCGCGACCGCCGATGACCAGCAGGAACGGGATGGGAAGGCAGAGCAGGCCGCGCCCGCGGCTCACGGCGATCGCGTCGCTCGCGCTTGCGTGTGGCCTGGTGTGGCCCGCGGCGGCGGAGGACGCCGCCGGCACGGCGAGCGACGCCGCGCGGTCCGCCGAGGGCGGCGTCGGTGAAGCCGGCGCCTCGGGCAGTGCGAACGGAGACGACGGCGAGCGCCTCGACCAGCTCGAGGCGAAGGTCGAGGTCATCGCGGACGAGCTCAGCAAGGCGATCACGGCCGCGACGGTCCCGGAGGACCGCGAACTCACCAGCTTCGCCGGCCTCGGTCCGGCCGCCTCGAAGGTCTACTACCGCGACAAGGGCCTCAGCATCGGCGGCTACGGCGAGGTCCTGCTCAACGCGTACGTCACCGACGAGCGCAACAGCGCCGGCGCGCTGGTCCGCAAGAACGACATCTTCGACGCGCTGCGGGGCGTGCTCTACGTCGGATACAAGTTCAACGACCGGTGGGTCGTGAACTCCGAGTTCGAGTTCGAGCACGCGGGCACTAGCGGAGGCGGCTCCGTCTCGGTCGAGTTCCTGACCCTCGACTACATGCCGCGCGACTACCTGAGCTTCCGCGTCGGCATGGTGCTCATCCCGATGGGCTTCGTGAACGAGGTCCACGAGCCGACCTTCTTCTACGGCGCGAATCGCCCCGCGGTCGAGCGGCAGATCATTCCGACGACCTGGCGGGAGAACGGCGGCGGCGTCTTCGGCTCGATCGGCGACCGCGTCCGCTATCGCGCCTACATGGTCAATGGCATGAAGGCGACCGGCTTCTCGGTGACGGGCCTGCGCGGCGGGCGGCAGAAGGGCAGCCGGGCGCTCAGCAACAACTGGGCGTTCGTCGGCCGCGTGGACGTCGACGTGATCGAGGGGCTCGTCGTGAGCGGCTCGGTCTATACGGGCAAGTCCGGGCAGGGGCAGATCAACTGCCCGCCGCCCTGCACCGGGGCGAACCCGGTATTGGTCCAGGTTCCGGGCACGCCCACCACCCTCTACGAGGTTCACGGCGAGTTCAAGCGCTGGGGCCTCACCGTCCAGGGCCTGCTGACCCAGGCCTTCATCGGCGACGCCGGGCAGCTGAACGTCGCCCTCGGCAATGCGCCGAACAGCGGCAACGCGGTCGCGAAGACGATGCTCGGCTGGTACCTGCTCGGCGCCTACGACGTGCTGCCGCTGATCTTCCCCGACTCGAAGATGTCGCTCGAGCCGTACTTTCGCTACGAGCGGCTCGACACCCAGAACCAGATGCCGGCGGGCTACGCGCCGAACCGCAAATACACCCAGGACATCTACACGACCGGTCTGCAGTTCAAGCCGCTGCCGCAGATCGTCCTCAAGCTCGACTACCAGCGGGTCACGCCGGAGTCGCATCCGGACGACGTGGCGGACGCGGTCCGCTTCGCGGCGGGGTATGTGTTCTAGAGCGAGATGCGTACGGATGGCGGCGCTGCTGCTCTGCGTCGTCGCGGCCGGAGCCGAGGCCAAGGTCTTCTTCACCCAGAAGGAGGCCCTGGCCCTGGCCTTTCCGGAGGCGGATCGCATCGAGCTGGCCACGCACGTGCTCTCGGAAGACCAGACCGAACGCATCCAACGGCGCGCGCGCACTCGACTCGACTCGCGCCTGGTCGCGATCCACACCGCGTGGCAGGGCGACGAGGTGATCGGTCACGCGCACATCGACATCCACACGGTGCGCACCAAGGCCGAGGGCTTCATGGTGGTGATCGACGCCCAGGGCCGGGTCGATTCGGTCCGCGTGCTCGCCTTCTACGAGCCGCTCGATTACCTGCCGTCGCCGCGCTGGTACGACCGCTTCGTCGGGCGCAAGAACGGCGATCCGCTGCGGCTCGGTCGCGACGTCGATGGTGTCTCGGGTGCTACGCTCTCGGCGCGGGCGGCCACCGAGGGCGTCCGGCGTATGCTGGCCTACTACGAGGTGCTGTTGGCCGGCTGAGTTCGCCGGGGCGGTGGCCCGGTGCAGAGCGTGCGGGCGGAGGGCTTCGGGGCGGGATGCGATTCGTCGTGACGGGGGAGTGGAGCCGCAATCGGCTGCTCCAGACGATCGTCGTCCTCTACGCCGTCTACGTGATCCTGCTCTGGGTCACGAACGCCATGCTGTACTTCCAGAAGATGACGCTCGCGCCTTCGTCGGTGGTCGCCTACTACCTCGGCGACGAGAGCCGCTTCCTGCCGGCGCGAAGCCTCCAGGGCCTCACGGAGGTCTCGCACTTCCACCTGTTCGCGATCGGCATGCTGCTGCTCGTCCTCACTCACCTGATGCTCTTCATCCCGGTGAGCGGGCGCGCGAAGGCCTGGCTGATCGCCGTGCCGTTCTTCGCGGGGCTGGTCGACGAGGGCGCCGGCTGGCTGGTGCGCTTCGGCGGGCCCGGCTTCGCCGTCGTCAAGGTCGCTGGATTCCTGCTGCTGCAGGGAAGCCTCGCCGTGCTCGTCGTGATCTCGCTCTGGGCCACCTTCACGAAGAAGCAGGCCGAGAACTACATCGGCTTCGACGACTTCGAGGACGACTTCGACGACGACCCGGTGGTCGGCGAGGAGTAGCTCGAGCCGTTCAGTCGCCTGCCTCGTGGGCCGCCGCACAGCGCTGCCGCTTCGCGGCCGAACACGAGCAGCCCTCGCCCGTGCCCCCGCACGAGCCCTTGAGGCTGCGATTCGAGAACAGCACGCCGACCGCCATCGCGGCCATCACGAGGCCGATCAGTAGGGCGGCGGCGATGAAGGTCTGCATGCGGGGGCCTTCCTGTCGGGTGTTCCGGGTCTTGCCAGCCGTTCAGCGATCGCGGCCGGCTTCTTCGGCCGGGAGCGACGCGGCCAGCAGCGTCTGCATGGCGCTCGTCGGCCGGCTCTGGAATCCGCCCTCGCGGCGCAGGATGAAGTATGCGGGCAGGCCGAGTGTCTCGGCCACATGGTAGCCCGCCGCCGGGCCGAGCACGTTCAGGCCGGTCGCCAGCGCGTCCGCCCACATGGCGCTCTCGTGCACGACGCTCACGCTGGCGAGCTCGTGGGTGATCGGGCGGCCCGTGCGGGGGTCGATGGTGTGCGAGACGCGCCGGCCGTCGCGCTCGTAGTAGTTGCGGTAATCGCCCGAGGTCGCCATCGCGGTGTCCGCCAGATCGAGCGCCTCGTGGATGACGCGCATCCCCTCCGAGGGGCGCTCGATGGCCACGCGCCACGTCTGGCCGTCGAGCCGGGTGCCGGACCCGCGCAGCTCGCCGCCGACCTCCACCAGATAGTCGCGATGCCCCTCGGCCTCGAGGGCGCGCGCCACGCGGTCGACCCCGTAACCCTTGGCGATCGCCGACACGTCGACCTCGAGATCGGGGTGCCGCTTGCGCAGCGTGCCGGTATCGGCGTCGAGCTCGAGCAGGCGGTGGCCGACGCGCTCGCGCAGCTTCGCGAGCCTTTCGTCGCTGGGCGGCTCGTCGGGCGGAGTCGCCGCGCCGAACCCCCACGCCGCCACCAACGGGCCCACGGTCACGTCGAAGCCGTTGCGCGTCATCACGCTCGCCTCGGCGGCGGCGGCCAGCACCTCGGCGGTGTGCGGTGAGATCCCGAAGGGCTCGGTCGAGCGGTGGGCGTTGAAACGGGAGATCTCCGAGTCGGGCTCCCAGGTCGACATCAGTCCCACGACCTCGTCGAGGGCGGCCTGTGCGGTGGCGGCCGCCGCCCTGATCTCGTCCGGCCCGAGATCGCGGCTGGCGAGCTTGACCTCCCAGGTCGTGCCCATCGTCTCGCCGCCGAAGGCCACGTAGGGGCCGGCGGGACCGGCCAGCCACAGCCGATGCACCGACAGCGCGACGAGCGTCAGCAGCCCGATCCCCAGCAGGACCTTCGCGCGGGGTGTCAGGGCGACGGGGGAGGGCACGTGTCCACTCCGCGGGTCGGGCGCGGGCCCGTCAGCCGCCGAAGTCGTCGAACATGATGTTCTCACGCTCGACGCCGAGGTCGGTCAGCATCTTGATCACCGCGTCGTTCATCATGGGCGGACCGCAAATGTAGTACTCGCAGTCCTCGGGCGACGGGTGGTCCTTCAGGTAGTTGTCGTAGAGGACCTGGTGGATGAAGCCCCTGAGACCCGTCCAGTTGTCCTCGTCGAGGGGCTCGGAGAGCGCCAGGTGCCACTCGAAGTTGTCGTTCTCGGCGGAGATCGTGTCGAAGTCCTCGACGTAGAAGGCCTCGCGCATGCTGCGGGCGCCGTACCAGAAGCTCACCTTGCGGTCGGTGTGCAGCCGCCGGAACTGGTCGAAGATGTGAGAGCGCATCGGCGCCATGCCGGCGCCGCCGCCGATGAAGATCATCTCGTTGTCGGTGTCGCGGGCGAAGAACTCGCCGTAGGGGCCCGAGATCACCACCTCGTCGCCGGGCTTCAGGTCGAAGATGTACGACGACATCTGGCCGGGCGGAACGTCGGGCATGCGGGGCGGCGGTGAGGCGATGCGCACGTTCAGCATGATGATGCCGTGCTCTTCGGGGTAGTTGGCCATCGAGTAGGCGCGCACGACGGGCTCGTCGACCTTCGACACGAAGCGCCACTGGTCGAACTTGTCCCAGTCCTCGTGGTAATCGTCCTCGACGACGAAGTTCTTGTACTCGACGACGTGGGGCGGGCACTCGATCTGGATGTAACCGCCCGCCCGGAAGGGCACGCTCTCGCCCTCGGGCAACTCGAGGACCAGCTCCTTGATGAAGGTCGCGACGTTGTGGTTCGAGCGCACGCGGCAGGTCCACTTGCGGATGTCGAAGACCTCGGCCGGGACCTCGATCTTCATGTCCTCCTTGACCTTCACCTGGCACGACAGGCGCAGGCCCTCGCGGGCCTCCTTGCGCGAGATGTGGCCGGCCTCGGTGGGCAGCAGCGATCCGCCGCCTTCGCGCACGACGACGCGGCACACACCGCAGGTGCCCTGTCCGCCGCAGGCCGAGGGGATGAACATCTTGTTGTCGGCGAGCGTGCCGAGGAGGGTGCTGCCGGCCGCCGTCTCGATCGCCTTCTCGGGGTCGTCGTTGATGACGATCGTGACGTTGCCCGACGACACCAGCCGCGCCCGCGCGAACATCAGGATCACGACGAGGGCCAGGATCACCACCGTGAATCCGATGACCCCGTAGAGGATGGTCAGCATTGGGGGCGACTCCTCCGCCGAGCTAGAGCTGGATGCCCGAGAACGCCATGAAGCCGACCGACATCAGGCCGACGATGACGAACGTGATGCCGAGCCCGCGCAGGGACTCGGGGATGTCGTTGTAGCGGAGCTTCTCGCGGATCGCGGCGAGCGCCACGATGGCCAGCGCCCAGCCGACGCCGGACCCGAGGCCGAAGACGGTGGCCTCGCCGAGCGTGTAGTCGCGCCGCACCATGAAGAGCGCGCCTCCGAGGATTGCGCAGTTCACTGCGATCAGCGGCAGGAAGACGCCCAGCGCGTTGTAGAGCTCCGGCGAGAAGCGGTCGATCGTCATCTCGACCACCTGCACGGTGGCGGCGATCGTGCCGATCAGCACCAGATAGGTGAGGAAGCCGAGGTCGACGTCGGGCAGACCCAGCCAGGCGAGGCTCCCCGACTTGAGCAGGGCCTCGTTCAGGATCTGGTTCAGCGGGATCGTGACGCCGAGGACGAAGATGACCGCGGTGCCGAGTCCGATGGCCGTTTCCACCTTTCTCGAGACGGCCAGGAAGGAGCACATCCCGAGAAAGAAGGCGAGGGCCATGTTCTCAACGAATACCGCCTTCGTAGCCAGGCTCAGATAGTGCTCCAACATGGAAGTCCTCCTCGACTTGCTCGGGACGGATGCTCCGGACGACCCAGATGAATATGCCGATCAGGAAGAACGCGGCCGGGGCCAGCAGCATCAGGCCGTTCGGCTGGTACCAGCCGCCCTCGGTCACGAGCGGCAGCACCGGGTAGCCGAAGACCTTGCCGCTGCCGAAGAGCTCGCGCATGAAGGCGACCAGCATCAGTACGAGCCCGTAGCCGAGCCCGTTCCCGATGCCGTCCACCAGCGAGAGCATCGGCGGGTTCTGCATCGCGAAGGCCTCGGCGCGGCCCATGATGATGCAGTTCGTGATGATCAGGCCGACGAAGACCGACAGCTGCTTGCTGATGTCGTACACGAAGGCCTTGAGCACCTGGTCGGTCACGATCACCAGCGAAGCGATGATGGTGAGCTGAACGATGATGCGGATGCTGGACGGGACGTAGTTGCGAATCAGGCTGATCGACAAGTTGGACAGCGCCGTCACGGCGATCACCGCGAGGCTCATCACGAAGGCGGTCTCCATCTTCGTGGTCACGGCGAGCGCCGAGCAAAGCCCGAGCACCTGAAGGGCGATCGGGTTGTTGTTGATCAGCGGATCGAGCAGCGTCTCGCGTTGCTTCGAGGCCATCACGCTCCCTTCGTCTTCGTTGCGGACGCGGGCCGGTCTTCGCGGAGGCGGGCGATGTACGGGCCGAAGCCGTTCTCGCCCAGCCAGAATTGCAGCATGTGGGTGACGCCCCGGCTCGTGAGCGTGGCGCCGGAGAGGCCGTCGACCTGGTACGGATCCTGGTCGGGCGGGCCCGCCGGACCCTTCTTGACGCGGATCTTCACGTTGCCGCGGTCGTCGAAGGCCTTGCGGCCGGGCCACAGCGCCTTCCAGCGCGGGTTCTCGACTTCGCCGCCGAGGCCGGCCGTTTCGCCCTGCTCGTAGTAGGTGATGCCGCGGATCGTGGTCAGGTCGGGGTCGAGGGCGATGTAGCCGTACATGATCGACCAGAGCCCCATGCCCTCGATCGGCAGGATGATCGACTGCACGGCGCCGTTCTCGACGACCTCGTAGACGAGCCCGTCGATCGGCACGCGGAGCACCTTGGCGGGGTTGTCGGGGGCCTGGCGGCTGGTGGCGGGGTCCTTGGCGGCCAGGCGTTGGTCGTAGGCGGTCGGGTCGACGTCGGTGGCGTCTTCGCCCGAGGCGAGGTCGACGACCCGCGGCCTGATCTTCTCCTGAAAGAGCGCCTGCACCTGGCCGGGCGAGAGGTCGTCGCCGTCGGCCATCAGTCCCGCGACCGAGAGGACGTTCTTCTGCTTGTCGACGAGGGCGTTGCGGTCCTGGCGATCCTTCAGCGAGACCGCCGAGCCCGAGACGAAGAGAGCGCAGACCACGCAGACGGCCGCGCAGAAGCCGATGATGTAGCCGGTACTATGCTGCACTGCGCGCGACCCTCCGGCGGATGTTGGCCTGCACGACGAAGTGATCGATCAGCGGCGCGAACATGTTCATGAACAGGATCGCGAGCATCATGCCCTCGGGATATGCGGGATTGACCACCCGGATCAGCACGACCAGCACGCCGATCATGAACCCGTAGATCCACTTGCCGCGGTTGGTGAACGCCGAGGACACCGGGTCGGTCGCCATGAAGGCGGCCCCGAACGCCCAGCCGCCCAGCACCACGTGCCAGTACCAGGGTACGTCGAACATCGGATTGGTCAGCGAGCCGCCGACGTTGAAGAGCACCGCCATCGCGATCGTGCCGAGCAGCACGCCGAGCATCGTCCTGAACGAGCCGACGCCGGTGATCACGAGCAGCCCGGCCCCGAGCAGGCAGGCGAACGTCGAGGTCTCGCCCATCGAGCCGGGAATCGAGCCCCAGAACGCGTCCCACCAGTCGACGCCGGCGAGCGCGCCCTTGGTGGCGGCGGCCTGGGCGAGCAGCGTGGCGCCGCTGTAGGTGTCGATGCCCTGCAGGTCGGCGGCGATCCAGGCCGCGTCGCCGCTCATCGCGCCGGGGTAGGCGAAGAAGAGGAAGGCGCGGGCCGTCAGCGCGGGGTTCAGGAAGTTCATTCCGACCCCGCCGAAGATCTCCTTGCCGATCACGATCCCGAACGCGATGCCGAGCACCACCATCCACAGCGGAATGGTCGGCGGCAGTGTGAGCGGCAGCAGGGCGCCGGTGACCACGAAGCCCTCGCTGATCTCGTGCCCCCGCACGACGGCGAAGATCACCTCGCACAGGCCGCCCGCGACCATCACCGTGGCGAAGATCGGCAGCCAGTAGAGCGCGCCGAAGAGCAGGCAGTGGAGCGTGCTCTTGAAGTCCCAGGCGAGGTCGAGCCCGTTCCAGAGCGCGGTCTGCCAGGTGTCGAGCGGAGCCGCGCCGTGCGCGACGGCCAGCATCGCCTGGAATCCCGTATTCCAGCTCGCCATCAGCATGCACGGCCCGAGGGCGACCGCGACCGTGATCATCAGCCGCTTCATGTCGGTGGCGTCGCGGACGTGCGAGCCCGACCGGGTGACTTCGCCGCTGGTGTAGAGGACGCTGTCCTGCAGCTCCCAGACGGCGTGGTAGCGCTCGAGGGGGCCGCCCTTCTCGAAGTAGGGGGCGATCTTGTCGAGCTGGTCGCGCAGCAGCTTCATGGTGTGCTCAGCCCTCGCTCTCGATCTGCTCGAGGCTCCGCCGCAGCACCGGCCCGTAGACGATCTTGCTGTGGCAGACGAAGGTGCAGAGGGCGACGTCTTCCTCGTCGAGCTCGAGAGCGCCGAGCGCCTCGGCCTTTTCGATGTCGCCCACCATCATCGAGCGCAGCAGGAAGGTGGGCAGGATGTCCATCGGCATCACCTGCTCGTAGGTGCCGACCGGCACCATCGGTCGCAGGGCTCCGTGGAGCGAGGTCGTGAGATCGAAGTCCCTGGCGGGCATGAACTTCGACGCGAACAGGCGCAGCACCGAGAAGCGGTCCGTTCCCGGCCGCATCCAGCCGAGCAAGCGCCGCTCGCGATCCTCCGCGACGACGCTGATCTGCCGGTCGAAGCGGCCCAGGTAGCCGAACGCGTCTCCGCTCGCCTTCTTGCCGGACAGCACGTCCCCGGCGATCAGGCGCACCTCGCGATCGTCGGCGATCTCGCCTTCGGTCACGTCCTCGGTCGACGCGCCCAGCCTCGTCCGCACCAGGGAGGGGTCGCGCACCGGCGGACCCGCGACCGAGACGACCCGCTCGACGTCGAGCACGCCCGTGGCGAAGAGCTTCCCGATCGCCGCCACGTCCTGGTAGCCGACGTGCCAGACCGTCTTGCCGCGGTGGACCGGCTCGAGGAGGTGGATGTGAAGGCCCGGCGTGCCGACGGGATGCGGCCCGGCGAACGACTCGAACCGGACCGGCGCGTTCACCTTCTCGGGCAGGTCCGAGTGCTCGCCGACGCAGACGTAGGTGGTGCCGGCGGTGAGCTTCGCGAGGACGTGCAGGCCCCGCTCGAAGTCGGCGAGCCGATCGGCGAGCACCACCTCGGGCAGCGGCGCGAGCGGCGCCGAGTCGATCGCCGTGACGAAGAGGGCCGCGGGCTCGGAGTCGACCGGCGGCGACTTGCTGAACGGGCGGGTCCGCAGGGCCACCCACATCCCGGACTCGACGAGCAGCTCGCGCACTGCGTCGCGCGTGAGCGAATCGGCGTGCGCGCCCGTGTAGCTCGCGAAGCTCGCCAGCTCGCCGGGCGGCGGGTCTCCGGCGCGCTCACCGTCGGAAAGGTCGATCACCACGGACTGCAGGACGCGCCGCGCGCCGCGATGGATGCCGATGATGCGCCCCGCTCCGGGAGCCGTGTGCAGCACTCCGGGGTTCTTGCGGTTCTCGAAGAGAACCTGCCCCCGCTCGACGGTCTCGCCTTCCTCGACCCGCATGCGCGGCTTCATGCCCGGGAAGTCGTCGGCCATCACGGCGACGCGCGTCGCGTTCGCCTGCCGCCGAATCACCTGCATGGGACGCCCCGCGATCGGGAGATCGAGCCCCTTCGTGATCTTGTGCGTTGCCATGTGCGCTCGTCGTCTGCCTGTCGTGCGGCCGCGCACCGGCGGCTTTGCGGCGAGCCGCGCGCCCGGGCTCTTGCCGTGGGATCCGGGCGGCCGGGCGCTTGCGTTGCCGGCCGGTGATGCGTCGGAATGAACCGACCGGTGATGCAGCCCGGGGCGGGACGGGGCAGATACTAGGGGGCGCAAATGCCGCCTTCAAGCACACGTTCGCGCTCGAGAGTGGGACGTGGGTGCTCACTTCGGTAGTGGGCGCCACCGTGTTTCGGCGGATGAGCAACTCGTGCGCAGGGCCCACACGGCTGCCGGGCGCGCGCCGGGGCGCTGTGGTGGCTGTCAGCGCCCCGGGAGTGGCGGAGCGGCCGCGATTGCGAATCTCGGCTTGCTCGGTGCAACCACCTGGTTCTACAATACAGGTGGCGGTTCAGACTTCGGAAACGCCGATGCTTTCGGAGCCGTGGCCGCCCCGGGTCGACGATCGACCGGAGGCAGCACCCATGAACGAGTCAAGCCGAATTCTGACCGCACGCGACATCATGGCCACCTCACTGGTCACGCTCAGTCAGGACTCGAGCATCTTCGAGGCCATCCGCGTTCTGCTCGCCAAGCGGATCTCGGGTGCGCCGGTCGTCGACCGCGACGGCCGCATGGTCGGCGTGCTCTCCGAGCTCGACTGCCTGCGCGTCCTCACCTCCGACGAGTTCTACGCGGGCCAGCAGGAGGAGGCCGGCACCGTCAAGCACTTCATGACCGGCGCCGGCAAGACCATCCCGCCCGACCTCGGCATCTACGCGATCGCCCACTACTTCCTCGTCGAGCCCGTCCGCCGGCTGCCGGTCATCGAAGACGGACGTCTGGTGGGCCAGGTCAGCCGCCGCGACGTGTTGCGCGGCATCGATCGCATGATCCGCGCGCAGGACAAGCCCAAGCGCCCCGACCTGCGCGACATCTCGCGGAGCTGGTCGGCCCTGTAGGCTCCTCCACTCAGAGCAGCATCGACACCGGCCGTTCCACGGCCCGGCGGATGCTCGCGAGCAGCTCGGCGGCAGCCATCTCCGTGACCGCCGTCCGGTCGGCGGAGAGGGTGAGGGTGAGGGTCGTGCCGGGGACGACCTCGCCGTCGTCCACCACCGGCTCGGCGCGAGGCGCTCCGACCCCGACCACCAGCCGCCGTGGTGCGCTCGACACGACGCGCACCCCGTCGATCCCCGTCACACCGAGGTCGAGCACCGCGATCTCGGCGCCGTGCTCGTCACCGGAGGCGAGGCCGCCGTCGCGCGCCAGCCCGACGAGTGCCTCCACCTCGGCAGCGATCGTGCCGAGGCTCTTGGTGTCGGCGGCGCGCAGCACGGGAAGCGCCAGGCCCGCCTTGGTCGCCACGCCGATCGCGACGTCGGCGGCGCCATTGGCAGCGTTCCCGCCGTCGCGGGCGGTGATCTCCCGCAGCGACAGCGCGGCCGCGCGCACCACCGTGTGAAGCGGCCCGATGGCCGGACCGCCCGCCGCGAGGGCGTTGAGGCGGTCGAGATCGCCGAGCAGTCCGTCGATGCGACAGATCGCGGTGAGCTGCAGCAGGGCGGGCCCGCCGGTCGCCGCCGTGCGGCCTTCTTCGCGGGGCGCGACGGCCGACGCAATGCGCTGCTCGACGTCGTGGCGTGTGATGCGCCCGCGCGGGCCGGTGCCGTCCACCCGCGCGAGGTCGATACCGGCCTGCGTGGCCAGGCGCCGCGCGAGGGCGGTGGCGGCTCCGTGCTCCGCCCGATTGCCCGCAGCCGCAGCCGCAGCCGCAGCCGGCGCCGGAACGGTGGCCGGGGGCTGCGGAGCCGCGTCCTTCACGCCCGCCGGCTCCGGAGCGTCCGCGCTCTTCTCTGCGTCTGCCGTGTCGAGCACGGCGAGCAACGTCCCGACCGCCACGTCCGTCGTCCCGGCGGCCACCAGGATCTCGCGCAGCGTGCCCGTCGCCGGCGCCTCGATCTCGACCGTCGACTTTTCGGTTTCGATCTCGAGCAGCACGTCGCCCTGGCGGACGCTCTCGCCGGGCTCGACGAGCCACGCCACGACGTCGGCCCCGGTCATGTCCGAGGCGACCTGCGGCATGTGGATCTCCAGCGACATCGCGCGGCCCACCCCCGGCGAGGATTGTGACAGAAGCCGGGGCGTGGAGCGATGTGGGGCGGGCCTCTCGGGCGAATGCGGGACTACTCGGCGGCCAGCAAGGCCCCGATCGTCGAAAGCTGCCGGCCCGCGCCCCCCGCCGTCACGGCGAGCTGGTTCGCCCAGAGGAAGTAGCGGTGGATCGGGTAGTCGATGTCCGCGCCGATGCCGCCGTGCAGGTGCTGGGCGGTGTGGACGACGCGATGCCCGCCTCGGCAGGCCCACCACGCGGCCGCCGCTGCCTCGCGGGTGGCCGGCAGGTCGTTCTCGAGCCGCCACGTCGCCTGCCAGAGCGTCGACCGCATCGACTCGATGTCGATGAAGGCGTCGGCACTGCGCATCGTGACCGCCTGGAACGTGCCGATCGGGCGCCCGAACTGCTTTCGCGTCGTCGTGTACTCGGCGGTGCGGCGCAGCGCCTCCTCGGCGACGCCCACCTGCAGGGCCGCGACGGCGACACGGGTGTGGTCGACGATGAAGCGAACGATCGCCGCGCCTGTCGACGGATCGCCGAGCACGTCTTCGGCGCCGACCGTGACGCCCTCGAGCGTCATGCGGAACTGCCGCGCGTGGTCGCTCGCGCGTGACTCCTCGAGCGTGACGCCCGCTGCGCGCGGATCGACGAGGAACACGCCGAGACCGCCGTCCGGGGTCGCGGCGGGCACGAGCACGCGCTCGGCGGACGCGGCGATGGGTACGCAGACCTTCTGGCCGTCGAGCACCCAGGCGTCGTCGGCCGGCCGGGCCGTGGTGGCGAGGGTCGTCGGGTCGTCTGCGCCGAATTCGTCGAGGGCGGCCGAAAGCAGCTGCTCGCCCGACACGATCCCCGGCAGCCAGCGATCGCGCTGCGCGGCGCTGCCGAAGTGTGCGATCGGCAGCGCCGCCTGCACGAGCACGGGCAGCAGCGGGACCGGCGCGACGGCGCGTCCGGCCTCCTCGAGCAGGACGAGCAGCGCACCGAGGCCGAACTCGCTGCCCTGCTGCTTCTCGGGCACGGCGACGCCGAGCAGGTTCGCCTCGGCGAGCGCCGCGTACAGCGCTCGATCGATGCCGTCGCCGTCGGGGCTGCGCTCGATCGCGGCAAGGTGCTCGTGCTCGCAGGCATCGGAGAAGATCTGCTTCGCGAGCTCGCGGATCGCGTTCTGCTCTTCGCTGAAGGTGAAGTCCATCGGGTGGGGCTCCTGTCGACGCTCGCGGGTTGGCCGGTCGTTCTCAGCGCGGTGCGCGCGGCATGCGCAGGCCGGCCATCGCGACGATCTCGCGCTGCACCTCGTTGACGCCGCCGCCGAAGGTGTTGATCTGACAGGCGCGCATCTCCTGGCTGATCCGGCCCTCGAGCGCGGCCGCCGCCGATCCGGAGCGCAGCGCGCCGACGGGTCCCAGCACCTCGAGCATCAGGCGGTAGACCTCGATCAGCGACTCGGTGCTCGACACCTTCACCGCCGAGGCCATCGCGGGGTCGAGCTCGTCTCGCTCGAGCGCCCACGCCATGCGCCAGTTCATCACCTTGATGGCTTCGAGCCGCGCCTGCGCCTCGCCGAGGGCGATCTGCACGCGGACGTCGTCGATCACGCGGCCGCCGTCGGGGCGCCGTGTCTCGGCCGCCCAGGCGACCAGGTTGTCCATGTGCTCGAACGCGATGCCGCCGAAAGCAGCGAGGCCGATGCGCTCGTGGTTGAGCTGCGTGGTGATGAGGCGCCAGCCGTTGCCGAGGCCGCCCACCAGCATCGAGTCGGCCACGCGGACGTTCTCGTAGTAGCTCATGCAGGTGTGTCCGCCGCCGACCGTGTGGATGGGGGCGGCGCTGAACCCGGGCAGCTTCGTGTCGACGATGAAGATCGAGATGCCCTGGTGCTTCTTGGCATCGGGATCGGTCCTCGCCGCGAGCCAGATGTAGTCGGCGTCGTCGGCGCCGCTGGTGAAGATCTTCGTTCCGTTGATGACCCACTCGTCGCCGTCCTTCACGGCGGACGTCTTGAGCGCGGCGAGGTCGGTGCCGGCGTCCGGCTCGGTGTAGCCGATGGCGAAGTGCGTCTTGCCGTGGAGGATGAGCGGCAGGAAGTCGCGCTTGTGCTCCTCGGAGCCGTGCTCCATCAGGCAGGGCCCCACGGTGTTGAGCGTGACGAAGGGCAGCGGCGCGCCCGCCCGGCGCAGTTCGTCGACGAAGATCAGCTGCTCGACCGCGCTGAGCCCCCCGCCGCCGTACTCCTTGGGCCAGCCGACGCCCAGCCAGCCGTCCTTGCCCATCTGCCGGACAGTCTCTCGGAAGATCTTTCCTCCCTCGAGGTTGCGGATCCCGGCCTTGCGCTCGGGCGTCATCAGTTGCGCGAAGTACTCGCGCAGGCGCTTGCGCAGTTCCAGCTGCTCGGGGGTCAGGTCGACGTACATCGGGCTGCCTCGTGGGAGGTCGCGGAGCGAGAAAGAAAGAAGGGCGCCACACGGCGCGCACCCCGCAGCATAGCCGGCATGTGGAACACGTTCTAGTCTCTGCTCTCCGGGGCGGACAGGGCCCCGGAGGAGGGCCGCAGTGGTGCGCGGCGGGCTGGAGACGGGCGATGCCGCGGGCGTCGTTCACGTCGGGAGGGCGGGGCGTGCTGGAGGTCTGGGCTTCGATGGACCAGCGCATGGCGCTCGGCGAGGTCGCCGCCCACGCGCGGCGCGCCGAGGCGCTCGGCTACGACGGCCTGAACGTGCCGGACGCCATCCACGACGGCCTGATGCTCGCGCAGGCTGCCCTGGCGGCGACCACCCGGCTGCGCGTCGCGACCAGCGTGCTGGTCGCCTTTCCCCGTAGCCCGATGAACGTCGCCCACGCCGCGTGGGACCTGCAGTCGTTCTCGGGCGGACGCTTCGAGCTGGGGCTCGGCTCGCAGGTGCGCGGCAACATCGTCGGGCGTTACTCGGTGCCCTGGTCGGCGCCGGTTCCGCGCATGCGCGAGTACGTGCTCGCACTGCGCGCGATCTTCGATCGTTGGCAGAACGGCACGCCGCTGGCTTTCGAGGGCGACCACTACGTCTTCACACGCATGCAGCCCTTCTTCGATCCGGGCCCCCTCGAGTGCGGGCCGATTCCGATCCACCTCGGCGGCATCGGGCCGGCGATGACCGCGTTGGCGGGAGAGGTGGCCGACGGCATGATGTGTCACCCGACGAACAGCTCGCCCCGATACCTGCGGGAGGTCGTATGGCCGCGGCTCGAGCGCGGTGCGGCGCGGAGTGGACGCGACGCCGGGGCGATACAGCTGATGGCGGCCGACCTCGTTGCGACCGGTCGCGACGACGCGGCCGTGGCCGCCGCCCTCGAGCAGCGGCGCGAGCTGTTCGGCTTTCTCTTTTCTACGCCGTCCTACTGGCCCTCCCTCGAGCTGTACGGCCACGCCGAGCTCGGCCCCAGGCTGCGCGACATGACCCGCGAGGGACGCTGGGGCGAGATGACGGCGGCGATTCCCGACGACCTGCTCGCTGCGATCGTGCCCGCGGCGCCCTACGACGCCATCGCCGACGTGCTGCGCGCGCGCTTCGAGTCGCTGGCGAGTCGCATCACGTTCCCGCTGCCCGACGACCCGGGCGAGGAGCCGGTCGTGCGCGAGGTGATCGCGGCGTTACGCGTCTGAGGCGGCGCCCCGGGGCCCCGGAACGGCCACGGTGTCGGTGTCGCGCCCCGAGCGGATCACCCGGCCCGGTCGCGCGCCGGTGCGCTCGCCGCCCTCGATGATCGGCTCGCCGGCGACCACCACGTGGTCGATGCCGCTTGCGTCGGCGTAGAGCCGGCCCGCGCCGCCCGGCAGGTCGTGCCGGGTGTAGAGGTCGCCGTGGCCGACCCGGTTCGGGTCGAAGACGGTGAGGTCGGCGTGCCAGCCCTCCGCGATCCGCCCGCGCTCGCGCAGGCCGTAGAGCCGCGCGGGCACGTCGGTCAACTCGCGCACCGCTTCCTCGAGGCCGAGCAGCTCGCGCTCGCGCACGCCCGCTCCGAGCAGCGCGGTCGAGTACGAGAAGGTGTTGATCATGTCGAGGTGCGCACCGGCGTCCGAGGCGCCGACGATCGTGCGCGGGTCGCGCCAGGCCTCGGCGCGCATCTCCCAGCTCGCGTCGTCGTCGCCGGGGATGAAGGGCATGACGGACAGAGCGAGGTCTTCCTCGAGGGCGAGGTCGAGGAGGCAGTCGAACGGTGCGGCGCCCCTTTCGGCCGCGATCTCGCCGATGTTGCGTCCGGCCAGGCCCGCGTGCGCGTCGACGAACGTCTCGGCGATGGTCATGTTCGACCACTGCGCCATCGCACGCAGCACGCCGGCCTCGTCCGAGTTTGCGCCCTCGTCCATGCGCTTCCGGACGGCGGGATCGGCGAGCGCCTTCTTCTTTTCTTCGTGGGGCAGGGCGATGATCTCCGCCCAACCCGGGAAGGCGTCGAGCAGGAAGCCGCTGCGGAAGTTGAGGCGCAGCGACATCACCTGCGCCGGGGTCAGCGCCACCACCCGGGCTCCGCGCTCCGCCGCGTAGTCGGAGGCGGCGAGCTGGGCGCGCCAGTTCTCCTCGGTGAACGACTGCACGACCAGCACGTTCCAGTTGAGCGGCCGGCCGGCGGCCAGCGACATCTCGGTCATCAGCGAGCGCTCGCTCTCGTCGAAGACGCCGACGCCGGGGATGAACTCGAGCGTGGTGCCCGGGTGCCGGCCCACCACGCGGCAAAGCGCGATCAGTTCGTCGCGATCGGCCCAGCGCGACGGCACGGGCTTGCCGGCGGCGTCGTTGTGGGTGGGCGACCAGGTCGACGAGAAGCCCATCCCGCCGGCGGCGAGCGATTCGTCGAGCAGCTGCTCCATGGCTCGAAGCTGCGACGGGTCGGCCTTCTCGCCCACGGCGGCCTCGCCCATCACGGCTCGCCGGATCGCGGAGTGGCCCACCATGAAGCCGGCGTGGATCGCGAGCCGGCCTTCGAAGCGGTCGAGGTACTCGCGAAAGGAGCGCCAGTCCCAGTCAGCTCCGTTCGCGAGGCTCTCGAGAGGCATGCCCTCGACGCGGGCGAGCATGTGCATGAGGTACTCGCCCGAGGTGTCGGTGAGCGGCGCGACGCTGAACCCGCAGTTGCCGGCGAACACGCTCGTCACGCCGTGGTCCGACGACGGCGACACGTCCGGATCCCAGAAGATCTGCGCGTCGTAGTGGGTGTGGACGTCGACGAAGCCGGGACAGACGATGCGGCCCCGGGCATCGATCTCGGCCGCCGCGGGCTCGTCGATCTCGCCGACGGCCGCGATGCGCCCGTCGCGTATGCCGACGTCGGCGCTCCGGCGCGGAGCGCCGGTTCCGTCGATCACGGTGCCCCCGCGAATCACTCGATCGAGCATCTTCTCGCCTCCTGTCGTGGGATCACCGCCGCCGGGTCAGGGTAACCGGCGGCATGCGCCGTCGACAGGGCGGGTGCGGCAGCTGCTAATCGTGAAGACGCGCCGTCGGCGCGCAGGGGCGGGCCGCGGCCGACGAGGCGTCGCCTGGGACGGCGTAGAGAGACCTGGACAGACCTGGAGAGACCTGGGCAGACGTGGCGAGAAGGAAGAGAAGGAGAGGGCGATGCGGGCAGGCGTGATCGGCGCGGGTGTGATGGGCGGGGGCATCGCGCAGAGCCTCGCCGCAGCGGGGCACGAGGTGGTCTGCACCGACATCGCGAGCGAGGCGCTCGACGCGGCCAGGCGCGATGCCGAGGAAGGACGCTTCGGCCTCGCGGGCGCGGTGGCGCGGGGCAAGCTGTCCGCCGAGGCGGCGGACGCGGCGCGGGCGCGCATCACGTACACGTCCGACTTCGCCGAGGCGGCCGCCCGCGAGCTCGTGATCGAGTGCGTGCCCGAGCGGCTCGACGCGAAGCTTCGGGTCTTCCGCGAGCTCGACGAGGTCGCGCCCGAGGGAGCGATCCTCGCTTCGAACACTTCGGGCCTTCCCGTCGTAGCGATGGCGTATGCGACACGCCGGCCTGAACGCGTGATCGGCTGGCACTGGGCGTCACCCGCCTTCGTGATGAAGTTCGCCGAGATCGTCGTCACCGACGACACCGACGAGTCGGTGCGCGACGCCGTGGTCGAGTGCGCGCGGGGCTGCGGGAAGAATCCGGTGGTGGTGCGAGACAACCCGATGGCGTGGGGGTTCGTCGCGAACCGCATCTACGGCGCGATGCTCCGCGAGGCCGGGCGCGTGGTCGAGGAGGGCATCGCGTCCCGCGATGACGTGAATCAGCTGATGGTCGATTGCTTCCGCTGGCCCGTCGGCCCCTTCGCGATGGTGCGCGGCGCGCGCAGCGGCTGGAGCGGGTAGCGGGCCGATTACAGCAGGTCGAGCTGCTTCGGCTCGCCGAGCGCCGTGTCGACCGTCTCCCCGATCTCGATCAGGATCGCGTCGGCGACCGGCCGCAGTACGCGCTCGACGTAGTGGGCGCGGTCGATGTCGGACCGTGGCGGGGCGCCCGCCTGCACGGGCTCGGGCCCGCCGTGGGTGATCACGTAGCGGACGACGCCTCGCGGCGGCGCGCCGGTGCGGTCGGCGAGCTTGCGGGCGGCCTGGACGTGGGGCGGGCTGGCGGCGGTGTAGCTCTCGAGCGAGCTCTTGCGGATGCGCTTGCGATAGACGAGCTCGGCGTCGAGCTCGCCATCGCGCAGGGCGGTCACCGTGTCGGCGACGAAGGGCAGCACGGGCTCGTCGTGGAA
Organism: uncultured Spirochaetaceae bacterium; assembly: GCA_964515335.1. Taxonomy (GTDB): domain Bacteria; phylum Myxococcota_A; class UBA9160; order UBA9160; family UBA4427; genus TMED88. The sequence continues at coordinate 57,464 of CAZETS010000024.1, forward strand.
GAGCCGCTTCAGCATGCCTTGCTGCAGCCGCCTGGCCACCGCGGGCCAGTCGCGCCGCACCGACTCGAGGCCGACGATCTCGAGGCGCCCGTCCTCGGTCGACCCGATCCAGCCCGCATAGCGCTTCTTGCTGCCGCTGCCGCCGCCGCGCACCCGTGGCAGGAAGAAGCGGGCGAAGATCTTCTCGAGCTCGAGGTCGAGCCGCGCCTCCACGTCGTATTGCACGGCGATGCGCGCGTCGAGCTGCTCGGCAACCTGCCGGCGCGCCGCCTCGGCGACGCGCTCTGCTCCGGCTTCGTCGAGGTCGTCGCCGAGCTTCACGAAGACCGAGTCGGTGTCGCCGTAGATCACCTCGAAGCCGTGCTCGCGGAACGTCTCGGCCGTCCAGGCGAGCGTCTGCTGGCCGAAGGTGGTGATCGCGTTCGCGATGTCCGCGCTGAAGAAGCGGCAGGAGGGCGCGGCGAACACGCCGTACATCGAGTTCATCATGATCTTGATGGCCTGGCTGGCGTGTCGGTCACCGCGCTGGCGAGCGACTTCGCGGCTCTGCATGAAGCGCTCGAGGATGCGGGGCAGGATGGCCTCGTCGCGGGAGAAGCGGGCCCCGTTCGGCGCGACGATCGTGGCGCCCTCGGGCGCCTCCATTCCTCGGGAGAGCGCGAGCGGGTCGATGTTGAACGTGCGGATCAGGCTCGGGTACAGGCTCTTCCAGTCGAATACGGCGACGTTTCGCGCGAGGCCGGGCACGCCGTCGAGCACCGCGCCGCCGATCACCTGCTGCGCGGTGCGCTCGGCCTCGACGCTGGGCGCCACCACGCCCTCGCGCCGCAGCTCGGGCAGATAGAGCAGGTCGAAGCTCGCGATGCTCGCGCCGACGCGGTCGAGCTGCATGCCCGTGAGCCGGCTGCGCTCGAGGGTGAGATCGATCAATCCCTCGTGCTCGAGGATGTCGGTGACGAGGCGTGTGTCCTCGAGGTTGTAGGCGACGAGGGATTCCGGGTCCTCGCGGTACATCCGTGTGATCTCGGCCGCCGCGTCGGGCGCCTGCTCGTCGATCAGCTTGCGGCGCCCCAGCACGCTCGCGGCGACCGCGCCGAGCCGGTAGTCGTCGAGCCGCAGCGCGTCGCGCACGAGCGGGAGGCCGTCCACCACCATCCGCCCCGGCACGCTCGCGCGTCCCTGGCGCGTGAAGCCGCGATCGGTCTGGAAGTCGATGCGCCCGGGCGTCCGGCCGATCGAGCGGTCGTCGAGCGAGAGCCGCTGGGCCTCGCAGCGCCGGGCGAAGACCTGCAGGTCGAAGTCGATCACGTTCCAGCCGATGATCACGTCGGGGTCGAGCTCGCGGATGCGCGCCGCCGCGGCGACGAGCAGCGCCGGCTCGTCCGGGTGGACGACCGCGCCCGCGACCGCCCGCGGCGAGACGAGGTGCACCTCGTCGACCCCGCAGCCGGAGAGCGCCATCGAGTAGAGGGCGCTGGCGTCCGGCGTGGTCTCGAGATCGATCGAAAGGACGGTGAGCCTCGCGCGGCTCTCGCCGCAGCCGATCTCGGGATTGTGGAAGTAGCGGAGCGCGCCGCGCTCGCTCGTCGGCTCGCCGTGGATGAGCAGTTCGGTGCGCAGCGCGTGGTCCATCAGGTAGCGGTAGGGAAAGCGCACGTCGGCCTCGAGACAGCCGACGCCGAGCTCGAGCAGCCGATCGCGCAGGGGGCGGACGCCGGTCGGCACCGGCAGCGTCACGCGGGTGAGCGGCTCACCGCTGAGGTCGTGCAGCTCCGTGTCGCGGAGCTCGACGTCGCGCAACTCGCGGTCGCCGAGATGTCGCAAGGCGTCGCGGTGCCGGGTGCGCACGAAGAAGTAGGGCCGGAAGCGGTCGTCCTCGACGAGGAACGGGTGGCCGTCGTCGAGGCGGCCGTAGAGCTGGACCACCGGTACGCCCGAGCGGATCCGGTAGGTGGGATGGACGAGTCGACCGGCGTACACCGCCTGCCTCCGTGGTCTCGCGGGGCCGCCCCGAGAGCATAGTCGCCGGGGGACGGGTGCTGGGGGCCGTGCTCAGCCGCGCAACGGCGCCGCCGGTCGACCGCCGAGACGCTCGAGCGCGAGCGTCTCGGCCTTGCGCACGAGCTCGTCGGAGAGACAGCGATCCAGGAAGAGCACCGGATCGTCGCCGAAGTGCGCGTGCTCGTCCTCGAGGCTGGCGAGCTGCGGGTAGACGTGACGGCGCGGGCCGTAGCTCGAGCGTGCCGCTGGCGCGATGCGGGTGAGCCGGCCCTCCATGCGGAAGAACGCCAGGACGACCTGCATGGCGGGCGCCCCGTCGACCAGCACCGAGAGCAGGTCGACCGCCTCGCGCATGATCCGGGTCTCGGTGGCGTGGGAATCGATCCACGGCTCGATCTCCGCGAGCAGCGTGCGATCGGCGAGGTGCTCGCGCAGCGCCTCGGCAGCCTGCTTACGGGCATCGAGCTGCTCGCGCAGGCGCTCGATCGCCGCCCGCGCCGGATCGGCCGCCCCGCCATCCAGCGCCGCGACCAGCGCCTCGAAGCTCGCTTCGACCTCGGCGTCGCGATCGTCGGGCGAGAGCGCTCCGAAGCGGTGGCCCCGTGCGAACCGCACGAAGGCGTCGGCTGCTCCCTCTCCGCTCGCCCGCGCGCTCGCCTCCCAGGCGAGCTCCGGGTCGTAGCCGGCCGGATCCTCCAGCCAGGCCGCGGCCGCGCCCAGCCCGACCGCCGACGCGTGGGCGTGCTCCATCGGGTTCAGGAGCAGGCCGCTCAGGTGATCGGCCAGTCCCGCGTCGCGGCCGGTGTACGGGCCGAGGTGCAGCGCGTTGCGCATCGGTCCGTCGTTGACGGGGAAGTTGTCCCACACGAGCAGTCGGCGGCCCACGCACGCCGCCCGCCGCGCGGCCTCGTCGCTGCGGATCTCGGGACTGACGACACTGCGCCCCGTCCAGCCCACCTCGACGTCCGCGTCGAGCTCGCTGCCGAGCGTCTCGAGGTAGGCAGAGTCGGCGGTGCCCGCGTAGTCGGTGGGCACCAGCCAGAGCGTCGCGTCGGCGGGAAGCCACTTCGCGACCGCGTGGGCGAGGTCGACGTGGGCGTGGGCGAGCGAGGCGAAGCACTCGCGGTCTCCCGCGTGGACCAGCTCGCTCGGTACGTCATCGAGCGCCAGGCAGAAGAAGCGCGCCCCGAGCGACGCGAAGGCGTCGAGCTTCTCGCGAAGCGCGAGCCGGTCGGCCTCGGACGCGTACTCGATCGAAAGACCAGGGGCGATCGCGAATCCCACTCGAACACCGCGATCCGCTCCGTGCCGCACCAGCGCCTCGAAATCGGCGAGCGCGGCGGACGGATACGGCTCGCGCCAGCGGTCGCGATGCAGCGGATCGTCCTTCGGAGCGACGACGTACGTGTTCATGCGCCAATCGGCCATGCGCTCGAGCAGCCAGAGCCGGTCGGCGTGCGCGAAGGGCGGGCCGTAGTAGCCCTCGACGACGCCGCGGTACGCGAACGGAGATTGCCCCACGCTCGGCATGGATCAGCGCGTGGATCGGCGCGGGCGCCGCCGCGCTCCGCCGCCCGGCGCCGGGCGTGTTCGCGACTTGGACTTCGCGCGCGCCGGGGCCCCGCTCGCCCGGCGCGGGCGGGACAGCGGCGGCACCGGGCCGTCGAGTGCGGGCAGCACCTCGTCGGGTCCCGCGTGCCCCGGCGCGATGGGCTCGAGAAAGACGCGTGCCGCGCGCAGCATGCGGTCGTGGAGGGGCTCGGACACGTCGTCGTAGAGCCAGTGGGTCACAGTGCCGAAAACCAGGCTGTCGAAGGCGGTCGCCAGGTCGTCGCAGCGGTGCTCGCGCGAGAGCTCGCCGCGGTCCTGGCCTCGCGCGAGCAGCTTCTCGAGCAGTGTGAGCGCACGCTGGCGCGACACCTGTCCCGCCCCGCCCTCGTCGAGACCCAGCGTGATCTTCGCGATCTCCCGAAACACGGCGCGGTGGAAGCGGCGCTCGTCCTCGATGCCGGCCCCCATGCGGTCGAAGATCGCGTGGACCAGCGTCGGCACCGGCACGTCGTCGGCGGCGAGCGCATTCTGCAGCAGCGCCTCGTAGCCGTGCAGCACCTGCGCGGTGATGCCCTCGAGCAGCGCGTGCTTGGAGCCGAAGTGGTTGAAGACCGTGGCCCGCGCGACGCCTGCCGCTTCGGCGACGTCGGCCACCGTCACCGCGTCGGGGCCGCGCTCGGCGAAGAGGTCGCGCGCGGCGAGCAGGATGCGCTCGCGCTGCTCGGCGATGCGCGCGCTCCGATGCGTGAGCCCCCCCGGTCCCGGCATGCCGGGCAGGCTAGCATGATGTGGACTCGGGTCTAGACTCGAGTCCAGGGTGCTGGGCAGCCACCCCCGCGCGGCGACGCGGTGCTCGCCTGCCCCGGTTCGCTCGCGTACGCTCGGCTCCCCGCGCGCCCGGCGCGCGCCCGCCCCGAAGGAGGCACGCGCATGGCCCTTTCCGCCCAGCAGATCTCGGATCGCATCGAGATCCAAGATCTCCTCGTCCGCTACACGACGGCCATCGACACCAAGGACTGGGCGCTGCTCGACACCTGCTTCGTGCCCGATGCCCACGTCGACTACACGACCAGCGGCGGCGCCGCGGGCAGCTACCCGGAGGTGCGGTCCTGGCTCGAGAAGGCGCTGGCGATCTTCCCGACCACGATCCACGCCATCAGCAACTCCTCGATCGAACTCGACGGCGACCGGGCCACCGGCCGGACGCTCGTCAACAATCCGATGGTGCTGCCGAAGGGCGAGGGCGGGGCATTCGTCTTCACCGTGTACGCCTACTACAACGACGAGCTCGTCCGCACCGACGACGGCTGGCGCATCGCCAAGCGGATGGAGGAGCAGGTGCTGCTCACCGGCGACGTGCCCGAGGGCATGTCCACCGGCTACTGATGCTGCCGGGACTTCCCGCCCGCGATCCGGAAGCGCTCGCACTCGACGATCTCGAGCGCCGCCGCTCCTGGTCGGAGCTCGCCGATTGCAGCGTCCGGGTGGCGCGCTTCCTGCGCGAGGACGCCGGGCTGCGCCCGGACGACCACGTTGCGATCCTGATGGAGAACCGCGTCGAGATCGTCGAGCTGATCCTGGGCGGCATCCTGGCCGGGGTCTGGGTGACGCCGATCAACTGGCACCTCCTGCCGGAGGAGATCGCCTACGTGGTCGGCGACTCGGGGGCGCGGGTGCTGTTCTCGTCGGACCATTTCGCCGAGACGGCCGCGGCGGCGGTCGCCGACGCGGGGCGCGGCACCGAAATCCTGTTGGCGGGCGCGGCGCTCGACCGGGCGCTGGCGTCGGCGAGCGACGCGCCGATGGACCTCGACGGCCCGGCCGGCGGCAACATGATCTACACGAGCGGCACGACGGGTCGGCCCAAGGGCGTGAAGCGCACGCGGCCGCCGAACCTCGGGGCGGCGCTCGAGAACCTGGTGCGCCTCGGGGCCAACGTCGGCCTCGACGGCTCGGGACCGCACCTGATCACCGGCCCGATGTATCACGCGGCGCCGCTGATGTTCGCGGTGTACGACAACGCCGGCGGGGCGCCGATCGTCATCATGCCGCGCTGGGACGAGCGCGAGGCCCTGCGGCTGATCGTGGAGCGCGAGATCGCGCACGCTCATCTCGTGCCCACCATGTTCAACCGACTGCTTCGCCTGCCGGACGACGAGCGCGAGGCGTTCCGCGCACCGGCGCTCGACCTGGTGCTGCACGGGGCCGCGCCGGTCTCGGTGGACGTGAAGCGGCGCATGATCGACTGGTGGGGGGAGGTCTTCGTCGAGTACTGGGGGGCGACCGAGGGCGGCGTGAACACGTTGGTCGACTCGAAGGACTGGCTCGCGCATCCCGGCACCGTGGGCCGCACGCTGCCCGCCTTCGAGGTGTTCGCGGTCGACGAGTCGGGAGGGCGGCTGCCCGCCGGCGTGGCGGGCGACCTCTACTGCCGCCACGAGCACCAGGATCGGGTCTTCGAGTATCACGGCGACGCGGTGAAGACGAAGGCCGCGCATCCCGAGCCGGGGGTCTTCACCATCGGCGACGTCGGCTTCGTCGACGAGGACGGCTGGGTGCACCTGGTCGATCGCAAGTCCAACATGATCATCTCGGGCGGCGTGAACATCTATCCGCTCGAGATCGAGCAGGCCCTGCAGGCGCACCCTGCGGTTTCGGACGCCGGCGTGTTCGGGATTCCCGACGATGACTGGGGCGAGAGCGTGAAGGCCGCCGTCGAGCTGCACGACGGCTTCGCTCCCTCCGAGGCGCTGGCCGCCGAGCTGATCGCCTTCGTGCGCGAGCGGCTCGCGGGCTACAAGGTGCCGCGTAGCATCGACTTCGAGACCGAGCTGCCGCGCACGCCGAGCGGAAAGCTCTACCTTCGACACCTGCGCGACCGCTACTGGAAGGATCGGGCGCGGCGCATTTGAGGAGGAGGCGTTGAGCGCCCAGGGCGACGACACCGCGGCCGTCTTCCGCGACGCGGTACGGGGTGCGATCGGCAGCGTCGTCGTCGCGCCGGTCGTGGCCCTGTTGTGGGGGGCGCCGTGGGACGTGCCGGGCGGCGTCGACCCGCGCTGGCTGATCGTGCCGCTCTGGGCCGCGCTGGCGGCCCTGGCTGTCGCCGCCCGATCGAGCGGGCCGCTCGCCGCGTCGGGCCGGCGCGGCCTGCGCGTCTGGCGCGCCGCCGATCCGCTGCTCGGCGCCGTGTTCGTGCAGGCCGTCTTGTTTCGCGCACCGGAGAGCTTCTTCGTGCCCGCCGCGATCTTCGCGCTGCTGGCCGCGGCGATCCACGGGCTGCAGCGGGCGAGCGGGCCCGTGCTGGTGGCGGTGGCCTCGATCTTCGTGCTGTTGGGCGTGGTGGCGCCGCGGGTCTTCGAGGCGGCGGTCCTGGCGCGGGTGTCGGCCACCTACGCGCTCGACGTCGACCACCGCCTGCACCCCGACGGAGGCGAGATCAACTCCGACGGGGCGCGCTTTCGCGGCGAAGCCGAGGATCTGGCCGACGACGACTTCGTGGTGCTCTTCCTCGGCGATTCGTTCACATTCGGCTTCGGCCTCGCGTACGCGGACAGCTATCCGTACCGCGTCGAGGCGCTGGCGGGCGAGTACGGCTGCGCGGCGGACGTCCGCGTCGTCAACATGGGCTGGACGAGCGCGTCGCCGCTGCTGGCGCTGCGGCTGCTGCGCCAGGTCGGCTACCGCTACCGCCCGGACCTGGTCGTCTACAGCCTCGACATGACCGACTTCCACGACGACCTCCGCTACGAGTGGCGCTTGCGCGAGCAGCTCGACTACGAGTTCGACGCGGCGGCCGTGGCCGAGCGCTGGATCGCCCGCGAGTGGCCGTGGGCGAGCCCGCTGCGGCCGGTCGTGCGGGCGGTGACTTCTCGCCTGCGCGCCGTCGATCGCGACTCGCGTGCCGAGCTGCTCGAGGGGCTTCGCGTGCCCCGGCCGGACGAGCGCTACTTCGTCACGTCGCGTCCGCTCGAGCAGACGCGCCCGGCCATCGAACTCGGCGTGATGAAGAACCTGGGCGAGATGGAGCGGCTGAGCCAAGACGTGCTCGGCGCCAGGATGGCGCTGGTCGTGTATCCGCGGGCCTACCAGTACAGCGACCGCGAAGTGCCGCGTAATTGGGAGAAGGGCTACACGCCGCTCGGCCGCTACGTGAGAGAGCCGTTCCGGTACTTCGCGGAGGTCGGCGACAGCCTCGCGTACCCGGTGATCGACGTGCTCGCGGACTTCGAGTCGAGCGAGCGCTTTCCGCTCTACTTCGGCAACGACCCCCACTGGACCGAGCAGGGCGCCGACGTCGCCGCTCGCGCCGTCTTCACGGGGCTGCGCGAACGCGGTCTGCTGCCCTGCGCGAGCTGACACGGGGGCCGGGCAGGGTGCCTGCAGTCGCCCTGCACACACCTCGCGCTTGTCGCATGTGAGTGTGAATGCGGGTGTTTTCGGCGCAGCCGGCCGCGAGGGCCGCGTCGCGTGGCCGCCTGCTCGGGGGGCGGCTGCACGGCCCTACTGATCGGCGACCGCCGCAAAGATCCACGTTAGACTCGTGGGTCGCGTGGGTGGGACCGCCCGGCGGATCGCCGGAGCGGCGGAGTGCCCGGGTCGGGTCCGGCTCGGAGCAAGAGCGACCACGCCCCCAACACCGCACCACCGGCCGACCGCAGGCATCGGCGGCCAGGCAGCGCGGTGACATCCGGCGTCGGTCGGCTCGGCCGACGTCCACCCGAAAACAACCGCACGATAGGAGACAACCGCCATGGCCGAGGCCGTCATCGTCGAAGCAGCCCGCAGCGCGATCGCGCGCGGCAAGAAGGGGAAGGGCGAGCTGTCCGGCTTTCACCCCGCCACGCTCTTCGGGAAGGTGCTCGGCGGCGTCGTCGAGCGGGCCGGCGTCGATCCCGATGTGGTCGAGCAGGTGATCGGTGGCTGCGTGACGCAGGCCGGCGAGCAGGCCGGCAACCTGGCGCGCATCTCCTGGCTCTCGCGCAACAAGGGCTACGCGGGTGGTGCGACCACCATCGACACCCAGTGCGGCTCCGGCCAGCAGGCCAACCACCTCGTTCGCGCGCTCGTGCAGGCCGGCAGCATCGAGGCCGGCATCGCGGGCGGAGTCGAGGTGATGAGTCACGTCGGCCTCGGCGCCAACGTGATGAACGGACCGGGCTTCTTCATCCCGTCCGAGGGCTTCGAGTGGGACATGGCGATGAGCCAGTTCGAGGCCGCCGACCGCATCGCGAAGAACCGCGGCATCACGCGGGACGACATCGACGAGTGGGGGCTGCGCAGCCAGACCCTCGCCGCACAGGCCCGCGACGAGGGCCGCTTCGAGCGCGAGATCCTGCCCGTCGAGGCGCCGATCCTCGACGACGGCGGCGCGCCGACCGGCGAGACCCGCGTCGTGGACACCGACCAGGGCATCCGCTCCACCACCAAGGAGGGCCTCGCCGAGCTCAAGGAGGCGGCGCCGCCCTTCATGCATACGGCCGGCAACTCCTCGCAGATCTCGGACGGCGCCGCCGCCGTGCTCTGGATGGACGCCGACAAGGCGAAGGCCCTCGGCCTGAAGCCCCGGGCACGCATCGTCGCCGACGTCGTGGCCGGCACCGATCCCTACTATCTGCTCGACGGTCCGATCGACGCCACCCGGGCGCTGCTCGAGAAGTCGGGCATGGAGATCGGCGACATCGACCTCTTCGAGTGCAACGAGGCCTTCGCATCCGTCGTTCTCTCATGGCTCCAGGTCTGCAAGCCGCCCGTCGATCGCGTGAACGTGAACGGCGGCGCCATCGCTCTCGGCCACCCGGTCGGCGCGACCGGCTCGCGGCTGATCACCACGGCGCTCCACGAGCTGGAGCGGCAGGACAAGAGCACCGCGCTCGTGACGATGTGCTGCGGCGCGGCGGTCGGCACCGGAACGATCATCGAACGCCTCTAGGCCGGGCGCGCACGTCGAGCCCGCTCGACGATCCCGCGCAACGAACCCACACTGCGAACCCAGGTAGAAGAAGAGCAGGCAGAAAGCGAAAAAGATGGAAGACATTCGATTCGACGGTCGTGTTTGTATCGTGACGGGGGCAGGCAGCGGACTGGGCAAGAGCCACGCCCTGGAGTTCGCCCGGCGGGGCGGCCAGGTCGTGGTCAACGACCTCGGTGGCAACGTCGACGGCACGGGCGCGGGCAGCGCCGCGGCCGACCTGGTGGTGAAGGAGATCGAGGAGTCCGGCGGAACCGCTGTCGCCAACTACGACTCGGTCTCCACGCCCGAAGGCGGGCAGGGCATCGTGCAGACCGCGCTCGACAACTTCGGCCGCGTCGACGTGCTGATCAACAACGCCGGCATCCTGCGCGATCGCAGCTTCGCGAAGATGAGCACGGAGGAGGTCGAGTCGGTCCTCGACGTGCACCTCAAGGGCGCCTTCTGCGTCTCGCAGCCGGCCTTCCGCGCGATGAAGGAGAACAACTACGGCCGCATCGTCTTCACGGCGTCGGCGGCCGGCGTCTTCGGCAATTTCGGCCAGGCCAACTACGGCGCCGCCAAGATGGGCCTCGTGGGGCTGTCGAACGTGCTCGCTCAGGAGGGCGTGAAGAACGGCATCAAGAGCAACGTGATCGCGCCGATCGCCGCGACGCGCATGACGACGGGCATCATGGACGGGCTCGGCCTCAAGCTCGACCCCGAGTACGTCACCGCCATGGTGGTCTACCTGTCGAGCGAGCAGTGCGAGCTGACCCACGAGATCTACTCGGTCGGCGCCGGGCGCTACGCCCGCGTGTTCGTGGGGCTCTGCGAGGGCTGGACCGACACGCAGGCCGAGTCGATCGGCGCCGAGAACGTGCGCGATCACATCGAGCAGATCCGCGACGAGGAGGGCTACGTGGTGCCCGGCAGTGCGGCGGACGAGATGGTGGCCGCGATGAAGACCCTCAAGACCTGAGAGGTGGCTCGAAGATTGGGCCCAAGACCACTCGAAGTTGTCGATTCGCGGTGGGTTTCGGCGCTTAGACGGCGAACCGTGCCTGGTGGACCCGGATCTGCGGCAACCGCCTCGTCGGGATCCGTCCCCAGTAGCACCGCTCGAGCCAGGGCGAGAGCTCCCGCTTCCGGGGAACCAATCGGGTCCTGAGGATCGTGCGAACCGTGAGCCGTTTCCCGATCACCCCGATCGTGACCCCCGGTGGCTCATCG
>CAZETS010000025.1:0-67730 GCA_964515335.1 uncultured Spirochaetaceae bacterium
CGGTGCTACTGGGGACGGATCCCGACGAGGCGGCTAGCGCGGATCCGGGTCCACGAGGCACGGTTCGCCGTCTAAGCGCCGAAACCCGCAGCGAATCGACAACTTCGAGTCTTCTTGGGCCCAATCTTCGAGCCACCTCTAGCAGCCAAGAAGCGCCGCGAAGAACGCCGTCATCGCCTCGACCTGGTCGAGCTCGACGTACTCGCGGCTGGTGTGGGCGCGGCGGATCGACCCGGGGCCCATCACGACGCCCGGCACGCCGGCCTCGGCCTCGAAGACGCCGGCGTCGGTGCCGAACGCGACCGACCCGGTGCTCGCGGGTCGACCGCTGCGCCCGAGCGCCTCGATGCAGGCGAGCACCGCGGGGTGCTCGGCCGGCGTTCCGAGGGCGGGCTTCTCGAGCCGGCACGATGCGATCCCCACCGAGTCGGCAACACCCGCCCGCCGCAGCGCATCGGCGATCTGCGCCTCGACGTCGGCAGTGCTCTCACCCGGCAACACGCGGCGGTCGGCGACGAGCGAGGCGTGGTGGGGCACGATATTCGGAGCGTGTCCGCCAGCGACGCGACCGACCGATAGGGTGCCCGGCCCGAGCACGGGATGTGGCTGCTCGGCGAGGCGGCGGGCGAGCTCGTCGAGGGCGACCGTCGCGCGAGCGAGCGAGACGATCGCGTTGTCTCCGCGCTCGGGATCCGAGGCGTGGCCGGCGCGACCGCTGGCCTCGAGGTGGGCGTGCACGACGCCCTTGTGGGCGTGTACGACGCAGAGCTCGGTCGGCTCGGTGGCGAGCACCCAATCGGGACGTCGCCCACCGAGCGAACGCACGACGTCTCGCACGCCGAGGCTGCCGAGCTCTTCGTCGGCCTCACCCACCAGGATCAGGCTGCGGCGCAGCCGGCCTCTCTCGAGCACCTGCTCGAGCGCGGCCACGAGGCACGCCATGCCCGCCTTGGTGTCGCAGCTGCCCCGCCCGAGCAGCCGGTCGTCCTCGATCCGCGGGTCGAAGGGGTCGATCTCCATGCCGTCGACGGGAACCGTGTCGAGATGCGAGGCCACCAGCAGCGTCTCGGCGGCCGGGTCGGCGGCGCGGATCTCTGCGACGACACTCTGCCGATGGCCCTCGCCGACGAGTTCTGCGTCGACGCCCAGGGCCCGCAGCTGCTCGCGCAGATGCTCGGCGAGCCGCGTCTCGCCGGTGATGTCGGCCGGCAGGTCGCTCCGGCCCATAGGGTTCACCGAGGGGATCGCCACGTAGTCGCGCAGATGGCGCAGGGTCGGGGTGGATTCGGCCATGGATGCTTCCGGCCCGGCAGTTTAACGGGCCTCCGGACGCCACCCGACATTCCCTGCGGGGCAAGTCGGCGCGGTTCCGGATTTTTCTTCACGAGAACGGATGGTCATGATAAAAGGAGACATACGGAGCCGCATGTCGGATCACTCACACTGCCCCTGGCCTGTGAGCCGCGTCGGGGGCGCGAACCGGAGATGACGCCGTGGACGAGTCGGTGTGTCGAATCGCTGCACGCATCCGGGCCTGGCGGCACGAAGCCGGTCTGAGCCTCCAGCAGTTGGCGAACCGCTCGGGCGTCTCGCCGAGCACGATCCACAAGATCGAGCACTGCCAGACCGTGCCGACGATCGCCGTCCTGCTGAAGCTCGCCACGGGCTTCGGTCGACGAGCCATCGACCTCTTCGACGACATCCCCGACGCCACGCCGGCCACCCACGTCCGCGCCGCCGAGCGTGACGAGGCCCGCACCGCCCAGGGAGTCGTGCTCCAGACGCTCACCCGCGAACCGGCCCGCCGCGACATCTCGGTCTGGCGCGTCGTCCATCCGCCGGGCTTCAGCTTCGGCGACCGCACCATGCAGCACTACGACGGCGAGATGGTGATCTACCTCGAGCGGGGCCGGCTGCACGTGCACGTCGACGAGGAGCGCTACCAGCTCGAGACCGGAGACACGCTCCACTTCAAGGCCTCGAGCCCACACGCCTGGCGCAACGACGACCAGGAGGACGCCGTCGCCCTGATCTTCGGCAACGCGACCGAATCGGCGCGCCCCGCCCTGCTCTCCCGGCTGCGCCGCCTCGGCCTTCACCCCGAGCCGCACGGCCGCGGCCCCGCGCCCGGCGCCCGATCGACGTACGCGGCGACCGCCTGAACACGCCCCACCGACGGCCCCGGCGGGGCGCCCTGCTAGGGTCCGCGGATGGAGCGAGACGCGACCCCGCTCGAGGCCCAGCGCCTCAGCCCGTACCTGGTCGCGCTGTTCGGACTGCTCTCCACGGCGACGCTCTTCGAAGGCTTCGACTCCGCGATGCACAGCTTCGCGGCACCCGAGGTGCGGGCATCCCTCGGCATCAGCCGCGAGAGCTGGGGGATGGTCAGCGGCATCACCCGGCTGGGGGTCGCGGCCTCTTTCGTCTTCATGCTGTCGGCCGACCACCTGGGCCGCCGCGCCGTGATGATGGCCACGGTGGTCGGCTTCACGATCGCGAACGGCCTGACCGCCTTCGCGACCAGCACGACGGAGTTCGTGATCGCCCAGTTCTTTGCGCGGCTCTTCCTGACGGCCGAGTACGCGCTCGCGGTGATCATCATCGGCGAGGAGTACCCGGCCCGGCTCCGCGGCCGTGCCATCGCGATCCTCACCAGCCTCGCGACCGTCGGCGTGATGGTGATGGCCAAGGTGCAGCCCTACGTGCTGCTTGCCGAGGACGCCCCGGGCAACTGGCTGCACGACCTCGGCGCCGCAATGGTCGCGGCGGGCGGCTCACTGTTCGGCCGTGAGGTCGCGGACGAGAGCTGGCGCGCCCTCTACGTGCTCGGCGCCCTGCCGCTCGTGCTGGTCTTCGGCCTGCGCTTCGCGATGCGCGAGACGCGGCGCTTCGAGGCCAGCGACGAATCGCGTCGCCAAGCCGCCGGCGCTGCGCCGACGCTGCGCGACCACTGGCGCAACGCGGCCACGCCCTGGCGCGCGCGCTACCGCAGGCGGACGGCGATCGTCAGCCTGCTCTGGAACTGCGTCCACCTGGTGACGGCGCCGTCGGTCGTCTACTGGGTGATCTTCGCGCGTGAGGACCTGGGCCTGACCACCACGCAGGTCGGCAGCATCGTGTTCTGGGGCTACGGCGGCGGCGTGGCGGGCCACTTCGTCGCCGGGTACCTGATCGACCGGGTCGGGCGCAAGCCCACCTGCTCGGGCTTCTACGTGGTGGCCGCCGTGTCGATCTTCATGCTCTACCACGTGCCGTCCCTGCTCGGTCAGTACGTCTGGATGATCGCCACGGTCTTCTCCTTCGGCGCCGCCATGACCGCCACCCACGTCTACGCTTCCGAGCTCTTTCCCACCGAGATCCGCGCCACCGGCTACGGCTGGACGACGAACTTCATCGGACGCGCCACCGAGGTCGTCACCCCCATGGCGATCGGCGCCCTGATCGTCCCGCTCGGCGGCATCCCCGCGGCCATCGCCGTGGTCGCCGTCGGCCCGGTCGCCGGCGCCGCCCTCGTGATGCTCTTCGCCCCCGAAACCCGGGGCCTGACCCTGGAAGAGGTGCAGGAGCACCTGGCCTGAACCCGAATCACCGGGCGGATCGCACATCCGCCCGGCCGCGCGCCAGCCCCGCGCCCCCGGCCCCCGGGCAGGCCCAGCCTAATCGGCCGCCGCCTTCGACTGGGCGATCACCTTCTCGGCCAGCTTCCCCGTCAACGGGTCGTAGTGCGAGAAGCGCATGTGGAACTCGCCTTTCCCTCCCGTGATGCTGGTGAGCGTCGTCGCATACTCGAGCATCTCCGACATCGGCACCGTCGCCTTCACGACTGCCGACTGGCCGCGCGCCTCGGTGGTCTGCACCGTACCGCGCCGGGACGAGACGTCCCCCATCACGTCGCCGACGTTCTCGTCGGGCACGATGATCTCCACGCTCATGTACGGCTCGAGGAGCACCGCACCGGCCTTCTCGACCGCCGTCTTGAGGGCGAACGAGCCCGCGAGCTTGAAGGCCATTTCGTTCGAGTCGACCGAGTGGTACTTGCCGTCCACGCACTCGGCCTTCACGTCCACCACCGGGTAGCCGGCGAGCGGCCCTGCCTGGCAGGCCTCGATGATGCCCTTCTCGACCGCCGGGATCAGGTTCCGGGGGATGGCGCCGCCGACGATCTTGTCCTCGAACTCGACGCCGCCGCCCCGCGGCAGCGGCTCGAGATTGATGAAGCAGACGCCGAACATGCCCGCACCGCCGGTCTGCTTCTTGAGCTTGCCCTCGACGTGCTCGACACGCCGGGTGACGGTCTCGCGGTACGGGACCTTCGGCGTGTGCAGCTTCATCTGCACGTTGAACATGCGCTCGAGCTTGTGGGCGGTGGTGCGGATGTGCAGCTCGCCCATGCCCGTGAGCAGGTACTCCCCGGTGCTCGGCTCGCGACCGATCCGCAGCGCCGGATCCTCCTCGGCGAGCCGCCCGAGGCCGGTGAACACCTTGTCCTCGTCGGCCTTCTCGGCGGCCTCGACCGCGTACGAGATGACGCCCTCCGGCTTGTGGGGCTCGGGGAGACGCACGCCCCCCTTCTCGCTGGTGATCACGTCGCCGGTGTGCACGTCCTTGAGCTTGGCGACGGCCACGATGTCTCCGGGGCCCGCCTCGGGCACGTCGGCGTGCTCCTCGCCCCGCAGCAGGAACATCTTGCCCACGCGCGTCTTGCGCGCCTTCGTGGCGTTCATCACGCCGTTGTCGTGAGAGAGGGTGCCCGATGCGATCCGCAGCACCGAGAGCGTGCCCGCGTAGCGGTCGATGATCGTCTTGAAGATCACCGCCGTGAGCGGCGCGTCGGCCGCGGGCTCCACCGTCACCTCGGAGTCGTCGTCGATCGCCCGGCCCGTCCAGGCCCCGCGGTCGACGGGCGAAGGCAGCAGCTCGGTCACGTCGCGCAGCACCGTGTCGACACCCGCGCCCTCGGTCGCCGAGCCGCACAGCACGGGCAGCAGGGAGCCGCCGCGCGTCCCGGCAGCGAGGCCCGACAGCACCTCTTCATCGGAGAGCTCGCCCTCTTCGAGGTACTTCTCGAGCAGCTCATCGCTGCCCTCGGCGACGGCCTCCACGAGCTGCTCGCGCCGCGTCTCGTACTCGCCGGCCCAATCGTCGGGTATCGCCGACTCCTTGCCGTCGGCGCCGATCAGCTTGCCGTGCAGCAGGTCGAGCGTTGCGCCCTCCGCAGCCGGCAGGGTCAGGAGCACGGGGCTCGCGCCGAGATCCGAGAGGGACTGCACGGCTCCGTCCAGGTCGGCGCGCTCGCGGTCGATGCCGTTCACGAAGGCGATCACCGGCATCTCGAGTCCGCGCGCCGCAGTGAGCATGCGCTGGGTGCCGGACTTGGCGCCGTCGACGGCGTCGACGACGAGCACCGCGCCGTCGAGCGCCTGCAGGGCCAGCTCGCCGTCACCGGCGAAGTTCGGGTCGCCTGGAGTGTCGACCAGCGTGAGGTGGTGGTCGCGCCAGTCGAACGCGTAGACGTGCGACGTGATCGACGCGGTGTGGTGCCCCGATTTCTCCTCGGGCATGTAGTTCAGCACCGACGTGCCCTGGTCGACCCGGCCGAGCTCCGACGTGGCGCCGGCGCGGTGCAGGATGGCTTCGCCCAGTGAGGTCTTGCCATCACCCGAGTGGCCGATGATGGCGAAGTTGCGGGTGTGGTCGACTTGCACGTTCTTCATGGCGCTGACTCACTCCTCTGGCTTCCGGGGCGTCGGTCCGTCTGGATATCATGCGACCTTTCGGCCCCTGAAGCGAGCGAAAAAGAGCCGCGCTGGGCGGCCTGGCTGGCGCGAGGGCGCCCCAGTTTCCGATCCGCTGCGCGTTACACTCCGGGGCGGGGAGAAGCGCGATGCGACTCGGGGTGGCGGTGCTCGGCGCGGGATCGTGGGGGACGACCGTCGCCAACCTCGCGAGCCACAACACTTCCACGACGCTCTGGACGCGGCGCGAGGATCTCGCGCGGGAAATCAGCGAGCAGCACACGAACGCGCGCTACCTGCCCGAGGCGCGGCTGCCCGAAGACCTGCACGCGACCGCCGACATCGAAGAGGCCGTTCGCCACGCCGACGTGGTGGTGATGGGCGTTCCATCGCATGGCTTCCGGCCGGTCCTCGAGGAGGTCTCCCGCACGATCCGCGCCTGGGTGCCGGTGATCAGTCTCGCCAAGGGGCTCGAAGAAGGCTCCCTGCTGCGCATGACCCAGATCATCAACGAGGTCCTGCCGGGGCACCCGGCCGGCGTTCTCACCGGCCCGAACCTGGCGCGCGAGATCATGGGGGGACAGGCCGCCGCCAGCGTGGTGGCCATGGAGGACGCCAAGATCGCACGGCGCATCCAGGACATCTTTCGCACCGGCATGTTCCGCGTGTACACCAACGGCGACGTGACGGGATGCGAGGTGGGCGGCGCGCTCAAGAACGTGATCGCGATCGCGGCCGGCATGGGGGACGGCATAGGCGTCGGCGACAACACGCGCGCGGCGGTCATCACGCGCGGGCTCGCCGAGCTGACCCGACTCGGCGTAACGATGGGCGGGCATCCGCAGACCCTCGCCGGCCTGGCGGGAATGGGAGACCTGCTGGCCACCTGCATCAGCCCGCAGAGCCGCAACCGTCACGTCGGGGTACAGCTCGGCCGCGGTCGCAAGATCTCCGAGATCATCGACGAGATGCACATGGTCGCCGAGGGCGTGAAGACGTGTCGCGTGGTGATGCAGCTGGCCGAGCAGTACGACATCGAGATGCCGATCGCCCGCGAGGTCTACGGCGCCGTCCACGAGGGCCGGACCGCCCTCCAGGCGTACCGGGGCCTGGTCCGCCACCGACCGGGCTCGGAAGGCGATCCGGGCTGAGCGTCGACGCGCCGACCCGAGGGTGCGCGGCCGCCCGCCTGTGCGGCGTGCTCTTCGCGCTCGCCCTCACGACACCGGGCTGCGCGAGCTGGACTCCACCGTGGGGCCCCGACCGCTGCACACCGCGATTCGATTACGCGGACGGCTGGCTTGGCGGCGACGCCGCGTACTCGGTGACGCTGCCGGGCGGCACGCCGGAAGGACGGCGCACGCTCTGGCTCTTCGGCGACAGCTTCGTGGTGAAGCACCCGGGCAAGCAGCCGCGCGATCGCGTCGGCGCGGCCCTCGTTCACAACTCGATCGCGCTCTCGCACTGCGACGGCCGTCGCTTCGAGATCTCCTATCACGTGGCGCGCGACGCTTCCGGCCGGCCGGTCGCCTTCTTCGACTCGGGCGAGGAGAGCCCGTACTGGTGGCCCGTCGGCGCCTTCGTGCACGCCGGCGCCCTCTACGTCGGTCTGCTCGAGGTCGAGCGCACGCCGGCGCGCGGCGCATTGGGGATGCGCTTCGCGCCCTCGGGCATGTCGCTGGCCCGCATCGAGGATCCAACCGCCCCGCCCGAGAGCTGGCGGCCTCGCGTCATGAAGCTGTCGTCGTCCCCCAACGGAATCCCCGGCGGCGCCATGCGGGTGCACGGCGACCACGTGCTGCTCTTCGGCTTCACGACTCAGCGCAGCCCCCGGCTGGCGCGCTTCCTCGCCCGTGTGCCGCTCGCCGCGCTGACGGGAGAGCACGACGACCTCGAGCCGTACCTCGAGACCCTCGGCGCCGAGGGCGACTGGATCCCGGGCCTCCGCCCCGACGCCGCGCGCATACTGATGCCCGACAGCGGCACCGAGATGAGCGTGGCGATCCACCCCGAGCTGCCCCCGGCCCGGCGCTGGTTGGCCGTGTACGGATCACCACTGCAGGTCTCGGAGAGTGGAGCCGGGCGAGCCGCTCCGTCCGGCGCCATCTTCGCCCGAACGGCCCCTGGGCCCGAGGGGCCCTGGTCGCCGCGGGTGCTCGTCCACGAGATCCGCGAGGTGGGCCTCGATGGTCTCGACGGGGCGCCGGGCATGATCTGCTACGCCGCCAAGGAGCATCCGGCATTCGACGCGCCCGGCCGGCTGCTGATCACGTACGTGTGCAACTACGCCGACGTCGACGGGGCCGGTGCGATCCCGACCCTGCGGCGTCTGCAGCGCGACATGGATACCTACGTGCCGCGCGTGATCGACGTCGACGTCCCCGACGCCTTCCTGTCGCCGCCGGCGACGCCCGTCCCCGTGCGTGAACGGCCTACTGGGCTCCAGCCTGCGCAGGACCGCCGAGCCCCCGAGCCCGCTGCATCGCCTGCATCATCTCGCGACGCTGCTCCTGTCGCATCTTCTCGTACTCGGCCTTCTGCGCCTCGGTGAGGTGCAGCTCCACCTTGCTGGCCGCCTTCTGACCGACCATCTGCATCTGCATGCCGAGCGCCATCGGGCTGATCTCGCCGGCCTTGAACTTGTCGGCGATTCGCTCCATCGAGGCCACGGTGACCATGATGACCGGCCGGATCTCGGTCTTCTGCTCGTCGCTCAGGGTGAGGCGCTCGTCGAGCTCGCCCATGATCCGGTCCACGCCATCCTTGCCGCGCGGGACCTCGGCCAGACGCTCTTCCATCATGGCCTGCATGCCGCCCGCGGCGTCCTCCGGCACCGCGGGCGAATCCGCAACGGCCGTCGGCACGGCCACGAAGACAAGGCAAAGCAACGACAGCCCCGGTAGCAGCACGGCGAGCATCGAGCCGGCGCCTCCGGTCGTGCGCGGCGTACGTGAGCGGCGGTTGGTGGGGAATCGCATGACTTTGCTCCTCCGGTTGCGGCGCGGGTGGGACACCGCCGCCTATTCGGCTCGTGGGTCCGGCCGACCGCGGACTGCGGCGCGCAGGCACCCGAGCGGCCGAAGCTTAGGCAGGCCGCAGAGCGACGCCAAGCCCGTTTGCATCTGGGGGTTCATCGCGCCCCCGCCCCCCACCGCAGCGCCACGTCACCGCGCCCGCGGGCGTTCGGCCTCACAATCGCGCGTGCCGGAGCTCGGTCTCCAGGACCGCCACGCAGCCGATCGCCTCGAGGGCGTCGATGACGTCGTGCACCGACTCCTTCTCGACCATTACCTTGACGGCAAGCCAGTCGGCGTCGCCGAGGGGCTGCACGGTCGGCGACGAGTAGCCCGGAGCAATGCGGGTGGCCTCGTCGATGCGCTCCCGCGGGCAGTTGTACTCGAGCAACGAGTAGCGGCGTGCCGTCAGCACCCCGTCGATACGCCGGATCAGTCGCTCGCAGGCGGCCGGATCACGCGGCGCCGAGTTGCCGATCAGCACGGCCTCCGCGTCGAGCACACGATCGAGTTCGAGGAGATCGTTCTCGACGAGGCTGCTGCCCGTCTCGACGATCTCGACGATCGCGTCCACCAACCCGAGCAGCACCATCACCTCGACGGCGCCCTGCAACTCGAGGACGTGCACGTCGCGCACGCCGCGCTCGGCCAGCCACCCCCGGGCCAGGTTCACGAACTTGGCGCCGACCACCTTGCCCGAGAGGTCCGCCGCGCTGGTGTACGGGGCATCCTTGTGGACGGCAACCGCCAGGTGGCAGCGTCCGAAGCCGAGTCGGCGATGAATTTCGACCTGCGCGCCCTTCTCCTCGACCTGATCGCTGCCGGTGATGCCGAGATCGACCACGCCCTCCTCGACGAGCACCGGAATGTCGGCGGTGTTGCAGAAGATGATGCGCGTGCCGCTGTCGCTGCACTCGGCGAAGAGCCGACGACCGGCCACGCGAAAGCGCAGGCCCGCGCCGCGCAGCAGCTCGATGGCACCGTCCTGCAGGCGCCCCTTCGACGGCACCGCCACCCGCAGTCTCTGCCCGCTCGCACCCTCACCCGCCATCCGGACCTCCCCGGGCGGCCTTCTCGACCAGTCCGCCTACACCGAAACGCTCCTCGAGGACCCGACAGACGTCGTCGGGTGTGATCCCGCCGTGCGCCATCAGCACCCAGGTGTGGAAGAGCAGATCGGCCACCTCGCGCGCCAGGTGGTGGGTGTCACCCGCACGCGCGGCCTCGATCACCTCTTCGCCCTCCTCACGCAGCTTCGCGGCGATCGCGTCGAGCCCTCCGTCGAGCAGGCCGACCACATAGCTGCCGTCGGGTCGCTCGCGACGGCGCGACTCGATCACCTCGAAGAGCCGATTCAGTACGTCGATACGCCCCATCGCGACCCTCTTCCTTTCGTCCTCATCCACACCTGCCCCACCGTTTCGCTGCTCTTCGGGGCTTGCCGCAGGGCCCCGGGCAGCCGGCACATGGCGCGAGCCAGGTCAGTCGATGCTCAGCGCCGCGGTCTCGCCGTCCACCGGGAAGCCTCGGCAGCCCTCGCGACCCATGCCCCGGAACGCCTCGACGCTCCAGTCGTCGTCCCGGCGAAAGAGGTCGTAGTAGACCCGGCACTTGTCGAGCCGCGCCAGCCCCTCCTCGGCGTCGACGGCTTCGATCACGACCTCACGCGTCACGCGGTCCCGCTCCAGACGGATGCCGCCGTCTTCCGGCGTGTCGAAGACGATGAATCGACCGCCTCCGCTGCCGTCCTGCCAACGCTCCCAGACGGGCAGTGCCCGGGCCCGACCCTGACCCGGCGCGCCGCCGTACGCGAACTCGGCCCAGTACGACATCATGGCATCGGACACGTAGCGTCGGCCCGGCCAGTTGTCCTCGTTGAAGATCAGCGAGGAGGTTGCCGCGTCTCCGAAGAAGAACTGGCCGAACACGAAGGGGATCTCGAGGGCGTGCGCCGCCCCCAGGATGGCGCTCAGATCCGCGCCGAGGAAGACGGGCTCCTCGTCCCAGTCGAAGCGATACGCGAAGATCGGCGGCGACTGCGCGGCGCTCAGCACCTCCGCCGGCCGATCGACTCCGTCGGCCCGCCACAGGTCGCTGTGGAAGCGCGCCAGCATGTCGTAGCGCTGCTCGTCGCGAATCCGCATGAAGACGTCCAAGGTGCGGCTCACCAGCTCGGGGTCCTGGGAGAGGAAGAGCTTCATCTCGTCGCGATTGCTGCCGAGGATCAACGGCACCGCGTTGTAGTCGCGGGCGTCCTGCATGACCTCGAGGGCCGGCCGCTCGGGCAGCACGATGCCGTCCCGGAACAGATGGGGAATCGAGAAAATCGCTTGCCCCTGCTCGTCCAGATAGGCCTGCAGGATCTCCTCCGCCGGCTTGCCGAGCAGGTAGTCGGCCAGGGCCTCTCGCGACAGACCGTCCGCGAACAGCCGCGCGCTCGTGCGATCCGACGCGCTGCCGTCACGGATCAGCAGCCGCAGCACGACCTCGCGGGCGCTCGACGAATGGCCGGGCTCGGCGTCGTCCACGTAGGCAACGCCCCGCGCGAGCGGACTCGTCCGGGTCGATCCGCTCTGCACGATGGCCCGGTGGAAGAGCCCCCGGGCGAGCGGCGAGAGCATCAGGCTCACCACGTTGGTGCCGCCCGCCGACTCGCCGAAGACCGTGACCGCCCCGGGGTCTCCCCCGAAGGCCTCGGCGTTGTCGCGCACCCACTCGAGCGCGGCGATCAGATCGAGCGTGCCGAAGTTGCCCGTGCGCCGCGTTCGATGGTCGCCCGCCTCGACGTCGCGTCCGAGCACCGCCGGATGCGCGAACCAGCCGAAGGGCCCCAGCCGGTAGTTGAGGCTCACGACCACGAGCCTATGCCGGCTCGCGAGCAGCGCGCCGTCGTACATCGGACCGGCGAAGCCGAGCGTGTTGCCGCCGCCGTGGATCCACACGACCACCGGCAGCCGCTCGTCGCCGCTGGGAACCGCACCGGGCTCGAACCTCGGCGTCCAGACGTTGAGGGAGAGGCAGTCCTCCGAGCCCGCGACGGTGCCCGGTGGCGCCTCCTCCATGCCGCCGAACAGGCTCGCGAACTGCACGCACGGCGACCCCCACGCCAACGCATCGAGGGTGTCGGTCCACGGGTCCGGGCGGGCCGGCGGAGCCCAGCGAAGCGGCCCGACGGGCGGGGCCGCGTAGGGGATGCCCAGCCAGGCGTGCACCTCGTCGGACGCCGCGAAGCCGACCACACTGCCCAGGGTCGTCAGTCGCTCCGAGGAGACGTCAGCGATCACCACCGCCGGCTCGGGCGGCCCGGCCTTGCGCACCGCCAGTCGCGAGACGACCACGGCCGCCGCCACCGCCACCACGACGACGCCGAGCAAGACGATGCGCACGCGGCTCAAGGACGGCTCCCACCGGGACCGACCCGGGACCCGAAGGTATCACTCGAAGTGCGGGGGGCGACCGGGCCGCGCCGTCAATCGCTTCGAAACACCGGCGCGAGCTCTCGGTAGAGCCGCCGGTACTCGCGGTAGCGGGGGGCGAGTGCCTCGGCCAGCGTCGCGTCGGGCTCGATCACCTGCTCGATCGGCGGTGCGCTGCAGACCGCGTCGGGCGCCTCTCCGGTTTTGGCCAGGCGGGCGAGCCGCGCGGCGCCGAAAGCCGGGCCCACCTCGGCGTCGGCCGCGTAGGCGAGCGGCCGGCCGAGCGCCGAAGCCAGGATCCGCCCCCACGCCGGACTGCGCGCCCCGCCCCCGACGACCACGACGTCGCCGATGGACGCACCGGCGTCCTCGAGCGCGCCCTGCCCGTCGCGCAGCGCGAAGGCAACGCCCTCGAGCACCGCTCGGGTCAGGTCGGGTCGGCGATGGTCGAGCGTGAGTCCGAAGAACACCCCCCGCGCGTGGGGGTCGTTGTGCGGCGTTCGCTCGCCCGAGAGATACGGCAGGAAGAGGGGCGGTGCGACGACCCGGTCGGCCTCGTCGAGTTCGGCGAGCAGCGCCTCCTCGCTGCGGGCGCCGCCGGCGGCCACCCACCACGCCAGGCTGCCCGCCGCCGAGAGGATCACCGACATCTGATGCCAACGACCCGGCAAGGCGTGGCAGAACGCGTGCACGGCGCCTCGTGGATTCGGTGCGAACGCGTCGCCCGCGACGAACAGCACGCCCGAGGTGCCGAGGGCGAGCAGCCCCTGACCGGCCGCCACCACACCGGCCCCGACCGCGCCGGCCGCCTGGTCACCGGCGCCGCCAGCCACGACCACGTTCCTCGCCATCCCCCAGCGGCTGGCGAGCTCGCCGCGCAGCGTTCCCGTCGGCTCGCTGCCCTCGACGAGCCCCGGCATCGCTCGAAGAGATAGACCCGTGGCGTCGAGCAGCGCCTCCGACCAGCGCCGCCGGGCCACGTCGAGCCACAGTGTGCCCGATGCGTCGGACATCTCGGAGACGTGCTCGCCGCACAGCCACAGGCGCAGGTAGTCCTTCGGCAGCAGCACGCGCTCGACGCGGCCGAAGACTTCGGGCTCGTGCTCGCGCACCCAGACGAGCTTGGGCGCCGTGAACCCGGACATCACGAGGTTGCCCGTGATCGACTCGATGTCGGGGGCCGCCTCACGCAGTGTCAGGCACTCGGCCTCACTGCGGCCGTCGTTCCAGAGGATCGCGGGCCGCAGCGGGCGATCCGCCCGGCCGAGCAGCGTGGCCCCGTGCATCTGCCCCGAGAGCCCGATCGCCCCCACGGCGGCGAGCTCGCGGGGTCTCGCGCCGCGCAGCTCGTCGACGGCGCCGCACGCCGCCTGCAGCCAGTCGTCGGGCGACTGCTCGGACCAACGCGGATGCGGACGCGAGACGGCGAGCGGAGCGGTCGCCTGTACGACCACCCGCTGCTCGTCGTCGACGAGCACGGCCTTGACGCCCGAAGTGCCGAGATCGATGCCGAGATACATGGGCGATTCTTCCCCGAACCCGAGAATACCCGGCGGGCCGAGCTTCCAGGGCGCCGCGAACCGCCTCCGGCCGGTGTGATTCGCTTCGCGCGCCGCACTCTGCACCAAGGTGCGTCACCGTTGCGCATCGATACCGGCAAGCTCTTGGAATTCATCCGTTTTCGCACAGCCGTGGGGCAACCGGAAGAAGCCTGTCCGGTGCATCATCCACCAGCCGAGGCTCGACGGGTCGATGCGCGGATCGGCTGGCATTGGGCAGGAGCGCGCCAACCCACTGAAAATGCTTGCAATCACGGATATCACCCGGTTTTGGCACGGGACTCGCAAACACGAAGGGCGGCGGGAGGGGGCGTTCCAGTCGGCCCGCATCGGATGTTTCCTCCGCCCGCGTTCCCATTCTTCCTGAATCCATCGATGGCACGCCCCGCGCAAGCGGGGCGTTGCCAATTCTGGGGCCCGGTCTGCCACCCGAGGCCCCCTGTCGCGGTCCCCGACGGCCCCACTACGCTGCATCCCGATGGTCGACCGCCCCGCGCCGCCGCAAGTCCGGGTCTCGCTCGCGAGCCCCGACGACCTCGAGGCCTGCCTCGCGCTGCGCCACCTCGTGTTCGTCGACGAGCAGGGCGTGCCCGTCGAGCTCGAGCGCGACGAGCACGACGACACCGCCACGCACTGGGTGGCGCGAAGCGACGGCGAGATCATCGGAACGGCCCGAGCGCGTGAAATCGACGCCTGGGCGAAGGCCGAGCGGGTAGCCGTGCGCTCCGGCGAGCGCGGCCGGGGCGTCGGCCGGGCGTTGATGGCCGAGATCGAGCGCTGGGCGGCGGGCCGGCGGCTCGAGGGCGTGCGCCTGAACGCGCAGGAGGAGGCCGTCCGCTTCTATCGCCGACTCGGCTATCGCACCGAGGGCGAGCCCTTCGACGAGGCGGGCATCCCGCACGTGGCGATGTGCCGAAGCGTGTCCGGCGCGGCCTGAGCCGGTCGGTACCATCCCAGGCGACGGAGGCGGCGGGTGCTCGAAGGGGTCGTCGTGGGAGCCGGCAACCGGGGCGCCGGCGCGTACGTGCCGTGGCTGGCCGCGCGGAGGGACCTGGCGCGCATCGTGGCCGTCGCCGAGCCCGACGCCGGCCGTCGCGAGGCCTTCGCCCGACACCACGGCATCCCCAGCGAGCGCTGCTTCGAGGACGACCGCGCGCTCTTCGAGCGTCCGCGCCTCGGCGACTTCGCGATCGTAGCCACCGGCGACGAGCACCACGTCCGGCCGGCCCTCGCCGCCCTCGAGCGCGGCTACCACGTGCTGCTCGAGAAGCCCATGGCGACTCGCGAGGACGACTGCCGACGACTCGTCGCCGCGGCGGACCGGGCGGGCCGCGTCCTGCAGATCTGCCACGTGCTGCGCTACGCGCCGCTCTTCGAGGCGATCCACCGGCAGGTGCGCGCGGGCGCGATCGGCGACGTCGTGGCGATCCAGCATGCCGAGAACGTCTCGACCTGGCATTACGCACACAGCTACGTGCGCGGTCGTTGGCGGAACGCCGGCGAGAGCTCGCCGCTCGTGCTCGCGAAGTCGTGCCACGACCTCGACATCCTCCACTGGCTGGCCGGCGCCGAGCCCGCGACCGTGTTCTCGCAGGCCCGTCCCACCGAGCTCACCGCCGCGAACCGGCCCGAGGGCGCGCCGGACCGCTGCATCGAAGGCTGCCCCCACGCCCCCCGCTGCCCCTACGACGCGGTGGCCATGTACCTGCGCGCCGACCCGCTCGCCCTCGACGTGTCCCGCACACGGCGCTCCGGCCTTCGCGGCGCGGCGATGCGGTGGGGGGCCGCTGCGCGCAGCCTCGCCCTGAAGAGCGGCGTGCCGCGCCTGGCGGAGGCCGTGCGCTGGCGCGGCTGGCCGGTCTCGACGATTACGGCCGACACCTCGCGCGCGGGCGTCGAGCAGGCCCTGCGCACCACCCGCTACGGGCTCTGCGCCTACGCGGTCGGCGACAACGATCAGCCTTCGGCCCAGGTCGTAGACGTCCGCTTCGCGAACGGCGTGGTCGCGGGCATGACGCTGCACGGGCACTCGCACCGCGAGGGCCGCTCGATCCGGGTGGACGGAACCCGGGGCAGCCTGATCGGCCGCTTCCACGTCGTCGAGCAGTGGCTCGAGACCCACGACCACAAGACCGGCCGTACGACGCGCGAGCGGTTCCCCATGGGCGAATCCGCCCACGGCGGAGGCGACCACCGGCTCTTCGCGGCATTCCTGGCGGCGCTGCGGGACGACGCCGACCCGCTGACCAACGCGCGCGAGAGCCTGGCCAGCCACTTGATGGCCTTCGCGGCCGATCGCTCGAGCCGCTCCGGGTGTGCGATGCGCCTCGTCGGGGACGCGATCGAGTCGATCGGGGAGGCCCCCGGCTAAGCCCCGAGCCGGCGCCCGGTCGATTCCAGCGGGCGCGGCTGACGCGCGCTGCCGTCAGTGCGGAGCGGCGAGCTGCGCGACCACGTCGGCCCAGCCTGCGGGATCGGGAGCGAACGGCGCGACGAGGCTCACGCGATCGGCGTACGCGCCGTAGCGCTCGCGAATCCGCTGCGCGACCGTGGCCCGCGGGCCCACGATGGCGATCCGCTCGATCAGATCGACGGGCAGTCGCGCCGCCATCTCCATCCACTCGCCCCGCTTCGAGAGCCGGTTGAGCTCTTCCTGCAGATCGCCGAGGCCGTGGCACTCGAGCACCCCCCGATAGGCGGGCGTCGAGGCGTAGAAGGAGAGCTGCGCGCGGGCGCCGCCGATCGCGCGCTCGAGCTCCTCGTCGTCGTCGCCGACGGCGAGGATCACCTGGGCCGAGATCTCGAACGAGTCGCGGGTCCGGCCCGCGGCCGCGAGGCCGCGCTCGAGAGCGGGCAGCGTGATCTGCCGGACCGAGTCGGCGGTGTGGAACGGGTGCAGGAAGAACCCGTCGCCGACCTCCCCCGCCACCTCGGTCATCCGCGGACCGAAGCCCGCGACGAAGATCCGCGGCGGGCCCTCGGGATCGGGACCGGGATCGAAGACCGGCGTCATCAGCGTGTGGGTGTAGAACTCGCCGCGGAAGTCGAGCGGCGTGCCGGCCTGCCAGCGGTCCCAGATGGCGCGGATCGCCCGCACCAGCTCGTGCATGCGAGCCGCCGGCCGCGACCACGGGCTGCTGAAGCGCTTCTCGATGTGGGGCCGGATCTGCGATCCGAGACCCAGGATGAAGCGCCCCTTCGACTGCAGCTGCAGGTCCCAGGCGGTGTTCGCCAAGGTCATCGGATTGCGGGCGAATGCCACCGCGATGGCGGTGATCAGCTCGAGCCGTTCGGTGGCGCCGGCGGCCACGCAGAGTGGCAGGAACGGATCGTGTCGGCCCTCGAACGTGAAGCCGCCGGCGTGGCCAGCGGCCTCGAGCCTCCGGGCGAGCGGACCGGCGTCCGCCGGGTCGTCCACCAGCAGCGAGCCGTCGACCTTCACCGTGCGCTCCCGATCACCGCTGACCGACGCTCGGCCGACCAGCAGAGCCTCGGCCCAGGTTCATCCAACGAGAGAAGGATCGCGCCCGAGGTCCTTGGCGATGTTCTTGTGGTGGGCCTCGAGGGTGCCGCCTCCGATCTCGAGCAGCTTGGCGTCGCGCCACAGCCGCTGGACGACGTTCTCGCCCATGTAGCCCGCCCCCCCGAGCACCTGGATGGCCGCGTCGGCGGCCCGCTTGGCGACCTGCGAGGTGAAGAGCTTCGTCGCGTCGGCCTCGATGCGCTGACCCGCCCGGCTGAACGACAGCCGTCGAGCCGTGTCGTACACGAAGGCCCGCGCCGCCGAGTACTCGGCGAAGGTCTCGGCGACGTAGCGCTGCACCTGGCCGTAATCGCGAATCGGGCGGCCGAAGCTCTTTCGCTCGTTCGCGTAGTCGACCATCACGCGAAGCGCCCGCCGGGCGATACCGAGGCCCTGACCGGCCAACGTGATCCGCTCCATCTCGAGGTTCCGCATCATGTGCAGGGTGCCCTGGCCGATCTCGCCCAGGACGTTGGCGGCCGGCACCTCGACGCCGTCGAAGACCAGCTCGGCGGTGAACGACGCCCTCATCCCGAGCTTGTCGACCCACTTCTGGCCGAGCCGGAAGCCCTCCATGCCCTTCTCGACGATGAAGGCGGACAGCGCGCCGTCCTCGCCCTTCGCGTACACGATGAAGACGTCACCGAGGGTCTCGTCGTCGATGCCGCCGTTGGTGATGAACGTCTTCACGCCGTCGAGCACCCACGCGTCACCCCGCTGCACGGCACGCGTCCGCATGCCGAGCACGTCGGTGCCGGCATCGGGCTCGGTCATGCACATGCCCCCGATCCACTCTCCGCTCGCCGTACGCGGAAGGAGCCGATCGCGCTGCTCGTCGTTGCCGTTGACCGAGAGGTTGTGGCAGAAGAGAACCGAGTGGGCGAGCACGGCGAGCGCGAAGCCGGGGTCCGAACTCGACAGCTCCTCACTGAGCATCACGGCGGCCGTCGCGTCCAGCCCGGCGCCGCCGAAGCGCTCGGGCACCGTGAGCCCGAGCAGGCCGAGATCGCCGGCGCGGCGGAAGAGCGCCAGGTTGAAGCGCTCGCTGCGATCGTGGTCCGCCGCCTGGGGCTCGACCTCGCGCAGGACGAACTGGCGCAACGTGTCGGCCAGCATCGCGTGGTCTTCCGTCGGCACGCGCAGGTCCAGCTCGGCGGACGATGCACCCGCCCCGTTCGGCACCTCGACGGCTTCGGCCATCCCTTCCTCCGGCCGCAAGCTCCGAGCCGCGGCGAGGCGGGAGGTTACCACCTCAGGGGGCGGATTGCGGATCGCGGGCCGGGACCTCGCCGAGCAGGATGCCGCTCACGTACTCGCCGATCGCACCCCTCTCCTGCGGCGCCAGGCTGCTGAACACCACACCGATGTTCGGCAGCAGCTGGTAGGCGGCCTCGGCCCTCAGCGACAGGGTGCCGCTGCCCGGGAGGTCGAGCGACATGTCGAAGCAGGCGCCGAGCGGCGGCGGCGCGTCGCAGCGAAGCAGGCCACCGTTCTCCGAGATCGAGAGCAGCGAGCCGTCGAAGCGATCGCCGCGGCGAGCGCAGCGGACCGCGATGTCGGTGTCGATGCGCGGCGTCGTCCGGGGCGTGTCCTCGAAGACCTGCTGGACCAGACGGTAGACGTCGTGCAGTCCGGCCGGCCGGCGCACGGCGCCAACCACGCCGGGCTCGCCGGACGCCACGCCGTGGCGGCCGGTGAGCACGATCCTCGGCAGCCCGGCGAAGCGTTCGAGCGCCCCGCTGGCCGTCAGCTCCCGCTGCCGGGACTCGTCGACGATCAGCAGCTCGGGATCCCCGGGCGTCTGGTCGTCGTCCCATGCACCGACGTCGAGGATCCGGTAGCCGAGGCGACCGAGGATGGCGATCGCCTTGTCGACGAACGCTCGGGGGTGCGCGTGCGAGGCCAGCACGCGCTGCGCGAGAGGTTGTAGGCCCATACCCCCAGTAACATCGGCTCCGCTTCGGCGACGGTTGAGTGCTCGTCGCGATCGAAAGGCCCCCGATGCTGCGATGCCGCTACAATCGTCCGAATGGGGGCGAATCGCGACCTCGCGACGTGGTTGATGGGCCATCGCCAGCAGATCGAGCAGGCCCTCCAGGCTCGGCTCGGGCCTGCCGCCCCCCGGGCCTCCGGTCCCGAGGCCGAGACGCTCCGGCGCTTCCGCACCTTTGCGACCACCGTGCTGATGCGTGGCGCCGCCGCTGCGCCCGCCCTCGACGGGCTGCGCCCGAACGAGCGACGCGTCATGGCGCTGCTCGACGCCTGGGTGGAGATCGCCTCCGAGATGGCGGGCGGCGACGGACCGGAGCTGCGCGCGGCGCTGTCCGAGCCGTTGCAGCAGTTCCGGCTCGCAATCCGCAACACGCGCTCGGGCCGGCGCAGCAAGGGGACCCCGCGCGTGAGCCGCCGGGCGGTCACCGCGGCGATCGACCGGGTGGCCGACGCCTTCCTGGCGATCGACGTCCACGAGGGCACGATCGTCGACGCGAACCCCGCGGCCGGGGCCCTGCTCGGCGTCGACCGCGACACCCTGCTCGGCATCGAGCTCGGCTCGTTCGTGCCCGCCGTCGGCCAGCCGGCCTGGTGGACGACGCTGGACGCCATCGCCGAGGACAGCGACAGCCAGCGCTTCCGGGCGGCGCTCCAGGACGCGAGCGGCGCCGAGCTCGAGCTGGAGGCGAGCGCGACGCGATTCAGCTCACGCGGGCGGACCCTCGCGCTCACCCTGCTGCGCCCGCCCGCCTTGGTGGCTCGCGCGTAGCTCCGCCCGGCTCCCGGCCCCGCAGAGCCCGCACGGGTGCGCTAAAGATCGTCCCGCAGACATCCCGGAGGTGAGTGGTAGTGACGGGCCCCATCAGAGCGTTCCTCTTCTCGGCCGCCAGCCTGCTGATCGGGTTGGGCCTCGCCGCGCCGTCGGCCGCGCAGGTCCGCGGCTATGCGACGGCGTCGGTCGGCATGCTGATGCCGACCACCACCGACTACATCAAGACGGGCATCGATCCCATCACCTCGGAGGCGACCAACGAGCTGTTGTCCGCGACCGGCGCGACCGGAACCGGGTACACGTTCGGCGGCGGCATCGGGGTCGACCTGGGCCGCGTGCGGCCCGAGTTCCGCGTCGACTACCACAAGGCTCCGTTCGAGAGCGCCTGGCCGGTACCGGGTGTCAGCGCGCAGGTGCCGCCGAGCGGCCTGCCGGTCCTCACGATGATGGGCGAGCTGCACTTCGACATCCCGCTGGTGAATGACTGGCTCGAGGTGCACGGAGGCGCCGGCCTCGGCGCCGCGCAGCTGCGCACCGACATCGCCCCCGACTGGGACATGGCGTGGTCGGGCTCCGCCGGCTTCTACATGCCGCGCTTCGACCCCTTCGGCATCGACCTCACCTACCGCTACACGGGCCTCGCCGAAGGCTTCGTCCGCAACCCGCACCCGAAATACGAGGCCACGCGCTGGCACGCCCACGAGATCTCGCTGAGCCTGCGCTTCTTCTGGGGGCCGAACCCCGAAGAAGACGAGTAGTCGGCCGCCGCGCGAGGCGGCGGCCCGTGGCTCCACGCGTGCCGGGGCGCGATCAGTAGTTCTTGATCGCGTCGTTCAGCTCGATGACGGTCTTCTTGGCGTCGCCGAAGATCATCATCGTGTTGTCCTTGAAGAAGAGCGGGTTCTGGATGCCCGCGAAGCCCGGGTTCATACTGCGCTTGATGACGAAGACGTGGGTCGCCTTGTCGACCTCGAGCACCGGCATGCCGTAGATCGGGCTGCTCTCGTCCTCGCGCGCGGCCGGGTTGACGACGTCGTTCGCGCCGAGCACGAGCACGACGTCGGTCTCGGGAAACTGCGGATTGATGTCGTCCATCTCGACGAGCCGCTCGTAGGGCACGTCGGCCTCGGCGAGCAGCACGTTCATGTGACCCGGCATCCGGCCGGCCACCGGGTGGATGGCGAAGTTCACCTCGACGCCGGCCTCGTCGAGCGTGTCGCTGAGCTCGCGTACGGCGTGCTGGGCCTGGGCAACCGCCATGCCGTAGCCCGGCACCACCACGACCGAGCGCGCATTCGAGAAGATCACCGCCGCGTCGATCGGCGTGTAGGCGGTGACGCTGCCCTGGTCTTCCGCCGAGCCGGCGGCCTGCTCGGTCTGGGCCCCGAAGGCCCCGAAGAGCACGTTGCCGAGCGAGCGGTTCATCGCGTCGCACATGATCTTCGTGAGGATCAGGCCCGAGGCGCCGACCAGCGAGCCGCTGATCACCAGGGCGCTGTTGTCGAGCACGAAGCCGGTCGCGCACGCGGCCAGGCCCGAGTACGAGTTCAGCAGGGCGATCACGACGGGCATGTCCGCGCCGCCGATCGGGATGACGAGCAACACGCCGAGCAGCAGCGCGACGCCCACCACCGCGCCGAGCAGCGTGAGGTCGAGCGGGCTCATCGCGAGCATCACGCAGAGCACCACTGCACCGATCGCAATGAGCGCGTTGATGTACTGCTGGCCGGGATACTGGATCGGGGAGCCGGTCATCAGCTCCTGGAGCTTCGCGAAGGCGATCAGGCTGCCGGTCAGCGTGACCGAGCCGATCAACACCGAGAGTACGATCGCGGTCGGCACGATGCCGGCGGGCTCGACGCCCGCGGAGATGTTGCCGAAGACCTCGCCGCTGGCGACCAGCGTCGAGGCCGCGCCGCCGAAGCCGTTGAGCAGCGCCACCATCTGGGGCATCGCGGTCATCGCGACCCGTACGGCGGCGATCGCGCCGATCACGCTCCCGACGGCGACACCGGCGAACACGATCGTGTAGTCGACGACCTGCTGGTAGAGCAGCGTGGCGATGATCGCGACGAGCATGCCCACCGCGGCCATCGCGTTGCCGAGCGACGCGGTCTTGGGCGATGAGAGGTTCCGCAGGCCGAGGATGAAGAGGACCGCGGCGACCAGGTAGGAGAACTGGATCAATGTGGTGGTCATCAGTCGCCCTTGCGGTCCTTCGGCTTGAACATCGCCAGCATCCGGTTCGTCACCAGAAAGCCTCCAACGACGTTGATCATGGCGAACACGATGGCGGCGAAGCCGAGCCACTTCGCCATGGCGGAGTGCTCGGCGCCGGCCGCCAGGATGGCGCCGACGATGGTGATGCCCGAGATCGCGTTGGACCCGGACATGAGGGGCGTGTGGAGCAGCGGCGGCACCTTCGAGATGACCTCGATACCCACGAAGAGGGCGAGCACCAGGATCGTCAACGCCGCGATGGCGGGGGCCTCGAGCATCAGCTCTCTCCTTGATTTCCTTCGGGCGCGGCCGCGGGCGGCGCTGCGGGAAGCGTTCCTCCGAGCCGCTCGTTCACGAGCTTGCCGTCGTGGGTCACCAGCGTCCCGGCGGTGATCTCGTCCGCGAAGTCCAGCTCGATCTCACCTTCCTCGAGCAGGTGCTCGAGGAAGGTGATCAGGTTCTTCGCGTACATCTGGCTGGCGTGCGCCGGCACCTCGGAGGGCAGATTGGTGTGACCGATGATCGTCACGTCGTTCACCACCACGTCCTCGTCTGCCTTCGTGAGCGCGCAGTTGCCGCCCTTCTCGGCCGCGAGGTCGACGATCACCGATCCCGGCTTCATCGCCTCGACGGCCTCGGCCTCGATCAGCAGCGGCGCCCGCTGCCCCGGCACCAGCGCGGTGGTGATCACCACGTCGGACTGCGCGACATGCTTGCCGAGCTCACGGCGCTGGCGCTGGTAGAACTCCTCGGTCTGCGCCTTCGCGTAGCCGCCGGCGTCCTCGGAGTCACCGGTGTCGAGGTCGAGTTCGACGAAGCGCGCGCCGAGGCTCTGCACCTGCTCCTTCACGGCGGCGCGGGTGTCGTAGCCGTAGGTCACGGCACCGAGGCGCTTCGCGGTGCCCAGAGCCTGGAGCCCGGCGACGCCGACGCCGACCACCAGCACACGCGCCGGCTGGAGGGTGCCCGCCGCCGTCACGAGCATCGGGAAGATCCGCGGCAGCGCGATCCCGGCGAGCAGCACGGCGCGGTAGCCCGCGATCGTGCTCTGGCTCGAGAGCGCGTCCATCGACTGGGCGCGCGTGATGCGCGGCATCAGCTCCATCCCGAAGGCGGTCACTCCCTGGCTCGCGAGCGCCTCGGTGAGATCGGTCTGGTCGAGCGGCCGCAACAGGCTGATGTAGGCGGCGCCCGAGCGCAGCTTCCCGATCTCTTCGAGGGTCGGCGCCTGCACCTTCAGCACCAGATCGGCGGCGAGCACCTCCTCTGCGCTGCTGGCGATCCGCGCACCGCTCTGCTCGTACTGCGCATCGAGGTAGCCGGCCGCGGCGCCGGCGCCCGACTCGACCACGATCTCGACGCCGAGCTTCCCGAGCGGGCCGATCGAGTCCGGAACGAGGGCCACACGTCTCTCGCCCGGCGTGACTTCCTTCGGCACACCGACAATCACTGAATGCTCCATCGATGGGATGAGGGGATGGGGTTCGACATGCCCGGCCCGGCGCGCTTCGAATCGCCCGGGGCGTCCCGGCACCGATCACGGAGGTCGCCGGAGGCGCGTCGCAGGGCCGGCATTCAACCTCATTCAAGCGGCGATGGAAACCCCTGTGCGCGCGTCCGAATTCGGCGCGCTCGTCCCGGATGCGAACGCAGGGATCGGCTGCAACCCCCCGATGCGTCGCGTCGCGGCCCTGGGGGGTGCTAAAACGACAGTTGCGGCATTGGAGCCCGGCTCGCCAAGCCCGACCCCGGCTCGCTCGGGGGCTCGTGAGATAGGCTCTAGCGCCCCTACCCGATCGGATGAGCGGCACGCGTGCGTTCGCGGGCAACCGATCCGCCGACCAGGAGCCAACAGGTGAGCGACTCCCCCCGCATCGTCCGAAAGAAGACGGGCAACTTCCTCGAAGACTTCCGCCCCGGCCAGGTCTTTCGACACAAAGGCGGAAAGACCCTCACGGAGGGGCTGTTCGCCACCTTCACCGACTTCTCGATGGCGACGAACCCGCTCTGCAAGAACGCCCGCTATGCCCGCGCCTACGGGTATCAGGGCCTCGTCTGCCCGCCCGGCCTGGTCATGCTGGTCGCCTTCAGCCAGACCGTCGAGGACATCAGCGAGAACGCCCGCGCAAACCTCGAGTACATCGACATGCGCTTCGGGGCGCCCGTCTACGTGGGCGACACGATCGAGGTCGAGACGAAGGTGCTCGGCGTGCGCCCCTCGTCGAGCCGGCCCAACCTGGGCATCGTCCACGTGCAGTCGACGGCGCGCAAGAACATCGGGGCCGACGACGAAGCGGTCGTGATGACCTGGCAGCGGAAGGTCCAGGTCTACAAGGACGACGAGAGCATCGACGTCGAGGGCTTCGAAGTCGAGCCCGATGACGTGGCCTGCGATCTGTGGCTGCCCTCCTACCGCAAGGACGCGGACTACAAGGGACTCGCGCACCTCTCCAGCCCGGACAGCTACTTCGAGGACCTCGAGCCGGGCACCCTCATCGAGCACTCGCGCGGACGCACCGTCACCGACGAGCACATCGCGCTGACCGGCATCCTCGACAACACCAGCCAGGTGCACTGCAACCGGTTCATGATCGGTCTCGACCCGGAGCGCTACGTCGGCGGGGAGCTGATCGTCTTCGGCGGGATCCCCTTCGTGCTCTGCCTCGGCATCTCGGGCCCCGACACGGCCGACAACGCCCTCGGCGAGACGGTCTACACGACCGGACGGCACACGGCGCCGCTCCAGGCCGGCGACACCGTCTTCGCCGCCACCGAGGTGCTCGGCAGGAGCGATCATCCCGAGCGCGAGGATCTCGGAATCGTCGAGACGCGGCTGCTCGGCCACAAGTTCGTCGCCGAGCCGGGCGCGAGCCACGACGACGCGCCCGCGGGCTGGAAGAAGGTGCGGATCTTCGAGCTCGAGCGAACGCTCGCCGTCAAGCGGCGCAGCCACTACGCATAGGCCGCGCAGGTCGCAGGTCTCAGGCCGCAGTTCTCAGGCCGAAGTCCTCAGGCCGCAGTCTCGTCGGCCTGGCGGGACCGCAGATCCCGGCCGGGCGCAGCCGCCCCGCTCGAGGCGCGCTCTCGATTCAGAACTGCGACAACAGGAGCGCCGCGCGGCCGTGGCTGGTGGCCAGGTCGAAGATCCACCCGTCGGTGAGCTCGGCGTCGTAGTCCGGCGCGCCGAGCCTGGTTTCGACGCCGTCACGACCCAGCGCGCTCATCGCGTTGCCGCAGATCATGCTCAGGAACTCGCCCACGCCGTCGGCCACCCACGCGTCGGCGAGTGCGGACTCGGCGAGGCCCGCCGTCGCGGCGGCGACGCGGCGACAGAACTCGTCGTCGCCGATCAGCGTGATCTCGAGGTTGGGTCGGCCGTGCAACGACAACGAGATGCGGTGGCGGAAGGACGGCGACTCGGCCAGCACCTGGGGCGCGCCGACCTTGACCGTGACATCGGCGATGCGACGGGCGAACTTCGGCAGCAGGTCGAGCACGTACGGAACGATGCGGTTGCTGGCCAGCGAATCGGGCAGCTGCTGCAGTGCGCCCACCGTGTAGACGTCCTGATCAGCCTTGTAGGCGTCGAGGAGGGGGGCGAGCCGATCCTCGCTGAGGTGACCGAGTCGAACGAGCGCCTCGCCGGTCATCAGCCTCGAGGTCCGCTGCTCGCGCAGACACTCGACGAGATCCGCGTGCTCCATCAGCTTCATCTCGACGGCGAGATCGCCCCACTGCCGATCCTGCTCGCGTTGGGCACGGTTGACCCGCTCGGCGGCGGCCCGGTCGAGAAATCCGCGGTCCACCGCGAGCTGACCGACGCTCTTGTTGGACCGTTCGAGCGCGTCGACGGCCTCGCGAAGGTGGAGCGCGTCGACCTCGCCCTGCTCGATCAGGAACTGACCGAAGAACTTGACCGCCACGACCGTCAAGCCTCGCTCTTCTTCAGGCCGGCGAGCAGCCCCAAGAGCTGATCGCGCTCGACGGGCTTGGCGAGCACCTGGATCGCGCCGAGGCGGAACGCCTCTTCGGCCAGACTGACCCGACCTCCCACCGCGGAGAACATCGCGACCTGCACGCCGGCCGGGCCGGCCAGGATCAGGCGCAGCGCGGTGAGCCCGTCGATGCCCGGCATCACGATGTCCATCAGGACGAGGTCCGGCCGGTGCTCGGCAGCGAGGCGGACGGCCTCGGCGCCGTCGCGTGCGCGCCCCACGACCTCGACGCCGTCGATTCCGGCGAGCAGCCCTTCGAGCTGGGCGATCGCGCTCCGGCTGTCGTCGACGATGAGCAGGGTCGTTTTCGAGGCCACGGATTCTCCGAGGGGTGTCGCGGCGTGCGTCGATCGGGCGTTCGCCCCAGGACTTCTCGACCGGTCGACGCCGTGGGTTGAGTCCCTCGGGCTTCGAACCGGTCCAGCGACTTCACCTCGCAGCGCCACCCAGCGCGCGGCCGCTCGAGCGGAAGTGGGAGCGCGAACGACGCGCAACTCCGCGGCCGCGCTGCCGAACACGGGCCCGGCCCGTGCGCTTGCCCGCATCGACGAAAATCTATAGAGTGCGGGCGCTTACGCGGCTTTTTCGAAGTCCGCCGATGATCCGCGGCCCTCACCGGGCCTCGATCGATACGACTGTCCGTGGCTTTCAGGAGCCGCTTCGGTCGCGGGCGCGGGCCGCAGCTTCGCCCTCGATTCGCGGTGTGCGAGCCGGCGCGGGTGGCCTTCGCGCCACGCCGACGGCAGCCGACGCCCGCGCGCTGGAGTCGGGCGGAGCGGAAGTCGCCGCGATCGCAGTCACCGTCGAGGAAGACCGGAATGAGATTCTACGAGTACGAGTCGAAGGCGCTGTTCGAGAAGCACGGACTTCCCCTCGGTCGCGGCCGGCTCGCCCGATCGGCCGACGAGGCCCGGGCCGCCTGTGCGGAGATCGGCGGACCCGTCGTGCTGAAG
This sequence comes from uncultured Spirochaetaceae bacterium, assembly GCA_964515335.1. Classification (GTDB taxonomy): domain Bacteria; phylum Myxococcota_A; class UBA9160; order UBA9160; family UBA4427; genus TMED88. Next base: position 27,180 of record CAZETS010000025.1, read on the forward strand.
AGCCAGGTGCTCTCGGGTGGCCGGATGAAGGCCGGGGCGGTCAAGTTCGCCGACGCCGCCGACGAGGCCGCCGCGCACTTCGAGGCCATCATGCCGATCCTCGTGAACGGCCAGGAGGCCCGCGCGGTGCTCGTCGAGGAGAAGAGCCCCGTCGAGCAGGAGTACTTCGTCGCCATCACCTGGGACGGCCGCGCCAAGCAGCCGGTGCTCGTGTTCAGCGACATGGGGGGCATCGACATCGAGGAGGTCGCCGAGACCCACCCCGACCACGTCAGCAAGACGCACTTCTCTTCGATCCTGCCTCTCAGCCCGCGCATCGCCAAAGAGGCGATCGGCGCCACTGGCGTCACCGGACAGGCGCTGAACCGCCTCACGCCGATCGTCTACGAGCTGATGCAGATCTTCCTCGCCTACGACCTGACGCTCGCCGAGATCAACCCGCTCGCCCGCCTCGAGGACGGCCGCTTCGTGGTGCTCGACGGCCACATCGACATGGAGGCCGAGGCGCGCGGCGTGCACGCGAAGCTGCTCGAGAACCTCGGCATCGGCGAGGACGAGACCCGGCAGGCCCGGCCCCCGACCGACTTCGAGATCGCGGGCGCCCGGGTCAACGCCGTGGACCACCGCGGGGTCGCCGGCAACGTGGTCGAGTTCGACGGCAACCTCGGCCTCGTGATCGGCGCCGGCGGCGGCTCGCTCACCCTCTTCGACGCGGTCCGCAAGCACGGCGGCAAGCCGGCCAACTATTGCGAGATCGGGGGCAACCCGAGCGTCACCAAGGCCAAGGAGCTGACCAAGCTCATCCTCTCGAAGCCCGGCGTCGAGAAGATCGCCGTCATGATGAACGTCGTCTCCAACACCCGCGTCGATATCGTGGCCCGCGGCGTCGTGAAGGGCTGCATCGAAGCCGGCAAGGACCCGGCGGAGACGATCGCCATCTTCCGCATCCCCGGCGCCTGGGAGGACGAGGGCTTCAAGATCCTCGAGAAGTACGGCGTGGAGTACTGCGACCGCAGCGTGTCGATGTACGACGCTGCGGGCCGCGCCGTGGCCAAGATGGCCTGACCCGGCACCCTTACCCGAAACCCTGGCGGGGCATCCGGCACCCTGGCGGGGCACAACGAAGCACGAACGCGAGAGACGAGCATGTCGATCCTGATCAGCAAGGACACCAGGTTCATCGTGCAGGGCATCACGGGCCGCGAGGCCGTGAACCTGACGCGGGAGAACCTCGACTACGGGGCGCAGATCGTCGGCGGCGTCACCCCGGGACGAGCCGGCCGTGACGTCTACGGCGTGCCCGTCTACGACTGCGTGCGCGACATCGTGAAGGCGCACGGCAAGATCGACGGCGCCGTCGTATCGGTGCCGCCGCGCTTCACGAAGGACGCCGTCTTCGAGGCCATCGAGAACGGCATCGAGCTGATCGTGGTCGTCACCGAGAACATCCCGCGACGCGAGGTCGCGCAGATGGTCGAGCTGGCCACGCTGCGCGGCGCGCGCATCATCGGCCCGAACTGCCTCGGCATCATCTCGCCCGACGAGGCCAAGATGGGCGGCGTCGGCGGACCGGCGGCCAACACCCGTCAGGCCTACAAGAAGGGCCACATCGGCGTGATGAGCCGCTCGGGCGGCATGACGACCGAGATCGCCTCGACGCTGACCGCCGCGGGCCTGGGGCAGTCCACCTGCGTCTCGATCGGCGGCGACGCGATCATCGGCACCACCTACGCCGAGCTGATGCCGCTCTTCGAGGCCGACGCCGAGACTCACGCCATCGCGATCTACTCGGAGCCCGGCGGCCGCATGGAGGCCGAACTCGCCGAGTGGATCAAGCAGAACGACTCGCGCCTCCCCGTCGTCGCCTTCATGGCCGGCCGCTTCATGGACGAGATGAAGGGCATGCGATTCGGCCACGCCGGCACCATCGTCGAGGGCAAAGAGGACACCACGGCCGAGAAGATCAAGCGCATGGAGGCCGCCGGCATCTCGGTCGCCGAACGGATCGAGGAGATCCCCGGACTCTTGAAGTCGCGCCTCTCGGAGGTCAGCTAGCCATGCCCGGACTGTTCATCGACGTGAAGGTCGCCCCCGAGGTCGCCAAGGACCCCGAGATCGCGAAGAAGCTCGAGGAGGTCTGCCCGGTGTCGATCTTCGTCGCGAAGCAGAGCGGCGTCGAGATCGACGCGGAGAACCTCGACGAGTGCACGCTCTGCGACCTCTGCCTCGAGGCCGCGCCGAAGGGCAGCGTCGAGATCGTCAAGCTCTACGAGTCCTGAACCCCGGCCCGAATCGGCCCCCCAACACCCCAGGAGCCACCCCCCATGCGAAGTGCCAAGGACTTCTTCCAGCCCCTCGCCCTCGGCGCCCCCGAGCCGCTCCGCGAAGTCCCCTTCAAGCCTTCGCGGATGATCCACTTCTTCGACCCGAGCAATCCCAAGATGGCGGAGAAGGTTCCGGGCATCGCGAAGAAGTGCGACGTGCTGCTCGGCAACCTCGAGGACGCCATCCAGGCCGACAAGAAGATCGAGGCGCGTGAGGGGCTGATCAAGATCGCCAACCAGACCGACTTCGGCAGCTGCCAGCTGTGGACGCGCATCAACAGCCTCGACAGCCCGTGGATGCTCGACGACGTCACCCAACTCGTCACCTCCATCGGCGACAAGCTCGACGTCGTGATGGTCCCGAAGGTCGAGGGCGCCTGGGACATCCACTACATGGATCGGCTGCTCGCGCAGCTCGAGGCGCGGGCGGGCCTGACGAAGCCGCTGATGATCCACGCGATCCTCGAGACCGCTCTCGGCGTGGCGAACGTCGAGGAGATCTGCGCCGCCAGCCCGCGGATGCAGGGCCTCTCACTCGGACCGGCGGACCTCGCGGCGAGCCGGCGCATGAAGACCACCCGCGTCGGCGGAGGGCACCCGGGCTACGTGGTGCGCACCGACCCCGACCCGGGCAACGAGGACGCCCCCCGCCCGACCGCCCAGCAGGACCTCTGGCACTACACGATGGCGCGCATGGTGGACGCCTGCGCGGCCAACGGCATCCTGCCCTACTACGGGCCCTTCGGCGACATCAAGGACACGGTGGCCTGCGAGGACCAGTTCCGAAACGCCTTCCTGATGGGCTGCGTGGGCGCGTGGAGCCTCCACCCGGTCCAGATCGACATCGCGAAGGCGGTGTTCAGCCCGCCGGTCGACGAGGTGCTGTGGGCCAAGAAGGTGATCGCCGAGATGGGCGACGGCACCGGCGCCGTGATGATCGACGGCAAGATGCAGGACGACGCCACCGTGAAGCAGTGCCGGGTGATGGTCGGCCTGGCGGAGATGCTCGCGGAGACGGACGCGGAGCTGAAGCAGGCCTACGAGTTCTAGCGAGCGCCCGGGCCGAGGCCCGGGCCGCCCTGCTCCATTCCCGACTCCCGGCTCCCGGCTCCCGGCTCCCGGCTCCCGGCGACCACACCGCAGTCCGCTGCACGGCACGCGCAACGATTCGCGGCAGTGGAAGGGTTCGCGCACCCACACGCGAAAAGCCCGCGATCGCGCGGGCGAGCGCAGGATCTGCCGCCCGGCTGCGTGTCAGTTGGGACTCAACCGCTTCGGTGGATGTGCCGAGGGGCTCTCCTGCGAATCCCCGATGCGAAGCCTCTACCCGAAAACTCTCGCCTGGACGCTCCTCGAGCTCGCGCTCGTGGCGTGCCTGGCCGCGCCGTGTCTGGCCGACGGACCCCAGCCGTCCGCGGCGCCGCCCCTCGTCGAGCGGCGCGACCCGTTGTCGATCACCAGCTCCAGGGTCACGCGCCTGGCCGTGCACGCGCCCGGTCAGTTCGCGAGCGAGGTCCTCGCGGTCTTCAAGCTGCCGATCGACCGGTTCATCGCCGCGCCCCTCGAAGCCCTCGATCTCGATGGCGAAATGCTGCGCCCGTACCTGCTCGGCGGCATCGCGCAGCTCCGGCTGCCCGACGGGCGCACGGTCGGCGAGAACCTGCCCGGCGCCGGCAGCGCCTCGGCGCTGCACATCGGCGGCGGCGCCGAGCTGCGGCTGCGGGACCGACTCTTCCTGACGCTGGACTTCGGCGAGATCCTGCACAGCGGCCCGCTTCGAGGGCAGTCGTACGAGACCTACATGCTCGGCCTGCTCGTCGACTTCTGACGCACCCTCGCGCACCGCGCCACCGGCATGGCACACTCCCCTCACCATGCCGACGACGAACGCGAACGGAATCGAGATCGAGTACGACACCCGGGGCGAGCGCAGCGGACGACCGCTGGTGCTCGTACGGGGGCTGGGCACGCAGCTGATCCACTGGGACGACCGCCTGCTCGACCGGCTCGCGCGAGCGGGGCACTTCGTGGTGGTCTTCGACAACCGCGACGTCGGCCTCTCGACCCACTTCCACGACGCCGGCGCCCCGAGCCTGGCGGAGGTCGCCTCGGCGGTCTCGGCCGGTCCCGCGGACGCGGCGCCGAAGGTTCCCTACACGATCGGCGACATGGCGGCCGACGTGATCGGCCTGATGGACGTGCAGGGTCTCGAGACCGCCCACGTCGCGGGCATGTCGATGGGCGGCATGATCGTGCAGCAGCTCGCGATCCGCTTCCCGGATCGCCTGCGCAGCATGACGTCGGTGATGTCGAGCACCGGCGAGCCCGGGCTACCCGGCCCCACCCCCGAAGCGAGCGCCGCACTCTCGGCGGCGCCCCCGGCCGAGCGGGCCGCCTACGTGGACTACAGCGTTCGCACACAAAAGGCCTTCGGCGGACGCGGGTTCCCCTTCGACGAAGCTGGCTGGCGCGTGCTGGCCGGCCGGGTGTTCGACCGCGCCTTCGATCCGGCGGGCGTCGCCCGGCAGATGGCGGCGGTGATCGCCGACGGCAGCCGCCGCGACGCGCTCGCCGGAGTGCGCACCCCCACGCTCGTGCTGCACGGCTCCGACGACCCGCTGCTGCCCCTCGCCTGCGGCGAGGCCACGGCGCGCGCCGTGCCGGGCGCGCAACTGGCCGTGATCGACGGGATGGGCCACGACCTGCCCGAAGGCGCCTGGCCGGAGATCGTCGAGCGAATCAGCGCCCACACCAAGACCGCCGAGGCTGAGGCGGCGGCAGGGCGCCAGCCCGCCCCTCAGTCGTCGCCGATCAGGTCCACCACGCGCTCGGCCTCGCCGAGCGGCGGGTCGGGGACGCACGGCGCCTCGTAGTCGACCCCCTCGACCTCCCAGCCGAAGAGATTCGCGTACTCGCGCTTGAAGCGGGCGAAGCCGGCGGCGGTCGCCGGATCGGGCGCTCCCGGTGTCTGGTTCTCCCACAGCTCGCGGATCGCCTGCTGGAGGCCCGGCTCGAGCTCGTGCTGATCGAGGCGGAGCCGACCCGCCTCGTCGAGCTCGTCGCGCCAGCCGGCGCCTTCGCCGTAGAGCGACCGGGCCAGGTGAATGCCGACGTCGAGGGGATCTTCGTAGACGCCCCGGCCGGACTCGTCGCATCCCAGATAGTCGGACACGTAGCGGAGCATGGCGGGGATCGCGACGCTCGCGGCGGTGACCACCGCGGGATTCATCACGCTGAGCGCACGCCCCCCGACCGCATCGGCGAGCCGCGCATCGAGGGCACGCGTGGTCGCGTCGACGTGCTGCTTGGCCGCGCCGAGGGCGCCCTCCCAGTACATCCGGCGGACCGGCCCGAGATCGGGGCCGATGTAGGAGAGCGCCGTCACCGTCATGCCCTCACTGGCGAGCCCGCTGTAGAGCAGCGCGCTGACCCACATCTCCAGGTCGTCCCCGCCCATCACACGACGCGTGTGCTCCACCTGGAGGTCGCTCGCAGCGGCGACACCGATCGGCTTGAGCTCTCCGGACTTGAAGTCGAGCCCGACCACCTCGAGCGGCTCGCCGATCACCAGCAGCGACGAAGTCCACTCCTCGCCGAGGTGCTCGCGCCGCGGCGCCGCCACGCTGTAGACGACGAGATCGATCTGCTCGCCCCGCTCACGCAGGTCGCGGATCACGCGGTCGCGCGTGGTCGCCGCGAAGGCGTCGGCGAAGTAGCTGCGCCAGCCCGGGTCGGACTCGTGGAGCGTGCGGGTCAGGTACCAGCCCGGCGAAGACATGGCGAGCTTCTCGCCCCGGAACGAGGGGGCCGTCTCGTAGCCGATGCCGATGATCCGCTCGAAGCCCGCGGCCCGCAGCGCGATCGCCGTCGAGCTGCCGTAGCCGAAGCTGGTGCTGCCGATCACCAGCGCCGTCTTGCCGGCCGCCTCCGGGAGCGGCTTCTCGAATGCGGCCCGCGCCCGGGCCAGCTGGCGCTCGCCGAGCACCCGGCAGCCCTCGGGATGGGCGGTCAGCACGAACAGCCCTCGCGCCCGCGGCGCGCTCAACACGATCTCGGTCACGAAACTCCCCCCTCGACGCGACAGCGGCCGCATGATCGCAGAGGGTCCGACGCGGCGCGAGCCGGCGGCACGGCTCCGGCGGCCAGAAGCGCCCGCAGCGGCCGATCGAGCGCCCGAGGCGGCGGGACGGCCGGCCGATCCGCGAAGCGGCGCTCGCGCACGTGCGAAAGCACGAGCCCGGTGCCGCTGCTGCAGCCGGTCACCCGGAAGACGGGCCGCGCGCGCCGGTGGGAGTGGTGAACGGCGCGGGGCGGCGCGCCGCGATACGGTAGCTGCCCGGCCAGACCGCCGGCCACGATTGCCGAAGGACGACGCGCCCCCATTCCAGACGAGCGCCCGCTGAAGGAGCCCGATCGATGAGCACCGTCATGAAATACGAAAAGAAGACCGCCCAGGTGTTGGGCAAGCGGATGGCGTACGTCGAGGTCGGCGAAGGCGACCCGATCGTCTTCCTCCACGGCAACCCGACGTCTTCGTTCCTCTGGCGAGACGTCATCCCCCACTGCGAGTCGAAGGGCCGCTGCATCGCACCGGACCTGATCGGCATGGGCGACTCCGAGAAGCTCTCCGACTCGGGCCCGGACAGCTATCGCTTCGTCGAGCACCGCCAGTACCTCGACGCGCTGCTCGATCAGCTCGACGTGCGCGAGCGCGTGACGCTGGTCGTGCACGACTGGGGCTCGGCGCTCGGCTTCGATTGGGCGAACCGCCACCGGGACGCGGTGCGCGGCATCGCCTACATGGAAGCAATCGTGGCGCCGGTGCCGTCCTGGGACGACTGGCCGAAGCCGGTCGTTCCGGTCTTCCAGGCGTTCCGCTCACCCGAGGGCGAGAAGATGGTCCTCGAGCAGAACTTCTTCGTCGAGCAGGTGCTTCCGAGCTCGATCAAGCGGAAGCTCAGCGACGAGGAGATGAACGAGTACCGGCGACCGTTCCGCTCGCCCGGCGAGGACCGGAGGCCGACGCTCACCTGGCCACGGCAGATCCCCATCGCGGGCGAGCCCGAGGACGTGGTGAAGATCGCCGCCGACTACTCGGCCTGGCTCGCGGAGTGCGACGTGCCGAAGCTCTTCGTGAACGCGGTGCCCGGCGCGATCCTTCGCGGCACGGTTCGCGAGCAGTGTCGCAAGTGGCCGAACCAGACCGAGATCGAGGTGGCGGGCATCCACTTCGTCCAGGAGGACTCAGCGGACGAGATCGGCCAGGGCGTGGCCACCTGGCTCGATGGGATCTGAGCGCCGACCCCGGCGGTCCGCGCCCAGGTGAGCCGGCTCCCCTGGCTCCACGCCGACGAGCTGCCGCCCGCCGGTGAACTCGTCCTGCTCGACGCCGACGAAGCGCGTCACGGCGCCCGGGCCCAGCGGCTGCGGCCGGGCGATGCGGTGGTGCTGACCGACGGACGCGGCGCGACTGCGCGATCCGAGCTCGTCGACGCCGGTCGGCGCGAGCTGCGGGCCCGGGTGATCGAGCGGACCGAGCATCCGCGCGAAGCGCCGCCGATCCACCTCGCCTCGGCGCTGCCGAAGGGCGACCGCATCGCGACGCTGCTCGCCATGGCGACCCAGCTCGGCATCACGTCTTTCACGCCCCTGCACTGCGAGCGCAGCGTCGTCGTGCCGAGCGAAGGCCCTCACGACCGCTGGACCCGCGTGCTCCGCGAGAACGCCAAGCAGAGCCAACGCCCCTGGCTGCCCGAGATCGCGGCGCCCAGCACGCCGCACCGGGTCGTTCCGCGGGACGGCGGGGCGGCGGCCTGGCTGCTCGATCCCAACGCCGACGAGGCGCTCGGCGTCGCGCCCCTCGAGCCGGCGTGCGCCCAGTGGCTGCTCGTCGGGCCCGAGGGCGGGTTCAGTGACGGCGAGCGGCGGGCCATGACGCTCGCCGGCGCGCGCCCGTGCACGCTCGGCGGCGGCATCCTGCGCATCGAGACCGCAGCCGTCGCGGGCGCGGCCGTGCTGCAGGCGCGCCTCGCCGGCTGACCCGGGCGCCGCTCAGGAGAGCGCGAGCATCCGCTCGATCGGCTGCAGGGCCTTCGCGGCGATTCCCGGGTCGACGGTCACCCGCGGCTCGAGATCACGCAGGCACAGGTAGAGCTTCTCGAGCGTGTTGAGCCGCATGTAGGGACACTGGCTGCACGAGCAGCTCTCGTCGGCGCCGGGTGCAGGAATCAGCACCTTGTCCGGCGCCTTCTGGCGGATCGAGTGGAACACGCCCTCCTCGGTGGCGACGATCGAGGGCCGCTCGGGATGCTCGATGGCACGCTGGATGATGCCCGTCGTCGAGGCGACGAAGTCGGCCTGATCGAGGACCGCCTGATCGCACTCGGGGTGGGCCAACACGTCCGCGTCCGGGTGCTTGACCTTGAGCTTGGCGAGCTCCCTGGCGCTGAACTGCTCGTGGACCACGCAGGCCCCGGGCCAGACCATCATGTCGTCGCGACCGAGTTGCTTGGAGACCCAGCGTGCAAGGTGGCGATCCGGCGCAAAGACGAGCTTCTCGCCGGCGAACTGCTCGGCCATGCGCACGGCGTTCGAGCTGGTGCAGATGAGGTCGCTGATGGCCTTCACGGCCGCCGAGCAGTTGATGTACGAGAGCACCTTGGCGCCCGGGTGCTCGGCCACGAAATCGGCGAACTCGTCGGCCGGGCAGCCGTCGGCCAGCGAACAGCCGGCTTCGAGATCCGGCACGACCACGATGCGCTCCGGATTCAGGATCGCGGCGGTCTCGGCCATGAAGTGGACCCCGCAGAAAGCGATCACGTCGCAGTCGGCCCGCTGGGCGGCCCGGGCGAGCGCGAGCGAGTCGCCCACCACGTCCGCGAGATCCTGGATCTCGTCCTCCTGGTAGTAGTGGGCGAGCAGCAGGGCGTTGCGCTCGCGCTTGAGCTCGAGGATGGCGGCCTCGAGGTCGGCCGGGAGGTCGTTGGCGTTTCGGTCCATGGCTCTTCCGCTCGCTCGGAGTCGGCCGGTGGGCACCGGACACTCCTCGCTCGGAGCATCAGCATGTGCGCGATCGGATCGGCCGCAAGAGATTAGCAGGCCGTGGTGGTCCCGTGGGGTGCGGGGCCGGCCCATCCGCTGTATCCCTGTCGCCCATGCGATCGGGGGCGGCGACGGTGACGCTGGCGGCGGGACTGCTCGTCGCGTGCGGCCCCTCCGAGGCGATCCGGCCGAATCTCGTGCTGATCACCGCGGACGGCGTCCGACCGGACTGGCTCGTCTGCTACGGGGCCGCCACGACCGTGGGCGCCGAGGCCTGCGCGTTGGGCGAGTCCGGAGCGCTCTACCAGCGGGCGTTCGCGGCGGCACCGTCCGGGGCGCCCTCGGCGGCCTCCCTGCTGACGTCGACCTACCCGGCGCGGCACGGCGTCGGTGACGATCCTTCGAGCTTCCTGCCGTTCCTCGGGCCGCCGACCCTCGCCGAGGTGCTGCGGTCCGGCGGCTATGCGACGGCGGCCTTCGTCTCCAGCCCCGAGCTGAACCGGTCGCGGCACCTCGATCGCGGCTTCGACCACTACGACGACCGCGCCGCGACGGACGCGCCCGCTCCCAAGCCGAGCGTCGGCGAGCGCGCCCGCACCTGGACCGCGAACGTGCGCAGCCCCTGGTTCCTCTGGGTGCACTTCGACGACCCTCACGGCCCCTTCGCTGCGCGCAGCCCGGGGGCCTGGCGGTCCGGGTACGGCGAGGCGCTGCGCCGGCTCGACCGGCAGCTCGCACAGCTGATCGCCGTGCTCGACAGCGGCCGCTCGCCGCCGGGCATCCTGCTGACCGCGCTGCACGGCCAATCGATCGGCGAAGGCGCGACGGCGCCCGGCCACGGAACCTCGCTCCTGGCTGCTCAGATCCGCGTGCCACTGCTGTGGCGCGCTCCGAGGACCGGCGGCGGCCTCGCGGTGGGGCGTCGGATCGACACCCCCGTCGGTCTGATCGACGTCGCGCCGACGCTGGTGTCCGCCGCGGGACTGCGCGCCCCGGCGAGCTTCGAGGGGGTGCCGCTTCCGCACTCCGACTCCGACGGCGATCCCGGCACGAGCCGGACCCTCTACGCCGAGCGCCCGGGCGAGGTGGCGGTGATCCGAGGCGGCGAGTTCGCCATCTCCTCGGACCCGGAGGCCGGGGCGCCCGACCGCCAAGCCGAGGTTTCCGCCCGGGCCGGCGCACCGTGATCTGGCGCGCCGTCCCACTTTCGTTAATTTTCTCAGCCACTTAGATAACCCACCCCGCGCGGCGAGCGCACCCGGAGGCAGCGCCCGGCCCGCTCGCGACGGAGATCCCCATGGCGAGCCCCGAAGGACGAGACCGTCCCTGGCTGATCCGCACCTATTCGGGCCACTCGTCGGCCCGAGCCAGCAACGAGCTCTACCGCGCCAACCTCGCGCGCGGCCAGACGGGTCTCTCGGTGGCCTTCGACCTGCCCACCCAGACCGGGTACGACTCCGACCATCCGCTCGCCCGCGGCGAGGTCGGCAAGGTCGGCGTCCCGATCGGCCACATCGCCGACATGGTGGCGCTGTTCGACCAGATCCCCCTCGACCGCATGAACACGTCGATGACGATCAACGCCACGGCGCCGTGGCTGCTCGCCCTCTACGTGGCCACCGCCGAGCGCCAGGGCGTGTCGCCCGACCGGCTCCAGGGCACCACGCAGAACGACATCGTCAAGGAGTACCTCTCCCGCGGCACCTACGTGTTCCCGCCCGAGGCCTCGATGCGGCTCACCAGCGACGTCATCGCGTACACGGTGGACGCAATCCCGAAGTGGAATCCGATCAACATCTGCTCCTACCACCTGCAGGAGGCCGGCGCCGCGCCCGTGCAGGAGATCGCCTTCGCGATGGCGAACGCGGTGGCCGTGCTCGACGCCGTGCGTGCCCGAGACGACGTACCCGACGACGCCATCGGCCGCGTCTTCGGTCGCATCTCGTTCTTCCTGAACGCCGGCATCCGCTTCGTCGAAGAGGTGTGCAAGTGCCGCGCGATGACCGAGCTCTGGGAGGAGATCGGCCGCGAGCGCTACGGGATCACCGACGCCAAGCCGCTGCGGCTGCGCTACGGCGTGCAGGTCAACAGCCTGGGCCTCACCGAGAGCCAGCCCGAGAACAACATCGTGCGCATCGCCCTCGAGGCCCTCGGCGTGACGCTCTCGAAGAAGGCCCGCACCCGCTCGCTCCAGCTGCCCGCCTGGAACGAGGCCCTCGGCCTGCCACGCCCCTGGGATCAGCAGCTCTCGCTGCGCACCCAGCAGATTCTCGCCTACGAGACCGACCTGCTCGAGTACGAGGACATCTTCGACGGTTCGAAGGTCGTCGAGGGCCGCACCGCCGAGCTGAAGGAGGAGGCCAGCACCGAGCTGCAGAAGGTGCTCGAAATGGGCGGCGCCGTGGCGGCGGTCGAGAACGCCTACATGAAGCAGGCGCTCGTCGAGTCGCACACGCGCCGCATCCGCGCGATCGAGACGGGCGAGATCACCGTGGTGGGCGTCAACGATTTCGTCGAGTCGGTCGAATCCCCGCTCGTCGGCGACGCCGAGTCGGCGATCGTGAAGGTCGACGCCGAAGCCGAGCGCGAGCAGATCGAGCGGCTGCGCGCCTTCCGCAGCGAGCGCAACGACGCCGACGTCGAGACCGCCCTGCAGGGCCTGCGCGACGCGGCGGCGGGCGCCGAGAGCATCGTGCCCGCCTCGATCCGCGCGGCCCACGCCGGCGTGACGACCGGCGAGTGGGCGGACACGCTGCGCGCCCGCTTCGGCGAGTACCGCGCCCCGACCGGCGTCGGCGCCACCCGCGTCTCGGCGGCGAGCGAGAGCATCGACGCGGTGCGGGCGCGGGTCGACGCGGTGAGTGAGCGGCTCGGCCGGCGCCTCAAGATCCTCGTCGGCAAGCCCGGCCTCGACGGCCACAGCAACGGCGCGGAGCAGATCGCCGTGAAGGCGCGTGACGTCGGCATGGAGGTGGTCTACGACGGCATCCGCCTCACCCCCGACGAGATCGTGCAGTCGGCGCGCGACGAGGGCGTGCACGTGATCGGCCTGTCGATCCTGTCCGGCTCCCACGGCGTGCTGGTCGTCGACGTGCTGGAGGGGCTGCGCAAGGAGGGACTGGCCGACGTGCCGGTGGTGGTCGGTGGCATCATTCCCGAGGACGACGCCGAGCGTCTCGAGGCCGCGGGCGTGAAGCGCGTCTACACGCCGAAGGACTTCGACCTCACGCGCATCATGGCCGAGATTGCCGACGTCGTGGAAGAGGTCCACCCCTGAGCAGCAGCGACCCGGCCAGCGCGACCGCCGATGCCGAGCTGTCGCTTCTACACGACGGACTCGCCGCGGGCGATCGGGCCGCGGTCTCGGCGGCGCTGAATCTCGTCGACGACCGCCGAGCCGACCGCCGCGAACTCGCCCTGGCGCTGCTCGACAGGCTCGCCGCGCTGCCCCGAAGCGACAGCGCCCGGCGCATCGGCATCACCGGCGCACCGGGCGCCGGCAAGTCGACGCTGCTCAACGCGCTGGTCGACGCGCTGCGCGATCGCGGAGAGAAGATCGGCATCATCGCCGTCGACCCCTCGAGCCAGCGCTCGGGCGGTGCGCTGCTCGGCGACCGCATGCGGCTCGGCGCGAGCGCCCGCGAGCAGGGCGTATTCCTGCGCTCGATGGCGGCCCGTGATCGCCTCGGAGGCCTGGCGGACGCCACCTGGGCGGGCACGGCGGTGATGGCCGCCGCATTCGACTGGGTGTTCGTCGAGACCGTCGGGGTCGGGCAGTCCGAGGGCGAGGTCGCGCAGCTCGTCGACACGCTCGTCTTCGTCGCCCAGCCCGGCGCCGGCGACATGCTGCAGTTCATGAAGGCCGGCATCCTCGAGCTGCCAGACGTGTTCGTGGTCAACAAGGCGGATGCGGGCCCCCAGGCCTCGCGCACCCGCGGCGAGCTGATCGCCGGACTCGACCTCGGCGAGGGCGCCGGGAGCGGCGACTGGGTGGCCCCGGTGCTGCTCGCCTCGGCCCGCGACCGCACGGGCATCGACGAGCTGCTCGACCGCATCGTGGCCCATCACGAGGCGATCGCGGCCAGTGGCGAGCTGCGGCGCCGGCGGACCCGCGGCGCACTCGACTTTGCGCTCGAGTCACTGGCGCGCCGCTACGGCGAGTACGGTCTCGAGCGGATCGGCGGGGTCGCCGCGGTGGAGGCCCGCCTCGGCGACGACGCCACCCCGTCGCCCTTCCGGGTGGTGCTCGAGATCGGCCGCGACATCGAGGCGGCGCTGGCCGCGAGCTGACCGCGCCGCCGGGAGGCGCCGCGCGAGGCACCACCGCGACACCGGAGGGGCGCACCCCGCAGCGGCGACCGGCCGGGCGTCAGCTGTCGCGACGCGTCCACTCCACGTCGCCGGCGCCCGCGCGGGCGTTCTCGGACCTCGCCAGCACGAAGAGCAGGTCGGACAGGCGGTTCAGGTAGCGCAGGCTCGCGTCCGCGAGCGGCTCTTCGTGATCGAGGGCCACCACCCGCCGCTCGGCGCGACGGCAGATCGTGCGCCCCGCATGCAGCGCGGCCGCGGCGCGGCATCCCCCCGGCAGCACGAAGGCGCGCAGCGGTGGCAGACCCGCGTCGGCTTCGTCGATCGCCGCCTCGAGGGCCGTCACGTCGGCGTCGTGGGCGCCTGCGCGCGAGAGCGCCGACTGCACGGGGTCGGCCGGCACGGCGAGCCCCGCACCGATCTCGAAGAGCGTGCGCTGCACGGCCTCGAGCACCGGATGCCAGCGTGCATCGCATTCGACGATCGCCACGCCCACGAAGGCATTAAGCTCGTCGACGGAACCGTAGGCCTCGACGCGAAGCGCGTCCTTCGACACGCGGACGCCACCGGCCAGGTCGGTCTCACCGCTGTCGCCGCGCTTCGTGTAGACCTTCACGGCGGCGCAGTGTATCGCAGTCACCGGGCCGGCCCGGCCGCGACGCAGCCCCCGGCCCCGTGCACGCACCCGCTGCCGAGCGCTGGCGCTCAGCGCTCGCCGGCCGCGAGTTCTTCGTCGACGAGCCGCTCGAGATCGGCGTCGTCGGGGTGCGCCGACTCCGGACCGGAAGCCAGCGCATCGGCCCGCCGCGGAGCCGCGGCCGCGGCACCGTCGCTCCGGGTCGCCACCATCCGTCGCAGCACGACGACGACGAGCAGCCCCCCGATTCCGAGCGCCGCCGCGGGCAGCATCCACGCCGCGAGCCCCCAGCCACGCGCCACCGGCGCGGAGCGGATCTCCGCGCCGAATCGCTCCTCGAGGGCCGCGATCACCTCCTCGCGCGTCGCGCCGGCCGCCTCCTGGAGCAGGATCCACTGGCGCAGCTCGGCGGCCTGCTCGCTCGGGCAGGCGGAGAGCGTACGCCCCGGGCAGTACGGGCTCATCAGCTCGTGAGCGAGCGCGTAGCCCCACTGCGGACCGACCGACTCGTCGGCCGCGGGCACATCGCCGTAGGCGGCGCCCGAGAGCAGCAGCAGCAGCGCCGCCGCGGCGGCCAGCGACAGTACGCGCGCCCGCGTCATGCCCCCTCCTCGTCCTCGTCCCAGGGCAGCTGCAGGGGCAGCTGCTCGCCGACGCGTTCGTGGTGGACGACGTTGCGCGGCGGATCGGCGACGACCCGGGCCCCAGGCGGCACCGACTCGGTGATCCACACGTTCCCGCCGATCACGCTGCCCGCGCCGATCACCGTGCCGCCGCCCAGGATCTTCGCGCCCGCGTAGATGGTCACGTCGTCCTCCACGGTCGGATGCCGCTTGACGCCGCGCAGGTGGCTGCTGGCGCGCAGCGACGTCGCGCCGAGGGTCACCCCCTGGTACAGCCTGACGTTCGCACCGATCTCGGTCGTCTCGCCGATCACCACGCCGGTGCCGTGGTCGATGAAGAAGTGCGGCCCGATCGTCGCCCCCGGATGGATGTCGATGCCGGTGCGGTCGTGCGCGTACTCGCTCATGATGCGCGGCACCAGCGGGACGCCGCGCAGGTACAATTCGTGGGCGATGCGGTGGACGGCGAGCGCGCGGATGGCCGGGTAGGAGACGGCGATCTCCTCGTAGCCCGCCGCCGCCGGGTCGCCCTCGAAGGCCGCCTCGACGTCGTCCGAGATCGCCTTGCGGAGGCGCACGAGGGCGGCGATGAACTCGGACGTCACCGACTCGGGCGAGTGCGGGGCCGGGACCGCCACCTCGCGCAGCAGCGCGGCGAGATTCTCCGCCACCACGGGGATCTCGGAGCGCAGCTCGGATTCGTCGAACTGGAACCGCAGCAGCCGCTCGGTGCGGTCCGTCCACTCGACGACGCGCTGGGGATCGACGATGCCGCGGCACACCGCCTGCGCGAGAGGGTCCTCACTGCAGCCCGAGAGCCCCTCGACGGCGGCGTCGATCACCTCCTGGGCGCACGCCGGGCCTGCGGAGGCGGCTGCGCCGCCCCGGGGCTCTCCCGTATCGGGATCGGGCGAATCCGGCGTTTCCGCTGCCTCGCCCACTGCGCCGGAAGAGCCCGCGGATCGGGCGTTGGCGGCCATCCTGACTCCTTCGGGCGCCCCGAAAACCGGAGGCATTCTAGCCCAGCCGGGCCGGGGCCCGCCGCCGACTCTGCAAATGGGCATGCCACGCAATCCCTCAGGCATTATTCTGCCCGTGCCCCCCGGCTGCGGTGATCGATGACGACGCTCTACAGCCACTCGCGCCTCTCGACCTGGGAGACGTGTCCCAAGAAGTTCCAGCTGCGCTACGTGCTGAAGGTCCCCGAAGACACCGAGGGCATCGAGGCGTTCGTCGGCAAGCTGGTCCACGAGGTGCTCGAGCGCCTCTACGTATTCGTCGGGCGCGAGCAGGTGCCGTCGCTGCGGCGCGTCGTCGACCGCTACCACGCCCTCTTCGACGAGGCTTTCGACGCCGAGCGGGTCGTGATCGTCAAGGAAGGCTTCGACGTCGCCCACTACCGCGGCCTCGGGCAGCGCTGCCTCGAGAACCACTACCGCGAGCACTACCCCTTCGACGCCGACGAGACCCTCGGACTCGAGGAGCGCATCGTCTTCAGGCTCGACGAGGACGGTCGCTACGGAATCCAGGGCTTCGTCGACCGCATCGTGCGCGCCCCGGACGGCGCCACCGAAATCCACGACTACAAGACCGGCGAGTACGTGCCGAGCCAGAAGAAGCTCGACGCCGACCGACAACTCGCCCTCTACCAGATCGGCATCGCGGGTCAGTACGGCGACCGGCCCGTGCGGCTGGTCTGGCAGTATCTCTCACGGGGCATCACGCGCATCTCCACGCGGACTCCGCAAGAACTCTCCGACCTCAAGCAGGAGACCCTCGCGCAGATCGAGACCATCGAGGCGGCCGATCGCTATCCGGCGAAGAAGAACAACCTCTGCCGCTGGTGCAGCTACAAGTCGCTGTGCCCTGCCTGGGGCGCCGCCGAGGAAGCCGGCGAGCAGGCGGCGGCCGCCGCGCGAAACGGCACACCACGCAACCAGCTGTCACTGCTCTGACCGGCCGCCGCCGCCGCCGCGGCGACGTGGATTGCTGCTAACCTCGCCGCCATGCCCCTTCAGATCGAGCGCATTCCGACCTTCAGCGACAACTACACGTATCTCGTGATCTGCGAGGAGACCCGCGAGGCCGCCGTCATCGACGCGCCCGAGGCCGAGCCGGTGATCCGCCGCGTCGAGCAGACCGGTGCGAAGGTCACGAAGATCCTCTCCACCCACCACCATCTCGACCACTCGGCGGCGAACCCCGATCTCGCCGACCGCTTCGGCGCACCGGTCTACGCCCACGTCTCCGACGCCGAGCGGGTGCCGGGCTTCAGCGAGGGCGTCGACGAAGGCGACACCGTGACGGTCGGCAACGAGACCGCCCGTGTGCTGTACATCCCCTCCCACACCATGGGCCACATCGCGTACGTGTTCGACGGCGCCAAGGCCGCATTCACGGGCGACATGCTCTTCGCAGGCGGCTGCGGACGGCTCTTCGAGGGCGACGCCGCCATGATGTACGAGGCGCTGTGCGAGAAGCTCTCCGCCCTGCCCGACGACGTGCGCGTCTTCTGCGGCCACGAGTACACGGAGAGCAACCTGCGCTTCGCGGTGACGGTCGAGCCCGGCAACGCGGCGATCAGCGAGAAGCTCGAGCGCGTGCAGAAGATCCGCGCCCACGCCGCCGCCGACTGGCACGATGCAGGCCCCGACGAGATGACGATCCCGTCGACGATCGGCGAGGAGCGTGCGACGAACCCCTTCATGAGAGCTCCCGACGCCGCCGAGCTCGGCCGCATCCGCACCGCGAAGGACAACTTCTGAGCGCAGGTGTGCGAGCCTCCGCCCACGCCGCTCCGCCGGGCGCCGCCCTCACGGTCGCCACTCACCGGGTCGCCTTCTACGAGACCGACGCGATGGGCGTCGTGCACCACGCCAACTACCTGCGCTTCTTCGAGGAAGCGCGCGTGCGCTGGCTCGAGGAGCACGACCACCCCTACTCCCACTACCTCGAGCGCGGCATCCACTTTGCGGTGACCCGGAGCGAGGTCGATCACCACCTCGGCGCCCGCTTCGACGAGCATCTCGAGGTGGCGACCTGGCTCGAGTGGGTGCGCGGCGCGTCCCTCCGCATGGCGTACTCGGTAATCGGAGAGGGGCGCACGATCGCTTCGGGCGCCACCGAGCACGCCGCGGTCGACGACGACGGACGGGTGCGCCGCATCCCGCGAGAAGACCGGGCGCGGCTGCTCGCCCTGGCCGTCGATCAGCGGCCGAGCAGGCGGCCGAGCACGAGCTGAACGGCGCCGGCGATCTGGTCCTCGGCCCAGGTCGTCACCCGGTGGATCGCCGCCAACGCGTCGCCCTGCCCCGACCAGTGCAGCCGCACGATGTCGGGGTGCACGCGGTTGAGCATGGCGGACAGGGCGGCCGCGACCACGACGAGGTCGTCGACCAGCCCGATCGGACCGAAGAAGAGCGCCGGCACCGCATCGACCGGCGAGACCACGTAGGCGAGCCCGGCGACCGCCACCGCCTTCGAGAAGATCGGCACGCGCGGCTCGCGCAGCAGCCGGGCGAGCAGCACCGTGAGATCGGGCAGCAGGAAGAGCATGTCGAGGACGCCCGACGCCTCCCCGGGCTCGCGCACCGCGACGATGCGGCCGCGGAGCCGATCCCAGAGCCGCTGCTCGCTGGGGTTGAGCTCGATCGTGATCGGTCGATCGCTCAAGGGCACTCCCATCCGGGCGCGAGACGATTCTGCGGCGGATCCGCCGGGGACGCCAGCGGGCGGGAGCACCCGGCCGGCTCGTCGCGCTCAGTCACGGAAGACGCCGTGTCGTTCCGCCAGCCCTCGCTCGAAGCCCGCCATGATGGCGGCCTTCACCACGTCGACCCGGTCCTGGATGTGGGCGTCGTCCTCGTCCGGGTCGCCCTCGAAGTGGAGCGGCTCGCCGAAGTAGATGTGGTACTTCACCGGAAGCGGCAGCAGGCCCAGCGGACCGAGCAGCGGAAACGTCGCGGTCACGGGTAGCGCCGGCATACCGAAGAGACGCCCGACGCGGGAGAGGTTCACGAGCCCGGGCTGCTGCTCCTCGGATCCGACGATCGAGACCGGCACGATCGGCGTGTCGGTCTCGAGCGCCAGGCGCATGAAGCCGAGGCCGAAGCGCATCAGCTCGTAGCGGTCCTTGTAGAGCTTGTTCATGCCGCGCACGCCCTCCGGAAACACCATCACGCACTCGCCGGCCTCGAGCATCGAGGTGCAGTTGCGCGGCGTCCCTACCAGCGAGCCTCCGCGAGCCGCGGCGACGCTGACGAAGGGCAGCTCGGACACCCAGTACTCCGCCATGCCCCGCGCGATGCGCGGCGGCTCGGCCTCGAGCAGCATCGCCGCCGAGAGCATCATGCCGTCGAAGGGCAGCTGCCCGGCGTGGTTGGCGATCAACAGCACGCGACCCGGCGGCACGCGGTCGATGTCGACCGTCCGCACCCGGAAGTAGTACTTGTAGAGCAGCGCCATCGGCAGCGAGTTGGCGCTCACGAACTCGGGCGAGAACCCCTGGTCGTCGAATCCGTACTCGTTCAACGGCGTCGGGATGCGCGCCACCCTCTCCTCGATCGCGTCCTGCATGCGCCGAAGCCAGAGCGGTCTCAGGGCGCCGGCTACGTCGCGGACCGCGGTCAGGGCGCTGGTCGTCGACCGGCTCATCGATCCCTCCGCCTCCGCATGTTGTCGAACATCTCGCGCAGCGACACCTTGGGCCGGAAGCCCGTCGCCTCTTCGAAGCGCCGGCCGGACACGCACACCGGGTAGCGCAGGTAGTCGATCGCGCCGGGCGGGTAATGCCAGATCCCCCACTCGAACGTACGCCGGCAGAGCGCCTCGAAGACCGGACCCGGGATCGGCCACGCCGTGGCTCCGATCGCCTGGATCGCGGTGTGGATCGGCACCTGCCCCGAGCCGACGACGTTGTAGACGCCTGAGAGTTCGGAGTCGACCGCCAGAGCCAGGGCCTCGACGACGTCCTCCTCGCCGATGAACTGCACGACCGGGTCGAAGCCCGCAACGGTCGGCACCCGCGCCAGCCGCAGGAAGCTCGCCATCATCGAGTGCGCGCTGGGTCCGAGGGCGTTGACGGGCCGCAGCACCACCGTGTCGATCTCGGCGTGCTGCCACATGAAGGCGCTCGCGAGGGTGTCCACCTCGACCTGGTCGCGGATCTCCGGGTACGAGCGGCTCGCCGAGAGCGGGAAGTCCTCGTCGATGCCGTACGGGTTCTCGGCGAACGCGCCGTAGACGGCCGTGCTCGACATCACGACCACCTTCTGCACGCCGTACTTCACACAGTGGTCGAGCAGCTGTTTGGTGCCGCGCACGTTCACGTCGTGGCGGATCCGCTCGCCCTGCTCGAAGTGGCGGACGAAGCCCATGTGGACGACGACGTCCGGACGCTCGGTCCGCACGACGTCCTCGAACTTGCGCTTGCGCAGATCCACCCGGTGGACGCGGACGCCGATCTCGGGCCCACGCCAGCGCAGCACGTCGACGCCGCACACGTCCATCGTCGCCGCGAGGCGCTCCGCGAGCCGCCGGCCGCGCGGCCCCGCGATGCCTGTGATCAGCACCTTCTTCTTGCTGTCTTCCAATGCCGATTCCACCACAGCCCCTCGGCCACGCCCGGGAGCGCACCGGCCCTCGATCCGCCGATCGATCGGCGTCCGGCTGCCGGGCAGGATAGACACCCCAGGCAGCGCCGCGAGCAGCCAATGCAGCTACCCTCCTGTGCGTCCGGCACCCGAGCTGCGGCAGGGGGCCGACTGGGGCGGATCGCCCCGGTCGATGCGGGGGCCGCGGCGCTGTGATACCCATCGCCCCAAAGGGGTTGGATTGGAAACCGTCGCCCGCGTCGAAGAGGTCCGGATTCAGCTGCCGGAGCCCCTCGACGGAGTCGATGCCCTGTCGGCGATCGTGGGCATCCCCGAGTGGTGGCCGACCGGCACCCGCGTCGCGGTGGCGATCGCCCACGGCGCCGACGGTGACCTGGACGACCCGCTCGTCGAGCTGCTCCACCGCGACCTCGCCGCCCGCCGGTACCTCACGATCCGCTTCAACTTTCCCTTCGCCGAGGCCGGCCGGGCCGCCGACGAGGACGATCTCGAGGTGCTCGACCGCGCGTTCCGCGCCGCTCTCTCGGTGCTCGGCCGGGATCCGAACGCAGCCCCGTCACATCTCTTCCTCGGTGGTACGGGGCTCGGCGCCCGAGTAGCGGCGCGGCTCGCCAGCTCTCGGCTGCAGATCGACGGCGTCTTCTTCCTCGGCTACCCGCTGCACGCTCCCGGCGAGAGCGACCGGCCCTGTGCGGATCCGCTGTTCCGCATCATCCCCTCGATGCTCTTCTTGCAGGGCAACGCCGATCCCTGCTGTGACCTCGGCACCCTGCGCCGGGTGCTCTCGCGAAGCGGCGCGCCCTCGACCCTGCGCATCCTCGACGGGGCCGACGGGTCGCTGACGACCCCGGGCGACTCCGGGCCCGAGCAAGACGCGAGCCGCCGCGCCGTGGCCGACACCCTGGCCGACTGGATCGAGAAGGTCCTCGACGGCGGGGGCTGACGACTGCAGCGCTGTGTTGCTGCGCGCGGCGCCCCTCCCGCGCGCGCCGGCCGGGCTGCCGGACGCGCGATTTACGTCAAACTTCCGCCGACTTATGGGTCCGGCCCGACGCCCCGGAAGCCCGCCGCGCGGCCTGGCCGGGGGCGTCGACAGCCGCCGGCAAGGCCTGGGATGCCGGCGTCAGGGACTCTCTGCGACGTTGAAACGGACGGAGCGCTCCGTTAGTGTTCGCGCGCTTTCCGGGGGCCTCTGCGCGCACGCGCCGGGGCCCTCTTCTGCTCCCACCCACCTCGGAGACAGCCCCCATGAAGGTCATGGTGTGCCTGAAGCAGGTGCCGCACCAGGACGCGCGACTCGACGTCTCTGCCGACGGCACGTGGATTCAGGAAGACAACATCAAGTTCGAGATCAACAGCTACGACACCTACGCGCTCGAGGAAGCCCTGCGCATCAAGGACGCGGGCGAGGCCGAGGTGGTCGTCGTCTCGATCGGCCCGGACCGCGTCACCCAGGCGCTGCGCACCGCTCTCGGCATGGGGGCGGATCGCGCCATCCACGTGAAGGACGCCGAGACCGACGGTTCCGACTCGCTCGGCATCGCAAAGGTCCTCGCCGCGGTCGCCAAGGAGGAGAACCCCGACATCGTCTTCTGCGGCCTGATGGCCGACGATGGCAACTTCGCCTCGGTGCCGCCGATGCTCGCCGAGCTGATCGACGTGCCGTCGGCGACCGGGGTGCTCAAGACCGACGCGAACGCCGACGGCATCCAGGTCGAGCGCGAGCTCGAGGGCGGCGCCATGGAGGTCGTCGAGCTGCCGAAGCCGTGCCTGCTCGCGATCCAGACCGGCGCCAACCAGGTCCGCTACGCGTCCCTCAAGGGCATCATGCAGGCCAAGAAGAAGCCGGTCGACGTGAAGACGGCCGCCGACCTCGGCGTGGCCGGACAGGTCGGCGCGGCGGCGGCGAAGGTGAAGATCGAGAAGGTCTACGTGCCGCCCAAGTCCGACTCGGCGGAGATCCTGCAGGGCTCGACCGACGAGGTCGTCGGCCAGCTCGTCGGCAAGATCAAGGAGCTGGGCCTGCTCTGATCCTGGCGCCGCGTCGCCCGACCGGAACGACGCGCAAGAGCAGCCCCCCACACACGGGAGTACAGACCGATGGGCAACATACTCGTCGTGGCCGAGCTGACGGCCGACGGCAGCATCCGCGAAGCGACCTTCGAGCTGGTGTCGTTCGCGCAGAAGGTGGCCGGCAGCAGCGGCCGCAGCGTGCACAGCGTGGTGATCGGCAGCGGCGTCGGCGACGCGGCGAACGAGCTGGCGTCGAAGGGCGGTGGGCAGACCCACGTCGCCGACGACGCCGGCCTGGCCAACTACTCGGTGGACGCCTGGAACAAGGCCATCCGCGCCGCGGTCGACGCCGCCGACGCCGATCTCGTGCTGCTGTCCAACACGCCGCTCGGCTGGGACGTCGCGCCCCGCATCGCCGCGGGCCTCGACGCGGCCTTCGCGAGCGACTGCTTCGACGTGGAGGCGAGCGGCGACGGCCTCACCTTCACGCGGCGCGTCTTCAACGGCAAGCTCGACGCCAAGCTGACGACCAGCGGCACCACGGTCGCCAGCATGCAGCCGGGGGCCACCGAGGCCTTCTCGGGCTCGGGCGACGGCTCGACGTCTCCGCTGGCGGTGTCGCTCGACGGCCTGCGCGCGAAGTTCGTCGAGACCCGGCAGGCCGAGGCCACCGGTGTCGATCTGACCAAGGCCGACATCATCGTCTCGGGTGGTCGCGGTGTAGGCGCCCCCGAGAAGTTCCCCGAGGTCATCCAGCCCCTCGCCGACGCCCTCGGCGGCGCCATGGGGGCGTCGCGACCGGTCGTCGACGCAGGCTGGCTCGACCACCCCTACCAGGTGGGATCGTCCGGCCAGGTCGTCTCGCCCAAGCTGTACATCGCCTGCGGGATCTCAGGCGCCATCCAGCACCTCGTCGGCATGAAGGGCAGCAACTACATCGTTGCGATCAACAAGGATCCGGATGCCCCGATCTTCGAGGTCGCGGACGTCGGCGTGGTCGCCGATCTCTTCGAAGTGGTGCCCGCCCTCACCGAGGCCGTCACGGCGGCGAAGGGCTGATCGCGCCCGTCCGAGACTCTCCGTTCGACCCACCCGGCCCATCCGGCCGGCTACCGGCCGAAGCTCCAACGAGGCCCGCACCGTAGACCGGTGCGGGCCTCTTCACTTTCGGGCCTCGACGACTGGAGACGATCGTCACATGGCTATGTCGAGCGGAGTCCTACATTTGCCGTTGACACGCAACCGGTGCGGGACTAAACGATCGAATCGAACGAACGAGATGCCGTCGCACGCAAGGCACTCAGGCCGAGCAGGCCCAGTAGAAAGTTGGGACGGATAGTTCCAGCCGATCGTCCCGGCAGAAAACTCCAACAGTGAGTTCCAGCAGTAAGTTCCAGCAGAAAGCTCCAGCAGAATACGAGGCAGAGGCAGAGGCAGAGGCAGAGGCAGAGAGCAGAGGCAGAGGCAGAGGCAGAGGCAGAGAGCAGAGAGCGGCGGCAGGGAAACAGCCAGGCCGGATACGCCAAACGACGCGATCGCGAGTCGATCGGTCGGGCGATCGATCGAGTGGTCGGGTTCAGAGCAGGCACCCCAGGGAATCGCCCAGCGCATCAGGGCTGAGGGGGACGAGCCATTCCTCGCCGCATCGCATTCATCAACGAGAAGGGCGGCAGCGGCAAGACGACGCTGGTCGCCAACCTCGCCGCCGACCTGGCCGAGCGGCACGGTCGCCGCACCCTGGCGATCGACATGGACCCGCAGGGCCAGCTCGGCAAGGTGCTCGGCATCGACGTGCGCCGCCCCCCGCGGTCGGCGGCCGAGCTGCTCGTAGACAGCTCGCTCGGCACTCCGGTGACCGCGGAACACGAGCCGGGTGAGGCCGGGGTCTCGGGCCATACGCGACGTTCCCGCGACCTGCCGACGGAAGGGCTCCCCGCTCAGCCGACCCGCATCGCCAATCTCGACATCGTCGTCGGCAACAAGGCCCTGGCGCTGTTTCCCACCTGGGTCGACGCTCGCGCCGGTGACGACGGGACGGGCCGGCTCGCAGCCTGCCTGGACGCCGGCCCGGGCTTCGACGAGTACGACTTCGTGCTCTTCGACGCTCCGCCGAGCTTCGGACCACTGACGCTCAGCGTACTGCGGGCGTGCCGCGAGGTCGTGGTGCCCTGCCCGCTCACCTATCTCGCGCTCGACGGCTGCGCGGAGCTGATGCGCACCGTCGAGATGGTCCAGCGACGCTACGACCACCCCGCCCTCGAGGTCGCGATGGTGATTCCGACCTTCTACCGGCGCACCCGACTGGCGGACGAGTGCCTGGCACGGCTGCGCGACCGCTTCCCCGACGAGATCGCCGAGACCGTCGTGAGTTACCACGTGAAGATCGACGAGGCGCAGTCACGCGGACTCTCGATCTTCGAGTACGCGCCGCGTGATCGCGGCGCCGCCGCGATGGCCGTCCTCGCCGACGAGCTCCTCGCGCGCGAACCCGCTCAACGCGCCCAGCGGCCGGCCCCCGACGCACAGCAGGGCGCCGACCGGCCGCGGCTGCGCGCCGTCGGATCGCTGCGCGACGAGGAGGTCGCGTGAGCCGGATCCCCGGAAGCAGCGGTGGCAGCGGAGACGGCCCGATCGAGGGCGAGTGGCTCCCTCCGGAACCGCGCGTCGTGCAGCCGGCACTGGGATGCGACCCGTTCGCGACCCCCTGCGACCCCGACCCCTTCGAGGCCGGGCTGAGCGAGCTGGGCCTCGGAGGCCCCATGCCGTCGAACGAAGAGACCGCCGACGAAGCCGGGACCGGCCCCCTGGATGCGCCGGCCGTCCGGCCGATCCGGGCCCGCGCAGACCACCGACCGGGCGCGGCCGGCAGCCTGCGAAGCGCCGGCCCGAGTCGGCTGAGGGGCCGGGCCGCACGAGCCTCCGCGCTCGGAGACGTCGACCTCCGCGAGCCGGCCGACTGGCTCGACCGCCTGCTCGACGAGGACGAGCGGCGCCGGCTCGTCGCCCTGCTGGAGTGGGCCGGGGGCGAGGGGGACTTCGACCGGTTCGGCCTCTCTGCCACGAGCCTGCGTCGGGCCTTTCCGTTCTTCCTGGGCCTCTACCGTGCCTGGTTCCGGGTGCGCAGCAGCGGTCACGAGCACCTGCCCCACGCAGGCCCTGCGATCCTCGCCGCCAACCACGGCGGACTGCTTCCCTTCGACGGCGCCATGCTGGTGATGGACGTGGCGCTCTCGACCGATCCGCCGCGCCTGTTGCGTGCGATCGTCGACTACTGGGTGGGCAAGCTGCCCTTCGTGAACGTGTTCTACGCCCGCGTCGGCCAGGTGATCGGCACTCGCGAGAACTTCGCCGACCTGCTCGCCGGCGATCAACTCGTGCTCGTCTTTCCCGAGGGCATGGACGGCGCACGCAAGCTCGTCACGCAACGCAACCGCCTGCAGAGCTTCCGGCGCGGCTTCATCGAGCAGGCGCTGCGCGCCCAGGCCCCGGTGATTCCCACCGCGGTGATCGGCAGCGACGACCAGGCGCCCATCCTGTTCGACTTGAAGCCTATCGCCCGGGCTCTCGGCCTGCCGACCATGCCGGTGACACCGACCTTCCCACTGCTGGGACCGTTGGGCCTCGTCCCCTACCCGGTGCCGTACCGAATCGTCTACGGCGAGCCCATGCCCTTCCACGAACGCTTCGGCCCCGCCGGCGCCAACGACCCCCGCCTCGTCCGCTACCTCGCACGGCTCGTCCGCCGCGAGGTACAGCTCTTGATCGACAAGAACTGCTGAGGAAAGCAACGAGCCGCCAATGCAGCCCGAAAAGCGCAGCGTGCTGGTCACCCACGCCGACGAGCCGCTCGGCCGACGCCTCGTCAAGCACCTCTACTTCGACGAGGCCGTGGATCACATCGTGGCGGTGGGCGCCCGGCGCCCCCCCAGCAGCCTCGACCGCTTTCTGGCCGAATCCGCCCGCGTCGACTACGTCGAGGCCGACCTGAAGCGCCATCGCCAGGTCGCCGACCTGTTCCACGGCGGAGCGGTCCGCACGGCGCGGGTCGACACGGTGATCTTCGTGCCTCCCCACGACCCGCACGCCGAGAGCGTCCGCACTCGGCTGTCCGGCGTGCCCGACCGCACCGCCGAAGCCCGGGTGGTCCTACAGCACTGCCTCGAAACGCTGGCGATCCGGCAGCTCGTCGCTCTCGGCAGCGCGTTCGTCTACCGGCTGGTGCCGGGCAACGCCAACCGATTCGCCGAGACGAGCGCCCTCGACTTCGACCCGGACCTGCCGGCCGTGACACGCTCGTGGATCGACTGCGACATGCTGCTGCACGCGGAGGCCCACACCGAGCGCCTGTCGGTCGCGCTGCTTCGGCTGCCGACGGTCGTGGGCCGCGACGGCGGGCTCTTCCTGAATCCGGCGCTCGCCGCGCCCGGCGGAGCTCCGCTGCGCGCGACGGGCTTCGACCCGCTCTGTGCGCTGATCGCCGACCAGGACGTCTGCCGGGCGGTCACCCTGGCGCTCCACAAGCGCGCGACGGGCGCGTTCAACATCGCCGGCCTCGAGAGTGTCCCGCTGTCCACCCTGGCAGGCTGGGCGGGCGGAACGTCCCGCTCGGTCCCCGGCCCGCTCCTGCGCGGCTTCGCGGCAGGCGCGCGCCTGCTCGGCGCGGAGGACTGGCGGCTGCGACTCGACGGCCCGCAAGTCCGCCACGGGTTCACCCTCGACACCCGCCGCGCCGAGCAAGAACTCGGCTTCCGCCCCCGTTACCGCATTACACCCGGGCGGACGGACACCGGGCAGCCTCGCATCCAGGCCACGCACACCTAGGCAGCTTCGGGTCACGCGCGGGGGCGGACGGCCGCGGGACGTAGTCGCGCCGGTGGCGGCATCCGGCGAAGTCAAAGCGCAGCTCGGAGGGTCTCGAACGACCCCGAAAGCCTCCGCCGAGGCCTCGGTCGGACGCCCCCTCCCCTGCGACCACGAGACTCAGCACCTCTTTGCGCGCGTGCTATGCTGCGCGCCGCTCGAAGGAAAAACCCAAGGAAAATCATGGCAGTAGACACTTCACAGTTCCGCAACGGGTTGAAGGTCGAGATCGACGGCAACCCGTTCGTCATCACCTACTTCCAGCACGTCAAGCCCGGCAAGGGCGGCGCTTTCGTGCGCACGAAGCTCAAGAACCTGCTGAACGGGCGGGTCGTCGAGAAGACGTTCCGGTCCGGCGAGCGCTGCGCGGAGGCGGACGTCGAAGAGAAGTCGATGCAGTACCTCTACCAGGACGCCGACGGCCGCATCTTCATGGACACCCAGTCGTACGATCAGATCCCGATCGGTGACGACGTGCTCGGCGACGCGACCCACTTCCTGCTCGAGAACATGGAGGTCGAGGTCCTGTTCTGGAAGGGCAAGCCGGTCAACATCGAGCTGCCGAACTACATCGAGGCGGTCGTCACCCGATCCGATCCGGGCATCAAGGGCGACACCAGCTCCGGCGCCACCAAGCCCGCGACCCTCGAGACGGGCTACACGCTCAACGTCCCGCTCTTCATCGAGGAAGGCGACAAGCTGCGGGTCGACACGCGCACCGGCGAGTACTCCGAGCGCGTGAGCAAGTAGCGGGCACGGGGGGCGGCACGGCATGAAGAGCCAGCCCCGTCGAGCGGTCGTCCTGTCGGGGGGCGGGGCGCGCGGCGCCTACGAGGCCGGCGCGCTGCGCTTCATCCTCGACGAGCTGCCGCTGCGCTTGGGGCGGCAGCCGCGCTTCGACATCGTCTGCGGCACCTCGGTCGGCGCGATCCACGCCTGCTTCCTGGCCGCGACCGCCGACCAGACCCACGGGCGGGGGCCGCGGCTCGTGAAGATCTGGGAGGATCTCCACGTCGACGAGGTCTTCCGCTTCAGCAGCCGCGACTTCATCTCGATCCCCCGCAAGCTGCTCGCCGTGCGCAACGTCGCCAAGCAGCTGCGCGAGGGGCGGCGCCCGGACCGGCTCTTCGGAATGCTCGACACGGGGCCGCTCGAGCAGCTGGTGATGGAGTCGATCCCCTGGGCGGCGATCCGGCGCAACGTGGAGTCGGGCGCGGTAGACGCCGTGTGCGTGGCGGCGACGCAGCTCGCGACCGGCCGGGCCGTGGTCTTCTGCGAGAAGAGCGGCCAGGACCTCCCGCCGCCCCTTCCCGACCACCAGGTGAGGCTCCAGCCGATCCGCCTGGCACCGGTCCACGCCCTCGCGTCGGCGGCCATCCCCCTGCTCTTCCCGTCGGTGCGCGTCGGCTCGCGCTACTACGCGGACGGCGGTCTGCGGCTGAACACGCCGCTGGCGCCGGCGATCCGGCTGGGCGCGAACCGGGTGCTGGTGATCGGGCTGTCGCACGGCGTGCCGCCGACCGTGAGCGAGTCGCTCGCCCAGCAGCGGACGGCGGGCTTCGGCAATCCGATGTTCCTGTTCGGCAAGGTGCTCAATGCGCTGATGCTGAGTCCGGTCGACACCGACCTCGCCCGCGTCCACTTCGTCAACTCGATCATCGACCACGGCGAGGAGGCCTACGGACCTTCGTTCCTCGAGCAGATCAACACCGTCGGGGCGAGCCACGGCGCCCGCCCCATCCAGCGCATCGAGGACCTGGTGATCCGGCCCTCGCGCGACCTCGGCTTGATGGCCGGCGAGCTGCTCCGCGATCCCGACAACGACCTCGAGCTGAACGCCTTCCTGCGCCTGTTCGTCCGCACTTCGAGCGCCGACAGCGAGCTCAAGGAGGCCGATCTGCTCTCGTACCTGCTCTTCGACAACGCGTTCACGACGCCCCTCGCCGAGCTCGGCTATCGCGACGCCAAAGCAAAGGTCGATCAGCTCGTGCGCTTCTTCGACGACGAAGCGAGCCTCGACGACTCGGCCGAAGCCGCCGGCGCTCGCGAGGTCGGCTGAGAGGCCGGCCCCCACCCGAGAGGCAACCCGATGCGGGGAGACCAGCTGGCCCGGCAGTGGCAGCTGATCCAGCGGCTGGCCCGCAGCCGCAGCGGCGTCGGGCTCGAGCAGCTCGCGGAAGACCTCGGCTGCGTGCGCCGCACCGTCTACCGCGATCTCGACGCCCTGATGTACGCGGGCTTTCCCGTCGTCAGCGAGAAGCGCGACGGCCGCGTCTACTACCGCTTCGTCGAGACCTTCGACCTCGGGGACGTGCCGTTCAGCACCGACGAGATCCTGGCGCTGGCCTTCGGCGCCGATCTGCTGCGGCCGCTCGAGGGGACGCTCTTCCACGACTCGATCGACTCTGCGCTCGAGAAGATCCGCGCGAGCCTGGGCGACGAGCTCGCCGGCTACCTCGACCGGCTCGCCGAGTCTTTCCGCGTGCTACCCGGCCCGCACAAGCGCTACACCGAGTACCGCGACACGATCCAGACGCTGAGCGACGCCGTGCTCGGGCGCACCACCGTCTCGATGCGGTACTACACCGGCCGGTCGGGCGAGGAGACGAGCCGGAAACTCGATCCGTACCACGTCTGGTACCGCGGCGGCGGGCTCTACGTGATCGGCCACGACCACCGCTCGGAAGAGATCCGCACCTTCGCGGTCGACCGCATCCGCCGCATCGAGGCCAGCGATGCGCGCTTCACGCCGCGCACGGACTTCGACTTCGAGGCCTACACCGCCGCGAGCTTCGGCGTCGTCGCCGAACCGGCCGAGCACGTGGTGGTGCGCTTCTCCCGAGCCTGGGCGACCCACGTGCGCGAGCGCACCTGGCACGCGAGCCAGCGGGTGCGCGATGCCCACGACGGCGGCGTGGTGCTCGAGATGGACGTGGGAGGCAGCGACGAGCTGCGGAGCTGGATCCTGTCGTTCGGTCCGGGCGCCGAAGTGCTCGAGCCCGAGTCGCTGCGCGAGCAGGTCGCCGACGCCTTGAGCGGCGCACTCGCTCGCTATCGGGGTTGAACCCACCCGAAAAGGTCGGGGACGGAACCGGCTGTCCTGTCCAGCGTCTCAATCCGGCCCCCCGTTCGATCGCGCAGCCAGCCCGGCGGGCGCGCCCAGCCGGAGGCTTCCCGGCGGAAGCGGAAGTCCGCCGGATCCAACGCGAAACCGACCGCCGGACAGGGGCAGAAAAGGTGCGTACAGCGGGGGCCATCGGCGTCTCAGTCTCGCTAAAGTCCGCGCGGCTCCCGGCGGTGGGGGCCAGCCGCGGCGGGTACCGACCCGCTTCCTGTCGCGTTCCTTGCTGCCGCGCGGCCCGACGCCGGGGATGCGTGTCCCTGGCGGGCGCCCACCCGCTGGTCCCAGGGGACACTGCGGTCGGCCCCGCGTGATCCGAGTTGCCGATTGAGCCGTCCCGTCCAGATGCAGGCCCGCGTGGCCGCGCGCCGTTCGCCGAGCCACCCCCGAATGGGCGGAGTGGGCCCTGCGGCCCGGTCGCGCCTCCTGGTGGTGCCGCTCCTGGTCGCGCTCTGGCTGCTCGCCCTGCCGGCCGTGTCGCTCGCCGAAGACGCAACAGCCGGGCCTTCCGTGCTGCCTCCGGCCGAACCCGTCGACGGTCCGACCTTTCCGGTCACGCGCTTCGACATCGTCTACCCCGAGCCGCACCCCGAGCTGCCGCCGCTCGACCGGCTGCTGCCGGTGGACGTCGCGCTGCGGGCCACGGCGACCGGCTGGGCGGCGCCGCGAGCCGGACAACCGACGATCACACTGCGCGTCGATGGGGGTCCGACCGACGACCCGCGCTTCCACGCCAGCGCGCTGGCGGCGGTTTCGCGCGCACTGCTCGCGCGGGTCCACGAGGAGGGACTGCTCGGCGTCTACGTGGTGCCGAGCAGCCAGGACATCGACGTCAAGACCGAGACCGATCTGCGGCCGGACGGCCGGAGCGAGCTGCGGATCGACATCTGGATCGGGCGCATCGACGACGTGCGCACCGTGGCGGCGGGCGACCGGGTCAAGGACGAGTGGCGCATCGACAACCCCGTCCACCGCAAGATCCGCAGCTACTCGCCCCTCCACCCGGCGGCCGCCGGCATCGACGACACGACCGATCTGCTCGACCGGCGCAAGCTCGAGGACTACATCCACCTGCTGAACCGGCACCCCGGACGCCACGTCGAGGCCTCGCTGGCGGCCTCCGACGACGCCGAGGGCATCACCCTCGACTACCGGGTCTACGAGTCGCGTCCGTGGAACGTGTACGCCCAGGTGAGCAACACCGGCACCGAACGCACGTCCCGCTGGCAGGCCCGCGGCGGCTACGTGAACCGGCAGCTCACCAACCGCGACGACATCCTCACGATCGAGTACCTGAACGGTGGCGGAGACAACGTCAACGGCATCCAGGTGGGCTACGAGGCGCCTTGGTTCGCTCCGAAGCGCCCCGGCTGGATGAAGACCAGCGGCAACGAGCCGAGCTGGCTCGGCTGGGCGGACCGCAGCGCGGTGCCCTGGTGGGGGCTGGGCCGCCTGCGCTGGCGCGTAGACGGAGGCTGGACGCGCATTCTCTCGCAAGTGCTGCCGTCCGGCTTCACCGGCGCCAACGAGGTGCTGAGCAGCGACTGGCACGCGGGCGGGCGCTTCATCTACAACGCGTGGCAGCACCGGAATTTCTTCCTCGACGCCTTCGCGGGGGGCCGCTTCCGCGGCGTCCGACTCCAGAACGACACCACGGGAAACGTCGGGGACGTCACCCTGCTGCTGCTGAATCTGGGACTGCGCGCCGAGCGCACCAACCCGTACTCGACGTTCTCGGCCACCTTCTCCGGCGAGCACGCCGCACCGCTCGGCAGCCTGACCGACTACGAGCTCGCCTTCGCCAGCGCCTTCGGTCGTCAGGCGAGCTCGTCCCGCTGGTGGACGCTGAACTTCGACGTGGCCGCGAGCTACTTCCTCGAGCCACTGCTGTTCCGTTCGCGCTTCGAGGACCCGACCACGACGGCGAGCTCCCGGCTGAGCCACGAGATCGCGATCGGCGCTCGCGGGCAGTATGCCTTCGACTACCGGCTGATACCCCAGAGCGCGCAGGTGATCGGCGGCCTGTATTCCGTTCGCGGATTTCCGCAGGGCGTGGCAGTGGGTGACAGCGTCTACCTCGGCACCGCCGAGTACCGCTTCCACATTCCGCGGTCGCTGCCGATCCGGCGGCAGCCGGTCGATCTGCCCTGGGTGGGCGACTTCCGCGTCGCCCCCCAGCAGGTGTACGGCCGCCCGGACTGGGACCTCATCTTCCGCGCCTTCGTCGACGCCGGCAAGAGCATCCGCAACAACGCCCAGCTCGGCGTGGGCGCCGAGGTCGACCAGACCCTGGTCGGCGCCGGCGTCGGACTCGAGCTGGTCTTTCGCGGCAACCTGCGGGCCCGGGTCGACTGGGCGCGCGGCGTCTACCAGTCCGTCCAGTGCGACCCCTCCTCGATCGGGACGACCTTGTGCCTGAACGCCCAGGAGGGCGACATCGATCCGGACGGCGAGTTCTACTTCCTCTTCAGCGTGGTCTTCTGATGCGGCGGCTCTCCCGAAAACAGCACCGCGCACGCCCCGGCCGCTGCGGCGTGCCCCCGAGGCACTCGCGCATCGAGCGCGCGGTGGCCCGGGTCGTACTGGTGGCATTCGTCACGACCGGCGCCGCGGGCCCGGTGGGCGCCGATCCCATTCCGACCGCGGTCGGCCCGGCGGAGACCAGCGTCGGCAGCGGCGAGTTCACGATCAACACGCCGACCCACACCGAGTACACGCAGCACAGCGACCACGCGGTGATCGACTGGAAGGAAGACCTCCAGCAGGGCCCCGACCACACGCTCAGCTTCCGCCAGCAGCAGGGCTTCGAGGTGCTGAACCGCAGCCCGGGCGTCCACGCCTCGAACTTCTACGGCACCGTCACCTGCGATGCGACCTGCATCTTCGTCAACGAGGCCGGCGTGTTCTTCCACGACGGCTCGCAGATCGACGTCGGCCGGCTGATCGTGGCGGGCGGGCGCATCACGAACGACGACTTCCTGACCGGCCGCTACGTCTTCCAGGACGTGCTCGGCGACGTCGTCAACCACGGGCACATGCGCGGCTCGGACATCACGCTGCTCGGCCAGCGCGTCGCGAACTTCGGCCACGTCGAGACACCGGACGGCAGCTTCGCGATGGTGGCCGGCACGCGCATCCAGCTACGCGAGCACGAGAGCCCGATCGTGATCGAGAGCGCCATCGCGCCGCCCGCCGGCTCCCCCTTCGGCGACGACCCCGCCGTCGAGAACGGCGGCACCATCGACGCCGGCAACGGAACGGTGCGGCTGGCTGCCGGGGACATGCTGTCGTTCGCGATCCGGCAGTCCGGCTCGATCCGCGCGAACGAGATCGTACTCGAGGGCGGCGACGACGGCCTCGTCGAGGTGAGCGGCACGCTCGACGCGAGCGATCCGGCGCCGGACGGAACCGGCGGCCGCATCGACGTGCTCGGCGACTACGTGGCGCTGACCGAAGGCGCCGTGCTCGACGCCTCGGGCAGCGCCGGCGGCGGCAAGGTGCGCATCGGCGGCGATCGACTCGGCGAGGGCGAAACCCGCACGGCTCGCGGCACCTACGTCCACCCGGACGCGGTGGTCAGGGCTGACGCCATCCACGAGGGCGACGGCGGTGAAGTGATCGTCTTCGCGGAGCACCTGGCCCAGGTCTACGGCCACCTCTCGGCCCGCGGCGGCACGGACGGCGGCGACGGCGGATTCGTGGAGACCTCCGGCAAGCTCGGCCTCGACGTGCGGCGAGCGCCCGAAGTCGGTGCGCGCAGCGGCGCAGCCGGCGATCGGGGCGGCGAATGGCTCATCGATCCGAACAACATCGAGATCGTGGCCGACAGCTGCGGCGCCGCCCCCCAGTGCCTCGACAACGGACTCTCGCAGGACAGCATCCAGAGCCCCGAGTTCGCGACCACCGGCCCGATCCTGCTGCCCACCGTCGACGACTCGAAGATCTCGGCCGACCTCATCGCGAGCGCCCTCGAGGGCGGCTCGAACGTGACGATCCTCACGCAGACGATCGCGGATGTTCAGGGCACGCAGGTCGGCGACATCACCGTCAACGCGCCGATCGTCCTCGAGGAGGCGAACTCGCCCGGAGCGGGCACCCAGGTGACGCTCTCGCTCCGAGCCGCGCAGGACCTCGTCGTCAACGAGCGAATCGAAGTGAACCGTCCGCTCCAGCCCGGCGAGGATCGAGGTCCTTCCGATCTGCAGCTCGACCTCTTGCTCGTCTCCGCCGACAACGACCAGTTCCAGGCCGAGGCGCCCGCCGACCAGGTGCCGAACAACTTCGTCGGCGAGATCGACCTGCGCGCCGACCTCGATACCGCCGGCGGCAGCATCACGCTCCAGGGCTTCGGCCTGACGACGAGGCCCGGCACGAGGATCACGACCAACGGCGGCGACATCCAGGTGAACGCCGCCGTCCGGGACGTCGTGCTGCGCGGCGACATCGACACGTCGACCGACGTGCTCGACGAGCTCTCCGGCGAGGTCCTCCGCGGCGGCAACCTCGACATCGACAGCCTCGCCATCCGCGTCCCGGAAAGCGGCGCCGCCGACGCACCGACCAACACCAGCGGTGGCAGCATCGTCTTCGAGGGCAACGTGACCACCGGCGGAGGCCTCGTCGACGCGACGTCGGTCGGCGGCACGAGCCTGAACTCGGGCGTCCGGGTGGCTTCGACCATCGATACCGGGGGCGGAGGCCTGATCCTCCGCGCCCTCGAACAGACCAACCAGCCGGTCACCTCCGGCGACGTCGCGCAGACCGGCGGAGGGCGCGTGACCATCGAGGAGAGCGCGCGCCTGCTGAGCAACGGCGGCGACATCGACATCGGCGTCGCCGACCCCGCCACCCTGCTGCCGGGCGCCCGGGAGATCGTGATGAACGGCGCGATCGACAGCCGGGTCTACACCGACGACGCGACGCCGACCCTCGACGCGACGCAGCGCGGCGGCTTCGTCTTCCTCAATACCGCGGGCGCCGGCGCCAAGGTCGTGATGGGTGAGGGATCCACCAGCGGCCCCAGCATCCGGACGAACGGGGGGCGCGTCGAGAGCTTCGGCGACGGAAGCTTCCAGATGAAGGACGGACTCATCGACGCCACCACCCAGCCGTCCGTGACGATCCCGGCCGAGCAGGCCGTCAGCAGCCAGGTGTTCATCCAGCACGGTGGATCGGTCACGCTGGAGAGCACCACGCCGTCGGGCGGCGCCACCGCCAGCTCGATTCGCGCGAACGACAGCGTCACGATCATCGCCGGCGCGGGCGGCGTCGGCGACCTGACCTTCGACGACGCCGGGGGAACGAACGCGGGAACGCACCTCGCCGCGAACAACATCGCGCTCGGGGCCGGCGACGGCGCGAGCACCTCGGGCTCGACCGGCGCGCAGGTGCTGCTCGGCAGCACCACCTTCGGCTTCCCGGACCTCGGCGATCCCGACGTGGACACAGTGCTGACGCTGCAGCAGGACGCCGACCTCGCGACAGGCGCGGTCGCGGCGCTCCTGACGGATTCCCAACGCAACGGCCTCACCACGATCGGCCTCGCGTCGCGGGACGGCACGCTCGACCTGTCCGAGACCACCCTGCTCGAGGCGGACGGGCTCGAACTCGAGCTCGCGGCGGCGAAGGGCGTCGTGGTCTCGGCCCCGGGCAACCCCTCGCCGCCGGCCGGCGCGCTGCTCGACTCGCTCGAAATCCGCGTCGACGAAGCCTTCACGGTGGACCGACGCCTCGCCGACTTCGTGACCGGCACTGCGCGCGATCTGCTGATCGCCGGCGGCACGCCGGCGAACGCCGCCGACCCGAGCCTGCTCGTCCGCGACGACGGCTCGCTGTCGGGCCCGCTCGCGCTCGTCGCGAGCGACTCGCTGACACTGAACGGCGGACGCCTCGGCGACGGAGACCTCGCCTTCGAGGGCAACGTGCGCCTCGGCGCGGGTGACATCACGCTGTGGGCCGGCAACGGCGACGCGACGGGAACGGCGCAGATCCGCAGCGACGGCCTGGCCAATGTGAAATTCGTCGACGGCGGCGGGGTGAACGGCCTGCCGAACTCCTTCACGCTCCGTCAGGACGCGGCCATCGACGACTCGATCATCCCCGACCCGGCCACGCAGTTCAGCGATGCCGCCGGCCTGCCTCCGGCGAGCCTCGCCGGCGTTCAGTACACGCTGCGCGCCGATGCGAGCGGCTCGTCGATCACCCTCGACTCACCCGGCGCCGCCCGGCTGCGCGACACCGACCTGCGCCTGTTCGCAAACGGCGGGATCGACCTGACGCCCCTGGCCGACCGGGAGCTCGTCGTGCGAAGCCTGCAGATCGGCGGAATCGGGAACTTCACCTACACGGCCGACCACAACGACAAGTTCCGCTTCTCCGACCAGGGCGCCTCGCGCGAGCTGGTGATCCGCGCCGCGCTCGGCGGCAGCGGCGTGCTGAGCTTCGGGGGCGGCCTGACGGTCGAGGCGGACGAGGTGCGGCTCGTGGCCAGCGACGGCGTAGGAGGCGGAACCGAGGGGTCGATCAACCTGGCGGCGGTCGGCGGCCCGGCTCCGGTCTTCCGCAAGGACGCCACCAGCGGCCTGGACGGCTTCGTCTTCCGCCAGGATGCCGCCATCACCGAGACCGACCTGCCCGACCTCGACGTCCACTTCGCCGGACTCGCACCCGACCAGCTCGCGATCCGCTCGGACGACGGCGACATCGCGTTCGACTCGTTCGCCGCCGACCCCCTCCTGACGGCTGGAAGCCAGCTCGTGCTCTCCGCGCCGGTCATCACGTTCGACCGCACCGATGGTGCGGACCTGGTGATCGACTCGATCTTCGACGACGGCGCCGGCGGCACGCCGGCTTCGCTGCAGCTGCGAACCGACTTCGTGCAGTGGAGCGCCACGAACCCGTCCCTCGATCTCGCGACCGATCTGGCGCCCGAGGTGCGGCCTGGCTCGACGGTGCGAGTGGCCGCCTTCGACCGCCCCGACGCGAGCGAATCGTTCGAGAGCCCGCCTGCCGCGTTCGACTTCGGCGCCACCATCGACGCCGCGCCGGCACGACTCGCCATCACCCAGGACGGCGACGTGCTCGCCGACAACCTGATCCGGCTCGATCAGGTCGGCACGGGCGCACCCGGAACGCCCCTCGACCTCTACGCGATCACCAGCAACTACGGCAGCATCACGATCGCGCGAGACGACGTCAGCGTGGACATCCTGCCGGCGGACGACACCCAGCCCGACCTGCTGCTCACCCTCGCCGGAACCGACGCGGGGCTCGGCTCGCGGACGATCAGGCTCGACGACCCGCTCGAAAAGGGGTTCGCGCTGAATTCGCTGCAAGCCTTCGCGCCCTTCGACTGGAAGGTGGAGAACGCCACCTCCGGCAAGAGCCTGCGGATCACGGCCACGGAGTTCATCGACCTCTTCGCCGGCCAGTCCAACTCCGGCAATCTCTCCTTCGGCCCGAACGTCACCCTGAGAGCCAGCGACATCGGACTGAAGGCGGGCTTCGATCCCTCGACCCTGCTCGCTGCCGGCGAGACGGCGCCCGCCGACCCCGACCCGGCGTCCCTGCCCGTGGTCGACACGAAGGGCCTGACCCTCGAGTTCGAGGACACCAGCGCGCTGCAGACCGGCACGCTCCTGCGAATCTTCCAGCACGGCAAGTTCGACGACGACCCGGCCGCCTACGACCCGGCGGCCGGGATCAGCGAGTTCATGGACGCGAGCCGAATCACGATCATCGGCGACACGCGGCTCGACGAGATCCAGTACCGCTCGTTCTCCTCCGACATCGAAATCGACAGCTGGGGCAACGGGGTCGAGCACTTTCCGACGCGCAAGCTCACGTTCTCGGCCGGCTCGCTGAACTCCTCGGGCGAAGTCGTCGGCGGCGCGATCTCCATCGGTCAGCGTGACGGCAGCGACCTGAACCTCTCGGTCGACGGCGCCGCCATCCCCAACCGGATCTTCGAGGAGTTCGCGATCTTCGGCGAGGACGTCCACCTCAGCACCACCGGCGGCAACGGCGTCATCCGGGCCCGCGGACCCAATCTGCTGTTCCTGGACACGATCCCGGTGCTGCCCGCCGAAGGAGATCCGCCGAGCTTCGCGATCCGCTTCACCCAGGACGCGGCCGGCTTCGACGAATCGAGCGGCGCCAGCGACTGCACGAGCGGGTGTCTCCCCGACTCCTTCCAGATCTTCCCGAACCTCGCGCTCGGCACCGACTACACGATCGAGAGCCTGAACGGAGCAATCCACTTCGAGGACGTCCTGGCCGCCAAGGTGTGGGGCTCGAACCTGACGCTCCTCGCCAACGACTCCGCCGCGCCGGCGTCGCCCGACATCGTCTTCGACCTGCCGACGAATCGCGAGCTCGACCTCTTCCTCGAGTCGCTGACCGTCGGCCAGGCGGGCACGACGAGCACCGACATCCTGCTGCGCGCCGACTCGAGCGACGCCTTCGACGACCTGCGCATCCTGACCGCCGGCGCCCAGACCTACAACGGCGCAGTCACCGTCGACAACCCGGCGGATGGAAAGATCGAGCTGGTCGGCGACGTCGTCGAGTTCGCCGGCACCATCGACAAGCAGGTGGGCTCGAGCGCCGATCTCGTCGTCGGCGTCGTCACCGAAGCGCGTTTCGACGGCGACATCGGCGCCACCAGCCGCCTCGACCGCCTGCGCCTCAACTTCGACCCCAACGCGACGGCCAGCAGCACGGCCCGCTTCGGCCCCGAGTCGGGCTCGGCGGCCACCACCGTCGACGCCGACACGATCGAGTTCGTCGCCGTCAGCGATGCGGCTGCCGACACGCAGGTGCCCCGCGCTCCGGTGACGTCGACCATCTACAAGAAGGGCGGCGACCTCACCTTCCGCGCCAATACGTTCACGATGGGCATCGGCGAGAAGCTCAGCGTCCAGGGCGACCTCGTGATCGACGTCGGCGACGCGACCACCACCGGAACCGCGACCCTCGGCGACCTGTCCGCCCTGAACATCCTCGTGCACTCGTCGGCCGGCGCCACACTGCCCGTCATCGAACTGCAGCGGCGCGCCCCGGGAACCTACCTGACCCGCAACGGAACCCTGCTGCCCGACAGCGGCGTCGACTACGTGGCGAACACGATCGCCTTCGACGGCCCGATCGTACTGACCGGCGTCGGCAAGGACCCCGTGTTCGGCATCGCCGAACCTCGCAACGCGCCGGACTTCATGCAGGGCTTCGGGATCCTCGCCGCCCAGGAGAACGGCGCAGCCCTCACCGCCGCCGACTTCGACTGGACGATCTCGAGCGTGCTGCCCGACCTGCATCCCGAGGGCGCCTCCCTCGACGACCCCTCGTCGATGTACTGGGCCGAAGACATGGTGCCCCAGCCGCCCGCCTGGGAGAGCGAAGCCTGGCTGCCCTGGCAGCAGTCGCACCTGTCCGACCTCTTCGTCTTCGCTCGGCCGCTCGACCGGCGCGAGTACGCGAGCTGGTTGTCGGGCGCCGCGATCATCGACGACGTCGGACGCGACCTGCAGGCCTGGGACGGCCGCCCACTGCCGGTGGCAGCCCAGCGGCTCGACGGCGAGGAGGCCAAGCAGGCGGTGCTCCTCTTCGAGAAGATCTTCAGCGCGGACGGCGGCAACGTCCCCCACCTGCGCCGCGTGCTGCAGCGGGCCGTCGACGAGTACGTGCACCACACCGGGGCGCGCCGCGTGGTCGGCTTCGAGCTGAGGCGCTACGTGAAGAATCGCCCGAGCTCGCTCTACCAGGCGCACCGCCTGCTCGACGATCTCGACTCGCTCTTCGCCTACCACCGCGGCCTCGGCCTGACGCCGGGCGAGTACCGGCCCATCCAGGCCCGCTGGCTCGCGGCGATCCGGCCCGAGGGCATCACGACCCGCGAGCTCGCCGAGGCCGTGCAGCCTTCGCGCTACGTGCGCGGGAGCGACGTGCTCGACATATTCGGCGACTAAACAGTGGATCGAGGATTGTGCCTGGCATGATTTCTGCTTGATCTCGGTTC
>CAZETS010000026.1:0-67301 GCA_964515335.1 uncultured Spirochaetaceae bacterium
GGGCCCAATCTTCGAGCCACCTCTGATGGCTGAACGTGGCGCTGCTCGCCGGTGCGAGTGGCCGGGGCGGCCTGGGCTTCGAGCTGGACCGATCGGCAGTTGGCAGGCCGCGACTACAACGCCACGCTGCGAGCGGCTCGGCGCCCCGCGAGCCACGCTTGGGCGCCGAACGCGCAGGCGATCAGCAGAGCGACGAACACGCCGCGGGCCGGCCAGCCCGCGGACGGAACCGGCGCCGACGGAAGCACCTGACCTGTGATCAAGAACTGCGTCGTCTCGACTGAATCGATCGAAGGCTGTCCCTCGACCCAGGGGTCGAGGCCAATCGCGAACTCGCTCCCGCTCAGCTCCGCCCAGAGGAGCGGGCCACCGCCGACCTCGGGTCCCTCGACGCGAAACACGTCGTAGCTCGGGCCCAGGGGGCTGCCTTCGATCGTGCACTCGAGCATTCCCGGCTCGCCGAGCGGCACCGGTGCCAGAAAACCCGAGGGCTGCGGTCCGCCAACGCAGGTGAGGAAGCGGTCGAAACCGCTGAACGTCCACGGGACGGTGCCAGGAGGGCTGGTCGGATAGGAGGACTGATCGAAGGTTCCGGGCGCGACCGGGTCGGGAGGAAACTGAAAAGCCTCCTTGACCGCGTCGCTGTTCGATGCGCGGCTTCCGTCGGAGTTGAAGTTGACGTTGGCGGGGATGTTGTCGAACACGCCAAAGGGAGTCGTGACGGTGTAGAGCTCGCCGTCCAGCAGGCTGTCGACGCGGAACTCCATGCTTTGAAGCACGAGCTCCTGGCCCGCGACAGGAGTCCGGTCACCGTTTGCGTCGAGCGGGTAGGTGCCGGCCAGATGCATGGTGAGAGTAGCCGTCGACTGACCGCCGGGGCGCGCCGCGTCCGGATTCCCGCCCTTGCCCCCGTAGGTGTACATCCGGGCTTGAGCGACCCAATAGAAGACCGGATTCGGGAATGTCGTCGGGACCTCATCGGCCGGACCGCAGGAACCGTTGGTTGCCAGGCACGGCTGCAGAACCAGGTCGTTGGCGTCCCTGTAGAAAGACGGAAATCCATGCAACGGGTCGACGCCACCGCCGAAGAGCCCGGCGATCGCAACGGACGCCGGAACCAGGACGATTGCCGACACCAGGATTACGGTTGCTTTCTTCGTCATGTCCCCCCCGATCTCTCGGAAAACCTCGTGGCGCGACGCACAGATGTGACACTGCGAGAATCGAGCGTTCGGGCAGCTTTCTTTAGCGGGAGGGGAAGAAACAGCTTGATGCGGACTCCGGTGTGGCTTTTTGCCCCCAGCCACTGTAACATCAACGTACTTACGTCGAGGCAACGGGCAAACCACTGACGCTTGCCGGAAGGCATAGGGGGATTTCGTGGCCGGGCAGCGCCTGCTGTGAGAAACTGAGCTGCGCCCTCGTGCCGCACGACTCACCATGGACCTGAACCTGAACCTGGACGCGCTCCTTCCCGCTCGAGCGCGACCGGCATCGCCCGAAGTTCGCAGGCGCCTCGTTCTCCTGGCGGCGATCACCTGCTTCGCGGTTGTCTCGCTCGTCGCCGCCATGAGCTACGCCTCACAGCACGTCGAGCTGTCGCCGGGTCGCACGGCGTCGTTCTGGATCGGGATGGGGCTGTTTCTGGCGGCTCCTCTGGTGACGCGCCTTTCGGGGTCGGTCGATGGTGGTCTGGCGGTCGCGCTGATCGCGGGGATGACCGTGAGCATCATTCCCGCCTACTACCAGGGCGGGCTGAATTCGGTTTTCATGATCTGGCTCGTCGTGATTCCGATGGTGGCCACGCTCTATCTGCGCGCCTGGTTTGGCATCGCCGCGAGCCTCGTGGGCGCCTTGATCGTCGTTGGCTTCTTCGTACTGGAGGTCCGAAACGCGCTTCCCCAATTCGCGCAAGGCGACGAGAACGTACTCGTTCTATTGAATCTGCTGCTGGCACTTGTCTTCATGGCCTACATGAGCCTGGCGGCGCGCGGTGCGCTGAAGAGTCGTGAGGAGGCGCTCCTGGAGGCAGCCACGGAGGCCAAAGAGAGCGCGCGGGTCATCGAGGAGCGCGACGAGCAACTCGTGCGGGCGCAACGGTTGGAGAGTATCGGGCGGCTGACCGGGGGCGTGGCCCACGACTTCAACAACCTTCTGACGGTGATCAACGGTCACGCGGAGACGGCTCTCGAAGACGTGCTCGATGCGTCGGAGGTGGAAGAGTCGTTGAGCGAGGTCTTGAAGGCCGGCGAGCGGGCGGCGGTGCTGATCCGGCAACTCCTGGCGTTCAGCCGCCGTCAGACCCTCGAGCCGGAGATCGTATGTCTGAACCAAGTGATCGATGAGTTCCTGAAGATGGTGCGGAGAATGATGCCCGAGAACGTCGCGATGGAAGCGCGCCTTGCGGTTGATCTCTGGACCGTTTGCGTCGACCCGAATCGGATCGAGCAGGTCCTGATGAACATGGCGGTGAACGCCCGGGACGCCATGCCGGAAGGGGGAACGCTCTCCATCGAGACCGCCAACCGGGTGCTGCGCGCGGGCGAGATGTCAGGGCTATCGCCCGGCGAGTACATCCGGGTGGCCATCCGCGACACGGGCATCGGGATGGACGAGAAGACACAGGAACAGGTCTTCGAGCCCTACTTCACCACCAAGGAGATGGGCAGGGGAACGGGACTCGGCCTCGCCATGGCCTACGGCACGGTGACCCAGAGTGGCGGGGGCATCACGATCGACAGCCGCCCGGGTGAAGGGTGCGAGATCGCGATGCTGCTGCCGCGCTCGACCGAGAACTCCCCAGCAGTCTGCTGACCGCTGTCCGCGCAGTCGCGTCCCCCTCCTCCCACGCCCCCCTTGGGGGATTCCTGAATGAAAGCAGCCGCTCGCGTGGCTGCTTTTCTCTTTGGGGAGCACTTCTGGGCATTTCTTCCCATATCCGGGATTTCGAGGCCGCTTTTCGAGCCAGCCACCGATGAGTGGTGTGATGCCGAACGGACGGCGGCGTCCATGAGGTCGCCGCCAGAGAGCCGGGGAGCCGGGAAGCAGGGAGAGAGTGGCTGGACGCGCCGCTGCAGGGCGGCGGTGACCGGAGCGCACTCGGCGGCTTGAACGGATTCGTATCGGCAGCGTACTCTGGTGACGCGACGGCGCCTCACCCCGAGGGTTTCCGTCGCGCCTCGAGCCCTGGAGTGTCCGGTGGTGTCCCGTCAGCCCCGCGCGCCACACGTCCCGATGCTGCGCGTCTGCCGACCAGTCGTCGTTGCGGTCTGCCTGTTTCTGCATCTGCTGCTCGGTTGGCGACAACCGGCCGGTGCGGAGCCCCCTCCAGGCTATTACGCGACGGTCGACACCTCGAACCCCACCGCCTTCGCGATCACGCTCCACGACGCGATCGACGACCACACCCGCTTCCCCTACACGAGCAGCGCCACGGATACGTGGGACATCCTCGAGTCGGCACAGGAAGACCCGAGCGATCCCACCGCCATCCTCGATGTCTATCGCAACGAGAGCTATCCGAAGCAG
This sequence comes from uncultured Spirochaetaceae bacterium, assembly GCA_964515335.1. Taxonomy (GTDB): domain Bacteria; phylum Myxococcota_A; class UBA9160; order UBA9160; family UBA4427; genus TMED88. The sequence goes on from CAZETS010000026.1 coordinate 3,529, forward strand.
GGCGGCGGAAACATCTTCTACCAGCGCGAGCACATCTGGCCCAGGTCGTTCGGCATCCCGAACGACGGCTCGCACAACTACGCTTACACGGACGCCCACATGCTGCGTCTCGCCGACGGGTCGTACAACGGGTCGCGCGGGAACAGGCCGTTCGGCGGCTGCGACGCCGCCTGCGTGATGCGCGAGACGGTGGCGAATGCCGGCCAGGGCGGTGGCAGCGACCCGTACCCCGGCGACGACAACTGGTATCGCAGCCCCGGTGGTCTCGGCGGCCTGCTGGGGCGATGGGAGGCCTGGAGCGGTCGCCGCGGAGACATCGCCCGCGCGATGCTCTACGCCGACATTCGTTACGAGGGGGGGCAGCACGGCGTCACGGGTTTCGCCGAGCCGGACTTGATCCTCACCGATGACGAGAGCCTGATCGACGCGTCGCATACGGGAGCCAACGAGCCGGTGGCCTACATGGGGCTCCTCGCGGTGCTCCTCGCCTGGCACGCCGAAGATCCGGTCGACGACTTCGAGCGCAACCGCAACGAAGTGGTCTTCTCGTACCAGGGCAACCGCAACCCCTTCGTCGACCATCCCGAATGGGTCGACCTCCTCTACGTGGCAGGCGCCTGTGTGGCCGATGCGGACTGCGACGACGGCGTGTTCTGCAACGGCAGCGAGATCTGCTCGCCCTCCGGAACCTGTCAGGCGGGCGCAGAGGCGTGCGCGGCGCCGCTCTCCTGCAGTGAAGTCGCGCAGATCTGTCTGCCGCCCGCCGGGGCCGGCGAGGTGTGGATCAACGAGATCCACTACGACAACGCATCTTCCGATACGGGCGAGTTCTTCGAGATCGCCGGCACGGCCGGGACGTCGCTGGCCGGTTGGTCGCTCGTCGGATACAACGGCTCGAACGGGTCGATCTACGCGACAGTGCCGCTGTCGGGCACCCTGCCGATGCAAGATGGCTGCGGTGGCACGCTCGACTTCGCGATGACCGGGATGCAGAACGGCTCGCCCGACGGCCTCGCGCTCGTGAATGCCGGCGGGGAACTCGTCGAGTTCATCTCCTACGAGGGCGCATTCGCGGTCACGGTCGGCCCGGCCGCAGGCGAGACGTCGCTGGACATCGCCGTGAGCGAGACGGGCTCGACGCCGATCGGGCATTCGCTCCAGCTCGAGGGCGCCGGGCACCTGCGGCTGGACTTCAGCTGGGCGGCGCCTGCCGGGGCCACGCGGGGGCTGCCCAACGGCGGACAGAGCTTCGGCGAGTGCGCGGCGACACCGGTCCCGGCGGTCTCCTCCGAGATCGGACGGCCGCTGCTGGCCCTGGCGCTACTCGCGTGCGCGTGGCTTTTGCTGCTGACGCGCAGGGCCGGCGCCAAACCGCGGCAGGCGGCCTGAAGGCGCCACTCACCCGGCCACCAGGCGATTGCCTTCGGCACTTGTCCCGGTCGGTGCGTGAGTTTTGCGCCCTGGCTGCACATGCACGTGCTTGGTTTGCGTACTTGCACGTGAGTCGCCGTAACCAGTCTCACCTATAGCTACGCGACGAACCGCCGATGCGTCGTCGTATAGGTTAAACCGTGAGGAATGTACCTGTGAGCGAATCCCCCCGCGACTCGCAGCAGTTCGCCCTGAAGAACGCGCGCTCTGTATGTCGTATGCCATATCAGCGTGCGGGATCTTGCGCGTTGCGTGTGATCGCCGTGTGTCTGCCGCTCGCTGCGTGCGTCGTGGTTGCCGGCACGGCGAGCGGCGACGAGATCGCCAACGCCACGATGCAGGGCCTCGACGAGCAGGTCCAGGAGATCAAGTCGGACGTCCTCGCGATCGCCGCGGAGCTGACGCGGCTCGAAGAGAAGCTCCTGTATCCGTCCGACACCCAGGTCTCGGTCTTCGTATCCCTCGCTGCCGGTGACGAGTCGCGGCTCGACTCGGTCGAAATCCTGCTCGACGGCGAGCCGGTCGCTCGGCACATCTACAGCTTCAAGGAGCTCGAGGCCCTGCAGAAGGGCGGGGTGCAGCGGCTCTATACGGGGAACCTGGCCACCGGCGATCACCGGCTCGACGTCAAGGTCGCGGGAAAGCTGCCGGGCGGCCGTGACTTCGCCGGCGCCGAGACTTTCGAGATCGAGAAGGCCGTGGCGCCGAAGCTGGTCGAGATCGAGCTGGCGGCGCGCGAGTTGGGCGGGCCGAGAATCAGGATCGGGGACGACTGACCGATGCGCGCCGTCTCCCCGCGCTCGACGCTCCTCGCTTCGCTCCTGCTGCTGCTCGCATCGGCCGGCCCGGCGACGGCGTTCCGGTCCGAAGACCCGTTCTTCGGCGAGGCGCTCTTCCACGCCTACCAGGGGCACTTCTTCGAGGCCCTCGAGCGGCTGGACGCCGAAATTGCGCAGCACCACGGCGTCGACGAGCCGGAGCTCGACGCGCTGCACGCCGTCATCGACCACGCCGAGTTCTCGGTGGGCGACTTCGAGCTCCACTACAGGATGCACCACCGCGCCGGCCGCGCGATTCGCGCCGTCCTCGAGGCCGACGTGCCCGATGCCGTCCGCAACGAGGCCGCCTATCGCCTGGCGCGGATCCACTTCCACAAGGACCAGCCCGCGGAGGCCCTCGCGGTTCTCGACGACATCAGGGGAGATGTCCCGGCCGAGCTGCGTGACGACATCGGCTTCCTGCGCGCCAACGTCCTGATGGCGCTCGATCGCCCGTCCGAGGCGGTCGAAGTCCTGCAGGGGCTGCCGGCCTCCGAAGATCTCGCGGGCTTTGCGGCCTACAACCACGCCATCGCGTTGCTGCGCGAAGACCGCTTCGAAGACGCGATCCGCCAGCTCGACACGGCCGGAAAGATCCGCGCCCGCTCGGACGAGAGCCGGGCGATTCGCGACAAGGCCAACCTGGTGCTCGGCACGCTGCTGCTCGAGGCCACCGAGTTCGGCCTGGCGCAGCGTTCACTCGACCGTGTCCGCATCGAAGGACCGTTCTCGAACCGCGCTCTGCTCGGCGCCGGCTGGGCCGACGCCTCCGCCGACAACTACGAGCGGGCGGTGGTTCCGTGGAACCTGCTCGTCGAGCGGGACGCCACCGATGCGTCGGTCCAGGAGGCGATGCTCTCGCTGCCGTATGCGTACAGCCAGCTCGGCGTCCACGGCCGCTCGGCGGTGCTCTATGAGCGGGCCGTGAGGACCTACTCGGACGAGCTGGCCAAGGTGGATGCCTCGATCCAGAGCATCCGGGAGGGCGAGTTCCTCGAGGCGCTCGTCCGCGAGGAGATCCGCCGGGACACGGACTGGGTGGTTCGCCTGCGCGGCCTGCCCGACGCGCCCGAGACCTTCTACCTGATCTCGCTGATGGCGTCGCACGACTTTCAGACCTCGCTGCAGAACTATCTGGATCTGGAGGACCTGCGTCGCAAGCTCTCGGCCTGGCGGCGGACGCTGGCCGCGTTCGAAGACGTCACGCGGCTGCGCCGCGCCTACTACGAGCCCCTGATTCCCGAGATCGACGACCGCTTCAGACGCCTCGATTCGCGGCTGCGGCTGCGGCTCGAGCAGCGCCGCAGCCTCGATCAGCGCCTCCAGAGCATGTTGACCGCACCGCGGCCGGACCTGCTGGCGACGGCCGACGAGCAGGCCCTCGAGGCGCGGCTCGATCGGCTCGACGAGTTGCTGGCGGCCGCCGCCGGCCCGGAAGGCGAGGCGCTGCGAGCCCGCCTGGGACGTCTGCGTGGCCGGCTCCATTGGGATCTCACGACTGGCTATCACGAGCGGCTGACGGACACCCACGCCCACCTGCGCGCGCTCACCCGGGACGTCGAGCGGATGCAGGTCGGCTACGACCGCTTCGTGCGCACGCGGCAGGCGGCGCTGCACAGCTACGAGGGCTACCAGCGCAGCATCGAGTCGCTGCGTGGACGGATCGGCCGCGCCGTCGAGCGGGTCGATGCGCTGATGAAACGGCAGGGCCACCTGCTCGAGTCCGTCGCGGTGCGCGAGCTGGTCGGCCGCCGCGAGAAGCTGCTCGCCTATCAGAACAAGGCGAGATTCGCCTTCGCGGACAGCTACGACCGCGCCGTCAAGGCACAGGCGGAAGCGCGATGAGCAGTCGGCCCACGCACCCGGTCCTTCGCGCAGCGCGCGTCGGCGCCACCGGACTGGTGGTCGCCGGCGTCGCGCTCGGCTGTGCGCAGGGTCGAGACAAGCGCACGCTGGCCGATCTGCGCAGCGTCGAGCCGGACGTGAGCGAGGTGCTCGTGCGGGACGGCCTCGATCAGGCCATGCAGGGTTACGAATCGTTCCTCGATCAGGCCCCCGAGTCGTCGCTCACACCCGAAGCGATGCGCCGGCTCGCGGATCTCAAGCTCGAGAAGGAGTACGGCTACATCGGTGCCACGCAGGGCGCCGTCGTCCCGGCCTATGCGGCGGCGCGCGTGTCCGATGCGGCTCCGCCGGCCTCGCCCGCCCCGGGTGTTCGGACGGGGGAGGGCGAGAGCGACGCCGATTTCGAGAGACGCGCCGCCGCGCAGGCCGCTGCGCCGTCGTCGGCGGACGCCCCGGACGTCGAGCTGCCCGGCGGCGAGCCGGTGGAGTGGGCGGGTCCGATCGAGGCCATCGAGCTCTACGACCGCATCCTCGCCCGCTATCCCGATTACGAGTACAACGACTGGGTCCTCTATCAGAAGGCGCGCGCCTACGACGAGCTCGGCCGCACCGACGAGGCCATCGCCGTCATCGAGCAGCTCGTCGCCCGCTACCCCGCTTCCCGCTACACCGACGAGGTCCAGTTTCGGCGGGCCGAGTACTTCTTCGTGCGCAAGCGGTTCCTCGACGCCGAAGAGGCGTACCTCGCCATCACGGGCCGCGGTCCTGTCTCGGAGTACTACGAGCTGGCTCTCTACAAGCTCGGCTGGTCGCTCTACAAGCAGGAGATGCACGACGAGGCCCTCGATCAGTACATCGCGCTGCTCGACCACAAGATCTCGGTGGGATACGACTTCGATCAGTCTGCCGACGAGTCGGACGAGCGGCGCATCGCCGATACGTTCCGCGTGATCAGCCTGAGCTTCTCGAGTCTCGGCGGCCCGGGAGCGGTCGAGGAATTCTTCGTCGCCAACGGCGAGCGCAGCTACGAGGACCGCATCTACCGCCAGCTCGGCGAGTTCTACCTCGAGAAGCTCCGATACCACGATGCGGCGAGCGTCTACGAGGCCTTCGTCGAGCTCCATCCCCTGCATGGCTCGTCGCCCGGCTTCAGCATGCGGGTGGTCGAGATCTACGAGTCGGGCGGCTTCCCGAAGCTCGTCCTCGAGTCGAAGAAGGCGTACGCGTCGCGCTACGGCCTGGCGTCCGACTACTGGCAGCACTTCGACCCCGCGAACTCGCCCGAGGTGATCGTCGGCCTGAAGGCCACCCTCGGCGACCTGGCGACCCACTACCACGCCGTCTACCAGGAGCCCGAGCGCGCCGAGCACCGGCCCGAGAGCTTCGCGGAGGCGCAGCAGTGGTACCGCGCGTACCTGGCGTCCTTTCCCGAGGACCCGGAGACGCCCGGCGTCCACTACCGCCTCGCCGACCTCCTGCTCGAGGACCAACGGCACGGCGAGGCGGCCCGCGAGTACGAGTACATCGCCTACGTCCATCCGGCTCACGAGAAGTCGGCCGAGGCCGGCTACGCTGCGATCTTCGCGCACCGGGAGCACGAGAAGCGCGCCCCCGACGAGACGCGAGCGGTCGTCACGCAGGCGGCGGTCGAGAGCACCCTGCGCTTCGTAGGCGCCTTCCCCGGCCACGAGCACGCGGCGGTGGTGCTGGGCGCGGCCGCCGACGACGTCTACGCGATGGGCGAGCTCGCCCGGGCCATGGAGCTCGCGCAGGGCCTGATCGAGAAGTACCCGGAGTCCGGCACTGCCGTGCGCCGCTCGGCCTGGGGGGTCGTGGCGAACGCTTCGCTCGATCTCGGCCGCTACGCGGACGCCGAGGGCGCGTACGCGAAGGTGCTCGAAATGACGCCCGCCGACGACGAGTCGCGTGAGACAGTCGTCGACAGCCTGGCGGCCTCCATCTACAAGCAGGGTGAGGAGGCGGCTGCCGCCGACGATCAGCGCACCGCCGCCGATCACTTCCTCCGCATCGCGACGGTCGCGCCGACCTCGGCGATCCGGCCGGTGGCCGAGTACGACGCCAGCGCAGCGCTGATCCGCCTGGAGGATTGGGCGGCGGCGGCCACGGTGCTGGAGGCCTTTCGCGGGACGCATCCCCAGCACGAACTCATTCGCGAGGCGACCCGCCAGATGGCGTTCGTCTATCGTGAACAGGGCGACCACGCGCGCGCCGCCGAGGAGTACGAGCGCGTCGCGGCGGAGGCCGACGACCTCGAGCTGCGCCGCGAGGCACTGCTGGTCGCGGGCGAGCTCTACGAGAAGGCGGAAGACCTCGAGCGGGCCCTGGCCGTCCATCAGGGCTACGTGGACGAGTTCCCGGAGCCCCTCGACCCCGCCGTCGAGACGCGCTTCAAGATCGCCGAGCTGCATGCGCGAGCCGGTCACGAGAAGAGCCAGCACGCCGAGCTCCGCGAGATCGTCGAGATCGATCGCCGCGCCGGCGAAGGGCGCTCGGCGCGCATCCGCTACCTCGCGGCGCGGTCCGCGCTGACGCTGGCGGCGCCGAGTTACGAACGGTTCCGAGCGGTCGAGCTGGTGCAGCCCTTCGAGAAGAGCCTCGAGAAGAAGCAGGCCCGCCTCGACGAGGCCCTCTCCCGGTTCGAGGCACTGGTCGACTACGAGGTCGCCGAGGTGACGGCGGCCGCCACCTACTACATCGCCGAGATCTACCTCGACTTCAGCCAGTCGCTGATGGAGTCCGAGCGGCCGACCGGGCTCGAACCGGGCGAGCTCGTCGACTACGAGCTGGTGCTCGAGGAGGAGGCGTATCCGTTCGAGGAGCGCGCCATTGGCGTGCACGAGAAGAACCTCGAGCTGCTCTCGATAGGGGTCTTCAATCCCTGGATCGACAAGAGCCTCGACCAGCTCGCCGCGCTGATGCCCGGCCGCTACGCGAAGTTCGAGGAGAGTCCGGGGCTGATCGCGTCGATCGACCGCTACGCGTACCGGGCGCCGAGGGTGGCGCCGAGCGAGCCCGAGGCGCCGGCCGGCGAGCCCGGTGCTGCGCCGGCGGATCCCGAAGCGGCGTCCGAGTCGGCTCGCCGCGAGTCCGGCGACCCGGCCGCCACGCGAGGCAGCGTATGACGGCCCGGTCCATCACGACGGAAGCGATCGGCGCGCTCGTGGTCGCGTGCGCGCTCTTCGGCTGCACATCGACGGGCGGGCCCGGGTCCGGCCGCATCGAGTTCGAACGGGACGGCGGATTCACCATCACCGAGCCGACGCGCTTCGACTCGGGAGTGCGCGGCGACTTCGATGAGGCCTTGCGGCTGATCGAGGACGGGGAGTACGCCGAGGGCATCGCGCTCCTCGAGGGCGTGGCCGAGGCCGCCCCCCACGCGACCACCGCACACATCGACCTCGGGATCGCCTACCGGATGACGAGCGAGTACGAGCGCGCCGAAGCCTCCCTGCAGCGCGCCCTCGAGCTCAACGCGCGCCACCCGGTGGCCCTCAACGAGCTCGGCATCGTCTACCGCCGGATGGGTCGCTTCGACGACGCGCGGGCGAGCTACGAGCGGGCGCTCTCGGTCTCGGCCGACTTCCACTACGCCAGGCGCAACCTCGCGATCCTCTGCGACGTGTACGTCGGCGACCTGGCCTGCGCGCTCGAGCACTACGAGATCTACGCGCGTGTCGTGCCCGAGGACGAGCAGGTCGCGATGTGGATCACCGACCTGCGCAACCGGCTCCGCAGGCAGGAGGCGAACGGATCATGAGGGCAATCTGCGCGCTGCACGCTCTGGTCTTTCTGCCCCTGCTCATGCTCGCGCTCCTGCCCGCCGTGGCCGCCGCGCAGCCGCCGGCGAAGATTGCCGAGGCAGCGGAAGAGGGCGAGAAGGTCATGTCGGGAATGTCGATCGTCGGCAACGACGAGGCGCCGAAGTCGCTGGTGATCGTTCCCTGGAAGAGCTCCGATCTCGGTGATTCGCTCGATGTTGACCGCGGGTTGGCCGATACCAGAAATCCCGTCGACCGGGACGTCTTCATGCGCGAGCTCGACTACTACGGCATCCGGGCCGGCCTCGGTGAGGCATCCGGCGCCGACGCACCGTAATACGCAGTACCACAGCAATATCCAGATCAGGAGGTCAAGACAATGGGATTCTTCTACACGATCGTCGAGTTCTTCGTGACGGGCGGGCCATTCATGTACCCGATCCTGCTCGTCTTCGCGCTCGGCGCGGCCGTGGCGGTCGAACGCTACGTGACGCTCACACTGGCGCGTGCCAGCAACGAGAGCGCATGGCACAAGGTGCTGCCGATGCTGATGAACGGTGAGTTCGAGGAGGCGCGTGAGCTGCTGCGCGAGAACGACTCGACGATTTCCAAGCTCCTCGGCCTGGGGCTCGCCCGGCAGGGCACCGTGCGGCGCCGCGAGGACATCGAGATCGCCATGGAGGAGGGGATGATGGAGATCATCCCGCAGCTCGAGAAGCGGACGCCCTACGTGGCGCTGTTTGCGAGCATCGCGACCCTGCTCGGCCTGCTCGGTACGATCATGGGCCTGATCGAGGCCTTCACGGCGGTCGCCAACGCCAACCCGGCCGAGAAGGCCGACCTGCTCTCCGCGAGCATCTCGGTGGCGATGAACACCACCGCGTTCGGGTTGATGGTGGCGATTCCGCTGCTCATCACGAACTCGGTGCTGACGGCCAAGACGGGCCAGATCATCGACAGCCTCGAGATGGCCTCGGTGAAGGCGCTGAACGTCTTCTCCGCTCGGGCCAAGCGGCAGGCCGAGGCGTAGGCCCGTGCGGAGGAAGCATCACTATCGGCGCCGCGCGGAGGCCTCCGTGGAGCTGGACATGACCACCTTCCTGAACTTGATGGTGGTGCTGGTCCCGTTCCTCCTGATCACGGCGGTGTTCTCGCGGATCACGATCGTCGAGCTGAGTCTGCCGAACTCGACCGGCGGCCAGGCTGCCGTCGAGCCGACCTTCAGGGTGGAAGTGATCGTCCGGGGCGACGTCCTGCAGCTCAGCGACGGCCGCAGGGTCCTGGCGACGCTGCCGAAGGTGGACGACGAGTACGACTTCGAACGCCTGGGCGAGCACGTGCTCGCGTTGAAGCAGCAGAACCCCGAATCGGACGCCGCCTCGGTGCTGCTCGAGCCGCAGATCGAGTACGACCATCTCATCCAGGTGATGGACGCCGTGAGAACGGCGGCGGTGCCCGACGAGGCCAGCGACGAGATCGTGCAGATGGCGCTGTTCACCGACATCTCGATCGGAGACGCACCGTGAAAAGCTCCCGAAGAATGAGACGCATGGCGCGGAACAAGAAGAAGCTCCCCGCGCTGAACCTCACGTCGCTGATGGACGTGTTCACCATCCTCGTCTTCTTCCTGCTGGTCAACTCGGCTTCGACCGAGGTGCTGGAGACGCCGAAGCAGCTCACGCTGCCGGCGTCGGCGGTGGAGGAGAAGCCCCGGGAGACAGTGGTGATCTTCGTGAGTCCCACCGAGGTCACGGTCGACGGCGAAGTGGTGGCGCTCGTCGACGAGATCCTGACCGCGGAGGGGCGAGACATCGCGGCGATCGGCGACGTGCTCGCGCAGGTGAACGAGTCGGTCATCGGCACGACTACCCGGGCGGTCGCCCAGAGCCGCGAGGTGACGATCCTCGCCGACAAGGGCGTCCCGTTCAACGTGGTCAAGAAGGTGATGTCGACCTGCACGAGCCAGGGCTTCGAACGCATCTCGCTCGCCGTGATCCAGAAGGCGCCCGAGACGGCGAAGGGGTAGGACCACTCCGTGTCCGACAACGAAGAACTGCGACAGGACCAGGAGGCGCTGCGCGCCGAACTCGACCAGTCTCGCTCGAGGCTGGACGGGCTGGTGCGCGAGCTCGGCTCGATCGACGGCATGCTCGACGAGATGGCGGTCGAGCGCCAACAGTACGCGCTGGTCCGCGAAGCATGCGGCGTGCTCGAGAAGCTGTCCGAAATCGGAGGCGCGTCGCTCTTCTGGGGCGATCAGCCGGCGGAGCGCAATGGCGACTCTCATGTAGGCGATGTGCGGCGCCGCGTCGATCAGTTCGAGGCGCAGGTGCGCGACGTCGAGCAGAGCCGCAACGCCGTCCTCGAGCGCATGCGCGGCGAGGAAGAGACCGCCGAATACATCGAGTTCGACATCGACGAGGCGAAGCGCGAGGAGGAGCAGCGCAAGCTCGAGTGGTTGATCGAGCGCGACTACGACCCCTCGGCCGAGACCGAGCCGCGGATGCCGTGGGCCAGCGGCGGCGAAGACGATCGGCGCTTCCACAAGTCGCTGTCCGGGGCGCTGCTGATCGCGATGCTTCTGGCGCTGGTGGTTCCGATGATCGATCTGCCCGTTCCCGAGCGTTGGGAGGTGGTCGAGGTCTCCGAGCGCTTCACCCGGCTCATCAAGGAAGAGCCGCCGCCTCCGCCGCCGGTCGTTCAGGAGCGGGTCCCCGAAGAGCTGAAGCCCGAGGTGTCCGAGGATCAGCCGGTGCTCGCCGAGAAGAAGGCGCCGGAGACGGCTCCCGAGCCGGCTCCCAAGACGAAGCCCCAGACCAAGCCTGCCGCGAAGGGCATTCTCGCCTTTCGCGAGAAGTTCTCGAACCTCGCCGAGGCCAGGCCTGCGGCGCGGCTCGGCGCCCGGGCGCGGATCGACCAGTCCGGCGAAGCGGCGGTCGGCGACCGTGGGCGCTCGCTCGTGACCACGCAGGCGCCCGGCTCCAGCGGCGGCATCGACGTCGCTTCGCTCAGTCGTGACGCTGTCGGCGGGGGCGGGCAGGCCATCGAGGGCGTCCAGGTCGGTCGGGCAGAGAGTTCGATTGGCGGCATTACCGGGCCCGAGCGGCCGCTCAGCGGCGGTCCGGGGGCCGGGCGCACCGACGAGGAGATCCAGATCGTCTTCGATCGGCACAAGGCGGCCCTGTATCGCCTCTACAACCGCGCGCTCCGGCGTGATCCGACCCTTCAGGGTCAGATCGTGCTGCGTATCACGGTCGAGCCCGACGGCAGCGTGTCGCTCAGCGAGGTGCAGTCCAGCGACATGAAGGCGCCGAAGCTCGGCGCTCAGGTGGCGGCCCGGGTGAAGAACTTCGACTTCGGTGCGAAGGAAGGCATTCCGCCGGTCACCATCCTGTACCCGATCGACTTCCTCCCGGCTACCTGAGACGGCAGGCCGGTTGGAACGAGAGAGCGATCACGAACGGCGGTGCCGTTCGTCACGATTGAGGGGAGCGAGCCCGATCCACGACTGGATGTGACAGACCGAGCCTCAGGCTCGACAAGATTCAGACAAGGGCAAAGCCATCGAAAGATGGCGACGCAAAGTCACCGGTCTAACGGGCTCTCGAGCCCCACGACAGCGGGGCCGCCGGAATCCAGCCCGACGTCTCCCGGGCTGTCTCGGTCCGCCCCGGCGAGTGACTCGCCGAGTGGACGGAACGCAGGCAGCCATGATCCAACCCGAGCGCAAGCATACGGCCGTACTGGGCGGCACGAGGCTTCTCGTGCTGGCCGGGCTCGCGCTCGCGTCGTTGCTGCTGCCCGCCGGTCGCGCCTCGGCCCAGATCCCGGGCGACTGCCAGAGCGAGCTCAACGCCGCCAACCTCGTCGACAACGACTTCGGGGCGAGCTTCTGCGAGCTGTGCTCGACCGGCACGATTCGCATCGTCGTCCAGAACTCGATCGACTCGTCGGACGACATCGGTCTCTCGCGGCTCGTCGTCACCGAAGACTTGCAGAGCTCGGGTCTGACCTACGTCCCGTTCACCACGCAGTTCCAGGGCGTGAACGTGGGGACGCCGGCCGTCGTCGAGCCGGCCGTCAGCGGCCCCAACGGTTCGATCCTCACCTGGACACTGCCGGCTGGATTCACCCTGGCCGAGCAGGGCGGAGCGCCGGGGGATTGGGAGCAGCTGATCATCACCTTCGACGTGCAGCGCCACGCGAGCCTCGGCGACGAGGGGCTGGTGTCGGCCAATCGCTCGATCGACGCGTCGGTGGACGTCGAGCCGAGCTGCGCGCCCGGCGAGACCTACACGCAGAACGACCCGGCCGGCACGCTCAGCCTGCGTGAGCCAGTGCCCAACGTCCGCAAGCGAGGCCGCAACGTCGACGCTGGCCAGGCCGGCTACACGGACACCGTCTACGCCCACGAGGACGACGACGTCATCTGGCGCATCAGGATCCGAAACGACGGGCAGGCGCCGCTGCAGGACTTCCGGTTCACCGATTCGATGGTGCCGGGAAACTTCGTCATCCACCACGTCTGCGACAGCTCGGCGGATGCGCTGAGCGCCGCCAACGGGGGCTCGCCGGCTTCCTGCGTGGCCTTCCCGAACGTGACGAGCATCGTCGGCTTCGACGTGGCCGGCGCGTTCGGTGGCGGTGCCAATCCCTACATCGTCGCGGCGCCCGGGGCGACCCGGCACTACTACCTGATCGGCCGCGTCACCGACTCGTGCACGAACCGCGACAACTCGGTGCTCGACGTGCAGTGGGGGTGTCAGGACGAGCCCCCCGTCGGCGGCATCGTGACGACCTCGTCGGGCTTCACCCCGGGTGACACCGAGACGCTGAACACCCTGTCGGTGCCGACGGGCGTTTCGGTGAGCGCCGCGCTCACCGGCCGCAATACCGCGCAGCCGATGGGCGCCCGCGGGCTGGTGAGCATCACGATCGACAACAACTCGGGCGGCACGATCCACGGCGGCGCGGGCGGCATCGACCTGCACGATCTGCTGCCCGCCGAGTACGTGGTCGATACCTCGGCCGGTCCGCCCACGCTCGCGATGGCGCCCGCGTACGGGAACGCCTACCCGGGCATGGTCGACACGATCGCGTGGACCAACCCGGCGGCAGGCACGGTGCCTCTCGTGACGGCGGATCCCAACGTCCCGCTGCAGAACCGCGATCTGCACTTCGTTCTGACCAGCAGCACCGTGCACCCGGATCCGCCGAACCGCAGCAACATGATCCGGCACGGCGACGTCGTGACGATCACGGTGCCGGTGGTGCTCATCGACCCCACCTACTACGACCTGACGGCGGACATCGACGTCAGGATCGAGGATCCGGCCGGCTCGCCGCCGAACACCGACCCGACGGCCAGCTTCCCGGTCAGCAACGAGCTGGAGATCTGGTTCGAGGAGTACTGCACCGGCACGCAGCACAACTTCGTCGTGACCGACAACGACACCGCACGGCCGGAGGACCTCGACGTCGACCTCGTCGGCACCGAGCTGCTATTCATCCTGACGAGCACCGGGGACCCGCTGCCGCTCACCGTGGCGCTCACCAACAACGGCGGCCACGACGCCACCGACTACGAGACGTACGTGACCTTCGGCGAGGCGATGGTCGTGTCGACGGTGCCGTCGGGATGCGCGGTGACGACGAATCCGCCGCTGCTGCCGAATTGGCAGCTCCCGGCGACCCTGCCCGCGACGGCGTCCGTCTACCGGTGCGAGCGGGGCACGATCAGTCCCGGCGAGTGGGAGCTCTTCAACTTCGAGGTGGTGAAGAACACCGCCGCCTCCTTCGACGACGATCTGACCTTCCGGGCCGACGTGATCGGCGAGATCGAGCTGGTCGACGGCACGCCGCTGTGGTTCCCGGCCCCGGTGGCCCGGGCCGACGGCATCACGGACCGCGCCAACGACTACAGCATCGACGCCGTCCGGGCGCGGGTCGTCGGCTACGACCTCTTCAAGGCGCAGGCAGGGATCTGCACCGAGAACAATCCGCCCCCCGGCTCGCCCGACGACCAGATCCAGATCGGCGAGGAGTGCACGTTCCACGTCGAGTCGGGCGGCTGGTTCGGCTTCGAGACGCCGGGGTTCACCTACATCGCGGTCCAGAACGTCCAGGTCGTCGACCAGAACCCCGACGGGCAGGGCTACCTGCGGTCGACGGATCCGCTGTTGACGAGCACCGCCGCCATCCAGGGCGTCTCGCTCAATCCGCCGCCGATCCAGCTCGACGACGCGTCTTTCGACTGGACGTTCAACACCGTCGTGCCGGCCGAGCGCATCACGCAGCGCGATCACTGGTTCCGCGCCGATTTCACGACCCGGCTGCTGAACGACCCGGTCGATACGGTCGCCGTCCCGAACGAGCACGCCGCGGTCAGCAGCAACGTGCTCGTCTCGACCTTCGACGCGGTCTTCCACAACCCGCTGACGGGCCTCGAGGAGCTCTACAACCTCGGCCCGAGCACCGTCGGATTCCCGAGAGAGGTCCACCGCCGGGTCGACCTGACGGTGACCGAGCCGCGGCTGACCCTGGTGAAGGAGGTCTGCAACGAGGTCCTCTACGGCACCGGGCCGAGCTGCTCGAACTTCGTCCCCCTCGCCAACGACGGCGACGCGTTCGACACCTACGTGTACCGGGTGACGGTGACCAACGAGGCGAGCGGCGCCGGCGTCGCCCGTGCACCCGCCTACGACGTGACCGTCACCCACGACTTCGACGCGACCGACATGCTCTTCGTCGATCCGCTGGCGGGGGACGGCCTCGACGACGACGCCGATGCGGCGATCGACGCCGCCGACGCGGACGGGGAGGGCGTGGTCACCGACAACGTCACCCAGAACGGCGTCCCCGCCCAGGTGATCGCCTCGTACACGCACAGCACGGAGCTTTTGCGGATCGACGCAGGCCAGAGCCGCACCCTCTACTACCGGGTCGATCCCGACGACGACGTGGCGCCCCTGCAGGCGCTGACCAACACCGTCACGGCCAGCTACGACAGCCTCGAGGGCGATACCGGCAGCCAGAGCGCGCCGCAGGGCGCCAACGGTGAGGCGGGCGGCGCGCGGCAGTACGTTTCTGCGCCCGCCGAGGCGACGATCCAGATCATCCCGGTGGAGGTCAGCCCCAAGCGGATCACCCGCACGGCCAACACGCCGCTGGTGCCGTCGAGCCAGCCGCAGCCGGTGTCGATCGGCGAGGAGATCGAGTTCCAGCTCGAGGCGATGATCCCCGTCGCGCAGCTGCGGAGCTTCCGGGTGCGGGACGACCTGCCCGCCGGTCTCGGCTGCTCGGAGGCGCCGGTCGTCGACCTCGGCGCGCCGCCCTACGATGCGGCGGGCTTCGTGCCGGGCGGCGTCTTCACGCCGACCTGCACCGACACCCAGGTCTTGTGGGACTTCGGTGACCAGACCGTCACGCAGGCGCCCGGGGGCGCCGCGCGGTTCGACTTCGACCTCTTCTTCGTCGCCCGGGTCGACAACGCGATCGGCAACCAGGACGGCCTGTCCATTCAGAACGGCGGCGCCGCCACGACCACCGAGGTGAGCTACATCGACGAGCTCGGCGTTTCGGTGGTGCTGCCGATCGAAGCGGCGACGGTGCTCGTCCGCGAGCCGCAGATCACGCTCAGCAAGGCGTTCTCCGTCGTGCAGGCCGATGCTGCGGACGTGCCCACGGTGACCGTCACGGCCACCAACGACGGCACGGCGACCGCCTACAACCTGCGCGTGCTCGAGGACCTGACGGGCGTCGACCTCGCGTACGTGGGCAACGTCGGAGGCGCAAACCCGCCGAGCGTCGACACCGCCACCTTCGGCGCGGAGCGGCCGCTCTTCAGCTGGGCCCCGGACGTCCCCATCGCGCCCGGTGGGTCGATCAGCTTCACCTTCGAGGTCCGGCTCGCGGATACCGTCGAGCCGCACCAGATCCTGCCCAACACGATCCAGGCCGATTGGACCTCGCTGCCCGGGGCGAGCACCGCGCTCAACTCGAGCGGCGCGATCGGCGCCGACGGCAGCGCGACCGGCATGCGGATCGGCGCGCTGCCGAACGCCGGCGATCCGCTGAACGACTACGAGGCCCAGGCGGCGGACTCCCTCGACGTGCCGCCGCTCACGGTGACGAAGACCGATCTCCAGCCGGGGCTGGCTCCGGAGATCGGCGCCCACAAGTCGTTCCGCGTCTCGCTGGCGCTGCCCGAGGGCGTCACCCGGAACGTGGTGATGACCGACCGGCTCGACAGCGGCACGGTCAGCTACGTGTTGGCCGACAACGCGGCCTTCGACGTCAGCTACGAGTTCGTCGGCATCGCGACGATCAACGGCCAGCCGCCGGGTGAGGGCGCGCTCGGCGCGGTTCCGGCCGACGGGGCGAGCGGAGCCGCCGTCTGGAGCATCGGCGACGTCGTGACCGTGACCGAGGACGACATCGCCGCGGCGGCGGTCAGTCCCGAGATCCGCATCACGTACTTCGCGCGCATCCACAACGACCTCGTCACCGACGCCGGCGATTCGCTGCAGAACGGTGCACTGCTGAACTACACGAACGGCGAGACCGGCCTGACGGAGGCGTACACCGACGCGCCCGCCGCCGTGGTGGCCATCGAGCCGAGCCTGACGGCGACGAAGACGCTGGCCAACGTGACCGCGGGCAAAGCCGCCGGCGACCCGCCGGCCTTCAACGACACGCTCGAGTACGTGGTGACGATCGTCAACAACGGCACGGCGATCGCTCACGACGTGAACGTCGTCGACACGCTGCCGCCCGAACTCACGCTGACCGCCGGCTTCACGCCGACGGCGACGGTCAACACGGTGCCGGTGGCCGGGTTCGTGCCGACTCCCGTCGGTGCGCCGGCGGGCCCGCTCGTCTGGGGTGCCGGCAACGGCGACGAGAGCCTGGACGTCCCGCCCGGCGGGTTCCTCGACCTGACGTATCGCGTCGTGGTCTCGACGCCGATCCCCGACCCGGACGTGCTCGAGAACCGCGTCTGGGTCGACTGGACGTCGCTCGACGCGGCCAGCGTCCACGAGCGGACGGGGGCGGGCTGCCCGACCACGACGCCGCCCGACGACTACTGCTTCGGCCCTGCAATCGCGAGCGGCGTGGCCCAGCCGGTTGCGGCTCCCGACCCGACCCTCAAGCAGAACACGCAGGCGACGGCGTCGATCGGCGAGGCGTTCGCCTACCGGATCACGATTCCGGCGACCCCGTACGCGTTCCCGATCTACGATCTCCAGATCCACGACGACCTGACTGCCTCGGCGGCCAACCTGCGCTTCGTCTCGGTCGCGAAGGTCTCCGGCAGTGGGACCTGGACCCCCGCCAATACCGGCACCCCGACGAATCTCGTCATCGAGGGTGCCGGCGCCGGCATCGACGTTCCGGCGGGCGAGCAGATCGTCCTCGACGTGACGGTCGTCCTCGAGGACACGCCGACGAACGTCGCCGGACTGACGTTCACCAACACGGCGTCGTACCTCTACAACTGGATCGACGGCGACCCCACCAGTCAGCGGCCGGGCCTGCCCAGCACCACGGCGCCGATGACGATCGTGGGCCCGAACCCCATCCACATGGACAAGCGCGGGCCGGCGCAGATGACGATCGGCGCACCGGCGACGTTCACCCTGGACGTCCACAACACCGGCGGTGGCGCGGCGTACGACATGACGATCACCGACCAGCTGCCCGACGGTCCGACCGGCGGGATGTGCGACGTGGCGCCCGCGGCGTTCACCGCGCAGGTCTTCGCCGCCGACGGTGTCACGCCGGTCTCGGCGCCGCTGGCCGAGGGCACGGACTTCGCCACGGCCTACCAGGGGCCGCCCACCTGCCGTTTCACCGTGGTCACGCAGACGCCGGCAGCGGCGATCGGGCCCGATCAGCGCCTGATCGTTACCTACCAGA
This sequence comes from uncultured Spirochaetaceae bacterium, assembly GCA_964515335.1. Classification (GTDB taxonomy): domain Bacteria; phylum Myxococcota_A; class UBA9160; order UBA9160; family UBA4427; genus TMED88. The sequence continues at coordinate 21,320 of CAZETS010000026.1, forward strand.
GCGAGCTCGACCCGGACACCCAGGACGCCGTGGTGCTGACGAACGTGGCCGGCGCGACCGAGTGGTTCAGCGCGCCGAATCCCGACCGCCGGCAGTACACCGGCGTGTTGACGGACGGAACGCCCGGCGTGCTCGATCACGAGGACGCGTCGACGACGGCCTCGGCGTTGCCGCAGCTGCGCTTCGAGAAGACCGTCACGAACGTGACCAGCGGCGCCAGCCCGGCGCTGACCGCGCAGCCCGGAGAGACGCTGCGCTATCGGCTCGAGGTGGAGAACCTCGGCACGGTCGCCGTCGCGAGCTTCTCGCTCTACGACGAGCTCGACCGGCTGAACCCGTCCGCCTTCTTCGTGCCCGGCACGCTGCAGCTGGTGAGCGTGCCGGCCGGCGCCGATACGAGCGGCACGAGCGCGACGGGCGGCGGCCTCGGCGGCGGCCTCGTGGACGTCGGCGGCCTCGCCCTGCCGAGCCAGGGCTCGACGGTGGTGCTCGAGTTCGAGGTGACGCTGGCCTCGCCCCTGAGCAACGCCGCTGCGGTGACCAACCAGTCCGAGCTGCGCATCGGCGGCATCTCCTTCGCGGTCAGCGACGACCCGAACGTGAACGGCCCGGCCAGCCCGGCAGTCGCCGGCGACGAGGACCCGACCGCGCTGCTGATCCAGTCGGCGCCGGCCTTCGAGGTGCAGAAGACCTCCACCGACCTGAGCGGCGACCCGAACGTGCTGCTCGCCGGCGAGACCCTGCGCTACACGCTCACCGTCAAGAACATCGGCAACGACAACGCGACCGACGCGACCCTGCGGGACCAGATCCCGGTCAATGCCCGCTACGTGGCCGGCAGCACGAGGTTGAACGGCACGCCGGTCGCCGACCTGTCGGGCGGCGTACCGGCGCTGGCCGGGGGCATCCTCGTCTACGCCCCCGAAGACCCGACGCCGGGCGCGATGCGCGCCGATCCGGACCCCGCCGCGGCGAACGTCGCCACCGTCGAGTTCGACGTGATCGTCGATCCGGGCCTTCCCGACGGCACCGTCATCTCGAACCAGGGCTTCGTGAGCGCCGTCGCCGGGGGCGTCGTCGACCAGCCTTCCGACGACCCCGCCACGCCCGTCCCCGACGACCCCACCCGCAACGTGGTCGGCAATCTGCCGCTGATCTTCGCCGCCAAGGACGCCGCGCTGCAGGTCGATCTCGGCACGCCGGGTGTCGTGGATCCGGGGGACGTCGTCCGGTACACGATCACCATCCGCAACAGCGGCGCCATCCCGGCGACCAACGCGGTGCTCAGCGACGCGGTGCCGGCGAACACCAGCTACGTGGCCGACTCGGTCACGCTCAACGGTCTTCCCGCCGGCCGGCCCGACGGGGGTGTCTCTCCGCTGATCGCAGGCATCCCGGTCGGCTCGGCCGACCTGACGCCGCCGCTTCCCGGCGCGGGCATGGGGACGATCTCCGCGGGCCAGACCGCCGTGGTGACGTTCGACCTCCAGGTGGGCGCGGGCGTTCCGGCCGGCACGATCATCAGCAACCAGGCGCTCGTCAGCAGTGCCGAGCTGCCGAATCTGCTGACCGACGGCGACGGCAACCCGGCTACCGGGCCGGAGCCGACGATCGTGGTCGTGGGGGCCGGTCAGCAGCTCGTCGTCACGAAGTCGGTGGCGGTGGTGGGAGGCGGCGCGGCGGCCGCCGGCGCCCAGCTCGAGTACCTGGTGCGCGTCACGAACGTGGCCACCACGCCGGCCACGAACGTCGTGATCACCGACGACCTCGATCTGCCGGTCGCCAATCAGCTGGTCTACGTCCCGGGCTCCGCGACCCTGAACGGGCTGCCCACCGGAGTCACGCTGGCGGGCTCGTTGATCACGGCCGACTACTCGACCACCCACGGTCCGCTCGCGCCCGGGCAGTCGATCGTCCTGCGCTTCCTGGCCGGCATCGAGCCGAGCCTCGCGATCGGCACGACGATCACGAACGAGGGCACGGTCAGCTGGAACAACCCGCCGCAGACCGACAGCGCGAGAGTCTCCCTGGACGTCGGCGGCATGCCGGGCGTCGGCCTGCTCAGTGGCGCGTTCTGGCACGATGCGGACTTCGATCTCGCGCAGGGCGCAGGCGAGCGCAGCCTGGCCGGCTGGACGGTCGAGCTGCAGCGCAACGGCCAGGTCGTCCACAGCGTCCTCACGGACGCCGCCGGCGCCTACCAGATCGCCGGCGTCGTGCCGAACGACGTGAACGGTGACCAGTACGCGCTGCGCTTCCTGGCGCCCGGCGCCGGCGCCAGCACCGCGGCACTCGGCCGGGCCGACTCACCCTCGCCGTTCATCAACGAGCCGCAGGCCATCACGAATCTCGTGGTGCCGTCCGGCAGCAACCTGCTGGGCCTGAACCTACCGATCCAGCCGAACGGCGTCGTCTACGACTCGGTGCAGCGCCTGCCGATCGCCGGCGCGACCGTGCGCCTGCTGAACGCCAGCAGCGGGTCGCCGCTGCCGGCGGCCTGCTTCGACGATCCCGTCCAGCAGGGCCAGGTGACGCTCCCGGACGGCCACTACAAGCTCGACCTGAACTTCTCGGACCCGGCCTGCCCGAGCGGCGGCAGCTACGTGATCGACGTCTCCGGCGCCGCCGCGGGCTACGGCAGTGGGGTCTCCGGCATCATCCCGCCGATCACCGACGGCTCGACGACGCCGCTCTCGGTGCCGACCTGCCCGGGCACCGGAAGCGACGCCGTTCCGGCAACCGCGCTGCACTGCGAGGTGCAGGCTACCGAGGCCGCGCCGCCGTCGTCGGTCGCCGCGCGGGCGCCGGGCACCGACTTCCACACCCACCTTTTGCTCGACTCCAGCCAGCAGCCCGGCTCGGCGCAGGTCTTCAACAACCACCTCGCCCTCGATCCGGTGCAGAACGCGGCGGTCGCGATCACCAAGACGACGCCCCAGACGAACGTCGTGCTCGGCCAGCTCGTCCCGTACGAGATCACGATCAGCAACCAGGTCAGCGTCGACCTGCTCGACCTGACCGTGGTGGACCGGTATCCGGCGGGCTTCCGCTACGTGCCCGGATCGGCGCGCATCGACGGCGTTCCGACCGAGCCCGCGGCCGCTGGGCGCGAGCTCAGCTGGGCCGGAGTGGGTGTCGCCGCTTCCGGCAGCCGCACGCTGCAGCTGTTGCTCGGTGTCGGCGCCGGCGTGGGCGAGGGCGAGTACATGAACCGGGCGCAGGTCGTGAGCGGCGTCGGCAACGTGGCGCTTTCGGGCGAGGCGACGGCGACGGTGCGGGTCGTGCCCGATCCCGACTTCGCCTGTACCGACGTCTTCGGCAAGGTGTTCGACGATGCCGATCGCGACGGTGTCCAGGACCGGGGCGAGCGGGGTCTTCAGGGCGTGCGCCTCGTGACGCCGCGCGGACTGGTGGCGACCACCGACGAGCACGGCCGCTACCACATCACCTGCGCGATCGTTCCCCACCCCGACCGCGGCAGCAACATGGTGCTCAAGCTCGACGACCGCTCGCTGCCGACGGGCTACCGCCTCTCGACCCGGCAGACGCAGGTCAAGCGGGCCACCCGCGGCAAGGCGCTGCGCATGAACTACGCCGCTTCGGTCCATCGAGTGGTGGGACTCGACCTCGCGGACGCCGTGTTCGAGCCCGGCACGACGGAGATGCGCGCGCAGTGGCAGCCGCGCGTCGACCGGCTGCTCGAGCAGCTCGAGGCCGCCCCGTCGACGCTTCGGCTGTCCTACGTGGCCGACGTCGAGGACGAGCGGCTCGTCGAGCGGCGACTCGCCGCCGTCAAGAGGCAGGTCGCGGATGCCTGGAAGGCGAAGCACGACGATCCGCTCGAGATCGAGCCCGAGGTCTACTGGCGGCGCGGCGCTCCGGTGGGTGGCGGCTCGGTTCGCGTGCCGAGCTTCGACACCTGGACGCCGCTCGGTCCGGCGGGCTTCGGCGCAGCCGGCTCGGTCGACGTGGCGCCGGGTGAAGCCACCGAGCGGATCCTCCCGCCCGACCAGACGCCCACGCCGTGGACCCAGGACCCGGAGCAGCTCGCCACCGAGCTGGCGGATCGGGTAGAGGAGCGCCGCGTCGTACGCGAATCGGCCGAGACCGTCAAGCTCAAGAACGTCGTGCCGCCGATCCGCTTCGAGTCGGGCGTCCACCGGATCCCGCCGAGCACCGTCGCGCAGCTCCGCGAGCGGCTCGACGGCATGCAGGATCTCGCGAACGTCCGGCTGCACCTGGTGGGGCACGCCGACGACCGCCCGCTCTCGCCGGCGATCGCCGCCGAGTACGGCGACAACGCCGGTCTGTCGCGCGAGCGGGCGGGCGAGGCGGCCGAGCTCGTGCAGGCGGCGCTGGATCTGCCCGCCGAGTCGATCTCCTTCTCGTGGAAGGGCGAGGGCGAGCCCATCGCTTCGAACGCGACCGAAGAGGGCCGGCGCCTGAACCGCCGGGTCGAGGTGGAGATCTGGTACGACGAGATGGCGGCCGAGTCGGCGGTCGAGGAGTTCGTGGTCGAACAGGACTGGAAGCGCGTGAAGGTCTGCCGCGTCGAGACCGTCTGCAAGATGCGCTTCCTCGAAGGCCACGAGCGGCGGGCGCGGGTGAAGAACCTGGTTGCGCCGCTGCAGATCGACGGCACCAACGCCCGCCTCGAAGCCGAATTCGCCCAGGACATTGCCCGGGCGCTGTACGACCTGCGCGGCAAGCAGGACGTGAGCGTGAAGTTCGTCGGCTACACCGACGACGCGCCGCTCGAAGGCCGTGCCAAGCGCATCTACGGTACGCACCTCGCGCTCTCGAAGGCGACGGCGCGCCGCATCTCACTGGCCGTTCGCGAGGCCCTCGCGTTGCCGGCCGACGCCGTTGCGAGCGACGGTCGCGGCGCCACTCGGCCGCTTGCCTCGAACGAGACGAAGCGCGGCCGCGCGCTCAATAGCCGCATCGAGGTGGAGTTCTGGTACGACGACCCGCTGCAGGAGCTGCCCGACGAGCCGCAGCTGTGCCCGGAGTCGGCCGATGAGTCGCTGGTGACGCGCGTCTATGACCCGCCGTGGGGAACGATCGCGCGGCTGCCGATCGAGTCGGGCGACCCGGTGGTGCCGGCCGACTACGCCGATCTGCTGCTCCGGGCGATGGGCGACGTGGCCGCCAGACAGAACGTGCGGCTGCGCTTCATCGGCTACACGAACAACGAACGACTCGATCGCCGCACCGCGATGGTGTACGGCGACGACATCGGCCTCTCGGTGGCGCGCGCGCGGCGGACCAGGGCGCTCATCCAGGAGCAGCTCGGGCTCGCGGACGAGCAGACCGAGCACGAGGGGCGCGGCTTCGTCCACTCGAAGGACGTCGTCAACGGCGGCTTCATCCAGGGCGACACGTCCTACGTGGAGGTGCAGGTCGTCTACGACGAGCCGGCGCTGGTCGACGACTACGAGGGCGTGGAGATCACGCGCATCACCCGCGAGCTGAAGCCGAAGGATCCGCTCGCCCTCAACCTGATGCGCATCACCGTGGACGGCGAGCCCGTCGACGACCCCGGCCGCAGCTCGGCCGACATCCAGCGCTGCACCGACGTCGCCCTCGAGCGGGCCGACATCCGCTTCCGCTTCGACGACCTCGAGACGAGTCCGCGGCTGAGTGTCGCCTCGGACGTCGCGGCTGTCGGGGCGGCGAGCGTCGATGGAGGAAAATCGGGCACTTCCGAGGTCCGGTTCGAGATGTACACGAACTACGGGCAGTTCATCGAGCGGGGCGAGGTGCGCGTCTTCGAGCGCGCCGCGTCGCTGCGGTCGGAGCCGCTCGCGGTGGCCGAGGTGGGCCTCGGCGGCCTCGCGGTCTGGCGCCCGGAGGCCGAGCGGCTCGCCGGCCCGGTTCGCGAGCTGAAGTTCGTGCTGCGGGTCTACGACGCGACGGGCCGCTTCGACGAGACCGCGCCCCAGTCGCTCTGGCTCGTCCGGGAGGACGGCCGCGACGCCCCGTCGATCGCCGAGGCCGCGCCGGCGAACGGGCTCGAGGCGAGCGAGGCGGGCAGCGCGAGTGAGCTCGACGCAGGCTACGGCGAGAGCGAGCTGGCCACACGCAACATCGATCTCGGCGGCGCCGGCACCGTGCGCGTGGAGGGCGGTGGCGTGCCGCCGAGCCACACCGTGTGGCTGGCCGGCGAGCTGGTTCCGGTGGACGAGCAGGGTCGCTTCGTCGCCGAGGCCGTGCTGCCTTCCGGCCTGCACACGGTCGAGGTCGCCGTGCTCGACGAGGAAGGCAACGGCGAGCTCTTCCTGCGCGACCTCGAGCTCGAGTCGAGCGACTGGTTCTACGTCGGCATGGCGGACGTCACGATCGGCGGCGCCATCACGCAGGGGGCCGAGGATCAGCTGCAGGGCGCGAACGCGCCGAACGATCCCGACTCGCTCGCCGACGGCCGTCTGGCCTTCTACGTGAACGGCCGGTGGGGTGACGACTGGCGGCTCACGGCCAGTGCGGACACCCGCGAGGGGCCGCTCGAGGACATCTTCACGAACTTCCTCGACAAGTCGCCGGAGTCGCTCTTCCGCCGCATGGATTCGGACTACTTCCTCCCGACCTACGGCGACGACGCAACCGTCGAGGAGACGGCGCCGACGATGGGCAAGTTCTACGCGAAGCTCAGCCGGGACGACGACCACGCCATGTGGGGGAACTTCAAGGTCGGCTACCGGGACAACGAGCTGGCTCTGGTCGAACGCGGCCTCTACGGCGGAAACGTCCACTACCAGACCGACGCCACGACGAGCTTCGGCGAGCGCCGGGTGGTGGTCGACGGCTTCGTGGCGGATCCCGGCACCGTGCCCGCCCGCGAGGAGTTCCGCGGCACGGGCGGCTCGCTCTACTACCTGCGGCACCGCGACGTGTTGATGGGTTCGGATCGGCTGCGCGTCGAGCTGCGCGACAAGGACTCGGGGCTGGTGACGGCCGTCGTTCCGCTGAGCCCCGACCTCGACTACGACATCGATTACATCCAGGGCCGCGTCCTGCTGAACGAGCCGGTGTCGTCCATCGCCGCCGACCAGCTGCTCGTGCGGAGCAGCGGGCTCAGCGGAAACGAGGCGTGGCTCGTCGTTCAGTACGAGTACGCGCCGGGCCTCCAGGAGCTCGACGCACTCGCGATCGGCGGAGAAGGGCACGTCTGGCTGGGCGACGTCTTCAAGCTGGGCGCCACCGCCTACCGCAACGCCGAGGACGGTGTTGCCGAGAGCGGCCTGTACGCGGGAAGCCTCGTCGCCCGGAAGAGCACGGACACCTGGGTGAAGGCCCAGGCGGGCTGGAGCAGCGGGCTCGTGACGGACTCGTTCGGCTCGGCCGACGGCGGCTTCGAATTCTCGGATCTCACGGCTCCGGTCGCAAACAACCGCGGCGCGCTCGGGTACCGGGCTGACGCGAGCCTCGGCTTCGGCGATCTCGTCCCGAACGCCCAGGGCCGCCTGTCGCTCTACTACCAGCGGCTCGAGGCGGGCTACTCGGCGCCGGGCCTGGCGGCCGCGACCGACACCGAGCAGTACGGTGGACGGCTCGACCTGCCGCTCGCCGACGTCCTGCGGGTGAGGGCCAAGGCCGACCGGCTCGTCGAGGACCGGGGCCTCGAGACGAACACGCAGGAGGTCGACGTCGAATACCGGCTCACCGAGCAGGTGGCGCTCTCTGCCGGCGTTCGCAACGACGACCGCGAGGACGGATCGCCGATGGTGCCGGTCACGCAGGAGACGGGCGGGCGCACCGATGCGGTCGTGCAGGGCAGCTTCGACTCGCTCGGCGATTGGCGGACCTACGGCTTCGCCCAGGCGACGCTGCGCACGGACGGAACGCGCGAGGAGAACCACCGCGGCGGTGTCGGCGGCTCGTACAGGATCAACGACCGGCTGCTCGTCGACGGCGAGGTGTCCTACGGAAGCACCGGTCCGGCGGTGCGCGTCGGCAGCGAGTTCCAGGAGTCGGCGGTGACCCGGCGCTACCTCAACTACGCGCTCGACAACGAGCGCGGGCTCGACGGCGCCCACGCGCGACAAGGCAATCTCGTCAGCGGCGCACGCACACGCCTCTCCGACAGCGCCAGCGTCTACCAGGAGGATCGCCTCCAGCACGAGTCCGCCAAGAAGGGCCTCAGCCGCGCCATGGGGATGGAGTGGTCGCCGAGCGAGCGCTGGACGCTCGGCGCCGACTGGGAGACCGGCACGCTGATCGACCGCCAGACCTATGCCCAGACCCGCCGCAACGCGGGCGGCGGCCGCGTCAGCTATCGCTTCGATTCGCTCTTCGTCTCGAGCGGCATCGAGTACCGATCCGACGAGACGGAGCAGAGCGACGGGGTCTGGACGGATCGCACCACCTGGCTCTTCCGCAACAGCCTGCGGCTGCAGCTGAGCGAGGATTGGCGTCTGCTCGGCAAGCTCAACCACTCGTTCAGCGACAGCTCGATGGGCGCCTTCTTCGACGGCGGGTACACCGAAGGTGTCGTGGGATTCGGCTACCGCCCGATCGACCACGATCGGCTGAACGTGCTGGCGAAGTACACGTACTTCTACAACATGCCGGCGACCGACCAGGTCAACACCCAGGGCACTCCGTCGCAGTTCCTGCAGAAGAGCCACGTCGCTTCGATCGACGCCACCTACGACCTGACCGACAGCTGGACGCTCGGCGGCAAGTACGCCTACCGGCGCGGCGAGGTCAGTCTCGACCGGGTGAATCCGCAGTTCTTCGACAGTGACGCGCACCTCTTCATCGTGCGGGCCGACTACCGCTTCCTCAGGAACTGGGAAACGTCGCTCGAGGGCCGCACCCTCTACCTGCCCGATCTGAGCGACCAGCGCAGCGGCGCGGTGTTCACCATCTACCGCTACCTCGGCAAGCACTTCAAGATCGGCATCGGCTACAACTTCACCGACTACTCGGACGACCTCACCGACCTCGACTTCGATCGGCACGGGCTGTTCATCAACCTGATCGGCACCCTCTGAGCGAAGCTCCGCGAGGGCGCGGGGCGGCGGTGAGCGATCAGATCAGGCCCGCCGCCAGCCCGAGCCCCACCCCGATCATGCCCGCCGCCACGATGATCTGTACGGCGCGTAGGGTGACCTTCTCGAGCAGACGAGCGCCGAGAAACGAGCCCGTGAAGGCCGCCAGGCAGGCGCAGGCCACCAGCCCGGCGACTCCCGGCGGCAGGGCGTCGATCCTCGCCGTCCCGTAGGAGGCGCCGTAGATCGTCAACCGCACGCAGTCGACGATCACCGCCGAAACGACCCCGGTGGCCACGAACGCCTCCTTGCCGAGTCCCGACTTGATGAGGAACGCCGACCGGAGGGCGCCCTGGTTGCCCGAGAGGCCCCCGAAGAAGCCCGAGAGCAGCCCGCCGAGCGGCAGGTAGCGTCGCGGGATCGACAGGGAGGCGAAGGCGGGGCTCAGCTCGAGCGCCGCGAACACGACGATCAGGGCGCCGATCACCAGGGCGACAGGCGTGACCTCGAACGTGCGTCCCCACAGCGCGTAGCTCGCGACCTCGGGCAGTCCGGAGAAGCCGACGAGAACCGAGGCGCCGACCGTCGCGGCCAACGCGGCCGGCACGCCGAAGCGCACGACGACCCGCCAGTCCGCATTCCTGCCGACGAGTGCGAGCTTGAAGAGGTTGTTGGCCAGGTGGACGATGGCGGTCGCCGCGATGGCCGCCGGAAGGGGGAAGAGCGCCGCGAAAGCCGGCATGAGGAGCGTCCCGAGGCCGAAGCCCGAGAAGAGGGTGAGCCCGGCGACGACGAGCGCGATCAGCGCGACGAGCAGGTAGTCCATGGCCGAAGTGTCCGAGGCAGCCTGTGGGGTGAGCCGAGCGTGAGGATACGCACGCGGCTCACGCCCCGCCCCTGGTTCCGACTACGAACTCCGCGCCCGTACCGGGGTGGGCCGCCGGTTTCGTGAGATAGGCTCTACAATGAGGGGCGGTGCTCGAGCGCCTCCGGATGAGCCGGGGGGCCGCACCGCATCCAGGACCCGGCGGGAGCGAGCAGGGGGAGGACACGGAATGGCCGAAGCGACGATCGAGACCGGGGGCGCGGCAGATGCCGCCGCCAACCTCGAAGCCCTGCGCGCGCTCGAAAGCGCCCGGACGAAGGAGATCGCCCAGCTCCACTTCGCGATGGTGATGGGCGCGCTCACGCTCTGGGGCGCCGCCGACGCCTGGGTGGCGGTCAGCGACCTGATGATCGCTCGGGTGGTCGTCGTCGCGAACGCCCTGATCGCCGCCCTGGTCGTCACGTCGGTGCTGCACGAGTGGGGCCACTTCGCGGGTGCGCGGCTCTCGGGAGCGGTCTCGCCGGTGCTCGAGAAGCCCGTGAAGTACTTCTTCATGTTCGACTTCAAGTTCGACGAGAACGACTCGCGCCAGTTCGTGTGGATGAGCTGGGGCGGCATCCTCACGCCCTGGCTTGTGGTGGTGCTCGTACTGTTGCTGGTGCCGCTCGACACGGTGGGCCGGGTGGTGCTGCTCGCAGCGTTCGTGGCGCGCGCCGCGCAGGTGTCGCTCTTCGAGGTGCCGGTGACGCTGCGCGCCCTGCGCGGCGGCGACCCGCGGGCCGAGCTCGGCAAGGAGCTGAAGGCCGGGTTCGGGCGAAGCCGCAGCCTGGGCAACATGATCGGTGTGGCGGTGGGCGCGCTGGTGCTGCTGGGCTTCCAGTAGACACTCTTCCACGCCGCCCCGTCCGCGATCCCCCGGCCGCCCGGTCGCGTGAGGCTGTGTGTCCCAGCAGGGGGCGCCCGCGCTCGGCGGGCGCCGGGCAACGTTGCCGGACTGCGCCAAAGCCGGGACCATGTCGGTCTGCCGCATGGGGGCAGGGCGGGAGCGGGCCGATGCGTCTCTTCTCGAAGATCCTGGTGCCGGTCGATCTGTCCAACCGGTCCGAGAGCGCGATCCGGACGGCGGTCGATCTGGCCGATCCCGATCGCAGCGTCGTGTGGCTGCTGCACGTCATCGAGACGATCGAAGGCGCGGACGACGGCGAGCTGGGCGCCTTCTACGACGAGCTCGAGGCGCAGGCCCGCACCAGGCTGTCGGGCTGGATCGACGAGCTGGGAGCCACGGGCGCAAAGGTCGAGCCGATCGTCAGCTTCGGCCATCGTGCGCGGGAGATCCTGCGGCACGCCGAGGAGGTCGGCTGCGACCTGATCGTGCTCTCCTCGCACCGCGCCGACCCGGAGCTCCCCGCCGGCGGGATCGGCACCATCAGCCACCGGGTCGCGCTGGTGGCGGACTGCCCGGTGCTGCTGATCCGCTAGCCGCTATCCCCCGGCCGCCGCCTTCACGAACGTGACGCGGTCGCCCGGCCGCAAGGCCGTCTTCATGCCCTTGCGGTGGGTGACGAGCACGCCGTTGACGGCCACGTTCGCCACTCGCCCGAGCTGCGCGAACTGTTCGGCCCGCTCCCCGAATCGCTCGCGCGCGGCCGTGACCACGTCGGCGACGGTGGCGGCGTCGTCGACCTCGAACCCGGGCACGCCGAGCTCCTTGCCCATCTCGTACGTCAGCTCGACCCGTACCGGCTCTGCCATCAGACTCGCACCTGCAGCTTCTCGAGGGTGCGCTGCGTGGGCACGCCCTGGGCGTCCCAGCCCCGCTTCTTGTAGTAGCTCGGGAGCAGCTCCGGCAGGGGATGGCCCGAGTCGAGGTGCTCGAAGGTCGACTCGTTGAGCATGCGCGGCGGCAGCGTGTCGTCGGCCGCGGTGAGTCCCTCTCGCAGGTTGTACATCCGCTCCAGGTTGAAGATGCGCGCGCCGATCTCCTGCAGGTGGCCGCCCGAGAACTTCGTGCCGGTGATGTAGGTCAGCCACTTCTCGAACCAGAGCATCGGGTTGCCCTTCATCCGCATGACGGCCGGCAGCACCGGGCCGCTGTTCTCCATCAGCTTCGAGAGCAGACGCCAGGTGAACGACGTGGGGTCCATCTCGTGGATGGCCTTCGGGAACATCCCGTACGTAGTGAAGATGCAGAGCACCATGCTGTTGATCGCGCAGGCCAGGTTCTGCTGCAGGATCGGGATGGACGCCTTGAGCTTCAGGTTCTGCGGGTTGATGGTGAGCGGTCCCACGCTCTCCATGTACATGCTGGCTCCCTGGACGTGGCAGCCGCCGCGATTCGTGGTCGCGTACTCGACGCCCTGGGCGTAGGAGCCGCGCGGGTCGTAGGCCGAGAGCTCGAGGCCCTTCACGTGCATGGCGAACTCGTGTCCGCCGTACTTCTCGCTCATGCGCTGGGTGCCGTCGGCGAGTATGTCGCCGCCGCCGCGCCGGTGCCCGATGTCGAGGATCATCTCCGACACGCCGGCCGCATGACCGAACTCGAGCGGCACGTCGAGCATGCCCCGCTCGCGAAGCTCCATCGCGAAGCTCAGCGACGCACCGAGGCTGATCGTGTCCATCCCCATGTCGTCGGCGTGGTAGTTCCACTCGGACACCTTCTTCACGTCGCCGATCTCGAGGTTGGAGCCCAGCAGGGCGAGGGTCTCGTACTCGGGGCCCTTCACGACGCCCTTGCCCTCGATCTCGACGTCGCGCCCGCAGGTCACCGGGCAGTGCATGCAGCTCGACTTCACTCCCTTCAGCTCGTGGTCCTCGAACCACTCGCCGCTGATCTTCATCGCGTCGTCGAAGTGCCCGTACTTGAAGTTCCGTGTCGGCAGGATGTTGCGGCCGTTGGTGGTGTTGACGATGGCGCCGGTGCCGAAGCGCTTCATGCTCTCGCCGAGCACCGGGTGGCCGGCGAAGAGCTCGCGGACCTCCTTCGTGTAGGCCTTGAATTTCTCCGGATCCTCCATGTCGAGCTTGCGCTTGCCCGTGACGCTGATCGCCTTGAGCTGCTTCGAGCCCATCACGGCCCCGGTGCCGGTGCGGCCGGCGATCCGCTCGTTGGAGACGATGCCCGCGTAGAGCACCCTGTTCTCGCCGGCCGGCCCGATCACGGCGTGCTGGTGCTTGCGGCCGAGCGACTTCTGCGTGTCGTAGGTGCCCTGGCCCCAGAGGTCGCGCGCGTCGACGAACTGGACGTCGTCGGCGTCGCCGTCCACGACGAGGCGGGTCGGGTGGGGGGCCTGGCCGGTCACGACGAGCACGTCGATGCCGGCCTTCTTCATGCCGAGCGCGAACGAGCCGCCGCAGGTGGCGTTGCCGATGCCGCCGGTGAGCGGGCTCTTGCAGACGACCGCGAAGCGGTTCGATTGGGGGGCCACGGATCCGTTGAGCGGCCCGGTGGCGAAGATCAGGACGTTGTCCGGTCCGAGTGGATCGATGCCGGCCGCCGTGCGGTCGTAGAGCAACCGCGTGCCGTACCCCTTGCCGCCGATGTAGAGACGGGCGGTCTCCTCGTCGAGGTCACCGAACTCGAACGACCGGCTGGTGAGATCGACCTCGAGAACGCGACCCGCGTAGCCCTTGATCATGTGCTCCCCTTCGACGCCCCTGTTTCGCGGCTCGACCGGGCCGGGGTGGGCGTCGCCGGGGCAATGGTACCCGCTCGCACGCGGGTTCGGGGAGGCCCGGCGCGACGGCGGCGGCCGCCGCGCCGGGCGGATGGTCTGCGGCTTCGGGCCGCGATCAGCGCAGCTCGCTCCGTTTTCGCGGCTGCTCGTCGGGTCTGCCCTGGCTGTAGTCGCCGAACGGGCCGTCGCGCCGGGTGATGGCGCCCCGCACGCCTTCCGCCGCCGCGACCTGCACGAACTCGCGGCCCTCGGGCGTGTTGCGCATGATGCCGTCGAGGATCGGACCGAGGGTCTGGGTGCTCTGCAGGCCCATGTTGTCGTAGGCCTGGTTGACGATCAGCTTCATCGAGATCAGCTGGGTGAGCGGAATCGTCGTCAGTTTCTCGGCCAGCGACTGCACGCGCTCATCGAGCTCTTCGAGGGGGTGGGAGAAGTTGATCAGCTCGATGGCGGCGGCCTCCTTGCCGCTGATCCACTCGCCGGTGAGCGCGTAGTACTTGGCCTTGGCCAGCCCGAGGCGATGCACCCACATCCCCGTGAGATGGCAGCCCCATACGCGCGAGTAGGGGGTGCCGATGCGGGCGTCGTCCGAGGCCACGACCAGGTCGGCGCAGAGGGCCAGCTCGGAGCCGCCGCCCACGCAGTAGCCGTGGACCTTGGCGATCGTCGGCTTGAGGCCGCGCCACAGGCCCATGAAGGTGGTGATGTAGCTGGTGTAGCGGTTGCTGACCCAGTGCACGTCCATGCCCGGGTCGTAGGACTCTTCGCGGATCGACTCGTAGTGGTCGAGGCTGCCGGAGAAGTCGAAGCCGCCGCAGAAGTTGTCCCCGGCGCCCTCGAGGACGACGACCTTCACCGCCGGATCCCGATTGGCGTCTTCGAGGGCCTCGTCGATTCCCTGGATGACCTCCATCCGCAGCGTATTCGCCTTTTCGGGCCGGTTCAGTGTGATCGTCGCGATCGCACCGGACTTGCCGTAGAGGACTTCCTCTTCTGCCATGTCTATCTCCTGATGGCTGCCCGCGGGCAGCGGTTCGATGATGTCGGGGGCGCGCCGGTTCGCGGGGGACCGTCGCTTTGGTCAGCCGCGCGCGGCGTCGATCGGATCGGGCGTGCACAGCCCGAGCGCGCCGGAGATCAGCGCCCAGAGCTGCTCGGTGACCACGCCCGGGTCGGGCCGCTTCGCCTCCGCGAACGCCTGACTCGCGGCCTGGCGGATGGCGCCGATGATGGCCGCCGCCGCGATGCCTGCGTCGATCGAGTCGGAGATCTCGCCGGTCTGCTGGCCCGCTTCGATGTTGCGCCGCGCCAGTCCGATCAGCTGGTCCTGTCGCGACGTCTCGAGCCCGGCGACCTGCACCGTGCGGCCCATCCTGCCGAGCACGATCGGGGCGAGCGGCTCGCCGTAGAGGAAGCCGATCCATCCGCGCAGCCGCTCGAGCTCGCGCTCGGCCCAGGGCGCGTCGCGATCGAGCGTCCGGTTCACGACCCCGTAGTAGCGGTCGTAGAAGTCGTCGATCACCGCCGAGAGGGCGCCGGCCTTCGAGCCGAAATAGTGGTAGGGCAGGCCGTCCGAGACGCCGGCCCGGCGCGCGAGCTGGCTCATCTCGAAGTCGCCGTCGCCCTCGATGAGGGCGTCGGCAGTGGCGCCGATGAGCCGGGCGCGCGTCTCGGCGCCGCGTGAGATTCGGGGCATTTCTGGCCTCTCTCGAACCCAGCTTGCTCAATACTTGAGTTGAAGTCAAGTCAAGTCAAGGCGAGGCCCAGAGTTCGAGCCAGGGTCGCGGCCAGGGTCGTGGGGCTGGAGCTCGAGGCTGGGCCCGGGCGGCGCGCCGCGCGGCGCTCGGGCCGGGGGTTCCCGCGCCGGCCCGGCCCGGGCTCAGCGCGCCCCCTCGCTCGCCAGGCCGAGCCGGTTCGCGATGTTGTTCTTCTGCATCTTCGACGAGCCGCCGACGATCGGCATGCCGAGCAGGTCGCGGACGTGGCGCTCCATGTCGTGGCCCTCGGCGAGCCCGTAGGCGCCGAGCACCTGCTGGCAGACCAGGGCGATCTCGACCGCGGTGTCGGCCACGAAGAGCTTCGCCATCGAGGTCTCCACCGAGCAGGGCTTGTCGTGCTGCGCCAGCCAGGCGGCGCGGTAGAGCATCAGCCGGCAGGCCTCGAGCTTGGTGCGCGCCTCGGCGAGGTCGTGGCGAACGGCCTGGTGGGCGCCGATCGGCTTGCCGAACTGACGCCTCTGGCCGGCGTACTCCCACGCCTCCTCGACGGCTGCCTGGGCGATGCCGAACGTCACCGCGGTGATCTCGATCTTTTCGACGTCGAGCGCCCGGCCGGCCAGCATCCGCCAGCCGCGATTCCAGCCGGCCTCGCCGCCGACGGTGTTCTCGATCGGCACCTCGACGTCCTCGAAGATCACGTCGCAGGAGAGCGTGTAGCGGAGGTTCGCGTGCTCGATCGGGTGCACGCTGACGCCCGGGCGCTTCGGGTCGATCAAAACGAAAGAGAGGTTCTTGTACCGGGCCTCCGCCGGGCCGCTGCGGACGAGGCAGTAGACGGCGTCCGCCCAATCGGCGCCCGTGCACCAGCGCTTGAAGCCGTTGATGCGCAGCGACCGCCCGTCCGGGCTGCGCTCGGCGGTCGTGGTGACGCTGGCGAGGTCGCCGCCCACGTCGGGCTCGGACAGGCCGTATGCGAAGAGCATCTCCCCGCGTGCCAGCCGGGGCAGCAGGCTCCGCTTCTGCTCCTCGCTGCCGTTCTCGGAGATGTTGATGCCGCCGTAGAACGCGGCGTGTATGAAGGGGCCCGCCAGGCAGGCGCCACCGCGACACAGCTCCTCGATGACGGCGACGGCGGCGACGAGGTCGCGGCCCTGACCGCCGTACGCCTCGTCGATCGTCAGGCCACAGACGCCCAGGTCTGCGAGCTTGCGGAACACGTCACGGGGAAACGTGTGGTCGCGGTCCCACTCGCGCACTTTGTCCTTCGGCATCTCCGCGGCCACGAAGCGCGCCAGCTGCTCGCGCAGGAGGCCGATGTGCTCGGGCTCTTCGGTGAAGTACACGGATGGCTCCTCGCGCGGCGTGCGACGGCGGCTCGTCGCTACTCGCCGCTGGTGTCCAGCGCCTGTCCCCAGGCGTCGTGAAAGGCCAGCTTCCCGACCGGGCGCCGCGAGATCGGGCCGTGGCCGCGCAGCACCGGGTATCCGATCGGAACGGCGGCAGCGGTCCCCCAGTCGTCGGGGATCTCGAGGAGTCCCCGCACCTCGTCCTCGTGCTGGCAGAGCAGCGTCGTCAGCACGCAGCCGAGGCCCTCGGCCCGGCAGGCGAGCAGGGCGTTCTGCACCGCGGTGTAGATCGATGCACCGCCGACCACCGAGACGCGCCGCTGCTTGATGTCGGTGATCGCCATGTTGCCCGGATTGAAGCAGAACACCAGCACCGCGGGCGTGCTCCCGAAGTGCTCGGCGAGGTAGTTGCCGGCGCCGAGCATCTTCTCGGTGGTGGCGCGCAGGGCCTCGGGCGCGTTCTCGAGGAGTTTCATGTGCTGCTCCGAGTAGGCGTACCAGGACTCGCGATACAGCCTGCCGAGCGCCTCCTTCTTCACGGCGTCCTCGACGACGATCACCCGCCAAGGCTGCGTGTTGCCCCCGGTCGGCGCCCAGGTTGCCGCCTCGAGGACGCGGTGCAGGACGTCGCGCGGAATCGGGTCGGGCTTGAGGCGGCGGACGGCGCGCAGCGTGCTCATGGCTTCGTAGAGACCGAGATCGGCCATGCTGATCGTTCCTCTCGTGGTTGGGGGCGGTTCGTGGTCTGGGGGGGCGCGGCGCGGGGGGGGCGAAGGGCGCGGGCGGCTAGCGTCCCTGGAAGACGGGCTTCCTCTTCTCGCGAATGGCCGCCAGCGCCTCGTCGTGATCGTCGCTCTGGAAGGTCACGATCTCGAGGGCCGTCGAGGCGTCGAAGGCGATGTTGAGCGCATCCTTGACGACCTTGTTGACCGCCTGCTTGGTGTACTGCACGGCGAGCGGGGCGCCCGCGGCGAGGCGCTTCGCGAAGGCCAGCGCCCGCTCGTCCAGTTCGTCCGGCGGCACGACGTGGTTCACCAGGCCGATCCGCTCGGCCTCCGCGGCCGGCACCGGGTCGCCGGTCATCAGGTACTCCTTGGCCCGGGCGGGTCCCACCGCCAGCGGCCAGATCGCCGTCCCGCCGTCGCCCGCAACGATGCCGACGAGCACGTGCGGGTCGGCGACGGTTGCGGTTTCGGCCATGAAGACCGTGTCGCAGAGCAACGCGATCGACGCGCCCAGGCCGATTGCCGGTCCGTTGACGGCCGCCACGATCGGCGCCGGCACGTCGAGCAGGTCCCAGATCAGCTGCTTGGCGTCGCGCCGCAGGTGCTCGAGCTTCTCGACGTCGTCGAGGGTGGGAAACCAGTTGAAGTCGCCGCCGGCGCTGAAGGCGCGCCCCGAGCCCGTGAGCAGGATGGCGCGGGCGCGGTCCTCCCGCTTCAGCTCGGCGAAGAGCCGCGTGAACTCACCGTGCAGCAGATCGTCGACGGCGTTGAGGGGGCTCTCGGGGTGGTCGATCGTGACGCGCAGCACCGTGTCGAGGTACTCGATTCGCAGGGCGCGGTACGACGCATCGTCGAGCTCGTTCTTTCCCATCGTTGGCTGGTCTCCGTTCGAGCGGCGGGTGTGCTTCCTGGCGCCCGGAAGCGGGGAGCGCCGAGGTCCGGCGGTCGCCGGAGGAGGGGGAGAAGCGTATCGCAGGGCCGCGCGGAGCTAGAACTGCAGCGCCGAGGTCGGCAGGCCGAACTCGAGGCGCCCGAGCGGCTCGAGGGTGCGCGGTGCGATCATTCCGTGGGCGGTGGCCACGTGGGCGTCGCGGAAGACGCGCTGGAGCACGCTGGTCTCGTATACCGCGGGGCCGCCGGCCGCGTGGTAGCAGAGATCCACCGCCTCGACGGCGCGCTTCGCCGCGGCGGTCACGGCCAGCCGGAGCGAGGCGCGGCGGGCGTCGTCCACCGCGCTGCTGCTGGCCGCCATCTCCCACACCTCGTCGAGCATGGCGCGCATGTACGTGCGAGCCTGGCCGATGTTGGCGATTGCCAGGGCGAGGTCCGCCTGGATCGGGGCACGCTCGGCGAGCGTCTTCGAAGAACCGGCCGAGCGCTTGGCACCCAGCAGGACCAGCTCCTCCACGGCCCGCTCCGCCAGGCCGATCGTCACCGAGGCGACGCCGGCGGCGAGCGCGCCGAAGAAGGGGAAGCGGGACGCCACCCCGTCGACGACGGGCTTGCCGCCGACGAGTTGCACCCAGCGACCTTCCGGCACGAAGGCCTTCTCGACCGAGTAGTCGGTGGAGGCCGTGCCCTTCAGTCCGGCCACGTGCCAGGTGTCGAGGAGCTCGACGTCGGCGAGGTCGAAGAACACGAAGGGCGTCGTGGCGCCGTCCCGGGTCGAGCTGCGCTCACCCGCGTCGTCGACCACGTGCACGCCGCCGCCGATCCAGGTGCAGTGGTCGGTGCCCGACCCCCAGGCCCAGCGACCGGTCACCTCGAGGCCGCCGTCCACCACGCGCGCCTTGCCGGCGGGCATCCCGAAGCCGCCGGTGCAGACCGCCGGGTCGCCGTAGATCTTCTGACCCCACTCGCCGGGCAGGCTGTAGGCGGTGAGGCACGTCGTGCTGGCGATCATCACGCACCAGCCGGCCGATCCGTCCGCCTTGCTGACGGCCTCGATGGCGTCGAGCACCTCGCCGATCGGGGCCTCTTCACCCCCGTAGACCTTCGGGATCAGCTTTCGCAGCAGGCCCGAGCCGATCAGGGCATCCCGAACCTCCGGATGCAGCCGGCGGAGGCGCTCGGTCTCCGCGGCGTGGGTGTTCGCGAGCTCGATCACGTCGGAGAGGGTCGTCATGGTTTTCGAAGTCTAACTTCGAGAAAAAAGTTTGTAAAGTCAGACTACGAAAACTATCCTGGCGTGGATGCTCAGCGAGGCCAAGACCGCCAGGAGCCGGCGCACCCGGGCGGCGCTCGTCGCCGCGGTGCGGGCGCGGCTCGCGGCTCACGGCGCCTTCACGGCCGAGCAGGTCGCCGGCGACGCCGGCTGCCGCCCCGGCACGTTCTGGGCGCACTTCGGCACGAAGGACGACGCCGTCACGGCGGCCTTCGGCGAAGCGCTCGACGATCTCGTCTGCCTGACCGAAACGCTCTTCGGCGATGGCGAGGAGGGGCTCGGCTCCACGCCCCCCCGGAGGCGGCGCGCGTGGACGGCCGCGGTGGTCGATCGACTCATCGCCTATTTCTCGACGCACACGCTGCTGTACCGCGCGGCGATCGCGCGGATGTCCGAGCACTCGCCGCTGCGGCAGGCCTACCGCGAGGCCGAGCGGCGCACGATCGAGATGGTTCGCCGCGCGCTCGGTACGGCACGCCCGCGCGAGGACGCGGCCGTGATCGTCGCGTTCTGCCAGGGGCTGAACAACACGATCGTGCTGCGCTCGAGACGCGGCGACCGCAGCCGCGAGCAGCTCGCCCGAGCGCTTCACGCGCTCGCGTTCGCCGGCCTCCGGTCCTAGCCCGGGGTCCCGGGCTCAGACCTCGAGCTTGGCGTCGGTCACGCCGAAGAGGAACGCCTGGGCCTCTCGCGCGGCGAGCGCTCGCACGAAGTCGCGCCGCAGCAGCGCGGCGATGCCCCGGCGAAGCGGCTCGCCCCACCAGGCGTGGCTCATCATGACCTTGGGCGGCTGCGCCTGCCTGCGCTGGATCGGGGCCACCTCGGCCATGCGCTCCTGCTGGATCGAACGCAGGGCGGCTTCGAGTCGGGCGTCGTCGAGCCGCGGGCTCGTGAGCACGGGCACCAGATGGTTCGCCGCGACGATGGCGTCGCGCAGTGCGATGTTGATGCCCTGGCCGCCCACCGGCGACATGGTGTGGGCCGCGTCGCCGATCGCCAGCAGGCCGGGTGCGCTCCATCGCTCGAGGCAGTCGGCCGCCGTGCTGAGCAGAAACGGATGACTCACCGCGTCGGCGTGTGCGCGCAGGTGGCCGGCGAAGTCGTCCGTCACGTGGTGGGCCATCTCCTCGACCCATTGCGTGACGCCCCGAGCGCGCAGCTCGCCGAAGCTGCCCTTGAGGATCACCCAGCCCATTTGCAGCGTGCCGTCCCAGGTGCGATAGCCGATCAGCAGGTGTCCACGGCCCGCGTAGGCCCGCGCGCCCGTCCAGTCGTCGGGGCAGGGCACCTTGCACCAGACGACATCCATCGGCTGGCCGAGGTCGTGGACCGGTAGATCCGCGTGCCGGCGCACCGACGAGCCGCGGCCGTCCGCGCCGATCACGAGGTCGGCGCGAAGGTCGCGCGGGCCGTCTTCGGTCTGCGCGCGCACGCCGACGACGCGATCCTGATCGAGGAGCAGCTCCTTGGCGGCGACGCCGCGCTCGAACCGGAAGTGCGGGCTCTTGGCGGACTCGGCGACGAGCATCTCGAGCAGGGCGGGCTGGGAGACTGCCCGCGGCGGGCTGGATCCGAGCGCCGCGAAGTCGATCTCTTCGTGGAAGACGAGCCGCCGGCTCATGTACACCGCGATGTCGTCGAGCTCTTGCGCGGGCAGCGACTCGATTCCGTCCGCGACGCCGATCTGCCCGAGAGCGTCGATGCCGCTCGGCGTCAGGACCTCGCCGCGAAACTCGCGCGCGAAGTCGCGTTGCCGCTCGAGCAGCGTGACCTCGACGCCGCGGTGGGCGAGGAGGTGGGCCAGGCTAGCGCCCGCCGGACCGGCGCCGACGATCACGACGTGCGACATCGAGGCCTCCTAGGTGTTGGGAGAGGTGTTACGAGCGGTGTTACGAGACGTGTTGCGAGACGAGCCGCTTCCCGCTTCCGGCGTGAAGCGCACCGGCAGCGACTTGACGCTGTTCACCACCGTCGAGCGCAGCCGGCGCACGGGGCCCGACACCTCGATGTCGGGTACGCGGCGCAGCAGCTCGTCGAACATGCACTGGATCTCCATGCGCGCGAGGTTGGCGCCCAGGCAGTAGTGCGGGCCGTAGCCGAAGGCGACGTGGGGATTGGGATCGCGCGCGACGTCGAAGTCGTCCGGGGCGTCGAAGATGCGCGGATCTCGGTTTGCGGCCGGGTAGCAGACCACGACCTTGTCGTTCTCGGCGATCTTCGCGCCGTGCAGCTCGATGTCGCGGGTGGCCGTCCGGCGCATGTAGATCACCGGGCTCACGTAGCGCAGGATCTCGTCGACGGCGCGCGGCAGCAGGCTGGGATCGTTCGCGAGGCGCCGCTGCTGATCGGGGTGCTCCGACAGGGCGACCATGCCGCCCGAGATTGCGTTTCTCGTGGTCTCGTTGCCCGCCATGATCAGCAGCACGAAGAACATGTCGAACGACAGCTCGTCCAGCCGTTCGCCGTCGACCTCGGCGTGGATCAGCAGCGAAGTCAGGTCCTCGCGCGGGTCGTCCCGGCGCCGCTTCGCGAGCGCGCCCGCGTACTCGAACATCTCGAGCATCGTGTCGCCGCGGCGATCGGCTTCGCCGAGCTCCGGGTCCTCGAAGCCGATCAGCCGGTTGCTCCATTCGAAGAGCTTGCCGCGGTCCTCCGTGGGGGCGCCCACGAGCTCGGCGATCACCAGCAGCGGCAGCTCGGCGGCGACCTCGGCCACGAAGTCGCACTGTCCCTTGCGGGCGACGCCGTCGACCACGCTCCGTGTCAGGTCGCGGATGTGCATCTCCATACGCTGGATCATCCGCGGCGTGAAGCCCGCATTGATCAGCTTGCGCAGCCGCGTGTGGCGCGGGTGGTCCTGGTTGATCATCCAGAGACGCAGCCGGTCGATCACCTCCGGCTCCATGTCGCGCACGATCGTCGTGCCGCGCTCGGAGGAGTACGTGGCCTGGTCGCGAGAGATCGCCTGCAGGTCCTGGTAGCCGGTCACCAGCCAGAACCCGCGCTGCTCGACCTGCGTGGGCAGCCCGATGGGCGCGGGGCGGGGCACCGCCTCCTGCCAGTAGACCGGGCGATGCTGCTGCACCCAGCGCAGCGCCTCGTGGGGGATGCCCTGCTCGAAGACCGCCGGGTCGAAGAAGTCGGGGATCGGGACGTCGGGCACGGCTGATCTCCTCGGATCGGCGCGGTGACGGATGAGGATACCCGACCGGGTGGGGCGCCTCCCGGCGCGCGACCTACTCGGTCTTCCCCGCTCGCGAGAACGGAAGCAGCCGCTCTCGCAGCCGGTCCGCGAGCCCGGGCGTCAGCTCCTCCTCGAGGTCGTCGGCCTCGAGGTCGATCCACAGGTGGCGCGGCGCGTGCCGGATCGAGACGATGCGCGCGCTGTCCGACACGGGGGGCAACGGAAGGTAGGTCCGGAGCACCGCGCCGAACCAGTCGGGCACGCCGATCAGCCCGGTGCGCATCGGCTGCAGGACGAACCAGCCGCGCTTCACGGCCAGACGCGTCTCGAACTCGAGCATCGAGACGTCGATCATGCGGGGCTTGACGGCGAGTCCGTTCGGCCCGAGCCGGAGGTCGAAGGGCAGGCGGAATCGCTCCACCCAGTCGTCCACCCGGGCCTGACCGAGCGCGAGCTGGACATGCGGGCGCTGCACGGAGATCCGCGCCGGAAGGCCGGGGGTGATCTCGACGTGCGCGGCGCCGAGCACGATCTCGTCCAGTGCGATCCACGCCGTGGCCACGCCGGCCAGAGTGAGCGTCACCTCTTCGAGCCGGCCGCGCAGCGGGTCGGCGATCGAGCCCTTCCAGGACAGCTTGACGGGCTGCTTCAGGTAGGTGCTGACGATGCGATCGATCGCGTCGGAACGCATCAGACCGCCGCTCGTGCTCGACCGATCGCTCACGCCGCGAACCCGGCTCGGTGGACGTCTCGGGAGTGGGTCATCGGCAGCGATGGATACCACACCCGCGGTTTGCCGGTTCCGATTCGAGACGGGCTGCGAATCGGCCCGCGAATCGGCCCGCTCAGGCGCCCTCGGGCCAGTCGCCGATCACCTTCTCGGCGGCGAGCGCCTCGATCTGCGAATCGTCGAGGCCGAGCTCGTGCAGGATCTCGCGGTTGTGCTGGCCGAGCACCGGCGCCGCGCGCTCGAGCCAGCGGTCGACGCTCGCGAAGCGGAAGGGAGCGCCCATCGTCGCCTGGACGCCCACCACCGGGTGCTCGACCTCCTCGTGGAAGTCGCGCGCGGCGAGCTGTGGGTGGCCGGCGAGGGCGCGCGGGTCGGCCAGGGAGGCGACCGGCACACCGGCCGCGATCAGCTCGTCCAGGCACTCGTCGAGGGCGCGGCTCGCGAACGCCTCCTTCAGCTGCTCGTCGATCGCGTCCTGGTTGCGGTGGCGCGCCTCGAGTGACGCATCGATGCGAGCGGCCCACTCCGGTCGACCGAGCCAGTCGACGAGCGCCCCCCACTGCGCCTCGGTGGCGACCGAGAGCGCGAGCCAGCGCGGATCCGTGGCGGCGTCGTGGCCGCGACAGGCGTAGATGCCCTGTGGTGCGGCGCCGGCAGAGCGGTTGCCCCGCCGCTGCATCAGCTGGCCGTGCTGGGTGTACTCGATCACCTGCTCGGCGGTGATGTTGAGCGCCGCCTCGAGCATCGCGCACTCGACGAAGTGGCCGCGCCCGTCGTGGTCGCGCTCGAAAAGGGCCACGAGCACCGCGAAGGCGGCGTGCATGCCCGAGATCGGATCGCAGGGGCCGCGCTGGATGCGGGGCTGGTCGTCGACGTGACCGGTCAGCCAGGACAGCCCCGCCATCTGCTCCATCGTCGCCGCGAAGCCGACATGCTCGCGCCAGGGGCCGTCGAGCCCGAAGGCCGGCATGCGGACGTAGTGGCAGCGCGGGTTCAGGGCCCGGACCTTCTCCCAGTCGACCCCGAAGCCGTCCATCACGCGCGGGCTGAAGTTCTCGATCAGCACGTCGGCGTCGGACACGAGCGATTCGAAGATCGCCATGCCCTGCGAATTGGAAAGGTCGATCGTCAGGCCGCGCTTGTTCGAGTTGGCGGAGAGGTAGATGAAGCTGTACTCCCACCAGTTGTCGGGCGGGACCGGCAGCGTGCCCCCGACCGCGCGCGCACCATCGATGCGCTGGATCGACTCGACGTGGATGACGTCGGCGCCGAGCATCGCGAGCATCTGCGTGGCGATCGGTCCGGCCCACCAGGTGGTGTTGTCGACGATGCGCAGGCCCGCGAGGGGGAGCTGCCGCGCCTTGGACCCGTCGGCCGTCGGCCGCTGGCGCGGCTCGATGCGGTCCTGGTGCTCGCCGAGCGTCGGCGCCGCGCGCGGCGGCTCGGGGGGCCGCCCGTCGATCCGGTAGGGCGGTCGCGGCCGGAGGAAGCCCTTCGACGGATCCTCGACGAACACCCCGCGAGCGCGGAGCTGCTCTTGCTCGAGCACCGTCTGTCCGTTGCAGACCGGCGCCACGGGAATCCGAAGCATCTGTGCCAGCGAGATGACCTCGTCGGTGTCGTGGGTGCGGGTCCAGGCGTGGACGATCTGCTCCCACTCCTCGAGCCGTGCGAGCCGCTGGGCGACCAGGTCGAATTCGCCGGTCTCGCGCAGCTCGGGCCGCTCGATCAGCAGCAGGAAGTCGGACATCTGCTGCGCCGAGTAGGTGGTGAAGCCGACGAAGCCGTCGCGCGTAGGCTCGACGGACGGCGTCTCGAAGGCCGGCAGCAGGCCGGCGAAGGGCGGCCGCCCGAGCAGGCCCCACATCAGGTCGAGGTAGGCGTTCGTGACCATCGCCGTGACGGCGTGCAGCGACAGGTCGACGTGCTCGCCGTTTCCCGTCTCCCGCGCGTGGCGCACCGCGGCCAGCGCCGCGACCGCGGCGAACGCGCCGCCCGCCCACGCCGAGACGTCGCCGCCGGCCTGGTAGGGCTCGTGGCCCGGCCGTGAGCGGCCGGCGAGCGAGCCGGCCTCGGCCTGGAGGATGAAGTCGGTGGCCGGGCGCTCCGAGAGCGGGCCGGTCAGCCCGAACGGCGTGATGCTGAGCAGGACGAGTCCGGGGTGGCGTTCACAGAGCGCGCTGCGATCGAGCGAGCCGGGCGGCCGGTCCTCGATCAGCAGGTCGGCGCCGGCGAGCAGCGTCTCGATCTCGGCTGTGGGCCGGTCGTCGAGCGTCCCGACGACGCTGCGCTTCGAGGCGTTCAGGTAGAGGAAAAGCCCGCCGTCCTCGTCGCCGAGATCGGCGCTCGAGGTCGTCCAGCGGCGCAGCGGGTCGCCGCCGGCCGGCTCGAGCTTGATCACGTCGGCGCCGGCGTCGGCGAAGAGCTTGCTGCAGTAGGGGCCCGCGACGCCCGTCGAGGCGTCGACGACCCGGATGCCCTTCAGGCCATGCACGCGCTTCTCTGCCCGCTCCGGCTCTCGCAGCGCTCTCAGTCGAAGACGATCACCTGACGTGCGGCCTCGCCCTTGCGCATCTTGTCGAGGGCGGAGTTGACGTCGCCGATCTCGATCCGCGACGAGATCATCTCGTCGAGGTGGAGGCGGCCGCTCAGGTAGAAGTCGATGTACTTGGGCATGTCGAAGCGGAAGCGGTTCGAGCCCATGTACGAGCCCGTGATCTTCTTCTCCTGCAGGGTCAGGTCGGCGGCCGAGATCGGCACCATCTCGGTGACCGACACCACGCCCACCAGCACCGTCGTGCCGCCGCGGCCCGTCATCGCGACCGCCTGCTGCACGGTGGGCACGAGGCCGATGCACTCGAACACGAAGTCGGCGCCGCCGCCGGTCAGCTCGTGGACCGCCTGCACCGGGTCGCCGTCGCTCGCGTCCACGCAGTCGGTGGCGCCGAGCTTGCGCGCCAGGTCGAACTTCCACGACTGCGCGTCGACCGCGATGATCTGACCCGCACCCGTGATGCGCGCCCCCTGCAGCGCCGAGAGCCCGACGCCCCCGCAGCCGATGATGACCACACTCGCGCCGGCCGGAATGTTCACGGTGTTGAGCGCGGCGCCGAGGCCTGTGGTCACGCCGCAGCCGATCAGGGCGGCGCGGTCCAGCGGCATGTCGTCGCGGATCTTCACGAGCGATCGCTCGGGGCAGAGCATCTTCTCGGCGAACGACGAAAGGTTGGCGAACTGCAGCAGCGGATTGCCGGCGCCGTCGGTGATCCGCGGGCTGGCCTCCGGCGGGCGGCCGACGTACTGGCTGGGGCAGAGGTAGGGCCGTCCGCCCGTGCAGAACTTGCAGACGCCGCACCAGGACGTGATGCAGCCGATCACGTGGTCGCCGGGCGCGAAGTCGGTCACGCCTTCGCCGACCGCCTCGACGACGCCGGCCGGCTCGTGGCCGAGGATGCAGGGCGGCGGCATCGGCAGCCGACCCTCGATCACGCTCAGGTCGCTGTGACAGATTCCGGACGCGGCGGTCTCGAGCAGGACTTCGCCCGGTCCGGGGTCGTCGATGGCGACATCTTCCAGCTCGAGGGGGGCGCTGTTCGCGCGCATCACTGCTGCCTTCATGGGGGATCTCCTGGTGGTGGCCGCCTTGGGCCGGTCATCGCATATCGTAGTCGGAAAGCCGCGGCGCGCTCATCTCTTCGCGGAAGCGGTCCCAGGTGAAGGGCCACGCCATCGGGACGCCGTCGGCGCCGATGTACCAGCTGTGGCAGCCGCTGGCCCAGATCGTCTTCCTGGCCGCTTCGAGCCGCTCGGCCTCGAAGCGGTCGGCGGCGGCCGGGGACGCGCCGATCTCGTGGCAGCGTCCCGACCGCACCTCTTCGATCAGCTGCAGCACGTAGGCGACCTCGAGTTCGGCGACCTCGATCAGCGAGAAGTTGCCGACGGGCGAGCTCGGTCCCTGCAGCATGAAGAAGTTGGGGAACTCGGGCACGCTGATCGACAGGTAGGCGCGGGGGCCGCCCTGCCACACGTCGTCCAGCCGAACGCCATCGCGTCCCGTCACGTGCATCGGCCGCACGAAGCGGTCGACGCGGAAGCCGGTGGCCAGCACCAGCACGTCCAGCTCGTGCAGGCGTCCGTCGCGGGTGCGCACACCCGCCGCCTCGATGCGTTCGATGCCATCGGTGACGAGCTCGGCGTTCGGTCGTTGGATGGCGTCGTAGAAGCCGTCGGACATCACCAGCCGCTTGCAGGTCGCCCGGTAGTCGGGCCGCAGCTTCTCGCGCAGCACCGGGTCGTGGACGTTCTGCTCGAGGTTGGCCACGCAGTTCTCGTGGATCAACGCCAGCATGGGCGAATCCGCGTCGATGACGTGGTTCGCGAACCCGTCGACGAACGCGCGTGCCGACTCGTCCCGAATCGCCTGGATCTCCGACGGGTCTTCGTGGAAACGCCCCCGCTCTTCGTCGCTGTAGGCGGGGTTCTCGATGGGCGTGATCCACTGCGGGGTGCGCTGGAAGAGCGAGAGCCTGTCGACCTCGTCGACCACGGCCGACACGATCTGCACCGCCGACGAGCCCGTCCCGATCACGCCCACGCGCTTGCCGGCGAGCTCGACGTCGTGGTCCCAGCGCGCGCTGTGGAAGGCCGGGCCCGCGAAGTCGTCGAGTCCGTCGATGTCCGGCATGGCCGGGTGGTGGAGGACGCCGGTGGCGGCGATCACGAAGTCGGCCACGTCGCTCGAGCCGTCGGCGAGGTCGAGCTGCCAGCGGCCGTCCTCGAACGCACAGCGCGTCACCTCGACCCCGAAGCGGATGCTCGGGAGCAGGTCGTGGCGCCGGGCGACGTCCTCGAAGTAGGCGTGGATCTCGGCGCCGGGCGAGAAGCGGTGGCTCCACTCGGGGTTCAGCTCGAACGAGTAGCTGTAGAAGTGCGAGGGCACGTCGCAGCAGATGCCCGGGTAGGTGTTCTCGCGCCAGGTGCCGCCGACGCTGTCACCCTTCTCGTAGATCACCAACTCTTCGAGGCCGGCCCTGCGCAGCTCGATGGCGGTGAGCAGTCCCGACATGCCGGCGCCGATGATGACGACGCGGGGGGGCGGGCGGTCGGAGGGGCGGGTCGTCATGGGGGGCACCTCTCTCGCGCTTCGGGTCTCGTGTCGTCGCGAGGCCGCTTCGCTGACCGGCTGGCGCCGTTCGGGGAGCCCCGGGGCCGGGTTTCTCGTGGCATCGGACGACTGTCCGATCTATCGTACGCGTGTCGGATGCATCGGGCAACGGTTCGCCGTCCGTCGCTCGGTCTCGTGAGATCTCCGGAGCGACGCTTTCGTGTCGAAATCACCCACCCTGCTGCTGCAGAGCTACCGCCGCGACCAGATCCTGCAGGCCGCGAGCGAGGTGATCAGCGAGAACGGCTACGACCGGTCTTCGGTGGACCAGATCGCCCGGCGCGCGGGGCTGAGCCGCAGCACCGTCTACGAGTACTTCCCCTCGAAGGACGAGATCCTGAAGGGCTGCTTCGCGGCCCGCCGCGAAGCCCTGGCCGAGGCGCTCGCCCGGCGCATCGCCCGGGCGACGGGCCTCGAGGAGCAGCTCGCGGCCTTCTTCGAGATCTGCCTTTCCCGGGTCGACGAGAACCGCGAGTTCCTCCAGGCGATCGCGTTTCCGATTCCGCTCTTCGAGGCCACCCGGGAAGAGGGGCCTGGCGGCACCGAGTTCGCCCTGGTGCTGAAGAACTTCCACGACGAGGTCGACCGGATCCTCGACGACGGCTATCAGCGAGGCGAGCTGCCGCGCCCCCTCGATCCCGAAGATCGCGGCAGCCTCGGCACGCTGATCGTGGGCGCCATGGCGGCGCGCAGCCGGCTCGAGGCGCCGCCGCCGGTCGAGGCCTCGGCGCGCTCGCTGGCGCGTTTCGCCCTGCGCGGGCTTGGGCATACGGATCGATGACGAAGAGCGCGAGCGAGTCCGACGCGCTGCGCGAGCGGCTCGAGCGCTACGTCGGCCAGCCGATGGGCCCGCCGGCCGTCGCGCCGGATCAGGTGAACGTCCCGATGATCCGCCACTGGGTGGATGCCCTCGACGACCGCAATCCCGTCTACCTCGACGAGGACGCGGCGGCGAAGAGCCGCTTCGGCGGAGTCGTGGCGCCGCCCGCCATGCTGCAGGCGTGGACCATGCCTCGCCCGAGGATCGAGGGCATCGCCGAGCGGGGCGGCGCGCCCGACGAGATCGCCTCGGACAACCCGGTGCCCGTGCTCGACGAGGCGGGCTACACCGGCACGCTCGCGACCAACTCCGAGCTCGAGTTCTACCGCTACCTGCGCCCGGGCGATCGGCTGCGCACGACCACCGAGGTCGAGTCGATCTCGACCCGCAAGAAGACGGGGCTTGGCCAGGGCTACTTCGTGACCTGGGTGACCCGGTACTTCGATCAGGACGACGAGCTGGTGGGCAAGCAGCTCTTCCGCATCCTCAAGTTCGACCCGAGCACCATCGACCTCTCGAAGCTGGGAGGAGCGGGGTGACGGCTCCGGCCTTCGCGGTGGGCGACGAGCTGCCGCCCTTCGAGCTGCCGGTGACCTCCACGGTGATCGTGGCTGGCGCGATCGCGTCGCGCGACTTCATGCCCGCCCACCACGATCCCGAGTTCGCGCGCGCCCAGGGCGCGCCGGACATGTTCATGAACATCCTCACCACCAACGGCTACGTGGCGCGCTACGTCACCGACTGGGGCGGTCCGGAGACCATGGTGCGGGCGATCCGGATCCGGCTCGGGGGTCCGGCGATTCCGGGGCAGCCGCTGCGCTTCAGCGGCCGCGTCGAGGGCGTGGAAGAAGAGGGCGACGAGCGGGTCGTCGAGCTGTCCGTTCGCGCCGCCAACGATCTGGGCGACCACGCGACGGGCACCGTCGTGGTCTCGTTGCCGCTCGCATGACGAGACGGGACACCGCCGCATGAGCAGTCGCAAGGCGCACATCGCAGGCGTCGGCGAGACGAAGTACGCGCGCTGGGGGAAGATCGGCGACGTCAGCGAGCACGCGCTCGCCTGCCAGGCCATCCAGCGCGCCGTCGCCGACGCGGGTCTCGAGATGGACGACGTCGACGGGCTCGCCTCGTTCGCCGAAGACCGCAACGAGGCCACCTTCCTCGCCGCCGAGCTCGGCCTGCCTGCGCTCCGCTACGCCAACATGGTGTGGCTGCCGGGGGGTGGCGGTGGCTGCGCGGCGGTGGGCAACGCCGCGATGGCGGTGGAGACCGGGCAGGCCGAGGT
The DNA here is from genome assembly GCA_964515335.1 of uncultured Spirochaetaceae bacterium. GTDB lineage: Bacteria > Myxococcota_A > UBA9160 > UBA9160 > UBA4427 > TMED88. The sequence goes on from CAZETS010000026.1 coordinate 51,949, forward strand.
GGTGGTCGTCTACCGGTCGCTCTGCCAGGGGCAGTTCTTCCGCTTCGGCACCGGCGGCGTCGACGCCTCGGCGCCCGCGGATCCGCGGCCGCCGACCGTCCAGCAGGCGAATTCGCTGATGCTCGCCTCGATGGGCTTCGCGATGCCCTACGGCCTGATCATGGCCGCGGCCGCCTACGCGCTGCCGACGCGGCGGCACATGCACCTCTACGGCACCACCAGCGAGCAGCTCGGCCGGCTGGCGGTGACGTTTCGCGAGCACGCGAGCCGCAATCCCCGGGCCGTGATGGGCGGCAAGCCGATGACGCTCGCCGACCACCAGGCCTCCCCGATGATCGCCGACCCGCACCGGCTCTTCGACTGCTGCCTCGAGAGCGACGGCGCCTGTGCGGTGGTGGTCACGACCGGGGAGCGGGCGCGAGACCTCGCCAAGCGGCCGGTCGAGATCGTCGCCAGTGAGCAGGGCGCGCCGCAGGGCTACGCGTTCGGGCCGTTCACCAACGCCAACGTCGCGGACGAGATCTACGCCACCGGCGGCACCGAGGAGATGGCGCAGCGGCTCTGGGGCAAGGCGGGGGTCGGGCCGGGAGACGTCGACGTCGCGCAGATCTACGACCACTTCACCGGCTGCGTGCTGATGCAGATCGAGGACTACGGGTTCTGCGAGCGAGGGGAGGGCGGAGCGTTCATCGAGAGCGGCGCGCTCTCGTGGCACGGCGGGAGCCTGCCCACCAACACCCACGGCGGGAGTCTCTCGGAGGCCTACATCCACGGGCTCAACCACGTGGTCGAGGGCGTGCGCGCGCTGCGCGGCGAGTCGACGAGCCCGGTGGAGGGCGCCGAGGTCTGCCTGGTCACGAGCGGCGCCTGCGTGCCCTCGAGTGCGCTGGTGCTGGGGCGAAGATGAGCGAGCGGTTCTTTCCCGACGGCATGCCGCCGCCGCTGGCGGATTCGATCACGCTTCCCTTCTGGGAGGCCGCAGCCGAGCACCGGCTGGTCGTGCAGCGCTGTACGGCGTGCGGGCGGACACGGCTGCCGCCGAGTCCGCTCTGCCCGCAGTGCCGCTCGGAGGAGTCCGCTTGGCAGCCTGTGTCCGGGCGCGGCGAGGTCTACACGTACACGATCGTGCACCGACCCATCGCCGCCGAGCAGACGCTGCCGTTCGTGGTCGCCGTGATCGCGCTCGAGGACTCCGGCGGGCTGCGGATCATCTCGAATCTGGTCGGCGTGGAGCCGGGGACGATCGAGATCGGGATGCCGGTCGAGCTGGTGTGGGAGGACATGAGCGCGGAGCTCGCCGTTCCGCGCTTTCGGCCGGCTTGACGGTTCTTGCCTGCCGGCGCGCGGCGGTGTCGCTCAGCGGCCAGGATCCGGCGCCGTCCGCGTAGGCGTCACTGCACTTCAGCGGGCTAGCACATCACCAGCCCGCCGTTGGGCGAGAGCCACTGGCCGGTCACGAACGCGCTCTCGTCGCTGGCGAGGTAGAGGGCCGCCTGCGCGATGTCCTCGGGCTGGCCCATGCGTCCGAGGGGCGTCGCGGCCAGCAGGCCGCGTAGCGCCGCTTCGGGAACGGCCTCGGTCATCGGCGTGTCGATGACGCCGGGGCAGATCGCGTTCACGCGGACGCCCAGCGGCCCGAACTGGCGGGCGCACGCTCGCGTGAAGCTCAGCACGGCCCCCTTCGAGGCCGCGTAGTGGGGCGTTCCCTGCCCGTTGAGCGCCGCCATGCTCGAAAGGTTGACGATCGCGCCGCCCCGCTCGTCGCGTTGCAGGATGCGGACGGCCTCCCGGGTGCAGAGGAAGACGCCCTCGACGTTGATGGCCAGCATGCGGCGGAAAGCGTCGTCGCTCATGTGGAGGATCTGCTGCTCGCCGCGCATCGCCGCGTCGAAGCCGTCGTCGGCGACCTGCGCGACACCCGCGTTGTTCACCAGCACATCGAGCCCGCCGAAGGCGGCATCGATTTCGGCGAAGGCGCCGGCTACCGACGAGGCGCTCGACACGTCGACTTCGACGGCGACGTGCCCGGTCCCCTCGATCCCGCCGATGGCGGCCTTCGCCGCGTCCTTGCGAATGTCGAGCAGAGCCACGCGTGCGCCTTCTTCGGCGAAGCGCTCCGCGATCGCCTTGCCGATCCCCGAACCGGCCCCCGTCACCACGGCGGTCCTGCCTTCGAGTCTCATTCTCTCGGTTCTCCTCTTCGCCTCTCTTCTCTTCTCTTCTCTTCTCTTCGCTATCCGCGCGTGGCTACCGGCTCGCGAGGGTCTCCTCGAACAGCCGGTGGATCTCGTCGATCCGGTCGTCGAGCTCTTCGCGCGTCCAGTCGGCGGTGGGAATCGGCGGCAGCACGACGACTTCGACCGTCGCCGGGCGGATCACCACGCCGTCTCGGGGCAGGGCGTCGAGCGAGTTCTTCAACACCACCGGCACGATCGGCACGCCGGCCGCCATCGCCATGTGGAAAGCGCCCTTCTTGAACCTGCCGAGCTTCTGCGTGGCGCTTCGCGTGCCCTCGGGCGCGATCACGACCGAGAGGCCCGCGCGCATCGCCTCGACGGCCGGCTCGAGCGCCTCGATGGCCTTCTCCCTGTCGCCGCGGTCGACGAACACGACGCCCGCGGCCTTCATGAGCGGGCCCAGTATCGGTGTGGCCTCGAGCTCCTTCTTGGCGACGCCCACCACGTCGCGGCGGATCAGCCGGGCCATCAGGAGCGAGTCGAGCCCGCTCTGGTGGTTGAAGATGAAGACGGCCGGCCGGTGCGACCAGAGGTGCTCCTGGCCGTCGATGTCGAGCTCGACGCCGGTGATCTTCGTGGCGAGCTCGGCGTAGGTCGACAGCATCAGGTCGGCGCCCTGGCGCAGGCTGCCGCTCGCCAGCGCCGCCGGCAGGCCGACCATCGCCGCGGGGCCGAGCGACGCCAGCGAACCCACGAGCCCGGCGATCTCGCGCGGCCCGGGGCGACCGCGGCTGTCGAACCGATACACCGGCCAGCCGCGGCGCGAGCCGACGCGCGAGAGCTCGGAATCCGGATTGACGAGGCGCGGCTTGCCGACGATGTCGAGCAGCGAGATGTCGTCGTGGCTGTCCGAGTAGAAGTAGCTCTGCGCGAGATCCACGTCGTGCTGCTCGGCGAACGCCCGGGCGGCCGTGGCCTTGCCCTCCTGCCAGCAGGCGGGCCGCTGGACCCGGCCGGTGAAGCGGCCCTGCTCGAACTCGAGCTCCGTGCAGAGGACGTGCTCGATGCCGAGCTCCCGGGCCAGAGCGTCGATCTGGAAGTGCGTCGCCGACGACACGATCGCCACCGTGTGTCCCTGCTGCTGGTGGGCCTCGACGAGAGCGCGCGACTCGGGGTAGATGTCGGTCACGAGGTGCTTCGAGAAGACGCGCTCGCCCTGCTCGAGCAGCTCTTGCTCGGTGAGACCGATCATGTCCGTGGAGGTCTCTTCGATGAAGCTCGGGAAGCTGGTCTGTCTGGCGCCAAACCGGAAGGTGCTGCCGAGCGCCCTGGCGGTGCTTCCGAGCGAAAAGCCCTCGTTGGCGAACTTGTCCTTCATGAAGCCCGCCGCCGAGAATCCGGCGATCAGCGTGCGGTCGACGTCGAAGAAGGCGCCGGTCTTCGGCCCGTTCGGTGAACGGTCGATCTCTTGGGTCAGCTCTCTGCGCGAAGGCATGCGGGGTGCTCCTCTCGATGGGGAGCGGGGGCGCTAGCTCAGCGCTCCCGCTCGGCGGGCGGATGCCAGCGCGTCGATCGCGTCGATGCGCCGGATCGTGTCCTGCAGCTCGTGGGCGTGGCGCAGCCGGCGTTCGGCCAGCGTCGCGGGATCGCCCTCGAGCAGCTGAAGGTTCTCGGCGAGCTTGACGCCGTTCTGCAGCAACGACTTCGAGACGGACTCGGCGCTGCGGATCCTGCGCTGGCGCAGGTACTGCTTGCCCCAGGCCAGGCAATCCCGTACCAGGTCGGCCTCGGCGGTGACGGTGGCCTCCTCCAGCACGGCCAGGCGGTCGGCCACGACCGAGTACGCTTCGAAGAAGGCGCGCAGCGTGCGGTGCGCGTGGAAGGGCCGGATCGATTCGAGCAGCTCGCGCGCTTCGTCGGGATCGTCGATGCGCTCCTCCCAGTCGCGCGCGTGCAGGGCCAGCTCGTCGCGCAGCTCCTGGACGAACTGCTCCTTGTCGGAGAAGAAGAACTCGAACTTCAGCAGATCGCGCAGCCGCATGGCCTCGTCCCAGAACGTGCGCGCGCCCTCGCCGACGGCCGCGTCGGCTGTCCGCAGAAGCGCGAGCTCGCCGATCGCGCCCGTGGTCAGGAAGTGGATCACGGTGTTGCGGTAGTAGGCGGCGGCGAGGTGCTGGTCGGGCGCAACCGAGTAGATCAGCTCCGGGCCCTCGTCGAAGCGGATCAGGACGCCGCTCTGCACGAGCAGGTCGAGGGTGCCGCGCACGACGTCCAGCGAGTCGAAGCGCAGCTTCTCGGTGGTGGGCAGCCCGCGGCTCGTCACGTAGCCGGCCAGGTCGACCAGCGCGCGTTGGATCTCGGCCAGGCTCATGGCGCGGTCGCCCGCGCCAAGCATCGCGAGCATGGCGAGCGAGATCGGCGTGACCGGCGTGACGCGGTTGATCCGCGCGCACACCTCGAAGGCGAGCTTCGGCACCGCCAGCTCGTCGTCCATCTCGTCGCGGCCGGGTGGGCCGAGTGCGTCGCGCAGCGAGAGCGGCTCTCCGAATCTCAGATCGATGTTGCCGTACTTGAAGCCGAGGTTCCGGAGGAACTTGAACAGCCAACCGACGCCTTCGCTCTGCTTCGCGGCCCCGCGTTGCTCGGCCACGTAGTCGCCGACGTCGGAGATCTGATCGTAGGCGACGGAGACGGGGATCAGCACGACGTCGTCGCTCTTGCGGCGCAGATACGAGTCGACCACGTAGGCGAGCAGCCCGTAGCGCGGCGGCAGCAGCTTGCCCGACCGAGAGCGTCCGCCCTCGATGAACCACTGCAGCGGAAAGCGCTTCTCGATCAGGAAGTCGATGTAGCTGCGCAGGACGAACTTGTAGGTCTCGTTGTCCTTGAAGCTGCGGCGAATGAAGAAGATCCCGGCGCGGCGCGCGATCGGCCCCGTCGGAAAGAAGTTCATGTTGTCGCCCCCGGCCGTGTGGCTGGGGGGCAGCCCCGCTTCGTGCAGCGCGCGGAAGACGACGGCGTGGTCGAGGTTCGACTTGTGGGTCGGCAGGAAGACGACCGGGTGCCGCAGCGTCAGCTCCCGCACGCGATCCATCTCACTCGGGTCGATCCTGAGCTCGTCGTACCCGCGCGTCGACGACGAGCGCATGAGCCGGGCGAACACGTCGATCCAGAGCGGGCTCTGGTTGGCGGCGATCTCGCGCAAATAGCGTTCGGCGTCGCGGCCGACGCGGTTGGCCGGCCGGTCGAGCTGGCGCGCGAGGCGCTCGATTCCGCCGAGAAAAGACGGGCGCGTGAGGATCTCCTCCTCGAGGAAGCGCGGGATCTTGTAGCGGCCGCCGCGCAGGCTGCGTTCGGCACGGTCGAGGGCCAGCGCCGCCTGGCGGGTGACGAACCGGCCGAGTCCGGTGGTCTCGGCGACGTCGGAGCCCACCGCCTCCTGCCAGCGCTGGCGCAGCTCCGACTCCGACGCGGGCGCGCCCGCCACGACCTGGTACCGGTCCGGTGAGAAGCGCCGGACGAAACGGGCGCGCAGCCGGCTCGGATCGCGCGGGTCACCGAAGCTGAACAAGTCGGAGAAGCCCGCCTCCCGGCGCCCATCGCCCTCGGGCGCGAGCCAGACCACGCGCAGCGGCGCGAGCAGGGGATCGTCGTCGGTGGAGAGGGCGGACTCGAGGGCGTCCGGCCGCCAGGCGCGCGGGCGCCGTGAGCTCGGAATGCGGATCGTGGCGACTGTGTTCGCGTCGACCGACTCGGGCCGGTTCGACTCGATCCACTCGCTCAGAATCTTCTCGTCGAGCGCGGAGGCGGCGTCGAGCAGGAAGAGCAGGCGGCGGGTCGGCTGGCTCGGCCATCCGGCGGCGCGGGGGGGAGTGGATGCCATCGGCGGGCTCCGTTGGACGCTCTTTCGTCCCCATGGATAGGACGCTCTCGGAGATGATTCAAATGAGCAGAGGTCGTGAGCATCATGCGCCGAATGGAGTTGTCTGCGGTGGGCCTGAAGCTACTCGGGCAACGGCACGTTCTTGCAGAGCCCGTCCTCGACGGTGACGTACTCGTCGCGGGTGATCGCTCGGGCGTACACCGCCATTTCGCCGTAGATTTCGCAGCGCTCCTGAGGCGACTCGAACCGCTCGTCGCTCGAGACCGCTGCGACGACCTGCGCCTCGGTGACCGTCTCGTTCGAGATCCACATGCCGCGGTCTTTCGCGCTGTCGAGGACGAGAAACCTGCCCGCCCCGGCACGCCAGGCGGGCCAGGGCGCCGAGTCGGGGGCGTCGTTCGGATCGCCACTGCGCGCGAGGGCGGACCAGTAGTCCATCATGCGGTGGGCCAACTCGAGCGCAGCCTCGCGTGACTCGTCGGGAAACACGTAGTCGGAGGCCTGCCCCAGATTCAGGGTGCCGAACACGAAGGGCAGCTCGATGGCGTGGGCTGCGCCGAGCAGGCGCGAGAGGTCGGCCCAGAGAAAGTGTCCTTCCTCGTCCCAATCGAAGCGGTACACCCAGACCGGGCTGCGCCCCGAGAGGGCAATGGCTTCGGCGGGTTCGTCGGCGCCGCTCGCCTTCCAGAGCTTCGCGCCGTACTCGGCGGAGAGGTCGTACATCCGCTCGTTCCTGAACCAGAGCGGCATCGGGCCCATGTGTGCGACGTGGCGCGAGCTCGGCATCATGAAGAGCTTGGTCTCGTCGCGGTTGGTTCCGAAGATCGCCGGCACGGCGTTGAATCGACCCGCTGCCAGGAGCTTCTCGATTGCGCCGGCGGGCAGGACGCGCCCGTCACGGATCAGCGCGGGCGCGTCGTACATGCCACCGAACCCCTCGTCGGTGAATCGGGCGAGCAGCTCGGCGGGCGACCGGCCGCGCAGGTAGGCGCCCACCTCGAGCGGCCGCATGCCGGCCAGGTGTTGCTTCGCGTCCGCGCGATCGCGCGCGCTCCCGTCGGCGACGAGCAGGCCGTAGAGCAGCTCCGCCGAGCTGTTGGGATGGCCGGGGGGCTCTTCGTCGACCGCGTTGCGGGCCTCGTGGCCCGAGACGGTCTGCGTCGAGCCGCTCTGGGCGATTGCGGCGTGGAAGAGGCCCGCGGCGCGTGGCGACACGAGTAGGGCGAAGACGTTCTGGCCGCCGGCCGACTCGCCGAAGAGGGTGACCCGACCCGGATCGCCGCCGAACGCGGCGATGTTGTCGCGCACCCACTCGAGGGCGCGAATGGTGTCGAGCGTTCCGTAGTTGCCCGAGCGGTCGTCCGAACTCGACCCCGGTCCGTGGAGCGCCTCGTGGTGGAACCAGCCGAGCACGCCGAGGCGGTAGTGGACGGTCACTACGACGACGTCCTGGCGCACCGCGAGCGTGCTCGCGTCGTAGAGGTGGGCGTCGCCGACCGAGTTGCCGCCGCCGTGGATCCAGAAGAGCACCGGGCGGCGCTCGCCGCCGCTCGGCACCGCGTCGGTCGCGAAGCGCGGCGCATGGACGTTCAGGTAGAGGCAGTCCTCGCTGCCGCGGATGTCGGTCTCCGCCTGGCCTTCGGACCCGCCCATGGGACCGGCGAGCTGGATGCAGGGCTCGGCGTAGGCGAGCGCCTCCCGTGTGCCTTCCCAGGCCGCCGGCGGCTGGGGGGCGCGCCAGCGCAGCGGCCCGACGGGTGGCGCCGCGAACGGGATGCCGCGCCAGACGTGGGCGCCGGCGTCGCTCGAGAAGCCGATCAAGTCGCCCTCGGCGACGCGGCGGCGGGTCGCTGGGTCGGCGGTGGGCGGCGGCTCGGGATCGGGCGCGCAGGCCGCGAGCGTCACGACGCACAGCAGCGACGACACGACCACGAGCCACGCTCGCGTCGCTCGTGCAGGCCGAGCGGCGACCGGCCGGGTTGCGGATCGCACGATGGGGAGGGGATCGTTTCGCACTGCGGGCCTCGGGAGATCTGGCTCGGCACGAGTATCCCATGCGCTCGGGCAACGCGCTCGCCTACAGTCCCGGCATGGACCCTACATGGACGGAGTCGCGACACGGCCGGATCGCCGTGTTGACCTTCGAGCGACCGCCTCGCAACTGGATGAGCGTCCGCTCCATGAGCGAGCTCGTCGATCATCTCGAACGCCTCGCGAAAGCGACCGACGAGGTGTCGGTGGTGATGCTCACCGGCGGCGTCGACGGCTACTTCATCGCGCACGCCGACCTCGACGACCTCGCGCGCATTGCGCGCGGCGAGGATGTGGGCGGCGACCTCGGCTCGTGGACGAAGGCGCTCGGGCTGCTCGAGTCGATCCCCCAACCGACGGTGGCCGCGATCGACGGTCAGGCGTGGGGCGGGGGCTGCGAGACCGCACTGGCGTGCACGATGCGGATCGGCTCGGAGCGGGCGCATCTCGGTCAGCCGGAGGTTTCGGTGGGCATCATTCCCGGTGCCGGCGGCACGCAGCGGCTGCCGCGCCTCGTGGGTCCGGCCGTCGGCGCGGAGCTCTGCCTGAGCGGCCGGGTGATCGACGCCGCCGAGGCGCAGCGCATCGGCCTGCTGAACGCCGTGCTGCCGAGCGAAGGATTCGTCGCCGCGGCGGTCGACTGGTGCGAGCGCATGGCGCGGCATCCCGGCCCCGCGCTGTTCGCCGCGAAGCGGGCGGTGGTGGACGGGCTGCGCGTGCCGCTCGACGAGGGGCTGAGGCTGGAGGGGAGGCTGTTCGCCGCGCTCAACGCCTCGGAAGAGGCGAGGGCGTTGAACGAGGCCGTGCCGAGGCCCGGCGACGCCTAGCGGAGCCTGTCGGTCACGGAGCGGATCGCGCCGGCTCGCCGGCCGGGTTCTCGAAGCGCAGCGCTCCGTCCTCGAGCGGTGCGTGGCGGATCATCTTCTTGTCGCGGGCGTAGTTCTGGGTGTTGAGCCACGGCTCGCGGTTGCCCTGCTTCGGGAAGAGGTGCATGACCCGCTGCATGTAGCCGGCCGGGAAGTCGTCGATCCACGGCCGCCCGGGCATGTCACGGTCCTCGTCGCGCAGCCGCGGCACGCAGGCGCGCATGCCGAGCTCGTCCATGCGGTTCAGCAGGCGGCAGGTGTACTCGGCGGTGAGGTCGGCGCGCAGCGTCCACGAGGCATTGATGTAGCCGAAGGTCTGCACCAGGTTCGGGACGTCCGAGTACATCATTCCCTTGTAGGTCCAGGTGGCGGGGAAGTCGACCGGACGGCCGTCGACGCTGAAGCGGACGCCGCCGAGGACCTTCAGGTTGAGACCCGTGGCTACGATGATGATGTCCGCCTGAAGCTCCTCGCCGCTCTGGAGCAGGATGCCGCGCTTGGTGATCTGGTCGATGTGGTCGGTGACGACCGAGGCCTGGCCCGACTTGATGGCGTCGTAGAGGTCGCCGTCGGGGATCAGGCAGAGTCGCTGATCCCAGGGGTTGTAGCGGGGCGTGAAGTGCTTCTCGACGTCGTAGTCGGGGGGCAGGTTCTTGCGCACCTGGTCGAGCAGGTACTTCTTCACCTTCTCCGGCGCGGTGCGGGTCTTCTGGTAGACCCGGCGCTGGAAGAAGACGTTCTTGGCGCGGGTGATCGCGTAGGCGGTGGAGTCGGGCAGGATCCTGCGCAGGAAGTTTGCGATCACGTCCTTCTCGGGCCGCGAGATCACGTAGGTGGGCGAGCGCTGCAGCATGGTGATGTGCTCGACGTCGGGCGCCATGGCGGGCACGACGGTCATCGCCGTGGCGCCGCTGCCGATCACCACCACCCGCTTGCCCGCGTAGTCGAGATCCTCGGGCCAGAGCTGCGGGTGGAACATCGGGCCTTCGAACTGCTCCTCGCCCTCGAAGTGGGGCCGGTATGGCTGGTCGTAGCTGTAGTAGCCGCTGCACATCAAGAGGAAGCTGCAGGTGATGGGCTCGGGTGCGCCGTCGTCGGCGGTGTTCGTGACGTCGAGGGACCAGCGCGCGTCCTCGGAAGACCAGGACGCGGCGTCGAGGCGCCGGCCCATGCGGATGTGCCGGCGGACGTCGTGCTCGTCGGCGGTCTCGTTCACGTAGTCGAGGATCGACGGCCCGTCGGCGATGGCCTTTTCGGCGCGCCACGGCTTGAAGTCGTAGCCGAGGGTGTGCATGTCGCTGTCCGAGCGGATGCCCGGGTAGCGGTAGAGGTCCCAGGTGCCGCCGATCGCCTCACGGCTCTCGAGGATCGCCCAGGTCTTGCCGGGGCACTGCTTCTGCAGGTGCACCGCGGCGCCGATGCCGGACAGGCCGGCCCCGACGATCACGACGTCGAAGTGGGTCATCTCGCCTCCATCCCGTGCCGTTTGTAGCACGCGGTCGGCGGCTCTCCGCTCAGGCGCTGCCGGCCGCCTCGACCGACTCGGCCAGGATCCCGACGATCTCGTCGACCTCGCCACGCGTCGTGCAGAGCGGCGGCGAGACGGCCGTGCACTCCCAGAGCGCGCGGACGATCAGTCCCCGGTCCTGGGCGAGGTGCGAGATCTTCGCGGGAAACGACATCGGGCGGTCGCCGACCGGGTCCGTGGTGCCCGGCTTCGCCCACTCGATCGCGGTCATCATGCCGACACCGCGGATCTCCCCCGCGCGCGGGTCGTCGCCGAAGGTCTCGCGCAGCCGCTCGAGCAGGTAGGCGCCCGTGGCCGCGCTGTTCTCCACCAGGCCCTCGCGCTCGATGATGTCGAGGTTGGCGTGGGCGGCCGCGCAGCAGGCGGCGTGGTTGTTGTAGGTGAGGCCGCCCATGAAGGGCAGGCCCTGGGGCGAGCGGTCACGCAGGGTCTCGTAGACACCGTTCGAGACCCCGACGCCGCCGAGCGGCAGGTATCCGCTGGTGACGCCCTTGGCGAAGGTCACGAGGTCGGGGGTGACGTCGTAGGTCTCCATGCCGAACCAGCGACCGGTGCGCCCGAAGCCGGTGATCACCTCGTCGAGGATCAGCAGCACGCCGTGCCGGTCGCACACCTCGCGCAGCTTCGGGAAGTAGTCGTCCGGCGGCGGAATCACGCCCCCGGTGCCCATCACCGGCTCGGCGATGATGGCCGCGATCGTGTCCGCGCCCTCGCGCTCGATCGCCTGCTCGATGGCGTCCACGCAGCTGATGCCGCACTCGGGCCGCGTCAGTCCCAGCTCGCAGCGGAAGCAGTACGCGGTGGGCACCTGCACGTGCAGCGGGTCGGGGTCGGCGAAGATGTGGTACGCGGGCAGCCGGGTCGCGCTGCCCGCCGCGCGGGTGATGCCGTGGTAGGCGTGTGCGCGCGAGAGGATCTTCACCCGTCCGGGCTCGCCGCGCACCGCGTGAAAGGTGCGGGCCAGGCGAAAGGCGGTCTCGTTGGCGTCCGAGCCGCCGGTGGTGAAGACGAAGCGCTCGAGCTCCGAGCCTGCCGGCATGCGCTTCGACAGGCGCTCGGCGAGGCGGATCGCCGGCTCGGTCGAGTACTCCCAGAACCCCGGGTAGTAGGCGACCTCCCGCATCTGCTCGGCGACGGCGTCACCGATCTCGGTGCGCCCGTGGCCGACGTTCACGTTCCAGAGGCCCGAGCAGCCGTCGATCAGCTTCTGTCCGTCGGCGATCTGGATGCGGATGCCCTCGCCGCCGGTGACGACACTGGGCCCCTTCTTCTCGTGGGTGCGGAACTCGGTGATGGGGTGGATGAGATGCGCGCGGTCGAGGTCCTCGAGCTGCATGGGGTGCTCCTTTCGGTCAGGTCACCGTCTCGAGCCTAGCGCGAACGTGCTTGTGCCACGGCGTGCCGGCCAGCCAGTCGCGGTCCTCGCTCGACGTCAGCTCGTTGGGCGGCAGGCCGTGCACGATGCGCTCGCCGCGCTGGTCGGGGTACGCGAGCCCGAGGCCGTTGGGGATCGTCACGTGGCCGTCGCGCAGGGTGTCCGTCACCTCGACGACCGTCTCGAGCGAGCCGCGCTTGGTGGTGACCCGCACGCGGCCGCCGCTGGCGACGCCGAGGCGTTCGGCGTCGCCGGGGCTGATGCGCAGCGCGCCTTGCTTGTCCTTGCGCCGCCAGTCGGGATCGCGGTAGATCGTGTTCGCGGTGTTGCCGCGCCGCTCGCCGGCGGCCAGGATGAACGGGTACTCGTCGTCGGTCGCCGGCGGCGCCTCGTCCTGCAGCCCCTGGAGCTCCTCGATCAGCTCGGGGATCAAGAGCTGGATGCGGCTGTCGTCCGTGTGGATGCGCTCGAGCGAGATCTCGTACGGATCCGACGTGATGACCACGCCCTCGGTGCGCTCGAGGATCGCGTCGAAGAGCGCGTCGCCGAGCGCCGGCCCGTCGCCCTCGAAGCCGGCGCGCCGGACCGAGTCGGCGTCCGAGGCGGCGAGCTGCTGGCAGGCGCCCCAGATCAGCGCCGCGCCCTCGCGGCCCTCGCCGAGCGACCGGCCGAGCGTTTCGTAGAGGACCACCGGCATGATGCCCGCGAGTTCGGGCCTCGAGCCCATCGTCTGCGCGAAGAGCAGCGCGAACTTTTCGCGGCTCTCGGCGGCAGCCTCGCCCAGCTCGGCGAGGTCGTCGTCCGTGTAGGCGCCGAGTGCGCGGCACAGGCGGCTGTGCATCTCGGGCTCGGTCAGCGTGCCGGCGAGCGGCTCGAAGAGCGGCTGGCGCAGCTGGAAGACGTGGTTCGGGAAGCCGCCGCCGAAGAAAGTGGTCTCGACCTTCTCGTACTGCGACGAGCCCGGCAGGATGTAGTCGGCGTGGCCGGCGGTCTCGGTCATCGCCACGTCGATCAACACCACCAGGTCGAGCGCGTCGAGGGCCTCGCGCATGCGCGGGCTGTCGGCCAGCGAGTGCACGGGATTGCCGCTCTCGATGATCATCGCGCGGAAGCGGTCGGGATGGTCGGTGAGGATCTCGTCGGGAATCGCGTTGCAGGGGATCAGGCCCGTGATGATCAGGTGCCCGCCGACGGGCGAGCGCTTGTTGTCCTTGCCGCTCCCGATGAGCTTGCCGAGGTGCGTGCCCAGGTTCATCGTGCCGGGCCTTCCGAAGTTGCCGGTCAGCGCGTAGAGCAGCTTCTCGAGGTACGAGTTCAGCGTGCTGTGCGGCGCCATCTCGATGCCCAGGTCTTCGAGAACGGCCACGCTGCCCGCCCGGCCGATGCGTCGCGCCGCCTCGCGCACCAGATCGGCGTCCACGCCGGCGCGCGCGCTGTATTCGTCGACGTCCACCTCGGCGAGCACGTCGAACAGGGCCTTCGCGTCGTTGGCGTGCTCGGCGAGGAAGTCGCGGTCGATCAGGTCCTCGTCGATCAGCACGGTCAGCATGGCGGCCAGCACGAAGGCGTCGGTGCCCGGTCGCACCTGCAGGAAGTAGTCGGCCATCTCCGCCGTCTCGGTGCGGCGCGGGTCGAGGACGATCATCGACCGGTTCGGGTCCTTCTTGATTTCGCGCAGGATCACCCGGGCGCGCTCGAAGCCGTGCGAGTGCCAGGTGTTCTTGCCGATGAAGACCGACACCTCGGCGTGCTCGAAGTCGGGCTCGGGCCGCCCGCCGAACATCTGACGCTCCACCCAGAACTCGCCGGTCTTCTCCTGGGCGAGCGCGTTCGACGAGTACCGCATGTCGAGCGCTCGCCGCGTCGCCGAGCTGTAGGCGCCGCCGAGGTGATTGCCCTGACCACCGCCGCCGTAGTACATGATCTTGTCGCCGCCGTGGGTGTCGCGGATCGCGCCGAGGCGCGCGGCGATCTCCTCGATCGCGGTGTCCCAGTCGATCTCCTCGAAGCTGCCGTCCGCGCGTCGCCGCAGCGGGGAGGAGAGGCGGTCGTCGTGGTTCTGGTAGCGGTCGAGCTGCGCGGGCTTCTCGCACGTGTAACCGCGCGAGCGCGGATTGCTCTTGTCGCCCCGGATCTTCGTGAAGTGGCCGTCCTCGATCTTCACCTGCAGGCCGCAGTTCGTGCTGCAGAGGATGCAGCTCGTGCTCGTCCACTCGGCGGTGCTCGGCATGCCGGGGTCTCCTTGCCGGCGCCGACTCGGGCCGGCGCATCGAGGCGTGAATCGGGGTGCGGGGATCGAGTAGGTTCAAAATTAGGACTCACTCCGGAGAGCGTCAAGCAGCCGCCCGCTGCGGCTTTCCGGCTGCCGGGCTTCGGTATGGTCGCCCCGATCGCGCGAGGAGGGTGGCATGGCGAATCACGTGCAAGGCAAGGTCGTCGTCATCACCGGCGCCGCCGGCGGCTTCGGGCGCCTCGTCGCCGAGCAGACCGGGGCGATGGGGGCGAAGGTGGTCGCGGTCGACCGCAACGAAGCCGGGTTGAAGAGCGCCTGCGATGCGATCGCCGCGGCCGAGCCGGTGGTCGCCGACGTCACCGATCGTGGGCAGATGGCGGCGGCCGCCGCCCGGGCGGTGGAGCGCTTCGGGGCGATCGACGTCATGGTGAACAACGCGGGCGTGATGCCGCTGGCCTTCTACGCCGACCACGCCGAGGCCGCCGACGCCTGGGACCGTTGCATCGACGTCAACCTGAAGGGCGTCCTGCACGGCATCATCGCGGTGCACGACCAGATGATCGAGCAGGGGCGCGGACACATCGTCAACGTCTCGTCGATCTACGGCAACTACCCCGTGGCGGGAGCGGCTGTCTACGGCGCCACCAAGGCGGCCGTCAACGTGCTCTCCGAATCGCTCCGCCAGGAGTCGCAGGGCCGCATCAAGGTGACGACCATCCGGCCGACCGGGGTGCCGACCACCGGACTCGGCGAGGGCGTCGTCAACCCGGCGGCCGTCGGCGGCATCCTCGGCGCGGGCGAGGCGTCGTTCATGGAGACGTTCGCCGAGCTGCTGGGCGACAGTCCCCCGCCGGACCTCACCGACCCCGACAGCATGCGCTACTTCGCGTTGTCGCCCGAGTTGCTTGCCGAGCAGATCGTCTACGCGATCGACCAGCCGTGGGGCGTGTCGATCAGCGATCTCACGGTGCGCGCCTCGGGCGACAGCTACGTGATCTGAGATGTGGCTCGAAGATTGGGCCCAAGACCACTCGAAGTTGTCGATTCACGGTGGTTTTCCGCGCTTAGAAGGCGAACCGTGCCTGGTGGACCCGGATCAGCGGTAGCCGCCTCGTCGGGATCCGTCCCCAGTAGCACCGCTCGAGCCAGGGCGAGAGCTCCCGCTTCCGGGGAACCAATCGGGTCTCGAGGATCGTGCGAACCGAGAGCCGTTTCCCGATCACCCCGATCGTCACCCCCGGTGGCTCATCCCTCCGGTTC